>NZ_JBITFQ010000012.1:14017-261959 GCF_044456225.1 Streptomyces sp. NPDC050988 | reverse complement strand
GGGGGGGGGGGGGGGGGGGGCGGTCCCCGCCCGGGGGGGGGGCCCCCCCGGGGGGGGGGGGGGGGGGTTCCCCCGCGGGGGGGGGGGGGCCCCCCGGGGGGGGGGGGGCGCCCCGCCCCCCCACCACAGCCCCGAGCAAGCCCTCACCCGCGACTCAGGGGACCGCTGCCCCCACACGCCACCACCCGGCAAACCGTCACACCCCCACACAGCACCACCCATCAAGGAGAGACAAGCTCATGAGCACCACCACCGTTACCCCGCTGACCATCCAGGACGCCGAGGCCCTCGTCACGGCCGCCCGTCGCGCCGCGGAAGCCGCCGACGTGAAGGTCAGCGTCACCGTCCTCGACGCGGGCGGCCACCTGCTCGCCTTCCGGCGCGACGACCGGGCCGTACTGATCTCCGGTGAGACCAGCACCCGCAAGGCCTACACGGCACTGCAGCTGGACGCCCCCACCACCGATCTCGTCGACGCCGTGCAGCCGGGTGGCCTCTTCCACACCCTGCCCACCGCCCTCGACCGCCCGCTGCTCTTCATCGCGGGCGGGGTTCCGGTCCACCGCGACGGCCGTCTGATCGGCGCGATCGGAGTCGGCGGCGGCGCGCCGGAGCAGGACCACTCCTTCGCCACCGCCGCGCTGAAGACGCTCGCCTAGGAGCCCTCGAAAGCGCCGTAGTGTCACGAAGTATCGAAACGCCCGCCCCGTCCGGGGCGGGCGTTTCGATGTGCCGCCAGCTCTCGACCGCCGAGCTCAACCGCGGAGTTCTCAAAGGCTGAGCTCTCAGCCGCCGAGTTCTCAGCCGTCGGTCGGCTCACTCTCGGCCCTTTCAGCCCGCCGCCACCGTGAGCGGAGCGAACCGCCGCGTCCAGTCGCCCGGCAACTCCGCGATGCCGTACGTCATGACCGCGTTGAAACCCGTGGGGGCGAGTCCGCGTTCCTTCACCCACGCCAGCAACTCCTCGTGCCGTACGTCGATGTCGGTGCGCAAAGGCCCGTCGACGTGGGCGGCCAGCGAGGCGACGAGCGCTTTGGCCGTTGCCGTGTCCCGGGCGATCAGCGGGCCCACGACATGGTTGTCCAGGTTGGGCCAGGCGGCCGCATAGCCGATGATCCGGCCGTCCTCCTCGGCGACACGCAGTTGGTCGGCGAAGGCGGGCAGGCGCGTGATCATGTGCGTGCGGTCGGTACCGAAGACCTCTTCGTCGAGCCGGAGGATCGCGGTGAGGTCCTCCGCGGTGGCAGCACGCGTGGCGACCTCGGGCTCCGGGCCGCCCGGGACGAAGTGGCCGCGAACCATCTCCACCCGTCCGGTGGTCTTGAACCCCAGTTCCTCGTAGAGAGGGCGCCCGTACGGCGTCGCGTGCAGCGTCATCGGTGTGGTGCCCAGCTCGCCGACGACATGCTGCATCAGTCTGCGTCCGACGCCCTGGCGTGCGTGCCGCTCGGCGACCAGCACCATGCCGATCGCGGCCAGGGCGGGGCGGTCCTGGGGCCCGTACGAGGTCACGACGCAGGCGGTGACGAGGCCCCCGTCGGGGTCGTCGATGCCGTAACCCGTGCCGGCCGTGAGCAGGAGGCCCCACTTGTGTTCCTCGCGGGGCCAGCCGCGGTTCTCGGAGAGATCGGCGCAGGCGGAGAGATCGCGTGGGGTCAGACGGCGGATGGACTGGAAGGCGGGGGAAGGAGTCGACACGCAGGTCAGGCTGTCTGACGGGCGCGCTCGGCGTCCACCGGTTTCCGGGCAGCCGCACTGATCTTTTGCCCACGAGACCTCTGCCCGGCTGACTTCTGGTCACGCAGCCTCCGTCCACGCCGGGTCAGTCCCCAGGGCTTGAGGACCGAGATCACCGTCATGAAGAGATAGGCGGACAGCGAGACGATCGGCCCGAACAGAACGTCACCGGCGTCGGGAAGCGGACCACCTGCCGAAGCAGCCGCGACAGCGGAACCGACTCCGGGACGCAGCGCGAAGACGGTGGCGGTGGTCGTGGCCAGAGTCAGCCAGAACTTGATGTAGACCCAGCGGTGCCTCGCCAGCCCCCACGGCGTTCCCAGGGACAGCACCAGACCGCTCGTGAACGTGAGGAAGGCGAGGGGGAGCAGGAGCCAGTCCGCGAACAGCTTCATGGCTCGGACGGAGGCTTCCACGGTCACCGCGGACCCTGTGGTGGTTGCGGTGATCCCCAGAGCGAGCAGCCCGAGCGTGAGCCCGAGCCAGCCCGCGGAGGCGGCTACATGGACGACGAGGGTGGCCCGGCGTGCGGGGCGGCTTAGTTTCACGTGAAACACCGTGCCGGGCGGGAGCGCAGAGCACGTCTGCCGACGGGAGTAACCCCACGTACTAGCCTCGGCGTACATGGCGAGACTTCATCTCTTCGATCTGGACGGGACCTTGCTGCACGGCACCTCGGCGCCTGTGGAGATCTCCCGACAGCTCGGCCTTGACGCCGAGACCGTGGCGCTCGACGAGGCGATCGGCGCGGGTCTCATAGGCCCGCCGGAGTACGCGACGCAGATACACGCCCTCTGGAGTGATCTCACCGAGGCGCATGTGGCGACCGCTTTCGCGAGCGCGCCGTGGCTGGAGGGCATCCAGGAAGTCTGGGCGGAGATCAGGGGCAGCGGCGACTACTGCGCCGTCGTCTCGCTCTCGCCCTCCTTCTTCGTCGAGCGGCTGACGGGCTGGGGCGCGCACGCGGCGTACGGATCACGTTTCCCCACCGTGCCGTTCACCGAGCCGGTGAGTCCTGCCGGGATTCTGAGTGCGGCGGCCAAGGTGCGGATCGCGGACCGGCTCTGCGCGGAGTTCGGGGTGGCCAGGACCGACTGCGTCGCATACGGCGACTCGATGTCGGACAGAGACCTGTTCGGGGTGGTTCCGGTATCCGTCGCCGTCAATGCGGATCTGCATCTGGAAGGTCTCGCCACTCACTCCTACGTGGGGCGGGATCTGCGGGATGTCTATGAATTGGTGCGCCCTGCCCGGTAATTGAGGGAATCGACAGTCCGGTCCCCGTTCGATTCCCGACGTGGGGAAGAGAGGACTTGTGTGCCGGACAGCGGCCGGTATGGTCGACTCCGGTTCGTGTCCGGTGTGATGTCCGCGCATCCCGCCAGGGCGAACAAGGGGCAATGCAGCCTAACGGGACAGAGAGATCGAAGACCCGCATTTCCGGTTACATGGCCGGGGTGTTGGCGCAGGGTGAGATGCTGCGATGGCGGTAGTGCGGCCAATGTCACACTCTCGGCTTACTTGTCCGTAGGCTGCGGGATTCCGAGGTTCAATGTGGCCGCCATGGGGCGACGGGGCGGAGCGGAACGGGGAAGCAAGCAGTCTGCGGGGGAAAGCAGGCATCTTCCGATCGAGGAAGTGCGCAGACCGACCGAAAGATGTTCGAGGCGAGGCACAACATGGACGCTCCGACCACCACGTCGGCCGACAACGGCACTTCAGGGGGTAGTGGCGGGGGCGGCTGGTTCACGCCGCACACGCCGCCGGAGCCGCCCGCGGGCGGCGAGCAGGAGGCGCCTGAGGGCCACCGCCTGGCCGCACTGCGCCCCGTCGGCAGGCCCGCGCCGGGCGCCGACGCCACGACACGGCAACGAATACCCCCGACCGACGAGACCGTCTCCGACACCGAACGAGCGGCCGACACCGGAGCCACGGCCACGCACGGCCGCCACGCGGGCTCCCCTGACGGCGGCCACACCTACGGCGACTCCACCGGCGCCAGGTCCGCGCCCGCCGACGCTCCCCGTGCCGACATCCCGCATGCCGACACCTCTCGTGCCGATGCCCCTCAACCCTGGGCCTCTCACGCCGGAGCTGCTCCTGCCGGCCAGACCGCGACGCCGCCGGCCATGACGCACGAGGCGACACCCACCCCGCAGGCCCGGACCGGGCTCTCTGCCCCGCAGGCCCACACCGGCCCTCCCGGCCCACCCGGGCCCGACCACGAGCCCCGCGTTCCCGACCAGCGCTCCGCCCCTGCCCCCGCCGCCGTAGCCGTCCCCGCCCCCGCCCCCGCCCCCGCACAGGCCGCCTCCCCCGACGCCGTTCTCATTCGCCGGACCATGGCCGAGGTGGGCCCCGTCGCCGACAAGGTCACCTCGTACTTCTACGCGCTGCTCTTCGTGCGGCACCCGGAGCTGCGCCAGCTCTTCCCCGCCGCGATGGACACTCAGCGGGACCGGCTTCTGCGGGCACTGCTGACCGCGGCCGAGCACATCGACAACACCGAGGTCCTGGTCGCGTATCTGAAGAACCTGGGCCGTGGCCACCGCAAGTACGGCACCCGCCCCGAGCACTACCCGGCCGTCGGCGAGTGCCTGATCGGCTCGCTCAGCCGGTTCGCCTCGTCGGTCTGGGACGGGGAGACCGAGGCCGCCTGGGTCCGGGCGTACACGACGATCTCGCAGGTCATGATCGACGCCGCCGCCGCGGACGAGCTGCGGGCCCCGGCCTGGTGGCACGCCGAGGTGATCTCGCACGACCTCAGGACCCCCGATGTCGCCGTGATCACGGTCCGCCCCGACCAGCCGTACCCCTTCCTCGCCGGGCAGTACGCGAGCGTGGAGACCCCTTGGTGGCCGCGGATCTGGCGGCACTACTCGTTCGCCTCGGCGCCCCGCTCCGACGGACTGCTGTCGTTCCATGTGAAGGCGATTCCGGCGGGCTGGGTCTCCAACGCGCTGGTGCACCGCGCCCGCCCCGGCGACGTCATCCGGCTCGGCCCACCGGCCGGCTCGATGACCGTCGACCACACCACCGACAGCGGCCTGCTCTGCCTGGGCGGCGGTACCGGCATAGCGCCGATAAAGGCCCTCGTCGAGGATGTCGCCGAGCATGGCGAGCGGCGCCCGGTCGAGGTGTTCTACGGAGCCCGCACCGATCACGACCTGTACGACATCGACACGATGCTCCGGCTCCAGCAGAGCCACCCCTGGCTCGCGGTGCGCCCGATAGTCGACCAGCACGGGCATCTGCACCTCCCCGACGCCGTACGCGAGTACGGGCCGTGGAACGAGTACGACGCATACCTGTCGGGCCCTCCCGGCATGATCCGCAGCGGCGTCGACGCGCTCAGGGACATCGGCATCCCGTCGGAGAGGATCCGTCACGACGCGGTGGAAGAACTCGTCGTGACCGGATACTGACTCCGGGCCAAGAGCTACGCAGGCAGCGGACCGATCCCGGGCACGACGAGTGACGGCCCACGCCCGGACCAGGCCCGGCCCCGAGGGGGCTGCCGTCAGCCCAGATCGGGTGCGTGCATCGCCAGTACGCCCTCGATGTTCCCGTCGAGATAGTGCCGCAGCGACAGCGGTACGAGATGGACGGAAGCGATGCCCACGCGGGTGAAGGGGATCCGCACGATCTCGTACTCCCCGCAGGGCTCGTCGATCTCGGGGCCATGGCGCAGCGACGGGTCCATGGATTCCAGGCGGCAGACGAAGAAGTGCTGGACCTTCACGCCGGTCGTTCTGGCGTTGTCGCCGATGTGCTCGACGGTGTCGACGAAGCAGGGCACCACATCGGTGATCTTGGCGCCGAGTTCTTCGTGCACCTCACGATGGAGTGCGTCGACGACGGTCGTGTCCTCAGGCTCGACTCCGCCGCCGGGCGTCAGCCAGTAGGGATCGACGCCGGGCTTGGTCCGCTTGATGAGGACCAGGTCATTGCCGTCCAGTAGGACGGCCCGGGCGGTGCGCTTGACCACGGGTCGGACGGTCATGGGAGAAATGTGGCCCAGTTGGTTCCACGTGAAACATCGCCCTCTTGACGAGGTGATGCGTCTTGGTCATGACCAGTCCATGGCGGCGTGCATGAGCCACTCGTGCGCCCGCGCGATATGCGGCATGGCCAGTGTGCCGGTGCGCACGACCAGGAAGTACGTACGAAGCGGAGGCACCGCGGGTTCGGTCAGCGCGACCACGTCTCCCCGCTCCAGAGCGGGTGCGCACAGATAGCGCGGAAGGACCGCGAGCCCGGCGCCGGTGGTCGCGCAGGCGAGGACAGCACGCAGGTCGGGGACGATGACGGTGCCCGACGTGGCCGGGCGGGAGTCGAAGACGGAGGCCCAGTAGCGGGCGACGAACGGCAGGGACTCGTGCACCTCCACCACGGGGAAGTTCTCCAGGGAGGGCTCGCCCTGGTGACGTAGCGAGCCGGAGTCGAGCTGGTCGGCCCAGCGCGGGGCGGCGACCAGGACGTGTTCCTCGTCGCAGAGCGGAGTCGCGGTGAGCAGGGAGCCGCGTGGGCGGGCCGTACTGATGGCCAGATCGTGATGCCCGGCGGCAAGCCCTTCCAGCGTCTCCTCCGCATTTCCGAAGGAGGCGCGCAGCGCGAAGCCCTGGCCGTCGTCCCCGGTCAGCTCGGTGAGCGCGGGCAGGGCGCGTTCGGCGGTGAACTCCGGAGGGCCTGCGAGATGGAGCGTGCGTACGGAGGAGTCCTCGTCGAGGCCGGTCTCGGTGATCTCCACCAGGGCGTCGAGATGGGGCGCCGCCTTGTGGGCGAGTTCGTCGCCCATGGTCGTAGGGGTCACTCCACGGGCCTGACGCAGGAAGAGAGGGCGTCCCAGCTGTCGTTCGAGGGTTCGGATCTGGGAGGTGACGGCAGGCTGCGAGAGGCCCAGCAGCGCGGCCGCGCGGGTGAAGGAGCCGGCCCGGTGCACGGTCACGAAGGTCCGCAGCAAGGCCAGGTCCATGGCGTCCCTTCTCCCGCAGCTCCCCGGAAGCCCCCAACTATAAATATGTCGATAGGTCTCTGTCGCTACTGTGATTGGACACTGACACAGAGTCAACTAGCCTTGTTCGCGCGGTTCTTCGCGCGCAGAACCGGGACGGTCCGAGCCACGAGGGGGGAGGCTCGGACCGTCCGCCGTACGTGCCCGCTACTGACCGGCGACTCAGAAGACGCTCAGAGCGAGGACTCGTCGAGCGCGCGCAGCACATCGGCCACGAGGTCCTGAGGATCCTCGGCACCGGCCGAGAAGCGGATGAAGCCCTCCGGCACCGCGTCACCGCCCCAGCGGCCGCGCCGCTCGGCTGTCGACCGCACACCGCCGAAGCTGGTCGCGTCGTCCACCAGCCGCAGCGCGTCGAGAAAACGGTCGGCACGCGCGCGTGTGGGCAGCGCGAACGACACCACGCACCCGAAGCGCTGCATCTGCTGCGAGGCGATCTTGTGCGACGGGTCGCCGGGCAGCCCCGGATAGCGGACCCCGAGGTCCTCGTGCCGGTCGCGCAGGGCCTCGGCGATCACCAGTGCGTTGGCGTTCTGCCGGTCCACCCGCAGTTGGAGCGTCGCAAGGGAGCGGTGCGCGAGCCACGCCTCCATGGGCCCCGGAATCGCCCCGACGATCTTGCGCCAGCGCCGTACGGAGGCCATCGCCGCGGCGTCGCCACCGGTGACGTATCCCAGGAGGATGTCGCCGTGCCCGGTGAGCTGCTTGGTGCCGCTGGCCACGGAGAAATCGGCGCCCAGCTCAAGCGGGCGCTGCCCGAGCGGGGTCGCCAGGGTGTTGTCGACGGCGACCAGACAGCCGCGCGCGTGCGCTGCCTCGACGAGCCGCCGTACGTCGCACACGTCGAGCCCCGGGTTCGACGGCGTCTCGATCCACAGCAGCTTCGCGCCGTCCAGGACGTCGAGCTGGGCGTCGCCGCCGGTCGGGGCGGTGCGCACCTCGATTCCGTACGCCTCCAACTGCGCGCGCACGAGCGGCAGCACCTGGTAGCCGTCGTCGGGCAGCACGACCGTGTCGCCGGCGCTCAGCTGGGAGAAGAGGGTGGCCGAGATGGCGGCCATGCCGGAGGCGAAGACGAGCGTTTCGACGTCGTCCCGCCCCGGCGCCTCCAGCTCGCCGATGGCGCGCTCCAGGTGGGTCCAGGTCGGGTTCTCGTCGCGGCCGTAGGTGTACGGGCCCGTGGGGTCGCCCGGCAGATGGAAGTGGGCGGCGAAGACCGGCCCAGGGAGGGTCGGCTCGTGCTTGACGGGCTCGGGCAGTCCAGCCCGCACCGCGCGTGTGCCGTCACCGGCTCCCGTAACGGAATCTGTCATGCCGCCTGTCCCTCCACTTGCTCCCGTACCGCGGCGAGCAGGCCGGGGCTCGCTGCCTCCACCATCTCAAGACACTCCTCGAAGCCGTCCAGGCCCCCGTAGTAGGGGTCCGGTACGTCGAGGTCGGCCCCCGAGGCCGACGCGACGGCAGGGTCGTACGAGCGCAGCAGCCGCACCTTCCCGGCGTCCGCCTCAGTGGGGGCGAGGCGGCGCAGGGCCCGCAGGTGGCCGGCGTCGAGGGCTATGACCAAGTCGAGACGGGCAAACCAGTCGGCGTGGAACTGGCGGGCCGCATGGCCGCCTTCGTAGCCGGCTGCTTCGAGGACGGAGACGGTGCGCGGGTCGGCGCCGTCACCCTCGTGCCAGCCGCCGGTGCCGGCGCTGTCCACCTCGACCAGGCCGTCCAGCCCGGCCTCCGCCACCCGCGCGCGGAAGACGGACTCGGCCATCGGGGAGCGGCAGATGTTGCCGGTGCAGACGAAGCACACGCGATAGGGCATCAGGTCGCTCAGTCCTTGTCGGGCAGGACGACGTTCAGCGCCCAGGAGACGATGGAGATGATCAGGCCGCCCAGGACGGCGGTCCAGAAGCCCTCGACGTGGAAGCTCAGGTCGAGCTTGTCCGCCAGCCACGAGGTCAGCAGCAGCATCAGGGCGTTGACCACCAGCGTGATCAGGCCGAGCGTGAGAATGAACAGCGGGAACGTCAGCACCTGCACGATCGGCTTGACCAGGAAGTTGACCAGGCCGAAGACCAGTGCGACGAGCAACAGCGTGCCGATCTCCTTGCCCGTGCTGCCACCGGACAGGGTGATCTTGTCGAGCAGCCACACGGCGACGGCCAGGGCGCCCGCGTTGGCGATCGTCTTGACTACGAAATTCTTCATGTGTCTGATCGTGACAGACGAGATCGACTACGAGCAGCGGGGCAAGGGCGGACAAGGGCGATGAAGGCATTCCGGCTGGACGAACTGGAGGCGGAGCGTGCCGCCAACGACGGCGCGTACCTCCAGTTCCTGCGTGAGAAGAACATGTCGGTCGGCCTGTACGCGCTGGACGCGGGCACCCAGGACCCTCAGCAGCCCCACCGCCAGGACGAGGTGTACTTCGTCGTCAGCGGTCGTGCGGCGATCACGGTCGGCATGGAGACGACCCAGGTGGCACGCGGCAGCGTCGTCTACGTGCCCGCTGGGGTGGCCCACAAGTTCCACCACATCAGCGAGGATCTGCGGGTTGTGGTGGTCTTCTCTCCGCCCGAGAGCTGACCTCCGCCTCAGGGTTCCCTAGGGGAACGTTCAGGGGAGGACAAGGGGTGCCAGGCCCCCGTCGGCACCCCCGCCGCGCCTAGCATCGAGTGCAGGACATTCAAGACCCGTCATCCTTCGGGAGCGGGCTCGGACAGCACTCGGAAACGGGCAGAGAGACAAGGAACAAGGGCGATGCGAGAGATCTTCGCGGGTATGCCGTGGTGGATTAAGTGGGTCGCGGTGCCGGTCATCGCCCTGGTCGTGTTCGGCGGCCTGATAGTGAGTGTCGTTGGGATCGTGATCACCTTGCTCTTCAAACTGCTGGTCTTCGTGGCGGTGGTCGGCGGACTGATCTACGTCGTACGGAAGTTCATGTCGAGTTCCTCGTCGAGGAGCGACTGGTAGGCAAGGGGAGGCCCGCCGGTCGGCAACCGGCCGGCGGTAACAGGAACCGCCAGTTCCCTCGGGCGAGGGAAGTTTCGGCACAGGCCGTCTGCGAGCGGTGGCAGACGGTTAAAGTCCGGAATTCGACGCGGGGTTGATTCCCGCGAGCGGCGCTCTGATCCCTCCCGTGTTACCCCCGCACGGGCGGCCCCCCTCGCGCTTCGGGAGCACCCCTTGGCCACGGTTGACACCGCATCCGCAGGACCGCACGTCCCTTCCTCCGAGCCGCATCCCACGACCCTCATCGGATCCGTGCAGCGAGCGATGCGCCTCCTTGAGTCCGTCGCCCGCCATGAACACGGGGCGCCCGCGAAACAGCTCGCCCGTGAGGCCGGGCTGGCCCTGCCCACGGCGTACCACCTGCTGCGCACGCTGGCCCACGAGGGCTATCTGCGCCGGGAGAAGGGCCTGTTCTTCCTCGGCGATGCGGTCGAGCGGTTGACCAGCAGCGGTGCCCGGCAGAAACGTCGCAGCATGGTCGCCGACGCCCTCGCGCAGTGCCGTGACTCGATCGGCGCGCCCGTGTACTACGCGCTCTACCGCGACGGTGAGATCGAGGTCCAGTGCGTCGCCGACACCCCGGCCAATCCCGCCGTCGAGGAGTGGGCCGACTTCCGCGAGACGGGTCACGCGCACGCGATCGGCCAGTGTCTGCTGTCCCAGCTCGACGACGACGCCCGTCGGGACCACGTCGACCGTTACTCCGTCCGGTCCATCACGCCATATACGGTGCGTGACGATCGAACCCTGTTGCGACGCCTCGAATCCGTGCGACGCATGCAGCCCGTGATTGAGCGTCAGGAGTACGCGCTGGGGACGGTCTGCGCCGCGATTCCCATCACTGTGGGCAGTACTGCGGCCACGATCGCCATTTCCCTGCCGGCCCACCAGGCCGACCGACTGCTGCCGGCGGCACGCCGATTGCAGAGCGAGATCGGAAGGCTGCTGGGCACACTCTCGCTCTCTATCAGCATCTGAAAACTCACTCCTTGTGATCTGGTGTGTACGTTCAGCAAGATGCCAGCAGTGTCAGGTGGATGATTCCCGGCCAGTCGAAGGCGAACGACGGGGTAGGCGATGCGCGAGTCGGTAGTACAGGCAGAGGTCATGATGAGCTTCGTCGTCTCGGAGGAGCTCTCCTTTCGCATCCCGGTGGAGCTGCGCTACGAGACCTGTGATCCCTATGCCGTGCGGCTGACCTTCCACCTGCCCGGTGACGCGCCGGTCACCTGGGCCTTCGGCCGGGAGCTGCTGATCGACGGGGTGGGCCGGGCGTGCGGGGACGGCGACGTGCACATCGCTCCCGCCGACACCGAGGGGTTCGGCGATGTGCTGATCCGGCTTCAAGTGGGCGGTGACCACGCGTTGTTCCGCTGTGGGACGGCGCCGTTGCTGGCGTTCCTGGACCGTACGGACCGGCTGGTGCCGCTGGGCCAGGAGCGTTCCCTCGCGGACTTCGACACACACCTCGACGAGGCGCTGAACCGCATCCTGGCGGAGGAACAGAGCGCTGGGTGAAGTGATACGGGGCTGGGGCAGGCGCAACGCCGCCTCGTTGTACGTCGTCCCGTACGCGTGTGACACGTGCTCATCCCACCCGGCTTTGCCGTACGTCATCCGGCTTGTTGCCTCGCGGCTACGCGGACTGCCGTAACGCTTCTTCTCAGCTCTCAGCTCTCGACCCTCGGCGACCGGATCCGGCAGGCGCCGGGTTCAGTGCTTGCGGCGGCGGCCGCTCCCGCCACGCAGAGGCGCCCTGGCGCCCGACTGGGGCTGTGGCTGGGGCTGCGGCTGTTCCTGTTGTGCCGGGGCGGCGGGGCCCGGGCGGTCCGCCGAGACGACCAGCGCGGCGAGAACCGTGGTCACCGGCACGGAGGCGACCAGTCCGATCGAGCCGACGAGCGTGCGCACGATCTCCTCGGCGACCAACTCGCTGTTGGCCACCGTCCCCACGCTGCTCTGCGCGATGGAGAAGAGCAGCAGCAGCGGCAGTGCGGCGCCGGCGTAGGCGAGGACGAGCGTGTTGACGACCGACGCGATGTGGTCGCGGCCGATACGGATGCCCGCGCGGTACAGCCCGCGCCAGCCCATCGTCGGATTGGCCTCGTGCAGCTCCCAGACCGCCGACGTCTGCGTCACCGTCACGTCGTCGAGCACACCCAGCGAACCGATGATGATGCCCGCGAGCAGCAGACCGCTCATGTCGATGGACGGATACAGCCCGTGGATCAGCCCGGTGTTGTCGTCCGTGTTGCCGGTCAGCGCCGCCCAGTCGATGAACAGTGAGCCGAGCAGCCCGATCAGCAACAGGGAGAGCAGGGTGCCGAGCACCGCCACCGACGTACGGGCCGACAGCCCATGGCACAGATAGAGCGCGATCAGCATGATGGCGCTCGCCCCGACCACCGCCACGACCAGGGGGTTCGAGCCTTGCAGGATCGCGGGGAGGATGAAGAACGTCAGGATGAGGAAGCTGGCGGCCAGTGCGACCAGTGCCATGACGCCGCGCATCCGGCCCACCACGACCACGGCGACGGCGAAGATCCCGGCGAGCAGCGTCATCGGGAGCTTGCGGTTCACGTCGGTGACCGAGTACTGGAGTTCCTTGGGGGCGTCCGGCGCATACGCGACGATCACCTTCTGGCCCTGCTCCAGCTGTCGCGAGGAGTCCGGCTGGACGATCTCCGTGAACGTACGGCCCTTGTCCTTGCCGGTGTCGACCCGCACCGTCGCCTTCTTGCAGCTGCCGGTCGCCTGTTGCTGTGCCGACGAGCCCTCGGCGGTCGACGTGTCGCCGGTCGGCGTCTCCCCCGAGGCGTTCACCGACTTGCAGTCGACCTTGTCGACCTTGGTCACAGTGGCCTGCTGCGTCTGCCGGTCGAAGCCGACACCGGTGCGCTCGTGCCCCGGGGCGCCGCCGGGCCAGAGCACCACGAGGCCGACGACGACCGCCGCCGCGAAGGGGATCAGCACGGCCGCGATGACCTTGCGCAGGTGCATCGAGACAGGCGCGGCGGGTCCGTGACTGTGCGAGTGGCCGTGCCCGCCGCCACCCGATCCGCCACCGTCACCACCGCCGGGCCGGTCTCCGCCGCCGCCCGGTCCGGGGCCGTGGGGGCCGTGCCCAGGTCCGCCGCCGTGACCGTGGCCGTCGTGGCCGTGTCCGTGGGGCGGTTCGGACGGCGGGATTGGGGGCTGCTGCGTCGTGGTCACCGACCGATCATCGCAAGAACGGCCCGGGCCCACTGTTCACCGCGCCACATCTGACGCTAGCGTGGGGGCACCTTTGCACACGCGGGAGCTCGGAGCACCGGGCTGAGAGGGCGCTGACCTCCGTAGACGCGATGTTTCACGTGGAACATCGCCGGACGGAAATCGCTGCGTCGACCGCCGAACCTGTTACCGGGTAATGCCGGCGTAGGGAGTAGGTCTCATGACCAACAAGGACGTACGCACGCCTGCCTCCAGCCTGACGGACGGGGCGTTCGCCTCGGCCGAGAGCGGTGGAGTGACTGCTTCGCCCGAGAACGGCGAGGCCGGGAAGTCCATCGGCTGGCACAAGGCGTATGTCGAGGGTTCGCGCCCCGACCTGCGCGTGCCGGTCCGCCAAGTGCACCTCACCAACGGGCAGTCGGTCACTCTGTACGACACCTCCGGCCCGTACACCGATCCGACCGTCGACACCGACGTGCGCAGGGGCCTCGGGGCCCTCCGGGCCAACTGGATCATTGCCCGCGGCGACACCGAGGAGTACGCGGGCCGACCAATCCGCCCCGAGGACGACGGGATCAAGCACACCTCGCCGAGGGGCGGACTGCGCAATCTCGACGCGGTCTTCCCGGGGCGGCCGCGCCAGCCCCGGCGCAGCCGCGACGGCCAGGCGGTGACGCAACTCGCGTACGCCAGGCGGGGTGAGGTCACGCCGGAGATGGAGTACGTGGCCATCCGGGAGAACGTTTCTCCCGAGGTCGTCCGCGAGGAGATCGCGGCGGGCCGGGCCGTGCTGCCGGCCAACGTCAACCACCCGGAGATCGAGCCGATGATCATCGGCAAGCGGTTCCTGGTGAAGGTCAACGCCAACATCGGCAACTCCGCGGTCACTTCCTCCATCGAGGAGGAGGTGGAGAAGATGACCTGGGCGACCCGCTGGGGCGCCGACACGGTCATGGACCTGTCCACCGGCCGCAATATCCACACCACCCGCGAGTGGGTGCTGCGGAACTCCCCCGTCCCCATCGGCACGGTCCCGCTCTACCAGGCGCTGGAGAAGGTCGACGGGCGGGCCGAGGAGCTGACCTGGGAGATCTACAAGGACACGGTCGTCGAGCAGGCCGAGCAGGGTGTGGACTACATGACCGTCCACGCGGGCGTGCGGCTGCCGTTCGTCCCGCTGACCGCGAACCGCAAGACCGGCATCGTCTCGCGCGGCGGCTCGATCATGGCGGCCTGGTGCCTGGCGCACCACAAGGAGTCGTTCCTGTACGAGAACTTCGAGGAACTCTGCGAGATCCTCGCGGCGTACGACGTCACGTACTCGCTCGGCGACGGACTCCGGCCCGGGTCGATCGCGGACGCCAACGACGCAGCGCAGTTCGCGGAGTTGAGGACGCTCGGGGAACTCAACAGGGTCGCGAAGCGTTTCAACGTACAGACCATGATCGAGGGCCCGGGGCATGTCCCGATGCACAAGATCAAGGAGAACATCGACCTTCAGCAGGAGATCTGTGATGAAGCTCCGTTCTATACGCTCGGCCCGCTGACGACGGACGTCGCGCCGGCGTACGACCACATCACCTCCGGCATCGGTGCCGCGATGATCGCCTGGTGGGGCACGGCCATGCTCTGCTACGTCACGCCCAAGGAGCACTTGGGCCTGCCCAACCGTGACGACGTCAAGACGGGCGTCATCACCTACAAGATCGCGGCCCATGCGGCCGACCTCGCCAAGGGACATCCGGGCGCACAGGAGTGGGACGACGCGTTGTCGGACGCCCGCTTCGAGTTCCGCTGGGAGGACCAGTTCAACCTGGCCCTCGACCCCGACACGGCCCGGGAGTTCCATGACGAGACCCTCCCGGCCGAGCCCGCCAAGACGGCGCACTTCTGCTCCATGTGCGGGCCGAAGTTCTGCTCGATGAAGATCAGCCACAGCATCACCGAACAGTTCGGTGGCACCGCGGCCGCTGGCGCGACAGCCGAGGAGGTCGCTGAGGGGATGCTCCAGAAGTCGAAGGAGTTCGCGGCGAGCGGCAACAGGGTGTACCTGCCCATGGCCGACTGATTCCGGCCCGCTGTCCGTCCCTTTCTCGTAGGCCCCGACCATCCAGGCCGGGGCCCTGCGGAGGAACACGACGCCTCGCTCCAAGTCGTAACGGTAGAGAGAAGATCGCGCACGACGTGATCAACTTCCCTACCCCGCCTGGCATGGGCGGGATCGATGTGGCCAACGGAGTTGTCGGCGCTGTGCTGGGGATGCTGTTCGCGGTGCTGTTCCAGCAACCCCTGCAGAACGGCTGGTACAGGCTGCGAACCCGCTCGACCCGTGCCGTACGCACCCTCAGGCAGCGGGAAGAGTCCAGTCCGGCGTGGAGAACCTTCTCGCTGGGGCCGCTTCACGCCTCGGCCCTGATCGTCGAAGGGGACGGGGAATCATCCATATCCGCTGAATCCGTCTATATCCAAGTACTCGACGAGGAGATCGAGCTGCCTTCGGACATGGCCGGCTGGCGGGCCGAACGGTAGGCCCCACTCGCACCGGCGCTCTTCCACCTCGCCCTGGTGCATGTCTACAACCGCACACCGGTCGAGCGAGCGACCGCGCAGATCGTTCGGCGCATGTAGAAACGGAACGAAGGCACGGGATGAAGGCATGGCACGGAGGCGCGGCATGGAGGCGTGCCACGAGGGCACGGCACGGAGGTACCGCACCTGCTGGAACGCGGCCGTCGCGGGCGCAGTGCCCGCGACGCTGCGGCCGGTCGGGCCTCTCTCCGCCTGGCCGCGCCCGGTTGCCCGCCCCACATGGGGCCGGGCCCGGGCGAGGGCGGGGCTACTCCGGCTGGTGCTCCGGCCCCCCGAAGTCGGGGCTGCTGAAGTCCGGGCTGGAGAAGCTGGGGCGGGGCCCCGCTGTCGGGCCGCCGTCCGGGCTGCTGAAGCCTGGCCGGTTGTAGCCGAGCTGGGGCATCCGGCTGATCGGCGCCGACGGCTTCGTACGGCCGAGGGCGGCCGTGCCCGGGTCGGCGAGGGCCTCCCTGAGGAACGGCATGATGCCGCGCTCCAGAAGGGCGTCGTGCCAGGCTTCCCTGGCCCGGTTCACCTCTTCGCTGCGTTCGCCGTGCGCGTCGGCCTGGAGTGAACTGGCGCCGTTGCGCAGGGCGGCGAGCAGGAGACCGACCGCGGCCACCAGGATCGTGACGGCCGTGATGGCTCCGAACACCCACCCGGTGGTGAGGAGGGTCTGGGCGATGCCCGGCTGGGGGTCGAGCATCTTCAGGATGTAGCCGACGAGCAGGAAGATCGCCGCGGCGGTGCCGGCGAGGACGGGGGCGAGCACGGCGACGACCGCCGCGGCACCCGCCCCGGCGGTCTCGGCGACCTCCCCCATGGTCGTGGCGAGCCCGACCGCGCCCGTGGCCGGATCCGTGGTGCTGCTGGATCCTTCGCGGACCGGAGGGGTGGACGGCGCCGGCTGGCGCAGTTCCTCGCGGACCTTCACATAGTGCTGGTACTCGGTCGCCGCGGCCGCCGTGATGAGAGCGGTGGCGTTGAGGGCCATCGTGCGCAGTTGTTCGGGGTTGAGCCGCTGACCGACAGCGGCGAGTTCCGGACGGTGTGGTGCGGAGCGCAGCGCCTCATCGAGGATCCGCTCGTACTCTTGGCGGTCCTCGCTCAGCAGGTGCTGCGGAACGCTGTTCATGTGCATCCCCCGATGCTCCGTAGGGCTTGGGGCTCGGCATGCTGACGAGCCGTCGGGCAGAAACGGAGGGGAGCCTGCTACGGATAAGCCGATGGTAGAGCGGTGACGGCACACGGTGACAGGGGGTTTCCAGAATTTGCCCCTGTGTTGCGCTTGTCCTCCGTCGGGGGACGCCTGCCCGATGAACGCTCAGCTATCCAGGGGAAGTTGCTGGACCAGCAGCTTTCCGGCCATGGTCACACCGCCGTCCATCGCGATGGCGAGCCCGTCGGCGTACACATGCGGCTTTTCGACGACGGGGTTCGGGGAGTCCTCCCCCTCCTCCGGGCCGACCTCTCCCAGGAGATACGGAATGGGGCTGTGACCATGGACGATGCGTGAACCGCCGTACATGTCCAGAAGGGAACGCACCGCCTGCGCACCGCCGTCGTCGCGGAACGCGAAGCGTTTGGTGAACTTGCGGAAGACGTCCCAGCACTCGTCCGCGTCATTGCGGGTGAGCGTTTCGCGGACGGTGTCGTTGACCGCTTCGATGGAGTCGCCGTAGTCGAGATAGGCGGTGGTGTCGGAGTGCACAAGAAGGTGCCCGTCCGCCATCTCCATGGCGTCGAGGCGGGCCATCCACTGCAGATGGTGGTCCTGGAGGCGCTCCATGTCGGTCTTCTGGCCGCCGTTCAGCAGCCAGGCGGCCTGGAAGGTGGCCGTTCCCGCCCCGGAGTTGACGGGGGTGTCCCCGAACCGCTTGGCGCCGAGCAGCAGCAGCTCGTGGTTACCCATCAGAGCCTTGCAGTAGCCCCCGGCCGCGGCGGCCTCGGCGGACAGCCGCATCACGAGATCGATGACGCCGATGCCGTCGGGCCCGCGGTCGGTGAAGTCACCGAGGAACCACAGCCGCGAGGTCCCCGCCGCCCAGCTGCCGTCGATGTCGATGAGGCCCTTCTCGCGCAGCGCGGCGACGAGCTCGTCGAGATAGCCATGGACGTCACCGACGACGTACAGCGGTCCCGGTCCTTCGGCGGACTGGACGACCGGTCCGGCCTCGGGCTCGACCGGTACCTGAACGGTGTCACCCCGGTTGATGACCGGTAGATCGCGCTGCGTCGGTGTGTACCCCTCCGGCTCGCGCGCCTGCCCGGCACCCTCGCCGGGAGGTGTCTGCTGCGCATAGGGCCCGGGCCGCTCGTACTGGCCGGGTGCCCCGCCGTAGGGACCGGCGGGCTGGTCCCGGGCCTGGTCGTACGGCTCGGCGGCCTGGTCGTACACCTCGCCGGACTGTGGGTACGGGCCGGGGGACTGTGTGTACGGACCGGCCTCGTGGACGTACGCCGGCACGCGGAAGTCGCGCACCGTCGGCGTACGCATCTCGGGTCCCTGACCGGCCCCCTGAGTCATCGACCCCTCCACCACCATCGCGCCGCATCTGCACCGCGTCGGACTGCCTGGTCGCAGCGGCCCGCGGTGTCGTCCGCCCATCATAGGAATGCGGATCGCGCCATGTGATGACCCAGGGGTGGTGAATCGGAGCAGAACCCCATGTCACCGTGGTTTTCTCCCGAATTGGGAGGGGCTTTCCGCGCCGGATTTCCCCGTGGGTCATCCGGAGGTCATCCCTCCTCCGGTGATCGGGGCGGGCTGACGGTCGTCCGAGGAGGCCGTCGCTGGGAGGACGTCCGCACGATCAGCTCGGTCGGTATCACCTGCTCGACCGGTTGGTCCGATTCGACCCCCTCGATCGCGTCGATGAGGAGCTGGACCACGGCCGTGCCGATTCGACGCGGTTTGAGCGAGAGTGTCGTGACGGGCGGCTCGGTGTTGGCGTACACCGTGGACTCGCTGCAGCACACGAGCAACAGGTCCTCCGGTACGCGCAGTCCGTAGCGGCGGGCCGCCGCGAGGAGGTCGGTGCCGTTCGGGTCGAACAGCCCGTAGACGGCGTCCGGCCGGTCGGGCCGGGCGAGGAGCCGGTCGGCGGCGACCGCCCCCGCGCACGGATCGTGCGCGGGATAGGCCTCGTACACCGGATCCTGTCCCACGCGCTCGCACCAACGCAGGTATGCGGTCGTGGACAGATGGGTGTACGTGTCCGTGGTCGTCCCCGTGAGGAGGCCGATCCGGCGGGCGCCGGCGTCGGCCAGATGGTCGAGGATGCCCAGGACCGCGGCCTCGTGGTCGTTGTCCACCCAGGCGGTCACCGGCAGCGTGCCGGCCGGGCGGCCGTCGGAGACCACCGGTAAGCCCTGGCGGACCAGTTCGCTGACGACCGGGTCCTGGTCGGAGGGGTCGATGACGACCGTCCCGTCCAGGGCCACGTTCGACCACACGTCGTGGCGCGAGGTCGCGGGAAGGATGACCAGGGCGTAGCCCCGGGCGAGCGCGGCCGAGGTGGCGGCTCTGGCCATCTCCGCGAAGTACGCGAACTCCGTGAAGGTGAAAGGTTCATCCCCGTAGGTCGTCACAGTCAGGCCGATGAGGCCGGACTTGCCGGTACGGAGGGTTCGGGCCGCGGCGGAGGGGCGATAGCCCAGCCGGTCGGCGACCTCGCGGACATGGCGTCGGGTGGCGTCCGGGAGCCGCCCCTTGCCGTTGAGCGCGTCGGACACGGTCGTGATGGACACTCCCGCGGCCGCGGCCACGTCTCTGATGCCCGCCCGGCCCGGCCGGCTTCCTCGGCGGGAGGTATCCGACCGGCTCACCTGGTGCTTCCCTGCTGCTGTCATGGCGAGCCGATAGTAGGGCTCATGAGGTGGGGTAGTGCGGACGCATATGCACTCGTTGACAGGCACGTTTCTGCATGGTCATCAGCAGGCAAGTCCCTTTGAAGGGAAGGGAGTTGACCGTTTCAATGGCAGGACGTCACTTGTCGGCGCGCATGGGCCTGCCAAATGAGCCATGTTTCGAAGAGGTCTCAACTCACCTTCACGAGGGATGCGCGCCACGGCGCGAGCCACCGGCGCGTGCTCCGGTATGCGGCGCGCCCCCTTCTTTCGTACGCCTTCGGGCGGTGATGCCCTGGAGGGCGTACGCGGCTGCCGCGGGCCGCGGAGACGGTGGGGCCCGGGCCATACGCAGCGGAGCCGAATCCTCTTAAGGTGAGGAGCATTGGCAGCCGGTGGTGGTCATGAGCCGGAGACGGTCACGAGGAGGAGTGCGGTGAGCGAGACGAGCCCGAAGCTGCGTGCCGAGCTGGAGGGTATCCCCACTTACAAGCCGGGGCGTGGTCCATCAGCGGCTACCGCCGCGGGCGCCGCGGCCGCGGACGGCCCGGTGGCGTACAAGCTGTCCTCCAACGAGAATCCCTACCCGCCGCTGCCGGGTGTGATGGAGAGCGTGGCCTCGGCGGTCGGCGCCTTCAACCGCTACCCCGACATGGCGTGCACGGGGCTGATGAACGAGCTGTCGGACCGCTTCGGTGTGCCGCTCACGCATCTGGCCACGGGCACCGGTTCGGTCGGTGTCGCCCAGCAGCTGCTGCAGGCGACCTCGGGACCGGGCGACGAGGTGATCTATGCCTGGCGGTCCTTCGAGGCGTACCCGATCATCACCCAGATCAGCGGGGCGACGTCGGTGAAGGTGCCGCTGACGCCGGGGGACGTGCACGACCTCGACGCGATGGCCGACGCGATCACCGGGCGGACCCGGCTGATCTTCGTCTGCAACCCCAACAACCCCACGGGCACCGTGGTGCGCCGGGCCGAGCTGGAACGGTTCCTCGACCGGGTGCCGAGCGATGTCCTGGTGGTCCTCGACGAGGCGTACCGGGAGTTCATCCGCGATCCCGAGGTGCCGGACGGCGTCGAGCTCTACCGCGAGCGCCCGAACGTGTGCGTGCTGCGGACGTTCTCCAAGGCATACGGGCTGGCCGGGCTGCGGGTCGGCTTCGCGATCGCCCATGAGCCGGTGGCGGCGGCGCTGCGCAAGACGGCTGTGCCCTTCGGTGTGAGCCAGCTCGCGCAGGACGCGGCGGTCGCCTCGCTGCGGGCCGAGGACGAACTGCTCGGCCGGGTGGGTTCGCTGGTGTCCGAGCGCGCCCGTGTGGTCGAGACGCTGCGCGGGCAGGGCTGGACGGTGCCGGAGACCCAGGCGAACTTCGTGTGGCTGCGGCTCGGTGAGCGCACCCTCGACTTCGCCTCGGCCTGCGAGCAGGCCGGGGTCGTCGTGCGGCCGTTCGCCGGCGAAGGGGTCCGGGTCACGGTGGGCGAGACCGAGGCGAACGACATCTTCCTGAAGACGACCGAGGCGTTCCGCAAGGAGCTCTAGCCGGTTGGCGGGGTGCCGGAGCTGATGTTGATGCCGGTCGGTGGGTGTGTGCCGACCGGCGGTCGAGCCTGTCCGCCGTGCCGGTCCTGTCGGTGCGAAGGCCGGTGTGACCGATCCGGCACCCCCCTCGTGTCAACCCTCGAACTGCCATGCGTCATAATTGCTTGTGAATGTGAACGCGTTCACAAGCGTGTCCCAGTTGATCCCGTGATGTCTGCGACAAGCGGGACAAACTGACGCCGACCTCGGCGATGTTAGGAGATGACGACGTGGAATTGGCTTTGGCGCCGGAGACGCTGGCGCGATGGCAGTTCGGCATCACCACCGTCTACCACTTCCTCTTCGTGCCGCTCACGATCTCGCTCGCCGCGCTCACCGCCGGCCTGCAGACCGCCTGGGTGCGGACGGAGAACGAGAAGTACCTCAAAGCGACGAAGTTCTGGGGCAAGCTCTTCCTGATCAACATCGCGATGGGCGTCGTCACGGGCATCGTGCAGGAGTTCCAGTTCGGCATGAACTGGTCCGACTACTCGCGCTTCGTCGGTGACGTCTTCGGCGCCCCCCTCGCCTTCGAGGCGCTGATCGCCTTCTTCTTCGAGTCCACCTTCATCGGCCTGTGGATCTTCGGCTGGGACAAGCTGCCCAAGAAGATCCACCTCGCCTGCATCTGGATGGTCTCGATCGGCACGATCCTGTCGGCGTACTTCATCCTCGCGGCCAACTCGTGGATGCAGCACCCCGTCGGCTACCGGATCAACGAGCAGAAGGGCCGTGCCGAACTCACCGACTTCTGGCTGGTCCTGACCCAGAACACCGCGCTCGCGCAGGCCTTCCACACCCTCTCCGCGGCCTTCCTCACAGGTGGCGCCTTCATAGTCGGCATCGCCGCCTTCCACCTGGTCCGCAAGAAGCACATCCCCGTGATGAAGACCTCGCTGCGCCTCGGCCTGGTCACCGTCGTCGCCGGCGGCATGCTCACCGCGCTCAGCGGTGACACGCTCGGCAAGATCATGTACGAGCAGCAGCCGATGAAGATGGCCGCGGCCGAGGCGCTGTGGGACGGCGAGGCCCCCGCACCCTTCTCCGTCTTCGCCTACGGGGACGTCGAGGCCGGCCACAACAAGGTCGCCATAGAGATCCCGGGACTCCTGTCCTTCCTCGCCAAGGACGACTTCACCTCGTACGTCCCCGGCATCAACGACGTCAACAAGTCCGAGCAGGAGCGGTTCGGGCCCGGCGACTACCGGCCCAACATCCCCGTCGCCTACTGGGGATTCCGCTGGATGATCGGCTTCGGTATGACGTCCTTCGCCATCGGTCTGGCCGGACTCTGGCTGACCAGGAAGAAGTTCATGCTGGGGCGGCATCTGCGGGTCGGCGACGACGAAGTGCCGCATGTGGTGCTCTTCAAGAACAAGGCTCTCGGCCCGACGCTCACCAAGTGGTACTGGCGCATCGCGATCCTGACCCTGGGATTCCCGCTGATCGCCAACTCGTGGGGCTGGATCTTCACCGAGATGGGCCGTCAGCCGTGGGTCGTCTACGGCGTGCTCCAGACCCGCGACGCGGTCTCCCCCGGCGTCTCGCAGGGCGAGATCCTCACCTCGATGATCGTCTTCACCACGCTCTACGCGATCCTCGCCGTCATCGAGGTCAAGTTGCTCGTGAAGTACGTCAAGGCCGGTCCGCCCGAGCTCACGGAGGCCGACCTCAATCCACCCACGAAGATCGGCGGCGACCCCCGGGACGCCGACAAGCCGATGGCCTTCTCGTACTAGGCCCAGGGAGCTGCTGAGTCATGGAACTTCACGACGTCTGGTTCGTCCTCATCGCCGTCCTGTGGACCGGCTACTTCTTCCTGGAGGGCTTCGACTTCGGGATCGGCGTACTCACCAAGCTGCTCGCCCGGAACCGGACCGAGAAGCGGGTGCTGATCAACACCATCGGGCCGGTCTGGGACGGCAACGAGGTGTGGCTGCTCTCGGCGGGCGGCGCGACCTTCGCCGCCTTCCCCGAGTGGTACGCCACGCTCTTCTCCGGCTTCTACCTGCCGCTGCTGCTCATCCTGGTCTGCCTGATCGTGCGCGGTGTCGCCTTCGAGTACCGGGCGAAGCGGCCGGAGGAGCAGTGGCAGCGCAACTGGGAGAACGCGATCTTCTGGACCTCGCTGCTCCCGGCGTTCCTGTGGGGCGTGGCCTTCGGCAACATCGTCCGGGGCGTGAAGATCGACCGGGACTTCGAGTACGTGGGCAACCTCTGGGACCTGCTCAATCCGTACGCCATCCTGGGCGGCCTGGTGACGCTGTCGCTGTTCACCTTCCACGGGGCAGTGTTCGCGGCGCTCAAGACCCTGGGTGACATTCGCGAGCGGGCCAGGAAGATGGCGCTCGGGCTCGGTCTGGTGACGGCTGTGCTCGCGCTGGCCTTCCTGCTCTGGACCCAGGCCGACAACGGCGATGGCAAGAGCCTGGTCGCGCTGGTCGTGGCGGTCGTCGCCCTGGTCGCCGCGATCGGGGCGAACCAGCTGGGGCGCGAGGGATGGGCGTTCGCGCTGTCGGGCCTCACCATCGTCGCCGCCGTCGCGATGCTCTTCCTGTCACTCTTCCCGAACGTGATGCCGTCCTCGCTCAATGACGAGTGGAGCCTGACGGTCACCAACGCCTCGTCGAGTCCGTACACGTTGAAGATCATGACCTGGTGTGCGGTCATCGCGACGCCGGTGGTGATGCTCTACCAGGGCTGGACGTACTGGGTGTTCCGCAAGCGGATCGGGACGCAGCACATCGCCGAGGCCGCGCACTAGCACCGATGAATCCATGGGCCTGTTTCACGTGAAACAGGCCCAATGAGAAGAGGGTGTGTTTCACGTGAAACATGCCTGCTTGACCCAAGGGTGTGTTTCACGTGAAACCGATCGACCCGCGACTGCTGCGATACGCCCGCGCCACCCGCCTGTTCCTGATCGCGGTTGTCGGTCTGGGAGTTGTGGGGGCGGGGCTGGTCATCGCCCAGGCGATGCTGATCGCCGAAGTGGTGGTCGGCGCTTTCCAGCAGGAGCTGTCGGTAGCCGAACTGCGCACACCACTCCTGCTGTTGGCGGCGGTCGCGGTCGGCAGGGCATGCGTCTCCTGGCTCACCGAACTCGCCGCACACCGGGCGAGCGCGGCGGTCAAGTCGGAGCTGCGGAGGCGGTTGCTTGAGCGTGCGGGTGCGCTCGGCCCTGGCTGGTTGAGCGGGCAGCGGACCGGTTCGCTGGTCGCGCTCGCCACCCGTGGGGTCGACGCGCTGGACGACTACTTCTCGCGCTATCTCCCGCAGTTGGGGCTCGCCGTGGTCGTGCCGGTGGCGGTGCTCGCGCGGATCGTCACCGAGGACTGGGTGTCGGCGGCGATCATCGTCGGCACTCTTCCGCTCATCCCGGTCTTCATGATGCTCATCGGCTGGGTCACCCAGTCCCAGATGGACCGTCAGTGGCGGTTGCTGTCACGGCTCTCGGGCCACTTCCTGGACGTGGTCGCGGGACTGCCCACACTCAAGGTGTTCGGGCGGGCCAAGGCGCAGGCCGACTCGATCCGCCGGATCACCGGGGACTACCGGCAGGCGACCATGCGCACCCTGCGGATCGCCTTCATCTCGTCCTTCGCGCTGGAACTGCTCGCCACGATCTCGGTCGCCCTGGTCGCGGTGACCATCGGAATGCGGCTCGTCCACGGCGAGATGGCGTTGTACGACGGTCTGGTCGTCCTCATCCTCGCGCCAGAGGCCTATCTGCCGCTGCGGCAGGTGGGGGCGCAGTATCACGCGGCGGCGGAGGGACTGTCCGCCGCCGAGGAGATCTTCGAGGTCCTGGAGACACCGGAGCCGACGTCCGGAACCGGTGCGGTGCCGTCCTCCGGAGGGGTGCGCTTCGAAGGGGTGACGGTCCGGTACCCCGGGCGGTCCTCCGACGCGGTGTCGGACGTGTCGTTCGCGGTCGAGTCCGGGGAGACGGTGGCACTCGTCGGGCCCAGCGGAGTGGGCAAGTCGACGCTTCTGAACGTGCTGTTGGGATTCGTGGAACCCACGTCGGGCCGGGTGCGTGTCGGGGGAGCCGATCTCACCGGGACCTCCCTGGAGGAGTGGCGTTCACAGGTGGCGTGGGTGCCTCAGCGGCCCCATCTGTATGCCGGGTCCGTCGCCGAGAACGTACGGCTGGCGCGGCCGGACGCCGACGACTCCGCGGTGCGGCGGGCGCTGTCCGATGCCGGGGCTCTCGAATTCGTGGACGCGCTGCCCGAGGGCGTACGGACGGTACTGGGTGAGGAAGGTGCCGGGCTCTCCGCCGGGCAGCGTCAACGGCTCGCTCTGGCAAGGGCGTTCCTCGCGGACCGGCCGGTGCTGCTGCTCGACGAGCCGACGGCCTCGCTGGACGGGGCGACCGAGGCCGAGGTCGTAGAGGCGGTCAGGCGCTTGGCGGTTGGGCGGACCGTCCTGCTCGTCGTCCACCGGCCCGCGCTGCTGGACGTGGCGGACCGGGTCGTGCGACTGGAGCCGGAGACGCCCGTCGCGGTGGACGGCTCCAGCGGCTCCGGCAGCGGCAAGGAGCTTCGGACCGACGTGGTGGGCACGGTGCCCGCGGGCGGTGACGAAGAGGCGACTCTGCCCCCGGAGGGGCGGGAAGGCGTACTGGCGCGCGTGCGTGCCATGGCCGGGCCTCGGCGCGGGCGGCTGGTGCTTGCCCTGCTGCTCGGCAGTCTCGCGCTCGGCAGTGCAGTCGGCCTCATGGCCACCTCCGGCTGGCTGATCTCCAGGGCCTCCCAGCAGCCGCCCGTGCTCTATCTGATGGTCGCGGTGACGGCCACGCGGGCGTTCGGAATCGGGCGGGCCGTCTTCCGGTACGCCGAGCGGCTCGTGTCGCACGACGCGGTGCTGCGGATGCTCGCCGACACCCGGGTCGCCGTGTACCGGCGCCTCGAACGGCTCGCGCCCGCCGGGCTGCGCACCGCCCGCCGCGGTGACCTGCTCTCGCGACTCGTCGCCGACGTCGACGCGTTGCAGGACTACTGGCTCCGCTGGCTGCTGCCCGCCGCGGCCGCGGCCGTCGTGTCCGCCGGCTCCGTCGGGTTCACGGCCTGGCTGCTGCCGGAGGCCGGGGCCGCCCTCGCGCTCGGGCTGCTGGCCGCAGGCGTGGGCGTCCCGCTGGTGACCGGTACCGTCGCACGCCGTGCGGAGCGCCGGCTGGCCCCGGCACGCGGAGTACTGGCGACCCGGGTGGCCGATCTCCTCACCGGCACGGCCGAGTTGACCGTCGCGGGTGCGCTGCCCGCGCGTACCGCCGAGGTACGGCGGGCCGACGGCGAGCTGACCCGGATCGCCTCGCGCGCCGCCACCGCCACCGCGCTCGGCGACGGACTCATCGCGCTGGTCTCCGGACTCACCGTCGCGGCCACCTCCCTCGTCGGCGCCCAGGCGGTCCTCGACGGGCGGCTCAGCGGCGTGGCGATGGCCGTCGTCGTCCTCACCCCGCTCGCCGCCTTCGAGGCCGTCCTGGGGCTGCCGCTCGCGGTCCAGTACCGCCAGCGGGTGCACAAGAGCGCGGAGCGCGTGTACGAGGTGCTGGACGCACCCGAGCCCGTACGCGAACCGGAGCAGCCGCTCGAGGCGCCCGGGTCGCCGTTCCCCGTCGTGGTGAAGGGCCTGGCAGCCCGGCACGCCGGACAGCAGCGGGAGGCCCTCGCCGGGGTGGACCTGACGCTCGAACGCGGACGCCGGACCGCCGTCGTGGGGACGTCCGGGGCGGGCAAGACGACCCTCGCCCAGGTGTTGCTTCGGTTCCTGGACGCGGATGCGGGGACGTACACGCTGGGCGGCGTCGACGCGTTCGGCATGGACGGTGACGACGTACGGCGGCTGGTCGGGCTGTGCGCGCAGGACGCCCATCTCTTCGACAGTTCTGTACGGGAGAACCTGCTGCTCGCTCGAAAGGACGCCACGGAATCCGCGCTGCGGGACGTGCTGGGGCGGGTGCGGTTGCTCGAATGGGTCGACGGGCTGCCCGACGGGCTGGACACGTTGATCGGGGAACACGGGGCGCGGATGTCCGGGGGACAGCGGCAGCGGCTCGCTCTGGCGCGGGCGTTGCTCGCGGACTTTCCCGTGCTCGTCCTCGACGAGCCCGCGGAGCA
The DNA here is from genome assembly GCF_044456225.1 of Streptomyces sp. NPDC050988. Lineage (NCBI taxonomy): Bacteria > Bacillati > Actinomycetota > Actinomycetes > Kitasatosporales > Streptomycetaceae > Streptomyces > Streptomyces sp. NPDC050988. The sequence goes on along the minus strand of NZ_JBITFQ010000012.1, from coordinate 234,868 downwards.
TCTCGATCTGGCGACCGCCGATGCGCTCACCGCTGATCTGCTGGCCGCGACCGAGGGGCGTACGACGTTGTTGATCACGCATCGGCTGGCAGGTCTTGAGGCGGTCGACGAGGTGATCGTGCTGGACGGTGGGTGTGTGGTGCAGCGGGGGGCGTACGGGGAGTTGGTGCGTGGGGAGGGGGCGTTGCGGCGGATGTTCGAGCGGGAGAGTCGGACGGAGTTGTTGGCCGCCGTACGGTGAGGGTTGGTCGGCGCCGCTTGTGTGTCATGTGCGGGTGGGTGGGGGTTGATCGCGCAGTTCCCCGCGCCCCCAAAAAAAGCCGGGCGGCCGTGCGCTCAGTGGGGAAGGTTCGACTTTCCTTCACAAAAGGGACTAATTAGGCTCTGCGTATGCCAGTCGTGTCGAGCCCCGGTGGTGCCCCGGATTCTGATGATGTGCCGCGGTTGCTGGAGGCGATGCGGTCGGTGGGGAGTGGGCTTGAGCTGCGGTCCACTCTGGAGCGGATCTGTGGGACCGCGGCGGAGCTGGCGGACGCGCGGTACGCGGCGATCGGCGTGGCGGCGGAGGACGGGGACGGGCTCGCCGAGTTCGTGTACCAGGGGGTGGACGCGGAGACGGCCCGGCTGATCGGGCGGCCGCCGGACGGGCACGAGGGGCTCCTGGGGGCGCTCCTGCGCGAGCCCGAACCCGTGCGGCTCGGGGAGCTGACGGAAGACCCCCGCTCGTGCGGGTTCCCGGAGAACCATCCGCGGATGCGCGGCTTCCTGGGCGTGCCCATCCGTGTGCAGGGGGAGATCTTCGGCAACCTCTACCTGGCCGAGAAGCGCGGCGGAGAGCCGTTCGACGACCACGACCTCGACATGGTGCGCGTGCTGGCCGGGGAGGCGGGCATCGCCATCGGGAACGCGCGTCTGTACGAGGCCGCGAAGCAACGCGAGCGCTGGATCGACGGATCCGTGGCCGTCACGACCGCGCTCCTGTCCGGCGGGGACGCCGACGAGGCCCTCCAGGTGGTCGCCGAACAGGCCCGCCGGCTGTCCGACTCGGCCGCCGGACTCGTACTGCTGCCCGCGGCCGAGGGCGGTCTGGAGATCGTCGCCGTGGCGTCCGAGCGGCCGTCGCAGGCGCTGGGTCTCGTGGTGCCGGCCGAGAACGCGGTCGTGGGCGAACTCCTCGCGGGACAAGCCGTGTTCGTCGAGGACGCGGCAACCGACCCGCGCATGCTCAGCGACCTCTCCCGCGGCTACGGTCCGACGATGCTCGTGCCCCTCCAGAGCGGCGGCCGCGTCCTGGGAACCCTCGTCATGGCGCGCGCGGAGGGCGCGCGGCCGTTCTCGGAGACCGAGAGCAACCTGGCGACGCAGTTCGCCTCGCAGGCCGCTCTGGCGCTGATGATGGCGGAGGTGCAGCGCGACCGGGAGCGGCTCGCGGTCTACGAGGACCGCGACCGGATCGCCCGTGACCTGCACGATCTCGTCATCCAGCGGCTGTTCGCCACCGGAGTGATGCTGGAGAGCGCCCAGCGGAGATCCGCCGTGCCCGAGGTGCGACAGGGCGTGGGCAAGGCGGTCGACGAACTCGACGTCACCATCCAGGAGATCCGCACCGCCATCTTCGCGCTCCAGCAGGAGCCGGCCGAGGTGACGACAGGGCTGCGGACACGCGTGCTGCGCGAGATCAACATGGCGGCCGTGCCGCTCGGCTTCAAGCCGTCGCACCACTTCGTCGGTCCCATCGACATGGTGGTCGGCGAACTCACGGCCAAGAACCTCATCGCGGCCCTGCGCGAGGCCCTGTCCAACGCCTTCCGGCACGCGGGGGCATCCCGTATCGACGTCACCGTGGACGCGACCGTGCGACTGCCGGACGGACGGCCCGGTGTACGGCTGACCGTCACGGACGACGGTGTCGGCATCCCCGAGGGCGGGCGGCGCAGTGGGCTCAAGAACCTGGCGCGACGGGCGGAGTCGCTGGGTGGTGACAGTTGGTACGGGCCGGGCAGCGGGGAGGAGAGCGGTGGCGCGTCGGTGGTGTGGGAGGCGCCGCACTGAAGGAACCCGGGCGGGTTCGCCCGGTCCGGGCAGCCGCGGCAAGGCGACCCGCCGAAGTTCCCCGAACCAGGCCCCTGTTCGGCTCAGTGGAGTGGTCCATCCGTGACAACCGGTCCCCCAGGTGTACGACTTGAACAGGACCGGAGCCGGTTGAGCGCGACACGATCCTTGACATGCGCTCACGTCGTCGCCATCCCCTGCTCGTCCCCGTGCTGCTGTGCGCACTCGCCGTCCTGGTGGCCCGGCCCACGTCCGCCGCAGGGGACGCCGACACCCCGGGCGGGCTGAGCGCCGAGGTGGTGCGGCTGTACGACGAGGCGTCCCAGGCGACGCAGCAGTACGAGGCGGGCCGCCGGGCGGCCGAGGTGCAGCGGGGCCGGGCACAGCGGCTGGAGCGGCTCCTCGCGCGTGAGCGAGCGGACATCGCCGCACTGCACGGGGACCTCGGCCGGATCGCGCGCGCCCAGTACCGCAACGGCGGCGGACTCCCGCACACCGCACAGATGCTGCTCGCGGACAGCCCCGATGAACTGATGCGCGGTCAGCGTGCCGTCTGGCAGGCGGATCTGGCGGTCAACAACGCCGTCACCAAGAGCCGCAGGGCCGAGGCACGGCTCGCCGCCGACGAGGAGAAGGCGGCGTCGGCCTGGCAGACGCTGGAGCGGCGCAACGGCGAACTCGCCGAGATCAAACGGGGTATCGAGAAGAAGCTGGAAGAGGCCCAGTGGACGCTCCAGGGGCAGGCGGACGCCTCGGTCGCCGCCGGCGCGTGCCGGGGCGCCGTCCGCCTCGACCAGCCGCGAACGGGCTTCGCCCAGCCGTGGGTCGCGCCGGTGGAGACGTACGAACTCTCCTCGGGCTTCGGCAGCGGCGGTGATCGCTGGGCGAGCCGGCACACCGGGCAGGACTTCGCGGTGGACATCGGTACGCCGGTGCGGTCGGTGGGCGCGGGTCGGGTGGTGAAGGTGTCGTGCGGCGGCGCCTTCGGCATCGAGGTCGTGGTGAAACACGCGGGGGGCTACTACACCCAGTACGCCCACCTGGCCGCCGTCACCGTGGAACAGGGCGAGCGGGTGGCCACGGGGCAGTGGGTCGGCCAGTCCGGCACGACTGGCAACTCGACCGGGCCGCATCTGCACTTCGAGGTGCGCCTGACGCCGCAACTGGGCTCGGGAGTCGACCCGCGGGAGTGGCTGGCCTCGCGCGGGGTTCGGCTGTAGATCGGGGTCCGGGGAGCCGGCCGGTGGTGAGAGCTGGTGACGAGAGCTAGCGCTGGTGACGAGAGCTAGTAGGGGGAAGCTGGTAAGGGGCGGGTGCCAGGACGTCGTCCCTTACTCGTGCTCCGCTCCTCGCGCTCCGCGAGCAACTGCTCGGCTACCGGCGTTCCGCGACTATCCGCTCGATCACGACGGCCACCCCGTCCTCGTTGTTGGCGACCGTACGACCGGAGGCCGCCGCGATCACGTCGGGGTGGGCGTTCCCCATCGCGTACGACGTGCCCGCCCAGGTGAGCATCTCCACGTCGTTGGGCATGTCCCCGAAGGCGACGACCTCCTCGTGCGAGATACCGCGCTCGGCGCAGCACAGCGCGAGCGTGCTGGCCTTGGAGACGCCGGGGCCGCTGATCTCCAGGAGCGCGCTGGGGCTTGAGCGGGTGACGTTGGCCCGGTCGCCGATGGCCAGGCGGGCCGTCATGAGGAAGTCGTCCGGGGCGATCTCGTGGTGGAAGGCGAGGATCTTGAGCACGGGCTCATCGGCACCGGGCGCGTCCGGCGCCAGGAGCTTCTCGGCGGGTGCGAGGGTGTCGGGGATCTCCATGTGCAGCTTCGGATACGCCGGCTCCTGGTAGAAGCCGTACGTCTGCTCGATGGCGAACACGGTCCCGGGCGCGGCATCACGGAGCAGCCGTACCGCGTCGAGCGCGTTCTCCCGTGCCAGCTCGCGGACCTTGACGAAGCGGTGGGCGCCGGGGCCGCCGTGCAGGTCGACCACGGCGGCGCCGTTCCCGCAGATGGCGAGGCCATGACCGTGGACATGGTCGCTGACGACGTCCATCCAGCGGGCGGGGCGTCCGGTCACGAAGAAGACCTCGATGCCGACCTCCTCGGCGGCGGCCAGGGCTGCGACCGTGCGTGGTGAGACGGACTTGTCGTCGCGCAGCAGAGTGCCGTCGAGATCCGTGGCGATCAGGCGGGGCGGGAGAGTGGAGGCCGGGTTCCCGGGCCGTCGGGTCGCTGAGGTCACTTCCTCATTCTCCCGCATATGCGTGCACGGGCGTGCGGCGGACCGCACATGTGAGTGAGCCGTGCCCTCACCTGCGGCTTTGCCAACCCGGGGCTGAGGTGGGGCCTCCTTGAGGGGCGCCTGCGGAGGACTGCCGAAACGGCCGCCGCATCAGTCACCGGAGCGGGCCCAGAACTCGTCCGCCGGAGCCGACCCACCGGCGTCCGTTGACCGGCGTCCGTCCAGCGGCGTCCGTCCGCCGGCGTCGGTCCGTCGTAGCCGGCTCGCCGACGTCGGTCCGCCGGAGCCAGTTGCCGAGGTCCGCCACCGAGGTCCGCCACGGAGGCCCCCCGCCGGAGCCCACCGCCGAACCGAGGCGCCGAACCGAGGCGCCGAACCGAGGCGCCGGACAGGGCCTCAGCCGAGCTGCCCGACGGCCTCCATCGCGATGTGCTCGAAGGTCTTCTCGTCCGCGGCGAAGTCCGGATAGTCCGGGACGGGCCAGTGGATCACGATGTCGGTGAAGCCCAGCTCCATGTGTCGGCCCGCGAAGTCGACGAACGCGTCGAGGGACTCCAGCGGACGCGCGCGGTCCGGGGTGAAGCCGGTGAGCAGGACCTTGTCGAGCTCGTTGACGTCGCGGCCGACCGTCTCGCACGCGGTGGCCAGCTTCTCGACCTGTCCGCGTATGGCCTGAACCGACTGCTCGGGCGTGCCCGTCTCGAACAGCTTCGGGTCGCCCGTCGTCACCCACGCCTGCCCGTACCTGGCGGCGAGCTTCAGCCCGCGCGGCCCGGTGGCGGCCACCGCGAAGGGCAGCCGGGGGCGCTGGACGCAGCCGGGAATGTTGTACGCCTCGCGCGCCGAGTAGAAGGTGCCGTCGTAGGAAACGGAGTCCTCGGTGAGCAGCCGGTCGAGCAGCGGCACGAACTCGCCGAAGCGGTCGGCCCGCTCGCGCGGCGTCCACGGCTCCTCGCCGCTCTTCAGCAGCGTCGTGGCGTCGAAGCCGGAGCCGCCCGCACCGATGCCCAGCGTGATCCGGCCACCGGAGATGTCGTCCAGCGCGATCAGTTCCTTGGCGAGCGTCACCGGATGCCGGAAGTTCGGGGAGGTCACCAGCGTGCCGAGGCGCAGCCGGTCGGTCGCTCCCGCGGCGGCGGTGAGCGTCGGTACGGCCCCGTACCAGGGCCCCTCGCGGAACGTCCGCCACGACAGATGGTCGTACGTGAAGGCGGTGTGGAACCCGAGCTGCTCGGCGCGCTGCCATGCCGAACGCCCTCCCTCGTGCCAGCGGAGGTACGGCAGGATCACGGTGCTCAGGCGCAGACTCATGCCGCAGAGCCTAGGCGGAGCCGCGGGGCGCACCCCAAACGGCCGGTGGGCGGGCCCATGCAAGCCCACGGGGACGGGCCCCGGACAAGCCCGCCGCGATGGGTCTGGGCAAGCCCGCAGGACGGGCCCGGTCGGTCAGTGCGGGGCGGGAAACCGCAGGTAGCGCGGGGGTACGGCGGCCGTGAGCCAGACCCCGTTGGCACTCACCCGGAACTCGTGGCCGTCGCGGTGCATGGCGGCCGCGTCCACGGAGAGCACGACGGGACGGCCGCGGCGGGCGCCGACACGGGTCGCGGTCTCGCGGTCGGGCGAGAGGTGCACGTCGTGCCGGTTCATCGGCCGGAGCCCCTCGGCACGGATCGCGTCCAGGCTGCGGGCGACGGTCCCGTGGTAGAGGTACGCGGGCGGGATCGCCGCCGCCAGGCCCAGGTCGACCTCGACGGAGTGGCCCTGGCTGGCGCGGATCCGCGAGCCCTCGATCGCGAAGCGCCGCTTGTCGTTGTTCGCGACCACGTGGTCGAGCTCGTCCCGGGTGAACCGGAAGCCGTGCGCTTCGGCCGCGGCCATGAGCGTCTCGATCTCGACCCAGCCGCCCTCGTCGAGCGTCAGCCCGATCCGCTCGGGCTGATGCCGCAGATGCTTCGAGAGGTACTTCGACACCTTCACGGTGCGTCTTTCGTCCATCCCGCCAGAGTGCCTGGCGAGACGCTCGTCACGCATTTGATTTTGACCCGGAGGTTTGATCCACAGCCAAGTGCGTTATCCACAGGGCCAGTTGGAGAATCTGTGGACAACTCGCCGACACTTTACGACGGTTCGTCAACTTTCCCGGGCTCAGCATGATTTGCGGCGAGCGCGTCCAAGGCACGGGCCCTGACCTCCCGTTCGGCCGCCACAGCGATGAACTCGGCCGCCTTCTCCGCGCCGACGAGCCGCTCCACAGCGGCCATTGTCTCCGCGGGCACTGCCACGGATCGTGTCTCGTCCGCAGTCACCGGGGGCTGCTCGGCACCGAGGTGCCGACGCAGATGCCGGTTGGCGAACAGTCGCATGGCTCGGGCGAGTTCGGCGTCCACCGTCTGGCGTGCGAGCGGCCGCAGCCGTCGTACGAGCGCGGCCGCTTCGGCGGCGTCCGCGTCGGTCGGCGGATGCTCGCCGAGATAGCGCGCGAAGACGTGCTCGCTGGTGAACTCCAGGAAGCGCGAGGCGATGTGCTCGACCTGCCCCCTCAACTCCCGCAGATGGCCCGAGATCGCGGACAGCGGGACGCCCGCCTCGTACAACTCGGCGGCTACAGCCAGCTCTTGGGGGCTCGGCACGAGGAACGTGTCCTCGTGCCCCGGAACGCGTTCGAGAACCCCGAGCTCGACGGCGTCGGCCACCGCCATGTCGTCCGGGTGGCCGCCGAACCGCTCGTCGAGCTCGGCCCGCGAGATACGGACCGCCTCTTCGTCCGTCCACGGCCCGTCCACCTCCGCGACCAGGCCGAGCACGCCGCCGAGACCCCGGCCCGCGTCCCAGGCCTCCAGGAGTTCCTTGATCGAGGCCAGCGTGTAGCCGCGGTCCAGGAGGTCGGCGATCTGCCGCAGCCGGGCCAGATGGGCGTCCGAGTAGACGTTTGCGCGGCCGCGCCTCTCGGGCCGGGGGAGCAGCCCGCGGTCCTGGTAGGCACGGATCGTCCGGACCGTGGCACCGCTGTGGTGCGCCAGGTCCTCGATCCGGTACGTGACGCCGACCGGCTCGTCGTCCACGGTCCCTGCCTTCCCGAGTCCTCGTCGCCACCCGATACCGCTACCCGATGCCGCCACCACCCGATGCCGCCACCCGCTGCCACTACCCGATCGCGGCTCTGCCGATCGCCCCCGCCGCGGTCCGGGCCGCGGGTGACCGCGCCAGATACTCGACGGCCCTGCGCATCGAGCCCTCCTGCGAGGGATGGTACGAGCGCCGCAGATAGCGCGGCACGGCGGAGCCGAGCTCCTTCCACGTGGGCAGCAGCCCCTTGCGCACCGCCCGGTTGTGCTCCCCGAGCGAGTAGCGCAGCCGCCCGGCCAGCCGCGGGTCGTGACGTATGAGGTAGGCCGCGCCCCACGCCCACATGTACAGCATCACGGGGGCCGTGACCGCCATGCCGGCGACCCTGCGCGCATACCGGGGAAGGCCCTCGCCGCCGCAGTGCTGGTACATGTCGAAGGCGACCGCGCGGTGCTCCACCTCCTCCGCGCCGTGCCAGCGCAGCAGGTCGAGCATGACCTCGTCGGCCCCGGCGCGGTCGAGCCCCTCGGCGGCCAGCACCCAGTCGCCCAGGACGGCCGTGAACTGCTCGATCGCCGCGATCACCGAGAGCCGGAAGCGCAGCCACTCCGGCTCAGGTATCGGTGCGCCGAGCGGTGGGGTCTCACCGAGGATCTTCTGGAAGAGGTAGTCGACGTGCTTCGTGTACGCGGCCGTGTCGAGGTCCTGTGCGGCGAGGTGGTCCAGCACGTACGAGTGCTGCACGCTGTGCGTCGCCTCCTGGCCCATGAACCCCTTGACGTCCTTGAGGAGTTCGGGGTCGCGGACCAGCGGAAGGCCCTCCTTGAAGACCTTCACGAACCACCGCTCCCCCGTCGGCAGCAGCAGGTGCAGCACGTTGATGACGTGGGTCGCGGTCGGCTCGTCCGGTATCCAGTGGAGCGGGGTCTCCTCCCAGTCGAAGGACACCCGCCGGGGAGTGATCGGGTAACGGCCGCTCACGGTGGTGCCTTCATCGGTCACAGGGGTGGCTCCATTCGTGCGATCGCGCGCAGCGCTCTCGGCGTGAAGCGGGACATGAGGCGGCCACCGCGTGCCTCCGCGGTCACGGGCACCACGGCCTGGTTGCGGACGACCGCGCGCAGCACGGCCTCGGCGACCTTCTCCGGCGGGTAGTTGCGCAGCCCGTACAGCCGCGCGGACTTCTTCTGGCGCCGCTTCTCCTCGACGGCGTCGACGCCCGTGAAACGCGCGGTCGACGTGATGTTCGTGTTGATGAAGCCCGGGCAGATCGCCGAGACCCCGATGCCCTGTCCGGCCAGCTCGGCGCGCAGGCACTCGCTGAGCATCAGTACCGCCGCCTTCGAGGTGCTGTAGGCGGGCAGCGTCCTGGAGGGCAGATACGCGGCCGCGGACGCGGTGTTGACGATGTGGCCGCCCTGTCCGCGCTCGGCCATCTGCTTCCCGAAGAGCCGGCAGCCGTGGATCACGCCCCACAGGTTGACGTCGAGGACGTTGCGCCAGTCCTCAGCGGTGGTGTCGAGGAACGAGCCGGACAGCCCGATTCCGGCGTTGTTCACCAGGACGTCGACCACCCCGTACTCCGCGGCGACCTTCTCGGCGAGCTTCTCCATGGCCTGTTCGTCGGAGACGTCGACCGTCTCGGCCCAGGCCTGAGGGGCGCCGATGAGCCGGGACAGTTCCGCGGTGCGGGCCGCGCTCTCCGCGTCCCGGTCGACGGCCACCACGCGCGCGCCGGCCTCGGCGAACGCGAAGGCGGTGGCCCGCCCGATACCGCTGCCCGCGCCGGTGACCAGCACCAACTGCCCGCCGAAGCGGTCGGCGTACGGGCCGGTCGCCGCCGATGTGGTCCTGCCGCCCTCGGTGGTCGTCACGAACTCGGTGATCCAGGCGGCCAGTTGATCCGGCCTGGTGCGCGGGATCCAGTGCTTGGCCGGGAGAGTACGGCGCGTCAACTGCGGGGCCCACAGCTCCAACTCGTCGTAGAGCTTCTCCGAGAGGAACACGTCCCCGAGCGGCGTGATGAGCTGCACGGGCGCGTGTGCGTACGCGTCGGCGCGCGGCCTGCGCAGCCGGGCCCGTACGTTGTCCCGGTACAGCCAGGCGCCGTGCGCGGCGTCCGTGGGCAGCGACGGGGTCGGATAGTCGCCCCCGGGGACCTTCTCCAGCCGCCGCAGGATCTTCGGCCACTGCTTGCCGAGGGGGCCGCGCCAGGCGAGTTCGGGCAGCACCGGAGTGTGCAGCAGGTACACGTACCAGGACTTGGCGCCCTGGCCGAGCAGTTGGCCGACCCTGCGGGGCGTCGGGCGGGACACGCGCTTCTTGATCCAGTGCCCGAAGTGATCGAGGGACGGCCCCGACATCGACGTGAAGGAGGCGATCCGCCCTTCGGTGCGCTTGACGGTGGTGAACTCCCAGGCCTGGACCGAGCCCCAGTCGTGGCCCACCAGGTGGACCGGACGGTCCGGGCTGACAGCGTCCGCGACGGCCAGGAAGTCGTCCGTCAGTTTCTCCAGCGTGAACCCGCCGCGCAGCGGCTGAGGTGCCGTCGAGCGGCCGTGGCCGCGCACGTCGTACAGCACGACATGGAAGCGCAGTGCCAGGCGCGCGGCGACCTCGGACCACACCTCCTTGGAGTCCGGATAACCGTGTACGAGCACCACCGTGGGCTGTGCCGGGTCGCCCAGCTCGGCGACACACAGCTCGACCCCGCCCGTACGCACCCAGCGCTCGCGCGCACCCTCAAGCGTCACTTGTCCTCCGCCCAGCGCCGCACGTGCGGCAGATCGTCATCCAGCCAGAAGGCGCTCTGCTCGGGGTCCTCGGAGTCGGTGACCACCAGGATCTCCTCGAACTTCGCGCCCGTGCCCCGGAATCCGAGGTGCGGCTCGACCGCCCACAGGCCGGGCCGGGGAGGATGGTCGGAGAACCTGTACGGCGACCACAGCGGGGACCAGCCGTCACGGTGGCCGTGGAGCGCGTCGCTCGCCAGACCCTTGAGCGACTGCGTGCCGAACCCGAACAGATTCGGCGACCAGCGCCGCTCCCTGACCCGGTCTACCTTGTGCGCGATCACCCCGAAGGGATACGCCCGGTGCCGGTTCGCGTAGCCCTGGCGGACCATGAGGCGGTCCACGTCCTGGTAGATCTCGCGCAGCGGGCGCCGCTCGCGCACCTCTCGCAGGATCAGCTCGCGGTGGGCCTCCAGGTCGGCGAGGAGCTTGTCCTGCAGCAGGTTGGGCCCCAGCGAGCCGGAGTATCCGATGTCCGCGGTGAAGCCCTTGTAGACGGGTGCCAAGTCGAGGATGAAGGGCATCCCCGCCTCCAGACGTCGGCTGGTGGGGAAGAACTGCAGCGGGATCCGGAAGTCCACGAACGCCGTACGGTCCCCGAACCAGGCGAAGGGCAGATGGAACCAGTCGCGTACGCCGCGCTCGCGCAGCCACTCGCGCTGCATCCGTGCCGCCTCGCGCTCGGTCACGCCCGGCTTCAGCTGCGCCGCGACCGCCTCCGCGCACTCGTACGCGAGCCGCTGCACCTCTCTGAACCCCCGCAGTTCCGCGCCGAGTCCGCCGCCCTTGCCCGAAGAAGTCCCTGGTGAAGCCGCTTCCGCTGCCACTGCCGAGGTCATGCCACCGTCCGTCCCAAGCCGACTGCCGTACACGCCCGCAACTTGACACTGATGAATGTGACAATTATTGGAGGCTGCGTCAATAGGTGTGCACGCGACCTGTGGACAACCGGGCCGATGTGGACAACCGGGCCAGAAGACCAACCAGAGGACCAGGCCGATGGCCAGGGTGACGACGCCCGACGACGGGCCTGACGACCGACCTCATGACCGACCTCATGACCGACCTCATGACCGACCTCATGACCGGCCTATGCGGACAATCGGGCCGAGACGGGCCCCGCGTGATGCCGTCCGTCCGCCGCCGGTTGTTCGACCTGAGGGGGACCCCTACGGGCCCGTAATACCCGAGAGGGACGCCGATACAGCTCCCAGGGTTGACGACCGGTGTGGTCTGCGCCACTACCTTCGAAATGTGACTGTGATCGCGACCGAAAGCCTGAGCAAGCGGTTCCCGAGGGTGACCGCTCTTGACCGGCTCTCCGTGGACGTCGGACCCGGTGTGACCGGACTCGTCGGAGCCAACGGAGCCGGCAAGTCCACACTGATCAAGATCCTGCTGGGTCTGTCCCCCGCCACCGAGGGCCGTGCCGAAGTGCTCGGACTCGATGTCGCCACCAAGGGCGGCGACATCCGTGAGCGCGTCGGGTACATGCCGGAGCATGACTGTCTGCCGCCCGACGTCTCGGCCACCGAGTTCGTCGTCCACATGGCGCGCATGTCCGGCCTGCCCCCGGCGGCGGCCCGCGAGCGCACCGCGGACACGCTGCGCCACGTCGGCCTCTACGAGGAGCGCTACCGCCCCATCGGCGGTTATTCGACGGGCATGAAGCAGCGCGTGAAGCTCGCCCAGGCGCTGGTCCACGACCCACAGCTGGTCTTCTTGGACGAGCCGACCAATGGCCTGGACCCGGTCGGCCGTGACGAGATGCTCGGCCTGATCCGCCGTATCCACACCGACTTCGGCATCTCCGTCCTTGTCACCTCGCACCTCCTCGGCGAGCTGGAGCGCACCTGCGACCACGTCGTCGTCGTGGACGGCGGCAAGCTCCTGCGGTCCAGCTCCACCACGGACTTCACGCAGAGCACGGCGATCCTCGCGATCGAGGTCACCGACACCGACGAGCACCCGGACGGCACCCGCGCGGTGCGCGATGTGCTCCACGCGCGCGGGATCGACACCCACGACGGCACCGGACTGCCCGGCGCGGGCCACATCCTCCTGCTCACGGCGGAGGGCGAGGAGACGTACGACGTCGTACGGGACGTCGTCGCCGACCTGGGCCTCGGTCTGGTGCGCATGGAGCAGCGCAGGCACCACATCTCGGAGGTCTTCACGGACAGCGACGAGCAGGCCGAGCAGGCTCTCCAAGGCGGCGACGAACAGCGGAAGGAGGCGGTCGGCCATGGCGGTTGAGCAGCCCCCGGCACAGACCTCGGCCCAGGCCACGGCCCCGGCCCGCCCGGGCGAGCAGACCCGGATCCACAACATCGGCTACCGCAACTACGACGGCCCGCGCCTGGGCCGTGCGTACGCCCGCCGTTCGCTCTACTCGCAGTCCCTGCGCGGTGCCTACGGCCTCGGCCGCTCGGTGAAGTCCAAGGTGCTGCCGATGCTGCTCTTCGTGGTGATGTGCGTGCCCGCGCTGATCATGGTCGCGGTCGCCGTCGCCACCAAGGCGAAGGACCTGCCCGTCGACTACACGCGCTACGCGGTCATCATGCAGGCCGTCATCGGCCTGTACGTCGCCTCCCAGGGACCGCAGGCCGTCTCCCGCGACCTGCGCTTCAAGACCGTTCCGCTCTACTTCTCGCGCCCCATCGAGACCGTCGACTACGTCCGCGCCAAGTACGCGGCGCTGGCCTCGGCACTGTTCCTGATCACCGCCGCCCCGCTGCTCGTGCTGTACGTGGGCGCGCTGCTGGCCAAACTCGACTTCGCGGACCAGACCAAGGGTTTCGCACAAGGGCTCGTCTCCGTGGCACTGCTCTCCCTCCTCTTCGCCGGCATCGGCCTGGTCATCTCGGCGGTCACGCCCCGGCGCGGCTTCGGCATTGCCGCCGTCATCGCCGTACTGACCATCTCCTATGGAGCCGTCTCCACCGTCCAGGCCATCGCCCACTCGCAGGACAGCACCTCGGCGATCCCGTGGCTCGGCCTGTTCTCACCCATCACGCTCATCGACGGCGTACAGACCGCCTTCCTCGGCGCGTCGTCCTCGTACCCCGGCGAGGTGGGGCCCTCGTCCGGACAGGGCGTCGTCTTCCTCCTCGTCACCCTGGGACTCATCGCCGGTTGCTACGGCCTGCTGATGCGCCGCTACCGAAAGGTCGGACTGTGACCACGCTCACCATCGACCACGTGTCGCGCTGGTTCGGCAACGTGGTGGCCGTCAACGACGTCACCATGACGATCGGCCCCGGCGTCACCGGCCTGCTCGGTCCGAACGGCGCGGGGAAGTCCACCCTCATCAACATGATGGGTGGCTTCCTGGCCCCCTCCACGGGCAGCGTCACGCTCGACGGCCAGGCGACCTGGCGCAACGAACAGATCTACAAGCAGATCGGCATCGTCCCCGAGCGCGAGGCGATGTACGACTTCCTCACGGGCCGCGAATTCGTCGTCGCCAACGCAGAGTTGCACGGCCTCGGCGACAAGGCCGCCCAGCGGGCCCTCGCCACGGTCCAGATGGAGTACGCGCAGGACCGCAAGATCTCCACGTACTCCAAGGGCATGCGCCAGCGCGTGAAGATGGCCTCGGCGCTCGTCCACAACCCGTCCCTGCTGCTCCTCGACGAGCCGTTCAACGGTATGGACCCGCGCCAGCGCATGCAGCTCATGGACCTGCTGCGGCGCATGGGCGACGAGGGCCGTACGGTCCTCTTCTCGTCCCACATCCTCGAAGAGGTCGAGCAACTCGCCTCGCACATCGAGGTGATCGTCGCCGGACGGCACGCGGCGAGCGGCGACTTCCGCCGGATCCGCCGCCTGATGACCGACCGCCCGCACCGCTACCTGGTGCGTTCCAGCGACGACCGTGCCCTGGCGGCCGCGCTCATCGCCGACCCGTCGACGTCCGGCATCGAAGTGGACCTCCAGGAGGGCGCGTTGCGCATCCAGGCGGTCGACTTCCCACGCTTCACGGCACTGCTGCCGCGGGTGGCCCGTGACCACGGCATCCGGCTGCTCACGGTCTCGCCGTCCGACGAGTCCCTCGAGTCCGTCTTCTCGTATCTCGTCGCGGCGTAGGAGGCCAAGATGTACGACCCCACAGTCGCCCGGCTCACCTACCGCGGCCTGCTCGGCCGCCGCCGGGCCCTCATCCTGGGCGCCCTGCCCGCCCTGCTGATCGTCATCTCCGTGGCCGTACGCGGCTTCACGGGCACCGACGACCAGGTGGCCTCGGACGTCCTCGGCGGGTTCGCGCTCGCCACGATGGTGCCGATCATCGGCGTCATCGCGGGCACCGGGGCGATCGGCCCCGAGATCGACGACGGCTCGGTCGTCTACCTGCTCGCCAAGCCGGTCAAACGCCCCACGATCATCTTCACCAAGCTGATCGTCGCCATCGCCGTCACCATGGCGTTCTCGGCGATCCCGACGTTCCTCGCGGGAATGATCCTCAACGGCAACGGCCAGCAGATCGCCGTCGCCTACACGGTGGCCGCGCTGGTCGCCTCCATCGCGTACGCCGCGATGTTCCTGCTCCTGGGCACCATCACGCGGCACGCGGTCGTCTTTGGACTCGTCTACGCCCTCGTGTGGGAGACCCTCTTCGGGTCGCTGGTCTCCGGGGCACGCACGCTCAGCGTCCAGCAGTGGTCCCTCGCCGTGGCCCAGAAGGTGTCCGGCGGCGACCTCGTCACGTCGGACGTAGGGCTGACCACGGGGACGGTGCTGCTGGTCGTGGTGACCGTCGCCGCCACCTGGTTCGCCGGGCAGAAGCTGAGGACGCTGACGCTGGCCGGCGAGGAGTAACCGCTCCGGGGAGTCGGGGCGGCTCCACGCGCGCGTGACCGGCTTTCCGGGGGCACGCGCGCGTGGAGCCTCTTTTGATCTTGAGATCGGCTTTACACGCAGAACGGCACACTTGCTCAAGGGGATGCACAGCGAGGAGGAACGGGGATGGCAGCGCAGGCACCGCGGAGCGAAGGACAGGGCCCGGGCGACGGCCAGGGCCCGGGCGACGGCCAGGGCCAGGGGGCGTCCGAGGACGTCTGGGACGAGCTGGTCCTGGACGACGACTTCATACGGTCCGCCGACACGGCGGAGCCGTCCGCGCGCGCCCGGATGCTCGCGGCCCGCTGGCGGGACGGCGGACCCGACCCGCAGCCCTGGCGCTCCGACGAGCCGCCCGCGGGCTGGTTCTTCAGCAAGGCACGGCGCCGCAGGTGGCGTCGCCGGTAGCGCGCCTCCCGCCTCCGAGTGGCCTCGCCCCCGGCCCCCGGCCCCCTTCGGTCGGCTGCCTTCGGCCGGGCGCAGTGCCCGGCCGGTGATTTATTCGGTGGCGTCCAACTCGGCGTACGGGCACAGTGGTTATGTCCAAGTCGCCGGGTTCCTCCGGCACCACGATCTGGGAGAGGAGCACGACGATGCCTGTCAGTAGCAGTTCGTCGAGCTCCCAGCAGGGCAGCCGACGGGCTCCGGAGTAGTTACGCCTCCGTCGAGTCCGTCCCACACGGGGAGCTGCCCGGGGCGGCCGCTTCGAGCGCGCACATTGGCGCGGGCCGCCCACCCGGAGGATTGGCCGAGCGGTAAGGCACCGGCTTGCTAAGCCGTGGTCGGGGTTGACCCCCCGCGCGTGTTCGATCCACGCATCCTCCGCGAGACGCTGTCGCTGTGACTCGGCGGCGTTCGAGATGCCGCTTCGCGGCTAGATTTCCCGCCGCCCGCCGCCCGCCGCCCGCCGCCCGCCTCTTTCGCCCCTTCAGGGCGGGCCCATCGCGTGCTGTCGCGTGCCGCAGCCGGTATCTCCGGCAGTGCCGGGAGCGGTCCGACAGCGCCGTGGCGGCGGTGGCGGTGGCGGTGGTGTCAGCCGAGCAATCTCTCCAGCACCACCGCGATGCCGTCCTCCTCGTTCGAGGACGTCAGCTCGTCCGCCACGGCCTTGAGTTCCTCATGGGCGTTGGCCATTGCCACGCCGTGGGCCGACCACGCGAACATCGGGATGTCGTTCGGCATGTCGCCGAAGGCGATCGTGTCGGCGGCCTTCACGCCCAGGCGGCGGGCCGCCAGGGAGAGGCCCGTGGCCTTGGACAGGCCCAGGGGGAGGATCTCGACGATGCCCTCGCCCGCCATCACGACGCTCACCAGACCGCCGGCCGCCGCTCGTGCCGCGGCCGTCAGCTCGTCGTCGGTGAGCTCAGGATGCTGGATGTACATCTTGGTCAGGGGCGCGGCCCAGAGCTCCGCGGCATCGGTGAACGGGATGGCCTCCAGCTTGCCCAGCACCCGGTAGCCGGGGCCGATCAGCACATCCCCGTCGATGCCGTCGCGGCTCGCGGCGACTGCCAGCGGGCCGACCTCCGCCTCGATCTTGGCCAGCGCGAGGCCGGCCACCTGCCGGTCCAGGGTCACCGACGTGAGCAGGCGGTGCGCTCCGGCGTCGTACAGCTGCGCGCCCTGACCGCACACCGCGAGTCCCTCGTATCCGAGTTCGTCGAGGATGTGGCGCGTCCAGGGCACCGCGCGGCCGGTGACGACGAGGTGGGCGGCGCCCGCCACGGTGGCCGCGGCGAGTGCCTCACGCGTGCGCTCCGAGACCGTGTCGTCGGAGCGCAGCAACGTTCCGTCGAGATCGGTCGCGACGAGCTTGTAGGGGAACGCCCCGGTCTCCCCGGTCGACGCTGTCGAGCCGGTCGAGGCCGTCGACCCAGTGGTGCCGGTCACTTGGAGATCGGCTCCAGCACCTCACGGCCGCCCAGATACGGACGCAGCACTTCGGGCACCCGTACGGAACCGTCGGCCAGCTGGTGGTTCTCCAGGATCGCCACGATCGTGCGCGGGACGGCGCACAACGTGCCGTTCAGCGTCGCGAGCGGCTGCACCTTCTTGCCGTCGCGCATGCGCACCGACAGCCGGCGTGCCTGGAAGCCGTCGCAGTTCGAGGCCGACGTCAGCTCGCGGTACTTGCCCTGGGTCGGGATCCACGCCTCGCAGTCGAACTTGCGCGAGGCGGACGAGCCCAGGTCGGCCGACGCCACGTCGATGACCTGGAAGGGCAGCTCAAGCCCGGTCAGCCACTGCTTCTCCCACTCCAGGAGCCGCTGGTGCTCGTTCTCGGCGTCCTCGGGGTTGACGTACGAGAACATCTCGACCTTGTCGAACTGGTGCACGCGGAAGATGCCCCGCGTGTCCTTGCCGTACGTGCCGGCCTCGCGGCGGAAGCACGGCGAGAAGCCCGCGTAGCGCAGAGGCAGCTTGTCGGCGTCCAGGATCTCGTCCATGTGGTACGCGGCGAGGGGGACCTCGGAGGTGCCGACCAGGTAGTAGTCGTCCTTCTCCAGGTGGTACACGTTCTCCGCGGCCTGGCCGAGGAAGCCGGTGCCCTCCATGGCGCGCGGGCGGACCAGCGCGGGGGTCAGCATCGGGATGAAGCCGGCCTCGGTGGCCTGTGCGATCGCCGCGTTGACGAGGGCGAGCTCGAGCAGCGCGCCGACACCCGTCAGGTAGTAGAAGCGCGAGCCGGACACCTTGGCGCCGCGCTCGACGTCGATGGCCCCCAGCGCCTCGCCGAGCTCCAGGTGATCCTTGGGCTCGAAGCCCTCGGCGCCGAAGTCGCGGATGGTTCCGTGTGTCTCCAGGACGACGAAGTCCTCCTCGCCGCCGACCGGGACGTCGGGGTGCACGAGGTTGCCGAGCTGGAGGAGGAGGCGCTTGGTCTCCTCGTCGGCCTCGTGCTGCTCGGCGTCGGCCGCCTTGACGTCGGCGGCGAGCCGGCCCGTCTTCTTGAGCAGGTCGGCCTTCTCGTCGGCGGAGGCCTTGGAGATGAGCTTGCCGATGCTCTTCTGCTCGGAACGCAGCTCGTCGAAGCGGACGCCGGACGACCTGCGCCGCTCGTCGGCGGAGAGGAGGGCGTCGACAAGGGCGACGTCCTCTCCACGGGCGCGCTGGGAGGCGCGAACACGGTCGGGGTCCTCACGAAGCAGGCGAAGGTCAATCACCCCACAAGGCTACCGGTGCGGGGTTCCGACTCACGACCCGGTATTCCGTTCTGCCCCTTCTGTGATGTTTTTAGGGAATTTGCGAGGCGCTTCAATAGGCGTCAATGAAAGCGGGTCGATCCCTGGAACGAGGCAGGTGGGATTCGGTCGGTTGACTCGATTCCCTTGTGGGGAACGGGACTTGAGAGCCGGGTTGTCCACAGAAATCCACACCCCGGAAAAGTTATCCACAGGCTGTGCGAAAGATCTGTGGACATCGGAAGTGATCGTTCCTAAAGCTGTGCGCAGGGCCAAGAATTCCCGGGTCAAACCCTCCCTACACGCACTTTCGAGTGGAAATGGTTCGCTCTATGGGATTGGTCAACAGAAACGGGTGGACGAAGGGTGACCGATGGGGCTGTGGACGGACTTGTGGGCTGTAGGCCGATTTGTCGACTGAGTCGCGCTTCGTTGTCGACTTGTCCCCAGGTCGAGAAGCGCGCCTGTGGATAACTTCTGTGGACAGAGACAATCTGCAGGTAGGACTGGCCGAAACGGCCCGGCGGAGCCGTCGGCTCCGCCCGGGAAACCGTCCGGAGGACGGCCAGTGGCTGCAGGGTTGCCAACGGGTGTCCGCTCGCGGCCGTGAGAGAAGCTCGCTCAGCGAACTCCGCCCAGCAAGGCCTGCTCGGCAAAGCCCGTTCAGCAAGCCGAGCAGAGCAAGCCCCGCCCAGTAACCCGCTGGGCACAGCCCGCCTAGAACCGGCCGTCCTGGCAGCGCGCCAGCCAGTCCGAGGCCGCCGCGAACTCGCTCTCCGACGTACCGGCCCGCGGCGCGCGTACGTCCTTGGGGTCGACGTCGGCCTGCGGATAGGAACCGAGGAACCGCACCTGGGGACAGATTCGCTTGAGGCCCATCAGCGCCTCGCCGACGCGGCGGTCCGCGATGTGCCCCTCGGCGTCGATGGCGAAGCAGTAGTTGCCGATGCCCTCACCGGTGGGCCGGGACTGCAGCAGCATCAGGTTGACCCCGCGGACGGCGAACTCCTGGAGGAGTTCGAGCAGGGCACCCGGGTGGTCGTCGCGCTGCCAGATGACCACGGAGGTCTTGTCCGCGCCGGTCGGCGCCACGGGCCGCGCCGGCTTGCCCACCAGGACGAACCGCGTCTGCGCGTTCTCCGCGTCGTGGATCCCGGTCTCCAGGGCCTCCAGGCCGTACCGCTCCGCCGCGAACTCGCCCGCGAAGGCCGCGTCGTAGCGCCCCTCCTGCACCAGGCGGGCGCCGTCCGCGTTGGAGGCCGCCGACTCCCAGATGACGTCCGGGAGGTTGTTCTTCATCCAGTTGCGGACCTGCGGCTGCGCGGCCGGGTGCGCGCTGACCGTCTTGATCTCCGAGAGCTTCGTGCCCGGGCGGACCAGCAGCGCGAAGGTGATCGAGAGAAGGACCTCGCGGTAGATCATCAGTGGCTCGCCGACGGCCAGTTCGTCGACCGTGGTGGTGATGCCGCCCTCGACGGAGTTCTCGATCGGTACGAACGCGGCCTCGGCCTCGCCGGCCCGGACCGCGTCGAGCGCGGCGGGCACGGACACCATCGGGATGAGCTGCCGGGTGGCCGACTCCGGAAGAGTCCGCAGGGCGACTTCGGTGAAGGTGCCCTCGGGGCCGAGATACGCGTAGCTGGCTGGCATGGCCTCACCCTAATGGGCCTTGCGCGGCCGGGCTCCCGCTTCCGGCCCCAGCCGTTTCAGCCGTCCGGGCTGCCTCAGTCGCCTCAACCGCCTCAGCCGTCTCACTCGCCGAAGCGAGCGGACCTCACCCCTCCAGCAACTTCTGCCCCACGTACTCCCCCTCCGCCGCCCCGCCCGGCACCGCGAACAGGCCGCTCGACTCGTGCCGGATGTACGTGGACAGCGCGTCACCGCGGTCGAGCTTGCGCTGCACCGGTACGAAGCCGCGCAGCGGGTCGGCCTGCCAGCAGACGAAGAGCAGCCCCGCGTCCGGGACGCCCTCGGCGTCGATGCCGTCGTGGAAGGAGAACGGCCTGCGGAGCATCGCGGCGCCGCCGTTCTCGTCGGGCCGGGTGATACGGGAATGGGCGTTGATCGGGACGACGAGCCCGCCGTCGGCGTCGGTCTTCTCCAGGTCCATCTCGGTCGTCTCGGTCCCACCGGAGAGCGGTGCCCCGGTGGCCTTCCGCCGCCCGATCACGTCCTCCTGCGCCTTGACCGAGAGCTGCTCCCAGTCGTCGAGGAGCATGCGGATACGGCGTACGACGGCGTACGAGCCGCCTGCCATCCACGACGGGTCGCCCGCGTCGGGCACGAAGATCCGCCGGTCGAAGTCGGACTCCGACGGCTTGGGATTGCGCGTGCCGTCGATCTGACCCATCAGGTTGCGGGCCGTCATGGGCTGGGAGGTGGCTCCCGGCGTGCGGTTGAAGCCGTTCATCTGCCAGCGCACCTTCGCCGCCTGCCCCGCGTCCTTCTGGATCGCGCGCAGGGCATGGAAGGCGACGAGGGAGTCGTTCGAGCCGATCTGCACCCACAGGTCGCCGTTGCTGCGCGCCTTGTCCAGGTGGTCCGAGGAGAAGTCGGGCAGCGGGTCGAGGGCGATCGGCCGCTGCTTCTCCAGCCCCGTACGGGCGAAGAAGCTGTGGCCGAAGCCGAAGGTGACCGTGAGGGACGAGGGTCCGGCGTCGCGCGCCACGTCCGTGTCGGCGCTCGCGGACGCCTCGCCCGCCATCAGCCGCTGGGCCGTCGTCGACCAGCGCCGCAGCAGGGCGACCGCCTCCTTGCGGCCCGCGCCCGCCGAGAGATCGAAGGCGACGAGGTGGCCACGGGCTTGCAGAGGGGTCGTGATGCCGGGCTGATGTTTCCCGTGAAACATCACCTCGTCCGCGCCGAGCGAACTGAGGAGCGCGGTCCGGTCGGCGGAGGGCGCGGCGGCGTATCCGGCGGCCCCGCCCGCGGCGCCGAGCGCGAGGCCGGTGGCACCGGCGGTACCGAGCAGGCGGCGCCGCGAAATGACGCCCTTGGAGGGGGGCTTTTGGAAAACGGCCTCCCCAGGAGGGGCATTTTCGGAAGAGGCCCCCTTGGCAGCGGCCCCCTTGAGCGCGGCCTTCGGGGCAGTGGCCTTCTGGGAGACGCCTTCCTGACCGGGGGCCCCTTCAGCGGGGGCACCCGGGGAGGACGTCTCCGGAGTGGACTGTTCAGCCATGGTGTCGTTCAGCCGATCTGCGCGTTCTTGTCCACGGTCACCTGGTCGATGTCGGAGGTCCGCACCGTCACCGCGATCGCCCAGTTGCCCGCCATCGGGATCTGCACCCCGGTCGCCGTCCAGTGTCCGGTGGCGATCCGGTCGGGGACCACGGGCAGCGGTCCGATGTCCTTCGCCTTGAGGGTGAAGGAGACCTTGACCTCGGGGATGTCGAAGGCCTTGCCGTTCGGCCGCTGTACGTAGACGTGCATGTCGTTGCCGCCGACGCGGGCCGGGTCGATCTCGACGCGTGCGAGGCCCTTGCCGTCCTTGCCGCCGGTGTCGAACGGGATGTCCACGGCCAGCGCCCCGGTGGCCTCCTGCGAGCTCGCGGCGGTGGCGGCCTCGGCCTCCTCCACCGTGCGCCCGGGTTCGGTGGATGTCAGCACCGTGGTGACGGCCAGCAGGACCACCGCGACGCCCGCCTCGGCGAGCACCGAGCGGCGCAGGCCCGAGCGGAGCGGATCGGCGTCCCGCACGCGCTTCTCGCGCGCGGTGGCCACCGCGGCCCGCTGCCGGGCCAGTTGGGTGGCCCGCTTGCCGTCGCCGCCACCCGCGGGCGTGACGGCCGGCTCCTTCTCGTCCCCGGTCTCGCTGTCCTCGTCCTCCGACTTCTCCGAGGTCGCCGCGGAGGTCTTCACCGATGCCTTCGCCGATGCCTTTGCCGAGGCTTTGGCAGAGGCTTTGGCAGAGGTCTTCGCGGTGGCCTTCACCTGCGTGGCCGCCGAGGTCTTCACGGCCTTCGCGGCCGACGCCTGCGACAGCTGCGCCGTCCAGCGCCGCGATATCCACGCGATGCCGACCAGGACGACCACCAGGCCGATCTTGACGAGCAGCAGCTGCCCGTACGACGTCCCCGTGAACGCGGACCAGGAGCCGAGCTGTCGCCACGACTGGTAGATGCCCGTCGCGGCCAGCACGGCCACGCTGCCGAACGCGATGCGGGAGAAGCGGCGTACGGCGGCCGGCTCGATGGACGGCGCGCGGTAGAGCGCCACCAGCAGCGTCGACAGGCCGCCGAGCCAGACGGCGACGGCGAGCAGGTGCAGCACGTCGACGGGCATCGAGATCCCGGTCTGGATACCGGTCGAGGCGTGCTCGGCCATGGCCCAGGTCGCGGCCAGACCCGCTGCCACGACGAACCCGCCGATGGCGAGCCCGAAGGTCAGATCGCCCTTCTCCTCGTCGTCCTCGCGCTTTTCGTACGCTCCGAAGAGCACGGCGATGAACAGGGCGGCCGCGGCGAGCAGCAGCAGGCGCGAGACCAGTGCCGCGCCCGTCTTGGTCTGCAGCACATCGCTGAGCAGGCCCAGGTCGAAGATGTCCCCGGCCTTCCCGGAGCCGGTGTACGAGCCGCGCAGCAGCAGCATGGCGAGCGTGGCCCCGGTCAGCGCGAGCCACCCGGAGACCACGAGCCGCTGCACCGACCGCTCCCCGGTGCCCCGCTGCCAGCAGGCCAGCACGAAGGCCGCGCCGCCGACGAGCAGGATGAAGCCCGCGTACGAGAGATAGCGCGCGAAGCCGTAGAGCCCGCCCACCACTCCGCCGCCTGCCTCCTGGTCGGACACGGAGACGGAGGTCGTCGAGGGTGCCCCGATGGAGAAGGTGAAGGCGCCGGAGACGGGGTGGCTGTCCGCCGACACCACCTGGTAGGTGACGGTGAACGTGCCGTCCGGCAGGCCCGAGTGCAGCTTCACGGAGTACGTGTTGGCGCCCTGCTTGCTGGTCTTCCCGGTGTCGACGCGCTTGCCCTTGGGGTCGAGCACGCGCACCGAGCCGTCGGACATCGCGACACCCTCGGAGAAGGTGAGCGACACCTGGGCCGGCGCCTCCTTGACCACCGATCCCTGCTGGGGGTCGCTCGCCGTCAGGGCGGCGTGCGCGGAGACGGGCGCGGACCCGGCGAGGAGCGCGCCGGTGACGGCGAGCAGCAGCAACAGCAGCGTCCGGACGCGGGGAGCGATGGTCTGGCTCACGGTTGGTCCCTCCCTCAGTGGTGAGACGTCGAGGACGACTGCGTGGACGAGTTGGAGGACGACCGCATGGACGACTTGGTGGTCGTCGTCGGCCGGTAGGTGGGGGACTTCACCGGCATCTCGACCTTCATCGGCCCGGACTTGGTGAAGTGCAGCTCCAGGGACACCTTGTCGCCCTCCTTCGGCTTGCGCTTCAGCTTCTCGAACATGAGGTGGTTGCCGCCGCTCTCCAGGACGAGCTTGCCGTGACCGGGGACGTCGAGGTTCTTGACCTCGGTCATCGACTGCCCGGACGTCGCGTGGAGGGTGACCTCGCCGGCGATGTCGCTGGTGACCGAGGACAGCTTGTCGTCGGCTCCGCCTGCGTTGGCGACGACCAGGAAACCGGCCGCCATGGAGTCCGAGACCGGCTGCGGCATGTAGATCGAGCCCACGGACAGTTCGGGTTCCGAGGAGTCGGAGTCCGAGTCGCCGCAGCCCGCCAGGGCCAGGGCGGCGGCCACGAGCAGGGCAGCCGCCGAGGCTCCCGTGGACGTGGACCCCCTCCAGGACCCCCTCCTGGCCGCCGTACGACGCGTCACGGCTTCTCGCCCTTGATCAGCTTGGGGAGGTCCTTGGTGTAGTCGTCGACGGTGGCGTCCTCGCCGTACAGCACGTAACCGCCGTCGGTCTTCGGGGAGAAGGCGATGACCTGGGTGCCGTGCATCGAGACGACCTTGCCGGTCTTGTCCTTCTTCGGCGCCTCGATGGAGATGCCGAGCGTCCGGGCACCCCCCTGGATCGTGGCGAAGGAGCCGGTCAGGCCGACGACGTCCGGGTCGATGCCCTTGAGCCACTTGCCGAGTGCGGCGGAGGTGTCCCGCTCCGGGTCGGTGGTGACGAACACGATGCGGAGCGAGTCCTTCTCGGCCTGCGTCACCTGCTTGTTCTGGGCCAGCTGCTTCTCGGCGACGGCGATGTTGTTCATCGTCAGCGGGCAGACGTCGGGGCAGTTGGTGTAGCCGAAGTAGATCAGCGTCGGCTTGCCCTTGGTCTCCTTGCGGAGGTCGTACTGCTTGCCGTGAGTGTCGGTGAGGACGAGGTCGGGCTTCTCGAACGGCTTGTCGAGGACCGTCGCGGCCTTGTCCGAGCCCGCCTCCTCGGAGACCTCGGCGACCGCGTTGTCGGCGTCGTCACCGCTGCCGCAGGCGGAAAGGGTCAGGGCGGCCGCGGCGAACAGCGCGGCAGCGGCGTACGTCTTCTTGCGCATAGTGCATTCTCCGGGGGGACGCCTCACCCGATCGCCGCTGTGCGGCGGGCCGGACCCCCGGCCGGAAACGGATTCGGCCGGGGATCCCGATGGGGCGTCCCTGGGTTTCGGTGGGTGGGACCTGGCTTACGCGGTGGTACGCCGACGACCGGCGAGCACGCCGAACGCCACGCCCGCCGCGCCGACGACGATGCCCACGACGCCCAGTACACGGGCCGTGGTGTCGCTGCTGTCGGAGGAGGCGGCCTCGGTGGTCGAGGTGTTGGCGGCGGCCTTCGCGTCGTCGGCCTCCGCGGAGTCGTCGGAGGCGGCGGACGCGGAACCGTGGTGGTCGCCCTCGGCGGCGGACAGGGCGAGCACCGGAGCAGGCGTCTCGGGCTCCTCCGCACCCTTCGTCGGGGTCTCGATCCAGCGCACGACCTCCTTGTTGGAGTACGTCTGGATCGCCTTGAACACCAGCTCGTCGGTGTCCTCGGGCAGCGCGCCGATGGAGAGCGGGAACTTCTGGAAGTAGCCGGGCTGGATGCCCTTGCCGTCGGCGGTCCAGGTGACCTTGGTGACGGCCTCGTTGATCTTCTCGCCGTGCAGTTCGAGCGGCTTGGCGAGCTTGGACTTGGTGACCTTGACGGTCCAGCCGTCGACGGCCTGCGGCATCACCGAGGCGAGCGGGTGGTCGGCCGGGAAGTTCACTTCGAGCTTGGTGGTCGAGGCCTTGTCGCGCTCGTTCGGCACCTTGAAGTTGACGGTCGCGTAGCCACCCTTGGCGGCGGTGCCCTCGGGCTGCACGCTGACGTGCGCGAACGCGGGGCCGGACAGGACGAGGACGGCGGAGGCGGCGACGGCGCCGGTCGCGGCGATACGGGAAGCCTTCATGGCAGGGACACTCCACTTTCAGCACTGGTTCGGTGGCAGAACGGGGTTGCGCGTGCGAAAGAGCGGGCACGCGCGCGTGCCGCACGACGGCACCCCGGGAGTAGTGATACGTCCAGAAATGGTGCGTCGCGTCAGGCGGCGAGGGTGAGAACCCCGTGGGCCGGCGGACCGCGCCGGACGACCGAGTGCTGAAGAGCGGTCGCCGGCACGGCCGGTGGCACGTACTCCGTGGCCCGCGGTACGCGAGGCGCCTCGGGGGACGTGCCTGGGAGACCCGCCAGTAGGGCGCGTACGAGCGCCAGGGCCCCGCGCAGGGAGACGAGCGCCCCTTCGGCCACTCCGTGCGCCGAGAGGCGCAGGAGGCGCCGCAGCGCGATGTCCCCGCGGCGCAGCAGCCATCCGGTGGCGGCGGCCGCGAGAACGTGGCCGAGGAACATGGACAGCGACGGCAGCGCCGACATCGGGGTCCCGGCGGCGGCCGACGCCATGGCGCCCGCCTGTTCGTGGGCCACGTGAGCCGTGCCCGTGCCGCCCGCTCCGCCCGTACCGACCGTGTCCAGCCTGGCGTCGGCGAGGATCCGCTGCGCCTGGGCGGGGCTGAGCGTCGCGACGGACGCGCCGCACACGAGCCGGGCGGCCCGGGCCACGAGCGAGGCGTCCACACCCGTGGCCGCCGTCGCCGCCGTGCCGTGCTGGCCGAGCCCGAAGAGCGTGTGAAGTGCGGTCTGGCCGACCGCGAGCAGGACGGCGATGCCCGGCAGGGAGCGCTCGCGCCCGGCGAGCGGCGCCGCCACGGCGAAGACGGCGAGGAATCCGGCTCCCAGCGACCACAGGGGAACCGTGGCGCAGGAGACGATCGCATGACCGGCCGCGGCCAGCACGACACAGACCGCGGTGAACACCGCGGCCCTCAGGACCCGGAGATCACCTCCGGTGCGCGCGCGCTGGTGGGGGGCAGTCATGGCGGGCTCATCATCGCACTGGGCTCACCCGCGCCACACGGCAGGTCCACAAGGTGACGTACGTTCCGGAAGGTCACGTTCTGACACCGGTAGTACGCACATACACCGGCGGATGGCGTCGGCACATCCCCCGAATGGGCGGCATCACGTCGACGGCACGCTTACACCCGGCCCTGTGCGGCAATACGTATCGGTATGTCGAGCCGCGGCCAGGAGGCTGGAGCATGAGCATCTGGTGGTCCCTCCATCTCCGGCGTGAAGCGGCGAGCGTGCCGCTCGCCCGGCGCCTGCTGCTCGGCACGATGGAGTCGGCAGGGGTGGATCCCGACATCTCCTACGACCTCTCCGTCGCGCTGAGCGAGGCCTGCGCCAACGCCGTCGAGCACGGGGGTGAGTCCGTCCACGGGGAGTCCGGCGAGGCCTACCGGGTCACGGCCTATCTGGACGGCGAGACGTGCCGCATCGAAGTGGCCGACTCCGGACCAGGGTTCCCGTCGGGACGGGGACGCGCCCCGGTCCGCCCCGCCCACAGCGACGCGGAGAACGGCCGGGGTCTCTGTCTGATCCAGGAACTCGCCGACCACGTCCACATCGGCAACAAGCCCGGCCGGGGCGGCGCGGTGGTCAGCTTCGACAAGATGCTCAAGTGGCGCGAGGACGCACCGCTGGTGGTGACGTAAAGGGCCTTCTGACGGCTCTCCTGACTCGTCTCCTGGTGGGTCTCCTGGGGAGGACGGTTTCCTGATCGCCCTCTCGGAGGGGGCGTTTTCACGGAGAGTGCCTCCTAGGAGGGGCGCTTTCCCGCCGACTTCGGCCTCCCCGGCATTTCTCAGGGTCCTCACAGCCGACCCCCATGTCCCTGACGGACGGCGTCCCTAGCTTTTCCGGCATGACGGGAACACACAAAGACACGACCATCACCCGGCGCCGCGCGATCGCGGTCACCGGGGGCACGGTCGCGGGCAGCGGCGGTGGCGGTGGTACGCCCCCGAGCGGCGCGCCCGGCGATGCCCCCAGCGGCGCCCCGAGCGCCTCGGCGTCCTCCACCGACACTTCCTCGTAAGCGTTTACGTCGATGAGAGGCCGTGAAGTCCCGATGAGCAGCCGTGCGGACGAGACGCTGGCCCACGCCGCCGTGACCGCCCTGACCGGGCACCTGGCGCTGGCCCCCAAACCCGGACTGCCCGACCCGCGTGACCTCGCCGCCCGCACGACCGGCGAGGACCACTGCTCCCTGCGCTGGTCGGCCAAGGCACTGGCCCCGGGCCTCGCGGCCATGGCGGCGGCCGCCCGCCGCACAGGAGCGGCGACACCGGAACTGAGGGCGGAGCTCGGCGCGATAGGGCGCTCCACCGAGCACTCGGTGGCCCTGGCGGGCGGCGGCCACCGCGGAGCCCTGTGGGTGCTCGGCCTGCTGGTCGCCGCGGCAGCCCTGGAACCCCGCGCCACCGGGCGCGACCTGGCCGCGACCGCCAAGCGGATCGCGGCGCACCCCGACCGGCGGGCGCCGCGCCGCGCCTCCCGCGGCTCGTCGGTCTCCGCCCAGTACGGCGCGGCCGGAGCGAGGGGCGAGGCCAGGGCCGGATTCCCGCACGTACGGCGGGCGTTGGACGCACTGGCCACGGCCCGCTCGGCCGGCGTCCCCGAGCCGTACGCCCGGCTCGACGCCCTGGTGACCGTGATGTCGACGCTCCAGGACACGGAGTTGCTCTACACGGTGGGCCCGCACGGCCTGCGGCACGTCCAGGCGGGCGCCCGCGGGGTCCTGGCCGCGGGCAGTACGTCCACCGAGGCGGGCCGCGCCGCGCTGGCCGCCTTCGACGACGACCTCCACACGCGCGCGTGGAGCCCCCGCGGAAGCAGCGGGCTGCTCGCGGGGGCCCTGTTCGTGGACTCGCTGCCGGTGACGGTCAGTTCACCGGTACTGGCCGCCTGACCATCGGTGCGGCGGCGGGCCGGCTGTCCGTCGCCCACCGCACGGCAGGACCCATCGCGTACGAGGCCGCCAGCATCAGGCCCCCCAGGAGCAGCCATCCGGGCGTCCCCCATCCCACGAGCAGTGACGTCAGCACCAGCGGCCCCGCGGTCCGCGCCACCGTCACGCCCGTACCGAAGAAGCCCTGGTACTCGCCCACCCGGTCGGCGGGGGCGAGGTCGAACGACAGCTGCCAGGAACCCGCCGACTGCTGCATCTCGGCGACGACCTGGAGCACCGCGCCCACCGTCAGCACGCCCACCGCCACCCACGGGGAGACCCCCGCCGACAGCGCGAACACCGCGCACGACGCCAGCATCACGAGCCCCGAACGCCGCACCGCGCGCGTGGCCGACACCGGCCCCCGCACCCCGCGTGCCATCCGAACCTGGAAGAGCATCACCGCACCGGTGTTGAGCACGAACAGCGCGGACACCAGCCAGGTCGGCGCCTCGGTCCGCTCGGAGATCCACAGCGGGAT
This sequence comes from Streptomyces sp. NPDC050988, assembly GCF_044456225.1. NCBI lineage: Bacteria > Bacillati > Actinomycetota > Actinomycetes > Kitasatosporales > Streptomycetaceae > Streptomyces > Streptomyces sp. NPDC050988. The sequence continues at coordinate 205,960 of NZ_JBITFQ010000012.1, read as the reverse complement.
GCCCAGGCTCAGCAGCGGCATCCGCAGCAACAGCACGGTGTTGAGGAGCGTCACCAGGGCGTACGGGCGGTCGCGCAGCACTCCGAGGGCGTCGCCGCGTCCCTTTTCGTCGGCCACGCGCGCGTGCACCGGCTTCACGACGGGCAGCCGCAGCAGCACAGCCGCGCACAGCAGGAAGCTCACCGAGTCCAGCGCGAACACCCCGAGGTAGGCCTCCCGCGTGCCCAGGTGCAGCGCGAGTCCGCCGAGCCCCGCGCCCACCGCGAGACCGGCGTTGAGCGTCGACTGGAGGTGCGCGAGCAGCCCTGTCCGCTCCTCCCGGGACACCAGCCCGGCCAGCAGCGCCTGCCGGGCCGCGGCGAGTCCCGACTGAGCGGAGGCGTACACGCACGCCGCGAGCACGAACGGCACGAAGCCGCGTACGACGAGGAAGGACGCCACCGCGACGCTCGTCGCGAGCGCCAGCAGCACCGCGGTGCCGCGCGGCCCACGCCGGTCGGCGAGCCGTCCCAGGGGTACGCCCACCAGCGAACCGACCGCCCACGCGACAGTGAGTCCGAGCCCCACGCGCGCGGGGGCGAGCCCGACGACGTGGGTGAAGTAGAGGGCGGACGTGACGTAGTAGGCGCCGTCCCCGACGGAGTTGCTCAACTGGGCCAGGGCCAGAACGCGCTGCGGACCCGCGGGCGGGATCACGCGGCTCGTCTTCGCGGGGGCTCCGGCGGGTGCGACTCGGTTCGTCATGACTATGACGCTACGGGCGGAATGGAACCCTCAACAGGTCCAATATTCACGCACTTTCTTGGCCCAATTTGCGCTCAAGCACCGGCTAAGCCTCAGCTCAAGGTCCCGGCTCAAGGTCCCGGCTAAGGACCCGGCTAAGGACCCGGACCGGCCCCTCAGGCCCCCTCCAGCACCCGCCCCAGCACCTCCAACGCCTCCGGGTAGACCCGCTCCCGAGGCGTCCCGTACCCGACCACGAGCCCCTGCGGCCGTCCGTCGCCCGCCGTGTGCCAGTGCTCGCCGAGGTGCCCCACCGCGAGCCCCTCCTCGGCGGCCCGCGCGAGCACCGCGGCCTCGTCGCTCACGTCGATCAGCGCGTGCAGCCCCGCCGCGATGCCCCGTACCCCGCGCCGCGTCCCCACCCGGTCCAGCAGCTGGTCCCGTCGCCGCCGGTACCGCAGGCGGCACGCGCGTACGTGCCGGTCGTAGGCGTGGCTGTTGATCATTTCGGCGAGGGCCAACTGGCCGATCGACTCCGTGTGGTGGTCGGTGTGCAGCTTGGCGTCGGCGATCGCGTCCACCAGGTGCGGCGGCAGGACCATCCAGCCGAGCCGCAGCGCGGGCCCGAGGGTCTTGGACGCCGTCCCCAGGTAGACGACATGGCCGGGTGCCATCCCCTGGAGGGCGCCCACGGGCTGCCGGTCGTAGCGGAACTCCCCGTCGTAGTCGTCCTCGACGATCAGCCCTCCACGCGCGCGTGCCCAGTCGGTGAGCGCACGCCGCCGCTCCGGGTGCAGGGTCACCCCGGTCGGGTACTGGTGCGCGGGCGTGAGGACGACGGCCGCCGCGTCGTCCAACCCCCGTACCGAAGCGCCCCGTTCATCGACCTCCACAGGGGCCACGGTTCCGCCGTTGTGCCGTACCACGTCCCGGTGGAAGGGGAGGCCGGGGTCCTCCATGGCGATCACGCCTGCGTCCAGCACCTGGGTGAGGAGCGCGAGCCCCTGCACGTACCCAGAGGTGACGACGATCCGCTCGGGCGGTGCGATCACCCCGCGCGCCCGCCCCAGGTAGCCCGACAGCGCCGTCCGCAGCTCGATCCTGCCCCGCGGGTCCCCGTAGTCGTAGGCGAGGGAGGGCGCGCTCGCGATGGCCCGGCGCAGCGCGCGCAGCCAGGCCGCCGCCGGGAACGTACCGACGTCGGGGCTGCCGGGCCGCAGATCGAATCGGGGTGCACGCGCGCGCGTGGTCGCCTCCGGCGCGTCCGCGGCCGGGGAGGGCAGCGGGGCGACCTGCGTGCCGGACCCCTGGCGCGCGGTCAGATAGCCCTCGGCGATCAGCTGGTCGTACGCCGACTTGGCCGTCCCGCGTGAGATCCCGAGTTCGGCCGCGAGCCGCCGGGTCGCGGGCAACCGTGTCCCGGGCGCCAGCCTCCCGTCCCGTACGGCGTCGCGCAGCGCCCGTTCGAGCCCGGCCCGGCGCCCGTCGGCGGCGTCGGGTTCGAGGTGCAGATCGACACCGACGCCGGACCAGAACGCGTCCACGGGCAAGTCCCCCCTCAGTGAAACGCGTCCCTTCTTTCAGGGGCGCGGGGTCGTGACATGGTGCGGCTGCCCCGCCGGAGCGCGACCAGCCACCGACCGTGCGCAGCCACCGACCGCGCGCAGACGTATGGCCGGGCACCACACTGGTACCCGGCCATCCATGTCATGTCAGCCCATGAGACAAGATCAGCCCATGAGCAATGTCAGCTCTTGAGCAATGTCAGTTCTTGAGAGACGCCATCCACGCCTCGACCTCGTCCGACCGGCGAGGCAGCCCGGCGGACAGGTTCCGGTTCCCGTCCTCCGTGACGAGGATGTCGTCCTCGATGCGGACGCCGATGCCCCGGTACTCCTCGGGCACGGTCAGGTCGTCGGCCTGGAAGTAGAGGCCCGGCTCGACGGTCAGGCACATGCCCGGCTCCAGCGTGCCGTCCACGTACGTCTCCGTCCGCGCGGCAGCGCAGTCGTGGACGTCCATGCCGAGCATGTGACCGGTGCCGTGCAGCGTCCAGCGACGCTGCAGCCCCAGCTCCAGAACGCGCTCCACGGGGCCCTCGACGAGCCCCCACTCGACCAGCTTCTGAGCCAGCACGCGCTGCGAGGCGTCGTGGAAGTCGCGGTACTTGCCGCCCGGCTGCACGGCCGCGATACCGGCCTCCTGGGCCTCGTACACGGCGTCGTAGATCTTCTTCTGGATCTCGCTGTACGTGCCGTTGACCGGCAGCGTGCGCGTGACATCGGCGGTGTAGAGCGTGTGGGTCTCCACGCCCGCGTCGAGCAGGAGCAGGTCGCCGGAGCGCACGGGTCCGTCGTTGCGCACCCAGTGCAGCGTGCACGCGTGCGGCCCGGCGGCGCAGATGGAGCCGTACCCGACGTCGTTGCCCTCGACCCGCGCGCGCAGGAAGAACGTGCCCTCGATGTAGCGCTCGGACGTGGCCTCCGCCTTGTCGAGGACCTTCACCACGTCCTCGAAACCGCGGACCGTCGAGTCGACGGCCTTCTGCAGCTCGCCGGCCTCGAACTCGTCCTTGACCAGCCGCGCCTCGGAGAGGAAGACGCGCAGCTCCTCGTCGCGCTCGGCGGTCACCTTGTCGGTGAGAGCCGCCTCGACGCCGGCGTCGTAGCCACGCACGACCCGCACCGGGCCGGTCGCCTCGCGCAGCGCGTCGGCGAGTTCACGGACATCGGAGGCCGGAATGCCGTGCAGCTGCTCGGCCTCGGTCAGGGAGTGGCGGCGGCCGACCCACAGCTCGCCCTGGCCGGAGAGCCAGAACTCGCCGTTCTCGCGGTCGGAGCGCGGCAGCAGGTAGATCGTGGCCTTGTGGCCGCCCGACGTCGGCTCCATGACCAGGACGCCGTCCTCGGTCAGGTTGCCGGTCAGGTACGCGTACTCGACCGAGGCACGGAAGGGGTACTCCGTGTCGTTCGAGCGGGTCTTCAGGTTGCCCGCCGGGATCACCAGGCGCTCGCCCGGGAAGCGCGCGGAGAGCGCGGCGCGGCGGGCGGCGGTGTACGCGGCCTGCGGGATCGGCTCCAGGCCGTGCAGTTCGGTGTCGGCCCAGCCGGACTTCATGCTCTCGGCAAGCTCGTCGGACACGCCCGGGTACAGGCCGTTCTTGCGCGGCTTGATCGGCTCTTCTTCGTCCGCCTGGTCGGCGTCATCGTCAAGCACAGCTTCCGGGGTCTCCGGGTTGAGCGCCTCCGACACGGTCTGCCTCCTCGATACGACTCTGGACGCCCTCCATCGTACGGTCGTACGGAAGGACGCCCAGGGCCGGAAGACCTGTTCACGAGGGGCTCGCCCGAAGGGGCGGGACGCTCACTCGAAGCGGGCCGCCAGGAGCACCACGTCCTCGTCGCTGTCGGCGACGTCGAGGCCGTCCGGCAGCACACTCCGTAGGACGTGATCGGCGACCGCGCCCGGGTCCGTGCGCAACGCCCTGGGCACGGACGCGGCCGCCGCGTGCAGCCGGGAGAAGGCACGGTCCATGGGGTCGCCGGTGCGGTGCAGCAGCCCGTCCGTGTAGAGCAGAACCGTCTCTCCGGCCTCGGCCTGGAACTCCACGCTCGGCGCCTCCCAGCAGGCGAGCATGCCCAGGGGCGCCGACAGGGACGTCTCCACGTACTCCGTACGCCGCTCGCCGATCACCAGCGGCGGGCTGTGCCCCGCCCCGGCGAGCGTGATCTTGCGCAGCGCGGGCTCGCAGTACGCGAACAGGGCGGTGGCGGAACGGGCGGGCTCGGTGAGCCGCAGCAGCAGTTCGAGGTCCGACAGGACGGCGACCGGGTCCTCGCCCTCCATCACCGCGTACGCCCTCAGGGAGGCCCTCAGCCGGCCCATCGCGGCGACCGCGCTGGGCCCCGACCCGGTGACGGACCCGACCGCGAGGCCGAGCGCGGCGTCGGGCAGCGGCAGTGCGTCGTACCAGTCGCCGCCGCCGCGCGGCCCCGTGCGGTGCCGGGCGGCGAGCTGGACGCCGGAGACCCGGGGCAGCCGCGAGGGGAGCAGCTCCTCGGAGATGGTCGCCATGCACGCGCGCGTGCGGTCCAGTTCCACCAGCCGGGCCAGGTGTTCGGCCGCGTAGCGCGCGTACAGGCCCACCAGGTGCCGCTGGCGCTCGACGGGTTCGGCCGGCTCGTCGTACAGCCACACGGCGGCGCCCAGTCGGCCCGAATCCTCCGTGGACAGCGGGAGCGCGTAGCTCGCGGCGTAGCCGAGGCGGGCGGCGACCTCGCGGTGGCGCGGGTCGAGGCCGTCCTCGGAGAGGAGGTCGGGCTGGGCGATCTCGCTCTCGCCCCCCGGGAGCCCGTCGAGGATCTTGCCGTACGACATGGCGCTGCGCGGGACGGTCTCGATGTGGCCGAGATCGGCGCGGGCGAGACCCAGGCCGATGGTGGTGTCGGGGCCGAGTCCGTCGCCCGGTTCCAGGACCACGAGGCCGCGCCGGGCGCCCACGAGGGCGGCTCCGGCGCGCAGCAACTCCTGGAGCGCGTCCGGCAGTGCGGCGGTGCGCGCCAGGCGCTCGGTCAGTTCGTGCAGAGTGGTGAGATCGGAGACCCAACCTGCGAGTCTGTCCTGAAGAACGGCCCCGGGAGCGTGTGGAGAAGTGGCCGAAGAGGTATCCGGGGCGGCAGGCGCGGGCGCGACAGTGTGTGTGGGCGATGGAACCGTTGAATCGATTCCGGCCACTTTCGGGAGGTGAGGGGCGTTCATGGCGTCCGGCTTTCCGACCGGTGCGTATTGCTCGATAGCATCGCAAACCCCCATGTCATTCTGCGCCGCTAGCAGTGTCTCCACATGTACACGCACTCGTGAGGGGATGTCCAGCATTGTCCTGCCGGGATTCCTGGTGTCCGTGGGACCGTTGCGGAATTGCAAAGTTGGCTTAAAACTGACTCGAGTCTCGGCGTATTGAGGTCGACTGGCCTTGTTCGACGGAGCGTCACAGCGGTCGTGATGGGTACGTACTCGGTGAAGGCCAGGGGTGGTTGGGATCGTCCCGGAACCTGGCGACGGACCCGGGCGTCTTAACCACCGACGACCGTGCCCCATCCTCCCGTGGCGGAGGCGGCGAGAAATACGCGCGACGGCAAACGCCAGGCGCCGCCACCCCACGCCATGCCCGTGCTTTTGCCAGACGCAGTATGGACGCGGACGCAGCCCAATGCTCGGCCCATAGGGGTTCCCCTTGTCTCGGACGGGGGTGTGATGCGCCAGCAGGTACGCACAGTGAAGTGATCGACACATGGTGTGATGTGGTCCTCGGTGTTGCCAGGCGTGCAACGGAAAGGAACGAGCGCTCATGCGCGAGATCCTCGGAAAGCGACGCAGGCTCCTGTCCAAGCGAAACGGCGGACAGCCTGAGATGCTCGGCGCGGCCCTGACCTTCGCGACCGCATGGCAGTGGCCCGTACTCCCGGGAGTGGCGGCGGACCCGCAGGGGCGGGCCCGATGCGCGTGCCCCGACCCGGAATGCACAGTGCCCGGTGCCCATCCCTTCGACCCCGGCCTCCTCGCGGCAACCACCGACGAGCGGATGGTGCGCTGGTGGTGGACGAACCGGCCCGCGGCGCCGATCATCCTGGCCACCGGGGACAAGGCCCCCTGCGCGGTGAGCCTGCCGGCGCTCGCCGCGTCCCGCGCGCTCCTCGCGCTCGACCACATGGGGATGCGCCTCGGCCCCGTGATCGCGACCCCGACGCGCTGGGCGCTGCTCGTGAAGCCGTACTCCCTGGAGCAGCTCGGCGAACTGCTCTACGCCCAGGACCATGTCCCGGGCTCGCTGCGCTTCCACGGAGAGGGCGGCTATGTGGCGCTGCCCCCGTCCGAGACCGGCCAGGGCCGGCTCCGCTGGGAGCGGGCTCCGCTGCCCGGCTCGGCCGCCCCCTGGGTGCCCGATGTCGAGGCGGTCGTGGACGCCGTGGTGGAGGCCCTCACCCGTACGGGTGTGAGCGCCCCCGAGTTGTAGGGAAACCGGGCGCGCGGCGAGCCGCGCGCCCGCTCTCGCTCGTTATGTTCCTTTCATGCTGCGTCACTCCCGGGGACGACGAGCCCCAGGCCCTCGAAGAGTCCGCCCGATCGCGCTGGCGGGTGTGGTAGCGCTCATGGCCGCGCTGCCACTGGCCGTGGCCTCCGCGGGACCTGTGGGTGACGTGGACTCCGCGGCCACACGGACCTCCGACGACGGCTCACGCGCCTCCGACGACTCCGTACGCGCCTGGGGCGCGCGTGTCTACGACGACGCGCCTGCCGCCGGTCGCGCCGGCGCACAGGCGCCCGAGCCCCGTTCCGCGCCCTCCGAGAGCCCCCTGACGCTCGGCCTGGGCCTCGCCACCGCCGCCCGCTGCGGTCCCGAACTCGCCTCCCCCGACGGCATCGAGGCACAGACCTGTGTGCTGACCCAGGGGGAGGACACCTGGGCGCGTACGTACTACCGCAACGCGACCGGCGACGATCTCACGTCCGTACTGACCCTCATGGGACCCGCGGACCGCACCGTACGGATGCACTGCGCCGTGGGCGCGGACGACGAGCCGGGGGTGTGCGAGACACCGCGGGAGCGCACGGCGGGGGACGCCGGTGCGTACACGGCGGTAGCGGAGTTCGGGGAGGGGGCCGAGGGGCCGCTGTTGCTGCGCTCGGGGAGCAACTCGCCTGCGCAGAACGCGCGTTGAGGCTTCCTCCGACAGGGGGCCCGAATCCGGGAATGAAAAGACCCGGTTGCTGGCGACGGGGGATGCACCAGCAACCGGGCTAATGGAACGGTAACAAGAGATCGGCGGTTCGCAAATTCGATCTCGGCTATTCGGACACCGATTTCCCTGCCGCAACGGGGAGTTGTGACAGGAGTCACCCGGTCCACGACCCTGTCGGCCGACTGACCGGTCGGCCAGTCCCGCCTGAGCGTCGGCTGTGTCTCAGCTGAGCGTGACCTGCCGGTTGGTGAGACCGCCGCGCGCCCGGCGCTCGTCCGCGGTGAGCGGTGCGTCCGAGGCCAGCGCGCCGGCGAGCCGCTCGGCGAACTCGGCGGCCGGCTTCTCGACATCCTCAGCCGTGACGCCGGTCGGCAGGTCCCAGACCGGCACCGTGAGGCCGTGGGCACGGAAGGAGCCCACGAGACGGGTGCCGTCGCCGAGGCTCGACCGGCCCGCGGCGTGCAGCCGGGCGAGCGCGTCCAGAAGCAGCTCCTCCGGGTGCGGCATGACCCAGCGCAGGTGGTTCTTGTCGGGCGTCTCGCACCAGTACGCGGCGTCGACACCCGCGAGCTTCACGGTCGGGATGGCGGCGGCGTTGGCCCGCTCCAGGGAGGCCGTCACCTCCGTGGTCGCGTTCTGCGCGTCCGGAACCCAGAATTCGAACCCCGGGTGCACAACTGGCTCGAACGCGCCTTCGGGGTCGAGGAGGTCCTGCAGCCGCGGTCCGTCGGCCGGGGCGCGGCGGCCCTGGACCGGAGTGCCGGGCTCGGCGGTGAGCGCGCGCTGGAGGGTGTCGGCGAGGTCGCGGCTGATGTCACCGGACGCGGTGTCGTTCTGCAGGCCGATCAGGACCGAGCCGTCCTCGCGGCGCAGCGCGGGCCACGCCATCGGCAGCACCGTCGCGAGCGTGACCGACGGGACGCCCTCCGGGAGCGCCTCCTTCAGATGCAACTCGACGGTGGCCGCGGGCACCAGCTCGCGCAGCGCGACCCAGTCGGCCTCGCCTGCCAGGGCTTCGAAGGGGCGGTGCACCAGCTCGGTCACGGCATGCGCGGCGGCCCGTCCGTGGCAGGCCTTGTAACGGCGGCCGCTGTTGCACGGGCACGGCTCGCGTGCCCCGACGACCGGGATCTCTCCATCCGTCAGCTGAGGCTGCTTGGCCTTCGTCTGGGGTCGCTTCTTGGCCATCGTGGATGTCTCCCGGTTACGGCTCGACTCGTACGGGCGCGAGCCTAGCCGCTTGTACGGGGAGCCACGGGACCCTGTGGACAACGTGCCGAGTCGTCCCGGAAGCGGTGATTCGGTTCGTCCTTGAACAAGTGCTTCCGTCTGCTTCGGGTTGCTTCGGCCCAGGTCGTCCAGGGTTCGGGCCGACGGGCTTCGGTTCGTCGGGCTTCGGGTCGTCCTGGGGGTGAGCGGATTCTCGGCTCGGGCCACCCCCGCCCCGGGTCGCTGTCGGCTCGGGCTGCTGTCGGCTCGGGCTGTTGTCGGTTCAGGCGCCCCCGGCTCGGACCGCGATCCGTACAGGTCGTTCTCAGTCCAGCTCAGTCTCAGTCCAGCTCAGTCCAGGCTGTCGAAGGCGTTCCCGAAGTCGAGGTCGGGTATCGCGGACACCGACGGGGCCGTGACACGCGCGGCGAAGTCGTCCCGGCGGTGTCCGGCGTGCGCGTCCTTGTGCACGACCACCCACACCGTGACCTCGCCGTGGGCGTCGTCCCGGACGCCCCAGTCGTCGGCCAGCGCCGTGATGATGTTGAGCCCGCGGCCGCCGCGCGCGGTGACCGAGGGTGTGGCCGGAACCGGACGGGTCGGACCGCCGCCGTCCGTCACCTCGACGGTGAGCCTGCCGGTCGGTTCGACGCGCCACGCGGCCCGGACATCGCCGTCCCCCGCCAGTGCGTCACCCAACGGCCTGCCGTGTCGGCAGGCGTTGCTCAATAGTTCGGAAAGGATCAGTACGGCATCGTCGATGACCGTTTCCGCCACACCGCCGGTGCGCAGCTGAGCCCGCATCCGGTGTCTTGCTTCCCCCACGCCCGCAGGGCCATGGGGTACGGCCATGCTCGACGACGTGGGCACCTCCTGTGCCACCACCAACGCCACCCCCGAGACCTCCTTTGCCCCACGCCACGGTGTGAATGCCCCTCTGGACTGGACCGGAAACCGGCCAATGCACGTGCAGTGACGCACTCGTAACGCTCGAATACGGATCGAACGCGCCGGAGCACTCCCTGTAACCGCGTGGCCGGAATTCGACGGTGTGGCCGAGGCGTGGGGGGTGGCCGCGAGAGGGACCCCGCAGGGCCCCAGGTCAGCGGCCCAGCTGGCGCAGCACCGCGCGCGGGCGGTTGGTGATGATGGCGTCGACGCCCAGCTCCACGCAGAGATCGACATCCTCCGGCTCGTTCACCGTCCATACGTGAACGTGATGTCCGGCACGCTTCAGGCGCTCGATGTACGCCGGGTGATTGCGGACGATGCGCATCGAGGGGCCCGCGATCCGCACCCCCGCGGGCAGCCGTCCGTCGCGCAGCCGGGGCGAGACGAACTGCATGAGATAGACCGTCGGCAGCGTCGGGGACGCGGCGCGGACGCGGTGCAGCGAACGCGCCGAGAAACTCATGACGCGTACGGGCGACTCCGCGGCCGAGGGCGGGGCGTCCAGGCCGAAGCGTTTCAGCAGTACGAGCAGGCGCTCCTCGACCTGGCCCGCCCAGCGCGTGGGGTGCTTCGTCTCGATGGCGAGCTGTACGGGGCGGCCGGCGTCGGCGACGAGTTCGAGCAGCCGCTCCAGGGTGAGGACGGACTGCTGCTCCCAGGACGGGGGCCGCTGCTGTTCCCAGTCGGGCGCTTCGTCGCGGTTCTTCCAGGAGCCGAAGTCCAGGGTGGCCAGGTCGGCGAGTTCCAGGGCGGAGACGGCGCCGCGGCCGTTGGAGGTGCGGTTGACGCGGCGGTCGTGGACGCAGACGAGATGTCCGTCCGCGGTCAGCCGTACATCGCACTCCAGGGCGTCCGCCCCGTCCTCGATCGCCTTCTCGTACGCGGCCAGGGTGTGCTCCGGGGCCTCTTCGGAGGCCCCCCGGTGGGCGACGACCTGGTTCAGGTGCTGTCGTGCGTGGGTCACCGCGTCATGGTGCCATCGCGAGTGGGTAGGCGTGAGAGCGGTGACGCCGTGCATGCGGTGTTTTTGTCGGACCTGTCCGATATAAATGAAGATCCCGGAGTCACAGGCACCGCTTATGGTGCCCTGACGGCCCATGGGAAAAGCTGACGGCATACAAAAGCACATGCACAGCCGAATCGCGCTCGTTCCTGAACACACACGGGTGGAGTTATGAGCACACGTGAGTGATCGTGACCGAGCGCGACCTGACTGAACAGCCGTGGATCGAGAGGAAGAGCTGTGAGCACCGAGAACGAGGGCACTGCGGTACCCCCGGCCCCGTCTGCACCTCCCGTGCCGGTGGACACTCCTGCTGCTTCCGTGCCGCCGGAGCAGGGGGTGTCGCCGGGACCGGATCCCGTGGACCCCCATCGGGGCACGGCTCCGTCCCAGGGACCGGCCTACCCGCATGAGTCGGGCGTTCCTCAAGAAGGCGCGCCGACGGCCACGTTGCCCCCGGTTCCCTCCGGGGCGCCCGAGGGCGCGGGCCCGGCACCGGAGGCGGGCGCCTGGCCGCCTCCGCCGCCGGCCACGCCGTCGTACGCGAACGGGGGCGAGGGCGGGTACGCGAGCGGGGGCGAGGGCGGCTCGGGCGACGTCTGGGGCTCCTCGTACCAACAGCCGGCGCCCAAGCCCAAGTCCGGCGGGCGCGGCGGCCTGGTCGCCGCGATCCTGGTGGCCGCGCTGGTCGCGGGCGGTGTGGGCGGTGGCATCGGCTACTGGGCGGCGGACCGGAACGACGACTCCACGGGCTCCACGACGGTCGCCGCCTCACAGAGCGGCGGCGACCTCAAGCGTGACCCGGGCACGGTCGCGACCGTGGCCGCCACGGCGCTGCCGAGCACGGTCACCATCGAGGCCGAGGGGAGCAACGGCGAGGGCGGCACGGGCACCGGCTTCGTCTTCGACACCCAGGGCCACATCCTCACCAACAACCACGTGGTGGCCGAGGCGGTCGACAGCGGCAAGCTCTCGGCGACCTTCTCGAACGGCAAGAAGTACGACGCCGAGGTGGTCGGCCACGCCCAGGGCTACGACGTCGCGGTCATCAAGCTCAAGAACGCACCGAGCGACCTCAAGCCGCTGCGCCTCGGCAACTCCGACGAGATCGCCGTCGGCGACTCGACGATCGCGATCGGCGCGCCCTTCGGCCTGTCGAACACGGTGACCACGGGCATCATCAGCGCCAAGAACCGCCCGGTGGCCTCCAGCGACGGCAGCGCCCAGAGCAAGGCCTCGTACATGAGCGCCCTGCAGACCGACGCCTCGATCAACCCGGGCAACTCCGGCGGCCCGCTGCTGGACGCGAACGGCTCGGTCATCGGCATCAACTCCGCCATCCAGTCCTCCAGCGGCGGCCTGGGCGGCACGAGCCAGTCCGGTTCCATCGGCCTGGGTTTCGCGATCCCGATCAACCAGGCGAAGACCGTCGCCCAGCAGCTGATCAAGACCGGCAAGCCCGTCTACCCGGTGATCGGCGCCTCGGTCTCCCTGGAGGAGGGCACGGGCGCGAAGATCACCGAGCAGGGCGCCAGCGGCACGGACGCGGTCACGCCGAACGGCCCCGCCGCCAAGGCCGGCCTCAAGCCCGGCGACGTCATCACCAAGCTCGACGACCGGGTGATCGACAGCGGCCCCACCCTCATCGGCGAGATCTGGACCCACAAGCCCGGCGACACCGTCAAACTCACCTACACCCGCGACGGCAAGCAGCAGACGGTCGAAGTCACACTGGGCCAGCGCGAGGGCGACAGCTGACCCGTTAGTCTTGTCCCCGCGCCGATCTCTCAGCGGCGCGGGGTGGGTTGCCCGAGCGGCCTAAGGGAACGGTCTTGAAAACCGTCGTCGCAGCGATGTGACCGTGGGTTCAAATCCCACACCCACCGCAGTGCGGGAAGCAGGGGCGTCCGGAACCGAGAGGTTCCGGGCGCCCCTGTTGTTCTTGGTGGTGCGCAGGCGTTGTGGTGCGCAGGTGTTTTCGGGGTGCACGCGCGCGTGAGTGGTTGGTTTTCGGCTTGGCCAGGTTTTCTGGGCTCCTAGGGGGGCCGTTTTCGGTTGTGGCGGGGCTAAGGGCGGTGCCTCGTCATGCGGGAGGCCGAGGTGATGGTCGAGCGGGCCTCGCGTTCGGTGAGGCCGGTACGGATGGCGGCGTCGACCAGGGCTTCGGTGAGGTCGGGGCCGAGGCCGTTCTCGTAGGCGCGGCAGGCGGCCCAGAAGAGGCGGGTGTTGCGCTGGCCCTCATGGGCGGCGAGGATGAACTGGACGAGGCCCTGGCCATGTTGGCCCGCCGAGGCGGGGGTCGCGTGGCGGCCGGTGCGGGGCGGGGGCAGGAGGAGCTGCAGCAGGGACGGCGGGCAGGCGGCGGGTGCCAGGTCGGCGGTTCCCGGGGCCGTGCTGTAGGCGCCGTGTTCGGTCCGTGAGCCGGGGCCGACGAGGTAGCCGCCCGCGCCGCGGATGTCGATTCCGGGGGCCAGGCGGCCCGCAGAGTTGGGGACGACGACGTCGGGCGGGCCGCTCAGCCACACGTGGCGGCCGCCGCTGGGCGTCAGCACGACGACCGTCTCCGGGATCGTGAACAGGTGGCGCAGGGCCAGTTCCCGGAGCGCCGCGGACGAGTCCGTACCCGATTTGGTGTCGAGGTCGATGCCGATCAGGTGATGGGGGTCCAGCCCGCAGGCAATGCCGTAGCCGGTGGCCCAGGGGGCGGCGGCGAAGAGCTCTCGGATGCGCAGCGGGTCGATCGAGGCGTCGTACACACCGTGCCCGAAGCGGCCGCACTCGCCGTGGCAGAGCGGGGCCGTCGGATCGTCGCGGTGTGGGGAGCGCAGTGCCGGAAGTTTGGTTCGGGACAGCGGGATGACGGCCAGTCCGCGTTCGGCGGCTGACAGGGCGTGTGCGAGGGCCAGCGTCGTGGCCTGCCGGTCGATGGTGGCCATGACTCCATGTTCGTACGAGTGTTCGAAAAAAGGAAGAGGTGCTCCGGGTTGGGTGGAGGAAGGCGGGGTGGGGCAGGGGTGGAAACCGGCCCCGCGGGATTGGCTGAAAACGTGCCGGAACGCTTCCTCCCTTGCGGCGTATGGGATTGAGTCGCCCGCACCGCCCTGATCTGCGGTTTTGGTTGCGCGAAGAGGGTTTATCGACATGTCCTCACGCTTGCGAGCGAATAGTGCCTTCCGGGGTGGTTCGCCGGGGATTCGGTGGGCAATTCTGGTCTCGCGACGTTGTGACAGACGCCGAGGCGGTCGGCCAACTGCCTTGGAACAAGCCGTACTCAGCCGGTCCTGGCCGGTGCGAACTTCCGCTTCTGGAGGAATAGACATGGCAAGCATCCGTACCGCCCGCCTTCTCGCCGCAGCGGCAGCCCTGCCGCTCGCCGCCGCCCTCTTCACAGGCGTTGCGGCGGCCGACAACGGCGCCTTCGCGGACAACGGATCGAACGCGGCCGTGGCGAACGTCGTCGGCAGTGGCGTCGGTGGCGACAACTACGGGACGTCGTCCACGACGCAGCAGCAGGCCGTCGGCTCCGGTGCCTCGAACCAGAGCAACACGGCCCAGGTGAACGGTTCCGCGTTCACGGCCATCGACCAGTCGAACGAGAACACCGCCGTCAACTTCACCGAGCTCTGGTGAGCCGGCGGCTGTCGGGGACTGGAGACCCCCGGCGGTCGTACGCCTCCTCAGTGGGGTGCTTTGTGGGGTGGTAACACGTCTGCGCGGCGGCACTTGGGTGCCGCCGCGCAGACGTTTCCGCATGGGTGGCCGGGAGGGCGATCGTGACCTGGCGGTCGAGGTCCGTGACCTTGACAGTCACACCCATCTGACGGACAGTCAGAAACCCTTGTTCGTACGAGGTCCGGGAGGGCCGTCGTCGTGCATCTCGCCCCCACCGAGCGCCAGCGACGACTGCGCGCCGAACTCCGTACGTACTTCCGGGACCTGATGCCGGACGGACCGCCGCCGCCCGCGGATGCGGATGCGGATGCGGCCTCGGCTTCGGCTTCGGCTTCGGCTTCGGTCTCGGGTGGGCCAGGGGCCTCGGAACGGCAGCGGGCGTTGTTGCGCCGGATCGGTGCCGACGGGTGGCTGGGGCTCGGCTGGCCCGTCGCGTACGGGGGCCAGGGGCGCGGCGCCGACGAGCAGTTCGTCTTCTTCGACGAGGCCTACCGGGCGGGCGCTCCGGTCTCCATGGTCACGCTCAACACGGTCGGGCCGACGCTCATGAAGTACGGGACCGAGGAACAGAAGGAGTACTTCCTGCCGCGGATCCTGCGCGGGGAACTCGTGTTCGCGATCGGCTACAGCGAGCCGTCCGCGGGGACGGACCTGGCGTCGCTGCGGACCCGGGCCGTGCGGGTGGGCGGCGACGGACGCGAGGAAAGCGAGCAGGGCCCTGGGGGCGCCGGGAGTTCTGGAAGTGCCGGGAGTATCGGGAGTGCCGGGAGTTCTGGAAGCGCTGGGAGTGCCAGGCGTGTCGGGAGTGCGGCGAGTGTGGGCAACGGCGGCGGTGAGTGGCTTGTCGACGGGCAGAAGGTGTTCACCTCCAACGCCCAGCAGGCCGACTGGATCTGGCTCGCCTGCCGTACGGACCCCGACGCGCCGAAGCACAAGGGGATCTCGATCCTGCTCGTGCCCACCGACGCCCCCGGGTTCTCGTGGACGCCGATCGCGACGGTGGGCGGGCTGACCACGACAGCCACGTACTACGACGGCATCCGGGTCCCGGCGGCCAACCTCGTCGGTGAGGAGAACGGCGGCTGGGGGCTCATCACCAACCAGCTCAACCACGAACGGGTCGCGCTCGCGGCGATCGGCATGCAGGCCGAGGACTTCTACGCGGCCGTGCTGGCCGCCGCCCGTACCCCCGATCCGGTGACTGGGCGGCGCAGGGTTGACGAGCCGTGGGTGCGGTCGAGGCTGGCCGAAGTGCATGCCCGGCTGGCGGCAACACGCCTGCTCAACTGGCGTTTGGTGGGTGATGTGGGGGCCGGCCGGCTGGCACCCGGCGATGCGAGCGGCGTGAAAGTCGTGGGAACCGAATCGGCGGTCGCGGTGTACCGAATGTGTCAGGAAATCGTCGGATCGGATGCGCTGGTCCGTTCCGGATCGCCGGGTGTGTTCGGGGACGGCGAGCTGGAGCGGATGAACAGGGCGGCACAGATCAACACGTTCGGGGGCGGGGTGAGCGAGGTGCAGCGGGAGATCGTGGCGACGATGCGGCTCGGGATGACCAGGGGGCGTCGGTGAGCGAGCGGGAGGTTCCGGGCGGAGAGGGGGCGGCGGCCTTGGGCGAGGGCGGCGGGTACGAGGACGTGTTCGTGCGGGCGAAGGTGTACGAGGGCCGGGCCGCCGCGGTCGGCGGTGTGGGCAAGGACCTGGTCAACGAGCCGATGATCCGGCACTGGTGCGAGGCGATGGGAGACACGAATCCGGCGTACGCGGGTGCGGACGCCACAGCGCCGCCCACCATGCTCCAGGCGTGGACGATGGGAGGCCTCTCCGGGCACGCGGGGCGCTCCGAGGCGTACGACGAGCTGCTCGGGCTGCTCGACGACGCCGGGTACACCTCGGTGGTCGCCACCGACTGCGAGCAGGAGTATCTGCGGCCGCTGAGGCCCGGGGACGCGATCACCTTCGACGCGGTGATCGAGTCGGTGTCCGAGCGCAAGACGACCAAGCTGGGCACGGGGTACTTCGTCACGACGCGGATGGATGTCCGGGTGGCCGGCCGGCCTGTGGGAACACACCGGTTCCGGATCCTGAAGTACGTGCCTGCGGTTCGGAGAAGGAGCACTCCGAAGGAGGCGGGGCCCGCCGCTGTTTCGAAGACCGCGGTGGCCGCCGAGGTATCACGGCCTGAGCGGCCTGAGCGGCCTGAAGGGTCCGAAGGGTCCGAAGGGTCTGAACGGCCCGAGCGGCCCCGCCCCGTAGTCAATCGCGACAACGCCGGCTTCTGGGAGGGCGTGTCCCGGCACCGGCTGCTCATACAGCGCTGCGACGGATGCGGGACGCTGCGATTCCCCTGGCTGCCGGGGTGCAACGCGTGCGGTTGCCCGGACTGGGACACGGTCGAGGCGGGCGGTGACGGGACCGTCTACTCGTACGTGGTGATGCACCACCCGCCCTTCCCGGCCTTCGATCCGCCGTACGCGGTGGGACTGATCGAACTCGCGGAGGGCGTGCGGATGATCAGCAACGTGGTGGGGGTGCCGCACGACCGGGTGCGGATCGGGATGCCGGTCCGGCTGGAGTTCGAGCAGGTGGACGAGGAGTTGGAGCTGCCGGTCTTCCGGGCCGTCGAGAGGAGCGGGGGCTGACATGGACTTCACGCCCACGGAGGAGCAGGCGGCGGCCCGCGATCTGGCCGCGCGGATCTTCGGCGACCTGTCCACGCACGAGCGGCTGACAGCCGTCGGCACCGGAAGCGACGCCGAGCTGTGGAAGGCGTTGTGCGAGGCCGGGCTGCCGGCCGCCGTCGAGGACACAGGGCTTCTCGGGCTGGTGCTGCTCCTGGAGGAACAGGGGCGGACCACGGCCCAGGTGCCGTTCGCGGCGACCTGTGTGTACGGGCTGCTGGCGGTGTCGGCCCACGGTTCGGCGGAGCAGCGGGAGCGGCTGCTGCCCGCGATCGGGGACGGCACGGTGGTCGTGACCGGCGCCCTGCCCGAGGCTGCCGTACGGGTGGGCGGATTCGGGGAGTTGAGCGGTGTGGTCCCCGTGGTGCCCTGGCTCCGCGACGCCACGCATGTCCTCGTCGCCGACGACGAGCACAGCCTGTGGCTCGTACGGACCGTCGACGCGCGCTGCGAGCCCGTCGAGCTGACGGCGCCCTGGTCGGCGGGACGGCTGACGCTGGACGGGACACCGGGCGAGCCGCTGGGCGAGCGCGAGCGGCTGGCCGAGAGACTGGCCGAGCGGCTGGCCGAGCGACTGGGCGGTTCCGACGCGGGTGTGCCGGGCCAGGAGGCGTACGACGACGTACTGGCCACCGCGCGTACCGCCTTCGCGGGGCTGCAGGCCGGGGTGTGCGCGGGTTCGGTGGCCCGGGCGGTCGACCACACCAACACCCGCGAGCAGTTCGGGAGACCGCTCTCGACCAAGCAGGCGGTCCAACTCCGGGCGGCCGACGCGTACATGGACACCGAGGCGATACGGGTCACGGCCTACGAAGCGGCCTGGCGGCGGGACGAGGGGCTGGACTACGCCGCGCACGCGCTGACCGCCGCCTGGTGGGCGTCGGAGGCGGGGCAGCGCGTGGTGCACGCGGGACAGCATCTGCACGGCGGTACGGGGGCCGACCTCGACCATCCCGTGCACCGGCACTTTCTGTGGGGGCGGCAGCTGGACGCGTATCTGGGGTGCGGGAGCGAAGTGCTCCAGGAGCTAGGGGCGTTGATCGTGGATGGAGAGGGGGACGCGTGAACACCGAGGTCGGGCCTGTGCGGGTCGGGGACACCCTGCCGCCACTGGAGATCGAGATCACCCGCACGCTCATCGTCGCCGGGGCGATCGCGTCGCGGGACTACCAGGACGTGCACCATGACGCGGAGCTGGCCCGGCAGAAGGGCTCGCCGGACATCTTCATGAACATCCTGACGACCAACGGGCTGGTCGGGCGCTACATCACGGACAGGTTCGGACCACGGTCCGTGCTGCGGAGGGTCGCGATCAGGCTGGGTGCGCCCAACTACCCGGGGGACACGATGGTGTTGACCGGCACGGTGGAGGCGGTCGAGGGCGATACGGCGACGGTCAAGGTGGTGGGGGCCAACGGGATCGGCAGACATGTCACCGGGACGGTCACGGTCACTGTCCCCGGAGCCGATGGAGCCGATGGAGCCGATGGAGCCGATGGAGCGGAAGGAGCCGAAGGCGCTGAGGGCATTGCGGGATCCGAGGGCGCCGCGGTCCACGAGGCGGCGGGGAGTCGGCCATGAGCGTACGGACGAGGGACGCGCTCGGTGGGCGGGCGGCGATCGTCGGGATCGGGGCCACCGAGTTCTCGAAGTACTCGGGGCGCAGCGAACTGCGGCTGGCCGTCGAGGCGGTGCGGGCCGCGCTCGACGACGCGGGGCTCACACCGGCCGACGTGGACGGGATGGTGACGTTCACGATGGACACCAGCCCGGAGATCACCGTCGCCCAGGCGGTCGGCATGGGCGAGCTGTCCTTCTTCTCGCGGATCCACTACGGGGGAGGCGCGGCCTGCGCGACCGTCCAGCAGGCTGCTCTCGCAGTGGCCATGGGCGTGGCCGAGGTGGTGGTCTGCTACCGGGCGTTCAACGAGCGGTCGGGGCGGAGATTCGGTTCCGGGGTGCAGCGGCGTGAGCCGTCGGCCGAGGGCGCCGCGCTCGGCTGGTCGCTGCCGTTCGGCCTGCTCACGCCCGCGTCCTGGGTGGCGATGGCGGCCCAGCGCTATCTGCACACGTACGGACTGACGCCCGAGGCGTTCGGGCAGGTCGCGGTCGTCGACCGGAAGTACGCGGCGACCAACCCAGCGGCGTACTTCCACGGCAAACCGATCACCCTCGCCGACCATGCCGCCTCGCGGTGGATCGTCGAGCCGTTGCGGCTGCTGGACTGCTGTCAGGAGACCGACGGCGGCCAGGCCCTGGTCGTCACCTCGGTGGAGCGGGCGCGCGACCTGCCACATCCGCCCGCCGTGATCACCGCGGCCGCCCAGGGCGCGGGGCGCGCGCAGGAGCAGATGACCAGCTTCTACCGGGACGACCTGACGGGACTGCCGGAGATGGGTGTGGTGGCGCGGCAGCTGTGGCGCACGTCCGGGCTGACGCCCGCCGGAATAGACGTGGGGATCCTGTACGACCACTTCACACCGTTCGTGCTGACGCAGCTGGAGGAGTTCGGGTTCTGCAAGCCGGGCGAGGCCGCGGACTTCGTCGCCGAGGAGCGGTTGCCGTTGAACACGCACGGAGGGCAGCTCGGGGAGGCCTATCTGCACGGGATGAACGGCGTGGCGGAAGGCGTACGACAGCTCCGGGGCACGTCCGTGAACCAGATACCCGGGGCCGGCCGGGTGCTGGTGACGGCGGGTACGGGCGTCCCCACATCGGGGTTGATCCTGGGCTCGGACGATCGGGGCTGATGCCGGAGGCGGGGCTGATGACCGCGGTGCGGGTCGGCGCCGGGCGGAGTGCCTGCCCAGGGCCGGGCGGAGTGGCCTGCGCAGGGCCGGGCGGAGTGGCCTGTCCAGCATGGGTGGGGTGCATGTCCAGGTCCGGCGCCGGAGCGGGACCGTCGTTCTTCGCTGGCTTTTCGCGCTCTGCGAGCGCCCCGGCGTACCCTCCGGGAGTGCTCATGGAGTGTGGCCGTACTACTCCCGCATCATTCCCGGGTCCGGGCTACTGCCAGGGGAGCCGTCCTCAGGGGTGAACCCTCAGGGGGCCGGGGCCCGGCGTCCACCTTCAGGAGGTGTGGCCAGCCCCCCTCCTACAACCTGAGGCGGACACGGCTTCGGGACCTGCGGCCGATCCGCTGGAGTAGGGGGCGCTCCTAGCGTGGAGCCATGACCACAACCGTCTGCACCAGCGCTTCGAATGCGGCGACGCGGACCCTTGCGTACCCGTCGTTCTCGTCGTACGTCAAGGCCCGCCAACCAGTGCTGCTGCGTACCGCTCGCTCGCTGACCGCGAACCCGAGCGACGCGGAGGACCTGCTGCAGACCGCACTCACGAAGACGTATGTCGCATGGGAGCGGATCGAGGACCACCGGGCCCTCGACGGCTATGTACGGCGCGCGTTGCTGAACACGCGGACGTCGCAGTGGCGGAAGCGGAAGGTCGACGAGTTCGCGTGCGACGAGCTGCCGGAGCCGGAGGCTCCGCCGGCCGGGGACCCGGCGGAACAGCAGGCGCTGCACGACGCGATGTGGCGCGCGATCATGAAGTTGCCCGCGCGGCAGCGGGCGATGGTCGTCCTGCGGTACTACGAGGACCTGAGCGAGGCGCAGACGGCGGACGTGCTGGGAGTGTCGATCGGTACGGTCAAGTCGGCCGTGTCGCGTGCGCTGGGCAAGCTTCGTGAGGACCCCGAGCTGGGTCCCGTGCGCTGATCAGAGCGGGGCAAGCACACTGCTCACGCCGGGGCAAGGAATCCCGTCGTGACGTGATCGATCATCCCGGAGTAGTGACATACCGCGCGGTATGTGAGCAGAATCAGCCCAACCCTTACTACCGCGTAGGCAATGTCGCCCCCGGGAGGACGCCGTGCTGAGCACGATGCAGGACGTACCGCTGCTGATCTCGAGGATCCTGACCCACGGGTCGACGATCCACGGTTCGTCTCAGGTGATCACCTGGACCGGTGAGGGGGAGCCGCAGAGGCGCTCGTTCGCCGAGATCGGGGGCCGGGCGGCACGGCTGGCGCACGCGCTGCGTGACGACCTCGGAGTCCGGGACGACGACCGGGTCGCGACGCTGATGTGGAACAACGCCGAGCACGTCGAGGCGTACTACGCGATCCCCGCCATGGGCGCGATCCTCCACACGCTCAACCTCCGGCTGCCTCCCGAGCAGCTCGTCTGGATCGTCAACCACGCCGCCGACCGCGTGGTCGTCGCCAACGGTTCGCTGCTCCCGCTCCTCGCGCCGCTGCTGCCCCACCTCAAGACCATCGAGCACGTGGTGGTCTCCGGCCCCGGTGACCGTTCGCTGCTGGACGGGGCGTCGGTCCAGGTGCACGAGTACGAGGACCTGATCGCCGACAAGCCGGAGAGCTACGACTGGCCGGAGCTGGACGAGCGCCAGGCCGCGGCCATGTGCTACACGTCCGGCACGACCGGCGACCCCAAGGGCGTCATCTACTCCCACCGGTCGATCTACCTGCACTCGATGCAGGTCAACATGGCGCAGTCCATGGGCCTCACCGACGCGGACACCTCCCTCGTCGTCGTCCCGCAGTTCCATGTGAACGCCTGGGGCCTGCCGCACGCGATGTTCATGACCGGCGTGAACGTGCTGATGCCGGACCGCTTCCTCCAGCCAGCCCCGCTCGCCGAGATGATCGAGAGCCAGCGCCCGACGCATGCGGCCGCCGTTCCGACCATCTGGCAGGGCCTGCTCGCGGAGCTCAAGGGCAAGCCCCGTGACGTGAGTTCGCTGACTCAGGTCACCATCGGCGGATCCGCCTGTCCCCCTGCCCTCATGAAGGCCTTCGACGAGCTGGGCATGCGCGTCTGTCACGCCTGGGGCATGACGGAGACCTCCCCGCTCGGCACGATCGCGCGGCCTCCGGCCCAGGTGGTGGGCACGGACGAGGAGTTCGCGTACCGCCTCACGCAGGGCCGTTTCCCGGCGAGTGTCGAGGCCCGGCTGACCGGCCCGGGCGGCGAGCGGCTGCCGTGGGACGGCGAGTCGGCGGGTGAGCTGGAGGTGCGCGGCCCGTGGATCGCGGGCGCGTACTACGGCGGACAGGGCGCCGAAGTCCTGCGCCCCGCCGACAAGTTCAGCGAGGACGGCTGGCTCAAGACCGGCGATGTCGGCACGATCAGCCCCGACGGCTTCCTGACCCTCACCGACCGCGCCAAGGACGTCATCAAGTCCGGCGGAGAGTGGATCTCCTCGGTGGACCTGGAGAACGCGCTCATGGCCCACCCCGACGTCGCCGAGGCCGCGGTCGTCGCCGTCCCGGACGACAAGTGGGGTGAACGTCCGCTCGCCACCGTCGTGTTGAAGGAAGGCGCCGGCGCCGACTTCGAGTCCCTGCGGTCCTTCCTCGCCGACGAGGGCAAGATCGCCAAGTGGCAGCTTCCCGAGCGCTGGACGATCATCGAGTCGGTACCGAAGACGAGCGTGGGCAAGTTCGACAAGAAGGTGCTGCGCAGGCAGTACGCGGCGGGTGAACTGGACGTCACCCAGATCTGACGGTCGCGGAAGGCGACGACAGCCTTCCGATCGACTTCTGATCGCATTTAGGTCGATGTATGAGTTGGGGCGTTGTTTCACGTGAAACAACGCCCCAACTCACATATGCGCACGTGTACTTCTACGGACCTGGCAGAACTGCCGGTTCCACCCGTGTGCTGTTGGCGCGAAGGGTGCTCAGTTCGTACCGATGCGTGCCAGCAGGTCCACAATCCGGCCCTGCACCTCGGTGCTCGTCGATCGCTCCGCGAGGAACAGCACCGTCTCCCCCGCCGCGAGGCGCGGCAGTTCGGTCGGGTCGACGGCGGCGGTGTAGACGACGAGCGGGGTGCGGTTGAGCTGGCCGTTCGCCCGCAGCCAGTCGACGATTCCGGCACGTCGGCGGCGTACCTGCATCAGGTCCATCACGACCAGGTTCGGCCGCATCTGCGAGGCCAGCGTGACGGCGTCCTCGTCCGAGGAAGCTCGCGCGACCTGCATCCCGCGCCGCTCCAGCGTCGAGGTCAGCGCCAGTGCGATCTCCGCGTGCTCCTCGATGAGCAGGACGCGCGGCGGGTGCTGTTCGCTGTCGCGCGGGGCGAGGGCCTTGAGGAGTACGGCCGGGTCCGCGCCGTACGCCGCCTCGCGCGTCGCCTGTCCGAGGCCCGCCGTCACCAGGACCGGGACCTCGGCCGCGACGGCGGCCTGACGCAGCGACTGGAGTGCCGTGCGGGTGATCGGGCCGGTGAGCGGGTCCACGAAGAGAGCGGCCGGGAAGGCGGCGATCTGCGCGTCGACCTCCTCGCGCGAGTGCACGATGACGGGCCGGTAGCCGCGGTCGCTCAGCGCCTGCTGGGTGGTGATGTCCGGCGCGGGCCAGACCAGCAGCCGACGCGGGTTGTCGAGCGGCTCCGGGGGCAGCTCGTCGTCCATCGGCTGCGGATGGGGCTGGTTCGCGACCTCGACCGCACCGCCGGGGCCGTCGAGCGGCTCGGGTCCCTCGTCGGCGTTCTCGTCGGGGGCCCCTATGGCGTACGAACGGCCGGTGCCCTCGGTGGTGTTGGCCATCCGGGACTGGGGGCCGCCGCCCTGCGGGTGCGGCCGGGCCGCCGTGTCCGTCTGCTCGGCGACGTCGGCGACGGCCTCGGGGCGGGTGCCGAGCTTGCGGCGCCGCCCGGAGCCGTTGGTCGCGTGCGGGGGAGGCGTGGGCGCCTGGGGCTGAGGAGCGGCCTGAGCCTGCGCCTGGGCCTGGACCGGGGCTTGAGCCTGCGCCTGGGCCTGCTGAGGGAGCGGCTGGGGCGTAGTCGGCGACGCGGGCCGGCTCTGCCGGGGCTGCTGCGCGTCCGTCATACGGCGGCCGAACGGGACGCCCTGGCCGAGCGTGCGAACGCTGAACGCGCGCCCCTGTGTCGAGTTGGGGTCGACGGGAGGCGCAGGCGCCGCGGCCTCGGCAGGGAGCGGCTGGGCGGCACGGGGCTGCTCCGGGACGGGCGCGGGCCCAGGCGCGGGCGCGGTCTCCGGGCCCGCCGGACCGTCGGCCGTACCCGGCCAGGGCTGGGCCGCCGCACCGGCCTCCTGCTGTACGGGGACCCCGGCGCCGGAGGTGTCGGCCGCACCGGGCCAGGGCTGCTGCGCCGAAGCGGCGTCCGCGGGCGTTTGGGGCTGCTGCTGGGCGTTCTGCGCGGGGGTCTGGGCGCCCTGGGCGGGCGCGGCGGACACCGGCACTCCGCCGGGGCCGACGGCTCCCGAGGGACCAGTCGCACCGGCCTGCGCGACCTGGCCGGGTACGGCCTGCGGCGGAAGGGCCTGTCCTGGGGCGCCCGGCTGGGGCATGCCCTGCGGAGGAACGGCCTGACCGGGAACAGGACCGGCCTGGGCAGGGGCGCCCTGACCGGGATTCCCCTGGGCGGGTACGGCGCCGGGCATGGGCTGCCCGGAAGCAGCCTGCGGTGCCATGCCCTCACCGGGTACGCCCTGTGCCTGAGGCAGCTGTCCGGGCAAGGGCATGGCCTGCCCGGGAACGCCCTGTACGGGGCCCAGTTGCGCGGGCATCCCCTGCCCAGGAGTCCCCTGCCCAGGAGTCCCCTGTCCAGCAACCGCCTGCCCAGGAACTCCCTGACCCGGAACCGCAACGGCCTGCCCGGGCGCGACAGGCGCACCCTGCACACCTGGAGCCTGGGGAGCACCCTGCGCCGGAGCCATCTGCCCGGCAACTCCCGGCGTCCCGGTGGCCGTGGCCGCATCGAGTTCGCCCGCCGCCTGCCGGGCCCGTCGACGCCCGCTGGGCGCCTGCAACGGATGGGGCTGCGGCGGCGTGTGATCGTCGGCCGCGTTGTGCGACGCCACGTCGTGGCGTCCGTCGTCGGCCTGGGCGGGAGCGTGCCCGAGCGCTGCCTGACTGAGAGCGGGCTGACCGACGGGCGCTTGGGCGAGGGCTGCCTGGCCGTGGGCTGCCTGGCCCTGGGCCTCGGCCTGCTGGGCGGCGTACTCGGGAGAGCGGTCCGCCTCGGCAGGCGGGAGCGCGAACACAGCGCGCGGCCCCGCTTCCTGCGCCGCGGCACGCTCGGCCGCGGCGGCCAGCGCACGCCGACGCCGTCCCGTCGGCTGAGGCGCGCCACCACTGGCGTCCGCGGCGGCACCCGCGTCCGGAGCGGGCGAAGGCGCCGCGGGCAGTGCGGCGGGCAGCGCCTGCTGCTGGCCGTCCCGTCGCGCTCGCCGTCCACCGGCGGGCACGGGCACACCCTGCGGAGGCACGGTCTCCCCGAGCCCCGTGGCAGCGGAACCGGCGGCGTGCTCGGCGGCGGTCACGACCGCGCCCTCGGAGACACCGCCGCCCTCGGCCGGACTGGGGCGCCCTCGCCGACGTCCGGTGCCACCGGAACTCTCGGCGCCGCCCTCGTCGGTTGAGGCCTGAGCGGGAAGCGCAAGCTGGGCCCCGCCCCCGCCCCCGCCGCTCCCGTCCCCGGCAGCGCGCCTGCGCCGTCCGGTGGGCACGGCCGTCTCCGTGGGGGGCCCGACCTCGCTCTCCAGGAAGGCGTCGACGGAAGCCCGTCGGGCCCGCCGTCGCCCACCGCCCTGCGGCGAGGCCTGCTCGGGCAGCGCGACCGCGGAACCGACGCCGCCACCGTTCGGAGCCGAGCCCGGATCCACACCCGCGTCCGCACCGGTACCGGCACTCACGGCCACGGCCGTACCGGCGCCCGCACCGGGAGCCGGAACCGCCCCGGCCCCGCCCCCGATCGGCACCTCGAGAACGAAGGCGCTGCCGCTCATCCCGGGAACCTCGTGCGTCTGCAGCACTCCGCCGTGCGCGCGCACGATCCCCCGCACGATCGGCTCGTGCACCGGGTCTCCCCCGGTGTACGGCCCGCGTACCTCGATCCGTACGACCTCGCCGCGCTGTGCGGCCGCCACGACGACCGTGTTGTCCATGTAGCCGCCGGCCGAGACTGGCGCGTTGCCCGTGGAGTCGACGCCAGCGACGTCCGCGACGAGATGCGCGAGCGCGGTCGCGAGCCGCTGCGGGTCGACCTCGGCCTCGATGGGCGGCGCGTGCACGGCGAACTGCACGCGTCCGGGCCCGATCAGCTCGACCGCCCCGTCGACACCGGCCGCGACGACCGCGTCCAGCATCACTTTCGTACGGGTGACCTCTTCGGTCCCGGAGTCGAGGCGCTGGTAGGCGAGCACGTTGTCGACGAGTGTGGTGATGCGCGAGTAGCCGGCCGAGAGGTGGTGCAGCACCTGGTTGGCCTCGGGCCACAACTGACCGGCGTCGTCCGCGGCGAGGACGGACAGCTCGGTCCGCAGCTGGTCCAGCGGCCCGCGCAGGGAACGCCCGAGCACGGCGAGCAGCTGCTCGTGCCGCGCGGACAGCGCCTCGTACCGGTCCTTCTCGCGCTCGGCGAGTGCCGCGTACCGGTCGTCGCCCGCGGCCAGCTCCTCCTCGTGCCGCTCGCTCAGCTCGGCGAGCTGCGTACCGTGCTCCTCCCGGAGCGCCGCCAGCTCCTTCGCGTGCTCCTCGGCGGCCCGTTCGAGCTCTTCCTGGTGCCGCTGGGCCTCGGCGTCCTTCTCCTCGGCGAGCGAGTCGTACGGCCGGCGGTCCGTGAAGGTCATCACAGCGCCGACGAGCTGGTCGCCGTCCCGTACGGGCGCGGTGGTCAGGTCGACCGGCACCTTGTCACCGCTCTTGGACCACAGGACCTGCCCGCGCACCCGGTGCTTGCGCCCGGAGCGCAGGGTGTCGGCGAGCGGCGACTCCTCGTACGGGAAGGGCTCGCCGTCGGCGCGCGAGTGCAGCATCAGCGGGTGCAGTTCCTGCCCGCCCAGGTCGCTGGCCCGGAAACCCAGTATCTGCGCGGCGGCCGGATTGACGAGAACGACCCGTCCCTCGGTGTCCGTCCCCACGACACCCTCGGCGGCGGCCCGCAGGATCATCTCCGTCTGCCGCTGCGAACGGGCGAGCTCCGCCTCGGTGTCGACGGTGCCGGAGAGATCGCGTACGACGAGCATCAGCAGCTCATCGCTGGTGTAGCCGTAACCGTCGTACGCCTGCTGGCCGTTCTCCAGGTTCGCGCTCGTGACCTCGACCGGGAACTCGCTGCCGTCGGTGCGGCGGGCGATCATCCGGGTGGGCCTGGTGCGGCCGCTCTCGTCGACGGTGTCGGGCCGCCGCATCGTGCCGGGGATGAGCCGAGAGTCGAACTGCGGCAGCAGATCGAGCAGTCCGCGACCGACGAGAGCCGTGCCCGGGGCCTCGAAGGCCTCCAGGGCGATGGTGTTGGCGTTGACGACCGTCCCATTGGCGTTGACCAGCACCAACGCATCGGGAAGCGCGTCGAGTATGGCTGCGAGGCGAGCAGCGCCTCGGGATGGCCTGCTGCTCACGAGACGCTTCCTCCCTGTTACCGCACCTTGCCGACCGCGGGTGCCATCTTGCCAACCGGTCCGCGACGTGTCACGCGAGGGAGTCTACGGGCAGTGGTTGCGCTCGCGACGCCGGATGAGAGGGAGGTCGCACGTAGAGGGGACGCAGAACGGACGCAGAAGACACGGAGAACCTGTGACCGTGCGTTTCGCCCCCTGGACCCATGAGCCCGCTGTGCGATTCCTGTCCACGCCGCTCCTCCACTCCGCCCTTCATGCTCCACGAACCGAGCTCACGAACCGGGCTCACGAACCGAGCTCCTGAGGACTCCCGAAGACGCCCGAAGGCTCCTGGAAGGGCGGATTCCTACGATCCGAACCCCGGAAGCACCGGCACGAGGGCGTCCCAGCGCGCGATCTCGCACCCGTCGGCCCGCGCGTACGTCGCGTCGACGGGCCGTCCGGCCCAGGTCCCCGTGACGTGCGCGGTGGCCGGACCGCCGTACTGCATCGTGCACATCCCGCCCGGCGCGGCCGGCGCGAACGGGTCCTTGCCCCAGGTGGTCCTCCGGTCCAACTGATCGCAGGCGGCCCGGGCGTCGGGGTGGCTGCCGCCCACCGGGTGACAGTCCAGTTCGAACGTCCCGTCCTTGCCGCCGCCCGCCTTGCTCACGGTCACGGTGAGCCGGTCACCGTCGTCCGCGTCGTTCACCGGCAGCGGCATGACGGGAAGCGACGCGGCGTACGCGGCCGGCGGCGCCGCGGACAGCCCGGCGAGGGACGCGGCGGCGGAGGTGGCGACGGTGAGGGCGAGGCGGCGCAGCATGGGGGCTCCAGGGGGTGAGGCGGACGGGCGGGGACCCGAGGGACGACATCCGCGTTGGCTCCGGTGTCTCGTCTGTCTCGTCTGTCTCGCCTGCCTCGTCTGTCTCGTGATCCGGCGTCGTCCGGTGTCGTCCGGGGGGGCGTGCGCCCCACTCCTCTAACGCCGTCCGTGCCGTGACGTTGCGCCGCGGGATGTGCTTTGCCCTCTGACCTTTCCGCCTAGTACCGTGGGGGGCGATTGGTGACAGCCCGCTCGGCTGTGTCATCATCTGCACGCACCATTCGCGCTCGCGCGGACGGTTGTGCTGGAGGCGTCGCCTAGTCCGGTCTATGGCGCCGCACTGCTAATGCGGTTTGGGACTTAAATCCCATCGAGGGTTCAAATCCCTCCGCCTCCGCCGAAGATCCCGAAAGCCCCGGTCGTCACTGGCCGGGGCTTCGGTCGTTCCTTGATCGTTTCGGGGCGTCCCGTGGGCCTCGTCGAGGGCCGCTTCAGGGTCGTTTGTGCAGGTCAGGCCAGGTCCGGCAAACGGATTTCGCCTCACGCCGCCAGTCATGTAATGTTGTTCCCGCAACGCCGACCGGGAAGAAAAGCCCGGAAGGAAGAGCCAACACAACAGAACACACAAGCACTCGTAGCTTAACGGATAGAGCATCTGACTACGGATCAGAAGGTTGCAGGTTCGAATCCTGCCGAGTGCACACAGGTAAGAGGCCCCGGAGAGATCCGGGGCCTCTTGCGTTTCAGGGGCGTACGGCAGCGAAGTACAGCAACCGTGACCCAAGGGGCTCGCGGATGGGGTGTCCGCGAGTACCGCATGGCGACCGGGGGGCATGGCATGTGTAGCGCGGGAGGGGCACTCATGAAGATCAAGATCGGCAGAGCGGGACTCGCGACCATGGTCCTGGCGGCACTGGTGGGATGCGGGGGCAGCCCGGCCGGGCAATCATCAGAGGGCTCGAAAGCTCCTGCTTCAGGTGCACCGTCGTCGGCGCAAGCCCGTCTCTCTCCTGAGGATCTGCAGAGCCGATGGTGGACATGGGCAATGTCGGAACCTGAACCGACCAACCCGGTCGCTGACGAGGATGGAAGCGAGTGCGAGCGTAACCAGCCGCAGGACATGTGGTTCCTCGCGGGCACATTCGGCACTCAGGCCGAGCGCGCGTGCAGCATCCCTGACGGGGCCCCGATCGCGTTTCCCCTGGTGAACCTGATGGGTGGCCCGGCGGACTGCGCAGACTTCATGAGCACAGCCAAGGGATCAGCGGTCCTGGATGGCAAGAAGGTCGGCTCGGAAACCATCCGAGGAGAGACGATCTCTGTGCAGGGCGTCGCCGACAACCCCGTCACAGGCACGCACGAGCGCTTCACGACTACCGGGTGCGGCCTCTGGGTCCAGATGCCCCCGCTGAAACCCGGGAAGCACACACTGACGATTCGCGGTCAGGCACAGGACTTCTCCGTTGGTGTGGACTACTCCCTGACCGTGGATGCCCCGTAGGCGAAAGGCACGCAGGAGACCCCGAGTTCGGGGTCTCCTGGAGAGCAAGGTCACGGTTACGGGTTGCTCAGTCGGCGCCGCCCATGGCGTCGGACAGCTGGCCGATCGCGGCACGCACCTGCTCTTCGCTTGCTTCGGCGTAGACCTCCATCGGCATGGCGATCTGTGACGCCTCAGGCGGAGCCGAGCGGGCGTGGCCCAGGGGGTCAAGGTCGTTCGTACTGTGGCGCGCTCCACCTTGACGCCCTGAACCACGCCCGCTCCACGGCGTGTGGGGCGACGGCGTACGGGATGGAAGTCGGGGAGAGTGGTGGGTAGAGGTGACGGGGAAGGGGCAGCTGGGCTGGTCGGGGGCCGATTCAGTCCTGCCGCAGGGTCAGGATGCAGAGCGCATGACCCTCGTCGGGGTCCCCGACATATGTCCAGAGTTTCAGCGTCTTGCCGTCTCGCAGGGCCTTGTAGGTGGAGTTCACGCGATCGGCTTCGAACGACACCGTAACGCTGCTCTGTCCCTCCCGGCCGTTGTCGTCCCAGGTACCTGATCCCGACCGGGGTTCGTTCTCAGGCCCGTAGGCAGAGATGTCGTAATCACCGCAGACATCATCGGCAGTGAACGTTCCATCCGGCTTCAGCTCCAGCCTGCCGCCCGCGCCGTCGCCCCACATGGTCGTTGTCTGCGATCGGGGTAGCTCGGCCGGCTCACCGTCAGGAACTGACGGGGAGGCGAACCTGCCACATGCGACGAGAGCGAACGCGACGGGGACGAGGACCAGGACTGCCCGGTAGGAACGCAACTCACGCCACCCCAACACCTTCAGCGGGACACGCGAACGACCCGGGTTCGACCAGTTATCGAGCAAGCGCTCGTCATCTTGGCAGCATTATTGAACATGTTCAACTTCTCCGGACGGCTGTGGGAGTCACGGCATCTGGCGGACAGCGCTCACGAGAATGGCCCCTGATCGAGCCGCCCGCCACCGCTCGGCGCGCGCCCGCCTGGGCAATCAGTTCTCGGCCTTCGCAGGGAAGCGAACCAGGGGAACCGGCATCAGGCAGAGCGCGAAGGCCACCTGCGCCAGGACCGGGACGAAGAGGAGTGCCGCGAAGTTCTGGAAGGGCAAGAACCATGTGGGCAGGAGGAGGAGCCCCGCCAGACGGATACGGAATGCCGCCCCCTGGCGCTTGTTGAGCAGCCCGAACAACAGGATTACCAACAGCGAGGGGATGCCCACCATGAGCCCCACCCAGGCAATGGAGTCGTCCCACAGGTAGTAGGCGGTGTCCTCCCAGTACGAGCGGGTGCGAGGCAGGTAGGACACAAGCTCGTGCTGGCGGGGAGCCGTCAGGGCATAGACGAGCCATGCCACCACCCAGATCAGCAGGTAGCGACCGACGGCATCGGCGATACACAAGCCGACACGGCCGAGTCGGTGCCAAGGAGAGGTGACCACGAAGGGCATAGCGCATAGTGGCACCTTTTTTGAACGCGTTCAAGGAGGTCGAGGGGTAGGCCAGGAGTGACTGGCAGTCAGGCCGGCGGTGCAGCAGCGGGGTACCGCAACCACAGCAACCGACCCGTCCTGTAGCGCCTCCCCGGGACCGCTGGCCGACCGGGATGACTGTCGCTGAGCGATCTGTCCAGCGCTCTGGATCAGAAGGTTGCAGGTTCGAATTCTGCCGAGTGCATACAGGTAAGAGGCCCCGGACGGTGAGTCCGGGGTCTCTTGCGTTGGGGTGGGCGGGCGTTGGGGTGTGCGGCGGAGAGGTCTGGTGGTCAGGTTTCGCGGACCTCTTCGAGATAGGTCCTCATCAACTTGCCGGTTCGGGTGAACCAGTCGTTCAGGATGGCGATTTCGGCGGGGGAGTAGTCGGTGAACTGTTCGGTCAGGCGGGCGTAGTACGGGCCGTAGAGGGCGGTGACGCGGTCGACCGCGGCCGGGATCGGGGCGATGCGTACGCGGCGGCGGTCGGACGGGTCGGGTTGGCGGGTCACATAGCCCGCGCGTTCCAGGCGGTTGACGATGCCGGTGACCGCTCCGGTGGTGACGTGGGCCCGGGTGGCCAGGTCGCCTGCCGTGAGCAGGTCCTCGCCCGCCTCCAGGACGTAGCCGAAGCAGGTCAGGTCCGAGGCGTTCAGGCCCAGGCGCTGGGCCATCTCGTGCTGGGCGACCATGCTCGTGGCGATGACGTGGTCCATCGCCGAGAGGGTCTCCGCCGGGGTGGCCGGCGGGCGCTGCCGCGGGCCCGAGCCACTCTCGCTCGCCCTCTTCTCACTCACCCGCTGCTCCTCCTTCTTCTCTCGCTCCTCATTCTCCCTCTGCTGGCATCTGGCAGGTATCTTAGTTCGTAAGGTAAATTTCTTACTTACTAAGAGGATCTGGCAGATCCTGGGTCATGCGTCGGTCGGGAGGTATGTACATGAGCGGGAATCACCATGATGAGGGGCACACCGTCGCCGGGTGGACCGGTTGCGCAGTGGCCGTCGTGGGCACGTCGGTGGCCGGGGTCGGGATGTGTCTGGGGTCCGCGGCCTGGATCTGGCTGGGTCTCGGCGTCGCGGGGCTCAGTGTGCTGGTGACCTGGGGGCTGCATCTGGTGGGGTGGGGCAAACCGCCCGGGATCCGGCCGGTGGCCGAGCGGGGTATGTGGGTGCGGGACCGGGGCGCGAGAGCCGGGCATCCCGCGTGTGTCGGGTGCCGGCTGGCCGGGCGGGGGCGTTCGGTGGGCACCACCACCGGCGTGGCTGTCTTCGCCGAGGGGATGCAGGGCACGCAGGGGGTGCAGGGCGTGCTGCGGCCGGATGCCGCCTTGGGATCCAGCCGCTCCGAGTCCGCGGTCTGACGGTCGTCGCGTTGATCGAGGGCCGTCGCGTTGCCGACGGACGTCGCGTTGTCAGTGGTGCCCTCTACGCTCGTGAGTGATGGCACAGGTGTGGAAATGCACGGGGCTTCGGTGGGGCGGAGAAGGGCCCGTGCTGACGTGGGACGGGGGTCGTCGAAGTGCGTTGCCGTGGGGGAAGCGGGTTGCGTTCGCCGTTGCCGGTGAGGGCGGGCGGACATGTGTGGGGGCGCGGGGGAACAGCTGTCCTTCGGGGGCCGCGGTGTCCGGGCGGAGCGTCGGGGCCCGGTGTGAGGAGTGCGGGCGGCTGGACCGGGCCCACTCCGTCGCCGCGGACACCATCGCCGACGATCCACGGCCCTACTCGGTCTATCTGGCGTGGTTCGGACCCGGGTTGGTCAAGGTCGGGATCACAGCCGTCGAGCGCGGGTCCGCGCGGCTGTTGGAGCAGGGCGCCGTCGTCTTCACCTGGCTGGGGCGGGGCCCGCTGATGGCGGCCCGGCGGAGTGAGGAGTTGCTGCGTACGGCGCTGGGGGTGCCGGACCGGATTCCGTACGACGCCAAGCGGGCCGTGCGGAGCGAGTTGCCGGACGCGGGGGTGCGGGTGGCGGAGGTCCGGGAGCTGCATGCCCGGGCCGTGGGGCTGGGTGGGTGGCCCGAGGCGTTGGAGCGGATGCCGTTCGCCGCCGTCGATCATGCGCAGGTCTTCGGGCTCGACGGGTTGCCGCCGGCCGCCGGTGTCGTCGGTGAGCTGGTCGCGGGGGGCGTCGTGAGCGGGGAGCTCGTCGCCGCCGCCGGGCCCGACCTGCATCTGCGGACCGGGCGCGGGGTCGTCGTCCTCGACACGCGGCTCATGACCGGCTGGGAACTGACCGGGACCGGCGGCGGTGAGCGGGGTGAGAGACGTGAAGTCACCGTGCCTGTAAGGGAGTTCGGTGGTGTTCAGGGCGGGCTCTTCTGAGGGAGGGGTGGCGGCGGGGAGGAATGGTCAAGAGATCGATCCCTCTGGGATCCCCTTCGGCAAAGGCCCTGGACGTGGCGCGACGGCGGGGCCGAGAGTGGGCGACATGAGCGATCACTCCATTGCACCTGTCGCGGACGGTGCCTCCAATGCCGATGCCCCCACCACCCCGGGCGCTGTCTCCGCTCCTGCGCCTGCCCCCGCCGTGCCCGTCGCCGCGTACGAACCGCCGTACTACGCCGTCGTGTTCACCTCGGTGAAGACGGAGGAGGCCGGACGGGAGGGGGTGGCCGGAGGGTACGGCGAGACCAACGAGCGGATGGAGGAGCTGGTGGAGAAGATCCCGGGATACCTCGGGATGGACTACGCGGGTTCCCCCGGCGGGCTGTCCATCACCATCGGGTACTTCCGTGACGCGGACGCCGTCGAGGAGTGGCGGACCAATACCGAGCACCGGGCGGCGCAGAGGCGCGGGCGCGCCGAGTGGTACGAGCGCTACACCCTGCACGTCGCCAAGGTCGAGCGAAGCCATGGGTTCGAGCGTGAGCACGGCTGACGGGGTGAGCGGGACGGAGGGGACAGACCGGCCGGACGGCGACGACAGGTCGGACGCGTACGACGGGCCGGAGGAGCACGGCACGTCGGACGGGTACGGCGGGTCGGACGGGCGCGACAGGTCGGACGGGTACGGCGGGCCGGACAGGCGCGACAGGTCGGACGGGTACGGCGGGTCGGGCGGGTACGGCGGGTTGGACGGGCGCGACAGGTCGGACGCGTACGGCACGTCGGACGAGGTCGTCGAGGTGCGGCTGTTCTGGGAAGGGCTCGGGCTTCCCGGGCTCGTCGACGTCCATACCCACTTCATGCCCGAGCGGGTCCTGAAGAAGGTCTGGGAGTACTTCGACGCGCTCGGGCCGCTGACCGGTGGTGTCGAGTGGCCCATCACCTACCGGACCGAGGAGCGCGAACGGGTCGGGCTGCTCCGGGAGTTCGGGGTGCGGGCGTTCACCGCCATGCTCTACCCGCACAAGCCGGGCATGGCCGAGTGGCTGAACCAGTGGGCTGTCGAGTTCGCCGGCCGGACACCCGACTGTCTGCACACGGCGACCCTCTTCCCGGAGCCGGGTGTGGCGGCGTACGTCCAGAAGGCGGTGGACGAGGGTGCGCGGGTCTTCAAGGCGCACGTCCAGGTGGGGGCGTACGACCCGGCCGGCGAACTCCTCGATCCGGCCTGGGGGTTGCTCGCCGAGGCCGGGATGCCTGTCGTGATCCACTGCGGTTCGGGGCCCTCGCCCGGCAAGCACACCGGGCCCGATCCGATCGGGCGGGTGCTCGCCCGGCATCCGCGGCTGCGGCTGGTGTTCGCGCACATGGGGATGCCGGAGTACGAGGACTTCCTCGGCCTCGCCGAGCGGTTCGGCGAGGTGCGGCTGGACACGACGATGGCGTTCACGGACTTCAGCGAGCAGTTCGC
Organism: Streptomyces sp. NPDC050988; assembly: GCF_044456225.1. Taxonomy (NCBI): domain Bacteria; kingdom Bacillati; phylum Actinomycetota; class Actinomycetes; order Kitasatosporales; family Streptomycetaceae; genus Streptomyces; species Streptomyces sp. NPDC050988. The sequence goes on along the minus strand of NZ_JBITFQ010000012.1, from coordinate 171,010 downwards.
CCCGTTCCCCCAGCGGGCGCTCCCCCGGCTCGCCGGCCTCGGTGACCGGATCCTGCTCGGGACCGACTTCCCCAACATCCCCTATCCGTACGTCCATCAGCTGCGTGCGCTGGAGGGGCTGGGCCTGGGGGACGAATGGCTCCGGGCGGTCTGCCATGACAACGGGGCGCGGCTGTTCGGGATTTGAGGGGCTGTGAGGAGCTGAGAGGACAGCCATGGGCGGAGGAGCGGAGGAGAGGAGAGCCGTGGGCGGAGGAAAGGTGCAGGCGGCGGGGGTCAGTCGGTGATGATGAGTTGCTCGTCCGTCGACAGCTCCCGCCAGGAGAGGCTGAGCGCTCCGTCGGTGACCTGGTGGACGTCGAGCTTCATGAAGTAGACGTCGTCGTCGGGCGCGGTCATGGCCGGCAGGCGCAGCGTGTGGAGCGCTCGCCCGGTGTCCGCGTCGAGGACGAGCAACTCGGCGTCCCGGACACGGCGCTTGGCGTCCGCCTCGGTGAGGAGCGGCTGGCGCACGAGGTACACCCGGCCGTCGGCGATCACGCCTGAGCCGTACTCGTGGCCGGCCGGCGCCTTGAGCCGCCAGGCGAGGCGGCCGTCCTCGGTGTCGTAGGCGTGCAGGACGGTGTCATGGTCGCCGTCGCCGTTGCCCTGGGCATCGGTGGCCAGCAGCACGGTGCCGCTGCCCGCGCCGACCGGATTCCACGCGGTGGTGTCCAGGTCGGCGCGCGGAGTGGCTCCTTCCCGGCTCAGGTCGAGGAGTTGGACGGCCAGCGAGTCGTCCGTGCCAGGGTTCGGAGCGGCCAGCGTGTGTGCGTCGCCCCTGACCGCCGAACTGGGATGGCTGGTGCGCCGCTGCCAGAGAGCCTTCCCCGTCCGGTTGTCGACGCCGAGCAGGAGGTAGTACTGCTCGGCGTCCGTGTCGAGACTCGCCACGTTGCACAGCACCGGGACCGCGCTCACGTGGTCCGGCAGGGCGTACATGGCGTAGACGCCCACTTCGGGGCAGGACTTGGGCGTCTTCGCCGTCCACAGGCTCCGGCCGTCGCGTTCGTCGAAGGCGCGCACGGCGCCGGGTGCCTCGGTCAGGGCCTGACCGGCGCCGAGGCTCACGTTCCGGAAGATCTCGCCGTCCCCGAGGTCCTCACGCCACAGCCGCTTGCCGGTGCGCAGATCGACACCGACCAGGGTTTCCCGGTAGGCGATCACCACGGTGCGCTCCGAGACGTCGAACGACATCGCGACGGAGCTCTCGTCCTGTCGCTCGTAGCGCCAGTACTCCTTGCCGGTCCGTAGGTTCACCGCCCGTGCGCCGTCGGTCGTCGACTCCACGGACAGGCCGTGCACCAGGACTCTCTCCCCCGTCTTACGGTGCATGACGTGCTCGGGCGCGACCGGTGCCTCAGCGCCGAACCCCGCGGGGAATGGGCCCTGCGCGCCGGTGACCAGGTCGCTCTCCCCGGAAGGCTGGAGCCACTGGGCCAACGGCACTAGCAGGAGGCAGACTGCGGTGGCGGCCATGGTGTACCGCAGGAACCTGTGGACCTCCCGAAGCCTGAGTTCCTCCATCGAAGGCATAGGTCCGTCAGCTCTGTCCCCACCAGCCACAACAGCCCCCCACAGGCCACCCCCTGATCACCATGACCGGCGGTTGACGGATCCTCCCCCGCCGCCGTCCGCGGAGGCAAGGAGTTCCCAGGGTGTTCCCTGAGAGGTGCCTGTGTGTTTCTCAGGGAATTCACAGGTTCCAGAAAGCGTGTTCTCAGAGGAGCCCAGCAATGTGTTCGCTATGACCACGACCTCGCCCCAGGGGCGCACCGAACTGCTGAGGCCGGACGGGAGCCCCGTCCGAGTGCTTGTGGTGGACGACGAGCTGTCGATCACCGAGCTGTTGTCCATGGCCCTTCGCTATGAAGGCTGGCAGATCCGCAGCGCGGGTGACGGGACCGGTGCGGTGCAGACCGCGCGCGAGTTCCGGCCCGACGCCGTGGTGCTCGACATGATGCTGCCCGACATGGACGGTCTCGCCGTCCTCGGCCGGCTGCGCCGCGAGCTGCCCGACGTGCCCGTTCTCTTCCTGACCGCCAAGGACGCGGTCGAGGACCGGATCGCGGGTCTGACGGCCGGCGGCGACGACTACGTCACCAAGCCCTTCAGCCTCGAAGAGGTCGTGGCACGCCTGCGCGGGCTCATCCGCCGCTCAGGTGCCGCCGACCGCCGCTCCGACTCCGTGCTCGTCGTCGGTGACCTCACTCTGGACGAGGACAGCCACGAGGTGTCGCGGGCGGGCGAGGGCATCCACCTCACGGCGACCGAGTTCGAGCTGCTGCGCTTCCTGATGCGCAACCCGCGCCGGGTGCTCAGCAAGGCGCAGATCCTCGACCGCGTGTGGTCGTACGACTTCGGCGGTCAGGCCAACGTCGTCGAGCTCTACATCTCGTACCTGCGCCGCAAGATAGATGCCGGTCGTGAGCCGATGATCCACACCCGGCGTGGTGCGGGGTATCTGATCAAGCCCGCGGTGTCATGAGCGGTCGACGACAGCTGCGGAAGCAGCGGCGCCGACAGCCTCGGACGCTGCGGACGCGGCTCGTCGTCTCGGCGGTCGCGCTCATCGCGGTGGTGTGTGCGGTGATCGGTACGGTGACGACGGTCGCGTTGAGCCAGCACCTGTACGACCAGTTGGACACCTCGCTGAGCGAGGTCGGCGACCGGGCCACGGGTGGCCCGGTGAGGCCGGACAGTCCGTCGGATCCGAAGGACACGCCTCCCGGAGGGCCGTTCGGGTTCGTCACCAAGGGTGGCACGGAGGAGAACACCGTTGTCGCCCAGGTGAGTGACGACGGAGGAATCAGCAACGCGGTCGTCGCCAAGGAGAAGAACTCCGACAGTGAGGGCTTCGAGGGCATGGTCACCGACTCGCTCACCGAGGCGCAGAAGTCCGCGGTCGGCTCAGTGTCGAAGACCGGAGTCCACACCGTGGAGATCCCCGGGCTCGGGGAGTACCGCGTCAAGTACGTCGAGGGCAATAGGGGCGGCTACTACGTCGCCCTCCCCACCGAGTCCGTAACCAGCACCATCAACACCCTGATCATCGTCGAGGTGAGCGTCACGGTGGCCGGCCTCGTCGCCGCCGGAATCGCCGGGTCCGTCCTCGTCACGGTCGCCCTCCGCCCCCTCCGCAAGGTGGCCTCCACCGCCACCCGGGTCTCCGAACTCCCCCTCCACACGGGCGAGGTGACCCTCAACGAACGCGTCCCCGAGTCCGAGACCGACCCCCATACGGAAGTCGGACAGGTCGGTGCCGCGCTCAACCGCATGCTGGACCACGTCCACGGGGCCCTGCACGCGCGTCAGGAGAGCGAGACGCGTGTACGGCAGTTCGTCGCGGACGCGAGCCATGAGCTGCGTACACCGCTGGCGTCCATCCGCGGTTACGCCGAGCTGACCAGACGCGGACGGGAAGAGACCGGGCCCGACACGAGACACGCGCTCGGCCGGATCGAGTCCGAGGCCGGGCGGATGACCGGGCTCGTCGAGGACCTGTTGCTGCTCGCGCGCCTCGACGCCGGACGGCCGCTCAGCTACGAGCACACCGACCTCTCCCCGCTGGTCGTGGACGCCGTGAGCGACGCCCGCGCCGCCGGTCGCGAACACAACTGGCGGCTGGAGCTGCCCGACGAACCCGCGCTCGTGCTGGCGGACGCCGCCCGCGTCCAGCAGGTCATGGTGAATCTGTTTGCGAATGCGCGAACGCACACACCTCCGGGAACGACGGTGACCGCGCGCGTGCGCCGTCAGGGAGCCTGGGTGTGCGTGGACGTCCAAGACGACGGTCAGGGCATTCCGCCGGACCTGCTCCCGCATGTCTTCGAGCGGTTCGCGAGGGGTGACTCGTCCCGGTCGCGCGCCTCCGGGTCCACCGGACTCGGGCTCGCCATCGTGCAGGCCGTCGCGGCCGCGCACGGCGGCGCGGTGACCGTCGACAGCGTGCCCGGACGCACTGTCTTTACCGTGCATCTGCCAGCGCTGGAGCCCGAAGCCGCGCATTCTCATGAGGCCTTCATTTCCTCATCGAATTCGCAATCGTACTCACAGGCACAGCACAGCACGACCACATGGGTGCAACAGGGCGCCTGACGAGAGTCGTCGTCATGCGAACCGAACCTTCTCCCGGCAACCTGCCGGCGCGGGAGCACCTCCCGGCCGGAAATGCCGGTACGCCTGTCCTGGACGTAGTGATCCCCGTCTACAACGAGGAGAAGGACCTCCAGCCGTGTGTGCTCAGACTGCATGAGCACCTTGCCCGCACCTTCCCGTACGCGTTCCGCATCACCATCGCGGACAACGCGTCCACGGACACCACTCCCCTGGTGGCGGCGCGGCTGGAGGCGGAGATTCCCGAGGTCAGGGCGTTCCGGCTGGAGCAGAAGGGGCGCGGCAGAGCGTTGCGCACCGTCTGGTCCGCCTCGGACGCCCCGGTCCTCGCCTATATGGACGTGGACCTCTCCACCGACCTCAACGCGCTTCTTCCGCTGGTCGCCCCGCTGATCTCCGGTCACTCGGACCTGGCGATCGGCTCGCGGCTCGCCCGCAGCTCGCGGGTGGTGCGGGGCGCCAAGCGGGAGTTCATCTCCCGTACGTACAACCTGATCCTGCGGGGCTCGTTGCAGGCCCGCTTCTCCGACGCCCAGTGCGGTTTCAAGGCGATCCGGCGCGATGTCGCGCAGGTGCTGCTGCCGCTCGTCGAGGACACCGGATGGTTCTTCGACACCGAGATGCTGGTGCTTGCCGAGCGGGCCGGCCTGCGGATCCACGAGGTGCCGGTCGACTGGGTCGACGACCCGGACTCGACCGTGCACATCGTGAAGACCGCGACCGACGACCTCAAGGGTGTCTGGCGGGTCGGCCGCGCCCTGGCCACCGGTTCGCTGGCGCTGGACCGGCTTGCCCGACCCTTCGGGGACGATCCGCGCGACCGCGAGATCAGCGGCGTACCGAAGGGCCTGGCCCGCCAGCTCGTCGGGTTCTGTGTCGTGGGCGCGCTGTCCACGCTGTTCTACCTGCTGCTCTACAGCGGCTTCCGTACGTTCTCGGAGTCGCAGGTCGCCAACGCGCTCGCCCTGCTCGTCTCGGCGGTCGCCAACACCGCGGCCAACCGGCGCCTGACCTTCGGCGTCCGCGGCCGGAGCGGCGCCGTGAAGCACCAGGCGCAGGGCCTGGTCGTCTTCGGCATCGGCCTCGCCCTGACCAGCGGTTCGCTCGCCGCCCTGAACGCGGCGACGGCCGACCCCGCGCACTCCACCGAACTGGCGGTGCTCATCGCCGCCAACCTCGCGGCCACCGTGCTGCGGTTCCTGCTCTTCCGGGCCTGGGTGTTCCCGGACCGGCGCGACGAGTCACCGTCGACCGTCGTCGCCTCGCACACACCCGCCGTGCCGGTCGGACCCGCGTCGCCCGTCTACGCGACGGCTCCGCAGTCCCCGTACAGCACGACGTCGGACCCGTATGGCCCGACGTCCGCTCCCTACGGCACGACCCACTCTCCGCACGACCACCAGACCTGGGGGGACGCGACCATGCAGCTCCAGCCGGTGCGTCCGAACGATCACGATCCGAGGGACGCACGATGACGACGACTCAGCCCGATACGAGCTATCAGGGGGGCGTCGGCCCCTCCGGGGGCGCGAGCCCCGACTGGGGACCCCCGGGCCCGACCGGGGCAACCGCCGTGCAGGAGCCCGTGGTTGCTCCGCCGGCCGCCCCCGAGGACGGCAGTCCCAAGCAGCCCTTCGTACGCCGGCTGTGGCGCGGGCGGCCCGAGGACCACCGCTGGACGCGCCCGGCGTTCCTCGGCACGCTGCTGCTGATCGGCGCGCTCTACACCTGGAACCTCACGGCCTCCGGGTACGCCAACTCCTTCTACTCCGCGGCCGTCCAGGCCGGCAGCCAGTCCTGGAAGGCATTCTTCTTCGGCTCGCTCGACTCGGCCAACGCCATCACCGTCGACAAGCCCCCGGCCTCCCTGTGGCCGATGGCCCTGTCGGTGCGGCTGTTCGGCCTGAACTCCTTCGCGATCCTGTTCCCGCAGGTCCTCATGGCCGTCGCGACGGCCGGAGTGCTGTACGGGGCCCTGCGCCGCCGGTTCAGCGCCGCGGCCGGTTTCATCGCGATGGCGGTCTTCGCGCTCACGCCCGTCGCCGCGCTGATGTTCCGCTTCAACAACCCGGACGCGGCCCTCGCGCTCCTGATGGCCGTCACGGTCTACTGCGTGCTGCGCGCCATGGAGAAGGCGCAGACGAAGTGGCTGGTGTGGGCGGGTGCGGCCGTCGGTCTCGCCTTCCTGGTGAAGACCCTCCAGGCCTTCCTGATCCTGCCTCCGCTGGCCCTGATCTACGTGGTCTTCGCGCCGACGACCCTGCGCAAGCGCATCGGCCAGGTGCTCCTGGCGGGTCTGTCGATGATCGTCGCGGGCGGCTGGTGGGTGGCCATCGTCGAGCTGTGGCCCGCGTCCTCCCGCCCGTACATCGGCGGTTCGCAGAACAACTCCTTCCTTGAACTGACCTTCGGCTACAACGGACTCGGCCGTATCAACGGCGAGGAGACCGGCAGCGTCGGAGGCGGCGGCGGGGGTGGCGGCTGGGGCGAGACCGGCTGGGACCGGATGTTCAGCTCCTCCATCGGCGGCCAGATCTCCTGGCTGATCCCGGCCGCGCTGATCGTGCTCGCCGCGGGCATCGCCCTCACCTGGAAGGCGAAGCGGACCGACACGGCCCGCGCCGCGTTCCTCGCCTGGGGCGGCTCGCTGCTGATCACCATGGTGATCTTCAGCTTCATGCAGGGCATCTTCCACGAGTACTACACCGTGGCCCTCGCCCCGTACGTCGCCGCCGTGATCGGCATGGGCGCGAGCGTGCTGTGGGAAGAGCGCGGCAAAATGTGGGTCTCGCTCACCATGGCGGCCGGGGTGACGGCCACCGCGGTCTGGGGGTACGTCCTCCTGAACCGCTCCTCCGACTACCTGCCCTGGCTGAAGTGGCTGGTCCTGGTGGGTGGCCTGGTCGCCGCGCTCGGCCTGGTCTTCGTCTCGCGGCTCGGGCGCCGACTGGCCCTCGGGGTCGTCGGGCTGAGCTTCGTCGCGGCCCTCGCGGGTCCGACGGCGTACACCCTCACCACGCTGAACGAGGGTCACACCGGTTCGATCGTGACGGCCGGTCCGGCGGTCTCGGGCGGCAGGGGCGGACCCGGCGGCGGTGGCGGCATGGGCGGCGGCCCCGGTGGCGGCGGCGGTATGCCGGGCCAGAACCAGCAGGGCGGCACCGGCCAGAACCAGCAGAACGGCAACGGGGGAGGCGGGGCAGCGGGCCAGCCCCCGACCGGCGGCTTCCCCGGCGGTGGCCAGAACCAGCAGGGCGGGAACGGTCAGACGGGTCAGAACGGCCAGACCCAGCGCGGTGGCGGCACCGGTGACGGCGGCGGTATGGGCGGCGGTGGTGGTGGCATGGGCGGTCTGCTCAACGGCGCGACCGTCAGCTCCGAGGCCAAGGCCCTCCTGGAGAAGAACTCCGGCGACTACACCTGGGTCGCGGCGGCCATCGGCGCCCAGAACGCCGCGAGTTACCAGCTCTCCACCGGTGACCCGGTCATGGCGATCGGCGGCTTCAACGGTAGCGACCCGTCGCCGACGCTGGCCCAGTTCAAGAAGTACGTGGAGGACGGGAAGATCCACTACTTCATCTCCTCCGGCTCCATGGGCGGCGGTGGCGGCGGCAGCAGCTCCGGCACCGGGACCCAGATCAGCGAGTGGGTGCAGGAGAACTTCAAGGAGGTGACGGTGGGTTCGTCCACCTTCTACGACCTGACGCAGCCGACCAGCTAGGCCGGAGGGCTTTTGCAGAGGGGCGGTGGCCGGGGCGACAGTGCCTCGGCCACCACCCCTCTCCTTTTTTGTGTTGTACAGCGTATGGGAGTTGTTCTACGGTGTATGGCATGCCAACCTCGCAAGGCCAAGCCCACCCCCAGCGCTGGCTGATCCTCGGTGTGATCCTGCTGGCCACGCTCACCGTGCTGCTCGACAACACCGTTCTCAACGTCGCGATCCCCTCCCTCACCGAGGAGTTGGACGCGTCCACGGCGGACATCCAGTGGATGATCAACGCATACTCGCTGGTCCAGTCGGGCCTGCTGCTCACCGCCGGCAGCGCGGCCGACCGCTACGGCCGCAAGAAGATGCTCGCCACGGGCCTCGTCCTCTTCGGCGTCGGCTCGGTCACCGCGGGGCTCGCCCAGAGCGCGACCCAGCTCATCGCGGCCCGCGCGGGCATGGGCGTCGGCGGCGCGCTCCTGATGACCACGACCCTCGCCGTCGTCGTGCAGATCTTCGACGAGACCGAGCGGGTCAAGGCGATCGGCCTCTGGTCGACCGTCAACTCCCTCGGCTTCGCGGCGGGCCCGCTGCTCGGCGGCGTCATGCTCGAACACTTCTGGTGGGGCGCGATCTTCCTGATCAACCTCCCGGTGGCCGTCCTCGCCCTGGTCGCCGTACTCAAGCTGGTTCCCGAGTCCAAGAACCCCCAGGGCGACCGCCCCGATCTCCTGGGCGCCGTGCTCTCCACGATCGGCATGACCGCGGTCGTCTACGCGATCATCTCGGGCCCCGAGCACGGCTGGACGTCGCTCCAGGTTCTGGGGTCGGGCGCGGTCGGCGTCACCGTCCTCGCGGCCTTCGTCCGATGGGAGCTGAGCATCGAGCACCCCATGCTGGACATGCACTTCTTCCGCAACGAGCGCTTCATCGGTGCCGTCGCCGGCGCGATCCTGGTCGCCTTCGGCATGGGCGGTTCCCTGTTCCTGCTCACCCAGCACCTCCAGTTCGTCCTCGGATACGAGCCGTTGGAGGCGGGCCTTCGCATCGCCCCGATGGCCCTGTCCGTGGTGGCGCTCAACCTCGTCGGTGTGGGCGCCCGGATCGTCGCGAAGGTGGGCACTCCGGCTGCCATCGCCCTCGGTATGACGATGCTGTCGGCGGGCCTGGCGGCGATAGCCCTGTTCGGCGGCGGCACGGACGGCGGCTACGGAGGCATGCTGCTGGGCCTGGTCGTCATGGGCGCGGGCATAGCGGTCGCCATGCCCGCCATGGCCAACGCCATCATGAGCGCGATTCCCCCGGAGAAGGCGGGCGTGGGCGCGGGCGTCAACGGCACGCTCAGCGAATTCGGCCTCGGGCTCGGCGTGGCGGTCCTCGGCGCGGTTCTCAACTCCCGCTTCGCCGCGCTGGTTTCGGTCGCGGCGGCCTCGTTGCCGGCGGCGCTGGCCTCGGCGGAGTCGGCGGACGAGCGCGCGCGGATCACGGACGCGTTCGCCTCGGGTCTGGAGACGAGCCAGTTGGTGGGCGCGGTGGCCGTCCTGCTCGGTGGACTGCTGGCCGCGGCGTTGCTCCGGCGGGCGGAGAGGGCAGACTCCGCGGTGACGATGGCGGCGTAGGGCCCGCTTAGCATCAGGGAGGGGGCGGACCTCGGTGTTCCGGGTCGCCCTCTCCGTAAGAGTTCCGAGGAAGGTGCGCCATGGTGAGGGCAGCCGACCGGGCCAAGCGTCCGGCGCGGACCAGCGTCTGGTTGGAGGGCAAGGCCCCGCGGGGCGGGAGTGCCCGGGGCGGGCAGCCGTCGTCCCTCGACCGGGACCGGATCACCGAGGTCACGGTACGGCTGCTCGACGCGGAGGGGCTGGCCAAGTTCTCCATGCGCCGGCTGGCCGCCGAGCTGAACGTGACCGCGATGTCCGTCTACTGGTACGTGGACACCAAGGACGATCTTCTTGAGCTGGCCCTCGACGCGGTGTTCGGCGAACTGGAGCTGCCCGACCCCGAGTCGGGCGAGGACTGGCGCGAGCAGCTCCGGGCGCTGGCCGTCGGGTACCGGGCGCTGCTCGTACGGCATCCCTGGGTGTCGCCGCTCGTCGGCACGTTCCTCAACATCGGGCCGCACTCCATGGCGTTCGCTCTGCGGGTGCAGGAGGTCGTGCGCAACACGGGGCTGTCGTTGCGGCGGCAGAGCGGGGCGATCTCCGCCGTCTTCCAGTGGGTGTACGGGTTCGGGACGATCGAGGGGCACTTCGTGCAGCGGTGCGCGTCCGCGGGGATGACGCAGGACGAGTACTTTCACCAGGCCATGAATACGTTCAGTGGGCATCCTCAGTTCGCGGAGAACTATGAGAGTGCGGCGGGGCTCATGGAGGCGCGTGGGGGTGACACGGTCGAGGAGATGCGGGAGCGGGACTTTTCTGTGGCGTTCGAGTTGTTGGTGGCGGGGATCGAGACGATGGTCGCCCGCGAGGCGCTCCGCGAGGCCGGTGGATGAGTGCGGGTGGGTGGGGGCTGGTCGCGCAGTTCCCCGCGCCCCTGAAAGATTGCGCAGTTCCCCGCGCCCCTAAAGGACTGCGCAGTTCCCCGCGCCCCTGAAAGCAAAGGGGCTACTCCTGTGGGGCCAGCCTTGCCGGGAAGCCGCCCGTTGCCACCGGGCCCCACCTTTCCGGGGTGATCCTGATGATGGACTTGGCCTGCTTGAGCATGGCCTCTCGGTACTCGTTCCAGTCGGGGTGTTCGCCCGCGATGTTGCGGTAGTACTCGACGAGGGGCTCGACGGAGTCGGGGGAGTCGATCACCTCGGCCGTGCCGTCGATCTGGACCCAGGGGCCGTTCCACTCGTCGCTCAGGACGATGAGGCTGACGCGGTCGTCGCGCTTGGCGTTGCGGGTCTTGGCGCGCTCCGGGTAGGTCGAGACGACGATCCGGCCCGAGTCGTCCACTCCGCAGGTCAGCGGGGAACCCTGGGGACCGCCGTCCGACCTGCGCGTCAGCAGGATGGCGCGGTGGCGGGGGCGTACGAAGCCCAGCAGATCGTCGAGGGAGACAGAGGTGTTCGTCGCGATGTTCGAAGCCATGGCCCCAGCCTAGGACTCGATCGCCTCCGCGAGGTTGTCGTACACCGGTACGTCGCGGCGCATCCCCGTCAGTTCCAGGACACGGCTCGCCACCCCGTTCGGCCGTGCCGCCACGCGCAGTTGGGCGGGCCGGGGCAGGCGCCCGCGGATACCGGCGACCACACGGACGCCCTGGGAGTCCATGAAATGCGTACGGGTGAGGTCCAGGACCAGCAGCCGCAGCCGGTCCCTCCTGGCGTCCACCACGTCCAAGGCGCCGGCGAGGACGACATCGGCGTTGCTCAGGTCGATCTCCGAGGGAAACCCGAGCAGGGTGCATTCGGTCAGGTCACAAGGGTTCGGGAAGAAGGTCATCGCACTCACCTGGCAGACGTTCGTCCGGATTCCGATGAGGCCGCTTCCTGACCCGCACGCCCATTGCACCACGCGTGCGGGCGAGATCGGAAGCACGTACGAAGAGCCGCGCCCTCACCCCAACAGAGCAGCTAAAGTGGCTCTTCGTCCTGTGCTCGCAGTCGGGAATGTGCTGCGGAGCTCTCCTGCGCACAGCCGCCGGGGTCTGTCGTCGAACCGACGACGGGATCCGGGGCCGTGCATGCCGAAGAGGTTCGTGGTGGCTGCGTCCGAGTTTTCCGAATTGCCCCGTTTTCCCGGGGGGCTTGAGCTGGCCGAGACACTGACGGTCGCGGCTCAGCAGCTGCACGAGACGTCCAGCCCCCGCGGCACCCTGCGCACCGCCGTCCGGCTCGCCGTGCACATCCTCCCCGGCGCCGAACACGCAGGTATCTCCGTCATCGAGCGCAAGGCCCACCGCCAGACCCTCGCCTGGACCGACGAGATCGTCCGCTCCGCCGAAGCCCTGGCCTCGGGCGAGGACCACCAGCACTGGACCCGGCTGTGGACCTCCCCGGTCGCCCGTATGGAGGACAGCGCCTCCGGCGACGACGACGGCGAACCCGCCCTCTCCGACCTCGGACTGCGCTCGGTCCTCTCGCTCCGGCTGCGCGCCGAACGCCAGCGGATCACCGTCCTCACGGCGTACGCGACCAAGCCGCGGGCCTTCGACGACTCGGCCACCCGGATCGGCCGGCTGTTCACCGCGCACGTCAGCATCGCGTTCGACTCGGCGACCGCCCGCGAGCAGCTCACCGAGGCCATGCGCACCCGGGACCTGATCGGCCAGGCCACGGGCATCCTCATGGAACGCCTCGACATCGACGCGGCGGAGGCCTTCGACAGCCTCGTACGGACCTCCCAGCGGGAGAACGTCAAGCTGCGCGACCTGGCCACCCGGATCGTCGACGCCAGAAGCAGCGAGTGAGCGGGCACCGACGGGATACCCGTGCCCCATGAGAATCTCAGCCGATCCCGCCGATCCCGCCGATCCCGCCGATCCCGCCGATCCCGTCGATCCCGACCGTCACGACGAGCAGCAGCCGCGTGCCACCGCCCCGGAGTCCGTCACGCTGCCCCAGGCGCTGGCCGGCACCGGCGGCCTCGACACACTGCTGCGCGATCTCACGGACCGTGCGGTGCTCGCCGTGGCGGGCGCCGAGGCGTGCAGCATCACCGTGCGCCGCGACGGGCGCCTGCTGACGGTGGCGGGCAGCGGCGGTCTGCCCAGCGGGCTCGACCAGCGCCAGTACGAGAACGGCGACGGGCCCTGCGTCCGGGCGGCGGACTCGGACGCGGAGCAGCACGCGCCCGACCTGTCGGAGGAGGACCGCTGGCCCACGTACGCCGCGTACGCGCTCTCCAAGGGGGTCCGTTCGGTGCTGGCCGTGCCGCTCGCGGTCGACGGCGAGACCGACGCCGCCCTCAACCTCTACGCCACGACGGAGGGCGCCTTCCGCGGGAGCCGCGACGCGGCCAGGGCCTTCGCGGCGAACGCCTCGGACGCCGTCAACGCCGCCCTGCGCATCGAGCGCGAGCGGGCGTCCGCGGGGGACGTCCGCACGGCGCTGCTCTCGCGCAGCGTGATCGACCAGGCGATCGGCATCCTCATGGCCCAGGAGCGCTGCACCGCGCAGACGGCACTCGACACCCTCCGCCGCGTCTCCCAGGACGCGAACATCAAACTCCGTGACCTGTGCGGCGACTTGGTGGCACGTACGACGGACGGGGCGTCGGACAGGGTGTCGGACCGGGCGCCGAACGGCGCGTCGCACGGGCGCGGCGGCGATGCCTCGGGCCGCCGGGCTTCACAGCGACGGTGACGGTAGCGTCCCGCCCTGCACGGCCTGGATGTCCAGTTCCACCCTCAGCGTCGTACCGACCGCCGCGATGCCCGCCTGGAGCACCTGGTTGTAGTTCATCGCGAAGTCCTCGCGGCGCAGCTCGGTGGTGGCCCGGAAGGCCGCGCGCGTACCACCCCAGGGGTCGGCGCCGGTGCCCAGGTAGGCCAGGTCGAGGTCGACCGGCCGTACGACCCCGTGCATGGTCAGTTCGCCGTGGACCGTCCAGCGGTCGGTGCCGGTGGCCGGGGTCAGGCCCGTCGAGACGTACGTGATCCGCGGGTGACGCTCGACGTCCAGGAAGTCCGCGGACTTCAGGTGGCCGTCGCGCATGGCGTTGCCCGTGTCGATGGAGGCCGCCGAAATCACCGCCTCCACCCGGGACTTGGCCACCTCGTCCGGCGCGATGTCGATCGAGCCCGCGAACTCCGTGAACCGCCCGTGCACGCTGGAGATCCCCAGGTGCTGGGCGACCGCGCCCACCGAGGAGTGGGCCGGGTCGACGGTCCAGGGCCCGGGCGGCGGCAGTTCGGTGCCCCCCTGCCGGGCCAGCGTCACGGTGCCGATGGCGGCCCGGCCGCTCGCCGTCACGATCGCGCTGGACGCGGCGGGCGCGTACCCGACGGCCGTGACGATCACGGTGTACGCCCCGGGCGCCAGCTCCGTCGCATCCCGTACGCCGCCCTCCTCGTCCGTCTCGGCGCGCACCACCTGCGTGCCCGTCCCGTCGGTCACCGTGACGACCGCGTGCGACACGGCCCAGCCGTCCCGCGTACGGATCCGCGCGGTCAGTCCCATGGCAAGCAACCTCTCGTGATGAAACCGGCCCGCGGTGCGTGCCTCCGCCAAGAGCACGTTCCACGGGCCGGGGTTCTCAGCTGGCTTTCAACTGGTTCTCGACTACTCGCCGGGGTGGGCGAGTTCGATGTCGTGGCCGTCCACGCCGCCGCCGTTCACGGTCAGCGCCGTGGCCACCGGCGGGTAGCCGGTCGCGATGACCGTGTACTCGCCGCTGTCCAGGTCGGCGAAGGCGTACGCCCCGTCGGCCCCGGTGGTGGCGGTGCCGACCACGTTGCCCGCCGCGTCGACGAGCGTGACGCGGGCGTCGCCCAGCGGTCCGCCGGGTGCCCGCACTACGCCCTGGAGCCGCGCGCCCGCGGTGAGCGCGACCTCGATCCGGGTGACCCCGGTGCCGCCGACCTCGACGGGCAGGGCCCGCGGCCGGTGCCCGGCGGCGTTCACCGCGACGGTCACGGCGCCCGGCACCAGCTCGGCGAAGGCGAACTCGCCCTGCTCACCGGTGGTCCCGGTGGCCAGCACGTCGCCGCGCACGTCGGTCACGATGACCATCGCGCCCGCGACCGGCTTCCCGCCCTCGGCGGCCCGCACCGTGCCGGACAGCCCGCTCGTCCCGCTCAGCAGGATGTCGTACGCGAGCGGCTCACCGTTCACGACGACCGTCGAGGCCTGCGGCTGGAACCCGTCCGCGGAGGCGATCAGCACGTACGAACCCGTGCCGGGCGCGTCCACCGCGTAGGCGCCGTCGGCCTGTGCGACCGAGCGGCCCAGCTGACGGCCCGCGAGGGAGATCAGCGTGACGGCGGCCCGGGGGACGGGCGCGCTCTCGGCACCGCGGACGTAGCCGCGCACCGCGACCCCGCCCGAGCCGTTGCCTGAAGCGGCACCCGATCCGGCCGCAACGGTGGCGACGGCCGCGAGCCGCTGGGTGGCCGCCGTCCCGGCCTCGGCGCCGGAGCCGTTGTCGTTTCCCGTTCCGGTTCCGGTTCCGGTTCCGGTGTCTGCGACGGCCCAGCTCGGGACGCGCTCGTCGGCCTCGGTCGAGACGGCCTCGGTCGAGACGGCTTCGATTGAGACGGCCGCGGCGCTCTCCGGGGTGGCCTCGGCCACGGCGGTGACATCCGGCTGTGCCTCGGCGGCCTGTGCCAGCGCACCCGACGTACGCAGCGGGACCTCCTTGATGAACAGCGTGACGAAGAAGGCGATCAGCGCCAGCGCGCCCGCGATCAGGAAGACGTCCGCGATGCCGTGACCGTACGCGCTCTCCATGACCGTACGCAGCGGCGCGGGCAGCGCGTCCATGTCCGGGATGCTGCTGTTGTGCGAACCGCCCGCGGCTGCCGCGTACTTGGGGTCGATCCCGGTCAGACCGTCCTTGACGTAGTCGGTGATCCGGTTGGCCATCACCGCACCCAGCGCGGAGACGCCGATCGCGCCGCCGAGAGAACGGAAGAAGGTCACCGTGGAGCTGGCCGAGCCGAGGTCCTGCGGCGCCACCTGGTTCTGCGTGGACAGGACCAGGTTCTGCATCATCATGCCGATGCCGAGACCCAGCAGCGCCATGAAGACGGCGACCCGCCAGTAGTCCGTGTCGTACCGGATGGTGCCCAGCAGGCCGAGCCCCGCGGTGATCAGGACACCACCGCTGACCAGCCAGACCTTCCACTTGCCCGTCTTGGTGATGATCTGCCCGGAGACGGTGGAGGAGATGAACAGGCCACCGATCATGGGGATCGTCATGACACCCGACATGGTGGGGGACTTGTCCCGCGCCAGCTGGAAGTACTGGCTGAAGAAGACCGTGCCGGAGAACATCGCGACACCCACGAAGAGCGAGGCGAGAGAGGAGAGGGTGATGGTCCGGTTGCGGAAGAGCCGCAGCGGGATGATCGGTTCCTTGGCCTTCGACTCGACGAGCACGAACAGCAGTCCCAGGGCGACGGCGCCACCGACCATGGCGTACGTCTGCCACGACACCCACTCGTACTTGTCACCCGCGAAGGTGACCCAGACCAGCAGCAGCGAGACCGCGGCGGAGATGAGGAACGCGCCGCCCCAGTCGACCTTCACGTCCCGCTTCACGACGGGCAGGTGCAGGGTCTTCTGCAGCACGATCAGCGCGATGACCGCGAACGGTACGCCGACGTAGAAGCACCAGCGCCAGCCGAGCCAGCTGGTGTCGGTGATGACACCGCCGAGCAGCGGGCCGCCGACGGTCGCGACCGCGAACGTGGCGCCGAGGTAGCCGGAGTACCGGCCGCGCTCGCGCGGGGAGATCATCGCCGCCATCACGATCTGCGCGAGGGCGGACAGACCGCCCACGCCGATGCCCTGCACCACGCGGCAGGCGATCAGCATGCCGGGGTTCTGCGACAGGCCCGCGGCGGCCGATCCCAGGACGTAGATGACGAGGGCTATCTGGACGAGCGCCTTCTTGCTGTACAGGTCGGCGAGCTTGCCCCACAGGGGTGTCGCGGCCGTCATCGACAGCAGTGCGGCGGTGACGACCCAGGTGTAGGCGGACTGGCCGCCGCCCAGGTCGCCGATGATCTCGGGCAGGGCGTTGGTGACGATCGTCGACGACAGGATCGCGACGAACATGCCGAGCAGCAGTCCGGAGAGGGCCTCCATGATCTGCCGGTGGGTCATCGGAGCGCCGTCGGCGCCTCCGGCGCCTCCGTGCTTGGCGTGTGAGCCCCGCACACCGGCTGGTGTGGTCGTTGCCATGGGCTTCCTTTTCTTGTGATGCGTCATGCGGGTGTACGGGTTGTCTGCTCGACGAGGGGTGGGGGTGAGGGGGGTGGTGTGGGCGGTATGGGGGGTGCGGGGGGTACGGGGGGTACGGGGGGTGCTGCCGGTACGGGCCTGCAGTCGCCGAAGCTGGTGCGGAGGCGGCCGAGCAGGGTGTTGAGCTGGTCGACCTCGTCGTCCGACCAGTCCGCCAGATAGTGGACGAGCGCGTTCATGTAGCGCTCGGAGAGTTCGGCGAGCATGTCGCGGCCGGCGGGGGTGAGCCGCAGGATGCGTGAGCGTTTGTCTGCGGGGTCGGGGGAACGGTCTATCCAGCCGCGCTCCGCCACGTGTGCCACGTGCCGGCTCGTCACCGACATGTCGATGGCGAGCAGCTCCGCGAGCCGGCTCATCCGCATCTCGCCGTGCCGGTCGAGGAGGGTGAGCACGGCGGCGGACCCTGCCGGGCACTCGTGCGGGAGGACTCGGCCCAGGCCGCGCTTCACAGCACCGATGGCGCTGAGTTGCCGGGCCAGCTCCTCGTACTGACGCCGAGCAGCCATCGGACCTCCCTGATTTGTTGCTTCAGGCAACCATAAGAACTGTTGGTTGCTGCAGGCAAATGAAATTGGGGGTGCCGGCCTAAAACCTTGGCAAAGGCAAGTATTGGCAAGCGTAAATGTGCAGGTGGGGGTGGCTTTTGTGGGTTCGTCTTCGTTTTCGTCTGCGGGTTCGTTGTGGCTGGTCGCGCAGTTCCCCGCGCCCCTGGGGTGGGTGGGGCTGCGGCTCGTCGGCCAGGTGCGGGGCCGCGTCGGAATGTCCGCCCGCAGCGCAAGACGAACCGCCCCCTGCCACGGTGACCGCCTCCCCGCGTCGTCGTAAGCTGCGGCCACACATCCCGCCACGTCCCCTCCGGCCGGTGCCCCGCCAGGGGGCGCAGAGAACAGCGGGCCGCGCCCCTTCAGGGGCGCGGGGAACGGCGCGAGCAACGGGAACGGGCCCGCACGTGGTGATCCGGCCCGGGCCACGGGTTTTTAGGGGCGCGGGGAACTGCGCGAGCAACCACGACGGGCCGGCACGCGGTGAACCGGCCCGGGCCACGGGTTTTTAGGGGCGCGGGGAACTGCGCGAGCAACCACGACGGGCCGGCACATGGGGATCCGGCCCAGGCCACCGGTGTCTTTAGGGGCGCGGGGAACTGCGCGAGCAACGACGACGGGCCGGCACGTGGGGATCCGGCCCAGGCCACGGGTTTTCAGGGGCGCGGGGAACTGCGCGAGCAACCACGACCGGCCCGCGGTCAACGAATCACCCGCACCCCCACCCACCACCCGAGCCGCCCCAAAGGGGCACCCGGGTGGACGTTCACCCGAGGCGCCACCTAGAGTCCAGGCCCATGGCAAACACCCAGGGCCCCGAGGGCAACTACGACCCCGCGGGTAGCACCCAGATGTTCCGAGCGTTCGTCGACGACCCGCAGAGCACCAGCCGGCAGGCGGCCCCCGCGGGCCCCCGCATCGGCCTGATCGTCGGCGTGATCGTGGCCGTCGCGGTCGTGGCCGTCGTCGCCTGGCTCGCGCTCAAGTAGGTCGCACGCAGGTCTTCACGTAGGCCGGGGCACCGCAAGGCGCCCCCCGCCTGCGCTACTCGAACCGGACGGACACGTCCCGCGTCTCGACGTGCATGCCCAGCGGTACACGCCACGCGTCGACGCACACCGTCCAGGTCTTCTCTTCCCGCGCGCCCGGAGGGATCGGCGCGGGAAGCTTCTCGGCCGATTCGACGGTCGCCCAGTCGATCCCGAGCGCCCCGATGATGTGCGTCCCGAGGGTCACCGTGCCCGAACGCACCGCGGTGCCCCCGATGTTGTGGAAACCGACGGTGACCTTCTCGCACCAGCGCTTGTCGGCGGGCTCCCGCTCGGGGTCGCCGACGTCGAGCACGGCGGGCCCGGGCTTCGCAGGACTCGTGGGGCTCGCGGGACTTTCCGCGCCGCCGCTCGGCGCTCCGGTGCCGGAACTCCCGCTCGCGGAACCGGAGTCCGAGCCGGAGTTGCTCCCGCCCGTCGACGGAGTCGTACGGTCGCCGCCGTCGGACCCCGACGCGGCCGAGCCTCCTTCGCCCGCGCTTCCGCCTCCGGGGCTGCCCGGAGACCCCGAACTCCCGTACCCAGAGCCGGATCCTGGCCCGCTCGGCGCCGAACTGCCCCCGCCCCTCGCCCCGTCGGACGCCGCACCGCCCTCCAGCGGCACCAACTCCACGTCCCCCGTGGGCGCCACCGCCTCGCCGGAGGGCGCGGGGCGCTGCACGGCGACGTAACCCTCATTGCCGTCGCCGGTCCCGCAGGCGGCGAGGAGCGTGCCGAGGCAGACGACAGTCGCCGAGGCGCCCACAAGGGCACCCCGGCGACCACGAATCGACTCCTGACCCATCCGTCGGCGCATCGCGCCAGTGTGGCTGACGGGTCGTCAATTATGAACCCTCGGTCGGGATCTCAGTCGGAGATCAGACCTTCGCGCAGCTGCGACAGCGTCCGCGTGAGCAGCCGGGAGACGTGCATCTGTGAGATGCCGACCTCCTCGCCGATCTGCGACTGCGTCATGTTCGCGAAGAAGCGGAGCATGATGATCCGCCGCTCGCGGGGCGGGAGTTTGGCGAGCAGGGGCTTCAGGGACTCGCGGTACTCGACGCCCTCCAGCGCCGTGTCCTCGTAGCCGAGGCGGTCCGCTAGGGAACCCTCGCCGCCGTCGTCCTCGGGGGCCGGCGAGTCGAGCGACGACGCCGTGTACGCGTTGCCGACCGCGAGGCCGTCGACCACGTCCTCCTCGGACACGCCGAGGACGGTGGCGAGTTCGGCCACGGTCGGCGAGCGGTCCAGCTTCTGGGAGAGCTCGTCACTGGCCTTGGTGAGGGCCAGCCGAAGCTCCTGGAGGCGGCGCGGCACCCGCACCGACCACGAGGTGTCCCGGAAGAAGCGCTTGATCTCGCCCACGACCGTCGGCATCGCGAACGTCGGGAACTCGACCCCGCGTTCGCAGTCGAAGCGGTCGATCGCCTTGATCAGGCCGATCGTGCCGACCTGGACGATGTCCTCCATCGGCTCGTTGCGCGACCGGAAACGCGCGGCCGCGTAACGCACCAGCGGGAGGTTGAGCTCGATGAGCGTGTCCCGTACGTAGGCACGCTCGGGGCTGTTCTCGTCCAGTGCGGCGAGCCGCAGGAACAGGGAGCGGGACAGGGTGCGGGTGTCGATGGCTTCCGAGGTCGGGGGAAAGGCCGGGGCTTCCACGGCCGGGACGGCCGGAACATCGGCAACGACACTGTGAAGCGCGTCGGGCGCGGGTTCGCTCTTCGTGAGCGTGAGCACCTTCGAGCTGCCCTGGTCTGCGGACATGCCACCCCCTTTGGGTCGCGGACGGTCGCGGCGGACGCTCCCGTCGAAGGAACGCAGCCTCCACCTGAATACCGGAGGTGGGGCTGCGGCAAACGCGTCAGCGGAAGAATGTCACATGTCGGCAACACGCTGTAGTGACATGTCGACACAGGAGGGGTGAATAGGCCCTGGAAAAGGGGGGTCTGGCGCTTTTTAGGCGCAGAGATGTCGCGAAAAGGCCTTGGGGGCGATTCGCTCTTGAGGGTTACGCCTCGATCCTGTTTGCGGATCGCAGTCTGGCGAAGCTGCGGGCGAGCAGTCTTGACACATGCATCTGCGAAACGCCCAGCTCGGCACTGATCTGTGACTGAGTCAGATTGCTGTAGTAGCGCAGGAGAAGGATCCGCTGCTCCCGCTCGGGGAGCTGGACGAGGAGGTGCCGTACGAGGTCGCGGTGCTCGACCCCGTCGAGCGCGGGGTCCTCGTAGCCGAGCCGGTCCAGGAGCCCCGGCAGTCCGTCGCCCTCCTGGGCGGCCTCCAGCGAGGTCGCGTGGTACGAGCGTCCGGCCTCGATGCAGGCCAGGACCTCGTCCTCGGTGATCCGCAGCCGCTCGGCGATCTCACCGGTCGTGGGCGTACGCCCGAAGGCCGTCGTGAGGTCCTCGGTCGCGCTGTTCACCTGGACCCACAGCTCGTGCAGCCGGCGCGGTACGTGGACCGTGCGGACGTTGTCGCGGAAGTACCGCTTGATCTCGCCGACCACCGTGGGCATCGCGAAGGTCGGGAACTGCACGCCCCGGTCGGGGTCGAAGCGGTCGATGGCGTTGATCAGGCCGATGGTGCCGACCTGGACGACGTCCTCCATGGGCTCGTTGCGCGACCGGAACCGTGCGGCGGCGTACCGCACCAGCGGGAGGTTCGCCTCGATCAGGGCGGCCCGCACCCGGCCGTGGTCGGGGCTTCCGGGCTCCAGGTTCTTCAGCTCGCCGAAGAGAACCTGGGTGAGGGCCCGGGTGTCGGCCCCGCGGCGCCGCTGCGGGCCTTCCTCGGGGGTGTCGGGAAGGCGCTCCTGGGCTGGGGCCGAGGGTGGAGCCGGGGGCTCATGGGGCGGTGCTTGAGGCGCAGTACTGGCCGGCACGGTCAACTCCACCTCTGGGTCGGTCAACATCCGTCAACTCATCCGTCAAAAGCGGTCATAGCATCACAAGACATGTGCACTGTGTGCAAGCACCGCATAACTCCGTGTTGAGCGTCAGTTGGGGCCCGGGGAGGGGGCAAGGTGGGTTCCCGAGCGGGTCCGGAGACGCGAAACGGCCCCCCGCCGTTCAGGCGAGGGGCCGGGGGCGTGCGCCGGGCGCGCTTCAGAACTCGTAGTCGGCGATCACCCACGTGGCGAACTCCCGCCACAGCGCCACGCCCGCCTGGTGCGCGGGGTGCTCGATGTACCGCTTGAGCGCGTCCGTGTCCTCGACCGCCGAGTTGATCGCGAAGTCGTACGCGACGGGCCGGTCGGTGATGTTCCACTCGCACTCCCAGAACTTCAGTTCGGGGACCTGTCCGCCGAGGGCGCGGAAGGCGGCGACGCCCTCGACGACGCGCGGGTCGTCGCGCTCCACACCCTCGTTGAGCTTGAAGAGGACCAGATGGCGGATCACGGGGGCTCCTAGTTCTTGGCCCCGTCGGCGATCCATGTCATGAAGTCCCCGACGGCCTGAGCGGCATTCGAAATGCCCTCGAACCCTATCTGGACGTAGTCGGCGGCCTTGGCGGGGTCCGTGATGATCACGTACAGCGCGAACACGATGAGCACGTAGACGGCGATCTTCTTCGAATTCACCGCCATCGCGGCCTCCCCGTGTGCCTGCTGCCTGCTGCCTGCTGTCTTGTCGGCTGCGCCTGTCGGGCTGCGCCTGTTGGGACCCCTGTTGCCGGCGGTGAGTGTAACCCGGGCAGTTGATATGACGATCTTTCATGTCGTGCCGAGTTGTTGTGCCGAGTGTCGTGCCGAGTCCGAACGCACGAAGGGCCCCGTCTTTCGACGGGGCCCTTCAGAAGCGGTAGCGGAGGGATTTGAACCCTCGGTGACTTGCGCCACACTCGCTTTCGAGGCGAGCTCCTTCGGCCGCTCGGACACGCTACCGAGAGAGATCCTAGCCCACGTTGGGCCGTGCTCAGAAATCGGTATTCGGCCGCCGGCCGGGCAGCCGCACAGGCGCCCGTATCAGCGGTCGCGGAAGAAGTCGGTGAGCAGCCGGGCGCACTCCTCGTCGAGTACGCCGGCGATCACTTCGGGCCGGTGGTTGAGCCGCCGGTCGCGTACGACGTCCCAGAGGGAGCCGGCCGCGCCCGCCTTCTCGTCGCGGGCGCCGTAGACCACGCGGTCCACGCGGGACTGCACGATCGCGCCCGCGCACATCGTGCACGGTTCGAGGGTCACGACGAGCGTGCAGCCGCCGAGCCGCCACTCCCCGAGCTTCGCGGCGGCCCGCCGGATGGCGAGCACCTCGGCGTGGGCGGTCGGATCGCCGGTCGCCTCACGTTCGTTGTGGCCGGTGGCGAGGACCGTCGTGCCGTCCGGGGACAGCACGACGGCGCCGACGGGGACGTCCCCGCCCCGGACGGCCGACCCGGCCTCGTCCAGGGCGAGCCGCATCGCCGCCCGCCAGCGGTCGCGTACGGGGTCCTGTTCCTCCTGAGCGCTCGGGGGAGTCAGCGGACGGTCTCCAGGACCTCCGCCGCGCCGAGCACCTCGGCGATCTCACCGAGCGCGTCGGTGCTGTCCAGGGCCAGCAGCTCCTTCTCGTTCACGCCGAGGTCCGTGAGGACCTCGCGGTCTCCGATGGGTCCGGACGGCACGGTCTCGCCCTTGGCGGTGACGCCGACGTCGTCCTCATCGTCGTCGTCGGCCTCGTTCTCGGGTTCACCGTCCTCCGTACCGTCGAGGTCGAGGGAGTCCAGGTCGGCGACATCGTCGTCGCCGGGCTCCCTTCCGAGCAGTTCGTCCGTGAGCAGGATCTCGCCGTACGAACTGCGGGCAGCGGCCGCGCCGTCCGAGACGTAGATGCGAGGGTCCTCCTCGCCGTCCACGCGGACGACTCCGAACCACGCGTCCTCCTGCTCGATGAAGACGAGCACCGTGTCGTCGTCGACCGAGGCTTCGCGGGCCAGGTCGGTCAGATCCGACAGGGTCTCCACATCGTCGAGCTCTGTGTCGCTCGCTTCCCACCCGTCTTCGGTGCGCGCGAGCAGTGCGGCGAAGTACACCGTGACTCTCCCACTGGTCATAGGCGTGCCGGTTGGGGGTCCCCCCGGCGGAGGCTGTGGGCGGGGAGTTGTGCGCTCCGAGTCCCGCCCACTCGGAATCGTGGCAGAAACAGAGCGTTCAGGAGAGGTCTTCGGCCCGCTGTGTCCCGGTCGCGTCTCAGCGCCCGTTCGCGTGTCGCGTGCGTCACGCCGCCGTACGGCCTCACCTGGGCGCCCGGCGCCCACCGACAGCGGGATCGTACGCCGACACGACCTCCGCCCGTACGCGGCTTCCCGAAGATCGTCGGGCGGGTCGCGCGACGCCGGTCCCGAGGGCGGGCTGCCTGCCCGCGCCGCGGCGGGGTCCGCCCGGGCGCGGCTACCAGCGGAAGGTGCGCATGCGCATGGCGTGGCGCAGCCGGGCCGTCTTGGCCCGCCGGGGCTGCACCCGGTCGCGCAGCTCGCGCGCCTCCGTGAGCTCCCGCAGGAACTGGGCGCGGCGCCTGCGTCGCGCGGCCTCGCTCACCGGGTCCTCGCGATCCTCGCGGCTCCGCTGCTCCGGGTCGGACATGGGCAACACCCCCAGTCGGTCCTTCCCACTTTCCCTCCGACGGGCGGTTTGATGCCAGCTGGGGTTTAGAGGTGGTTCAAGGCGGGGCGAGGTATCGGACGAGTCGGTGGCGGGCTAGGGGCGGGCGGCGGGCGCCCGGATACCCTTGTGGGCATGCGTCTCCACGTCGTCGACCACCCTCTGGTCGCTCACAAGCTCACCACGCTGCGCGACCGTCGCACCGATTCCCCGACCTTCCGGCGGCTCGCCGACGAGCTGGTCACCCTGCTCGCCTACGAGGCCACCCGGGACGTGCGCACCGAGCAGGTCGACATCGTGACCCCGGTGTCCCCGACCACGGGCGTCAAGCTGTCCCACCCGCGCCCCCTCGTCGTACCGATTCTGCGGGCCGGCCTCGGCATGCTCGACGGCATGGTGCGCCTGCTGCCGACCGCCGAGGTGGGCTTCCTGGGCATGGTCCGCGACGAGGAGACGCTCCAGGCGTCCACGTACGCGACCCGCATGCCGGACGACCTCTCCGGCCGCCAGGTGTACGTCCTCGACCCGATGCTCGCCACCGGCGGCACGCTCGTCGCGGCGATCCAGGAGCTCATGAAGCGCGGCGCCGACGATGTGACGGCCGTGGTCCTCCTCGCCGCCCCCGAGGGCGTCGAGGTCATGGAGCGCGAGCTGGCCGGCACACCCGTCACGGTCGTGACCGCGTCCGTCGACGAGCGCCTGAACGAGCACGGCTACATCGTCCCCGGCCTGGGCGACGCGGGCGACCGGATGTACGGCGCGGCCGAGTAGCGCGCCAGGGTCGGGGGTCGGGCCCGGGCTTGTTCGGAGCACGGGCCCGTACGGGCCTGCTAGCAGCTCTTCTTCGTCGCCGAGGGCGTCGGTGCGGGCTTGGCCAACGTGGTCAGGGCCTTGTCGGCGTCCTCTTTCTTCGTCAGGGACTTGAAGGCCGTGCCGAGGATCAGGTCGACCTCCGCGGGCTTCGCGCGGGTGTCGGTCTTCAGCTCGGCCCCGGTGAGCTGCGTCGCGAGGACGGGGAGCGCGGCGTCGGAGGCGGCCTTGGCGCCGAGGACTATCCCGGCGCCCTTGACCTTCTTGTCGTACGTCTTCGTCGCGTTGCCGACGTCGCCGATCTTGAAGCCGCGTTTCTTCAGCTCGTCGGCGGTGTCCTTGGCGAGGCCACCGCGGGGGGTCGCGTTGAAGACGTTCACGGTGATCTGGGCGGGCTTGGGGAGGGCCTTGACCGGGCTTGCGGAGGGCGAGGGGGATGCCGTGCAGTCGGCGGCCGGTCCTGCCGCGGAAGCCTCGTCGCCGCCGCCTGTGAAGACGTCGATGAGCTGCAGCGTTCCCCAGCCGATCAGTCCGAGCGCGGCGACGGAGGCGACTACCGCGAGCGCGATTCTGCGGCGCCCTCGGTTTCTGCGCATCCGCGGGTACTTGTCCCCCGTGATCTTGTACTGGCCGCCCATGCCAGGGGGAGTCAGCATGCTCATGGGCGCAGCGTAGTGCGCCTTGGCGGCGATGCCTACTAGATGATCATTGACCGGGGGTCAGTCCAACCCGAAAGGGCCAATTCGCTCCGCGGGTCGCTCCGCGAGTCGCTCCGCGGGGGGCGCGTTTTTTGGCTGCGGGCCGGTGGGGGCTTGTCGCGCAGTTCCCCGCGCCCCTGGGGGGTGGGTGCACCCGTAGGACGGTCGGTGCGGGCCGTCCGTGGCTGGTCGCGCAGTTCCCCGCGCCCCTTGCGGGGCGCGGCCCGCTAGTCCAGTTCCAGGACTCGGGCGTGGAGGACCTGGCGTTGTTGGAGGGCGGCTCGGACGGCTCGGTGGAGGCCGTCTTCGAGGTAGAGGTCGCCCTGCCACTTCACGACGTGCGCGAAGAGGTCGCCGTAGAACGTGGAGTCCTCGGCGAGCAGGGTTTCCAGGTCGAGCTGGCCCTTGGTCGTCACCAGTTGGTCGAGGCGGACCGGGCGTGGCGCGACGTCCGCCCACTGCCGGGTGCTTTCCCGGCCGTGGTCGGGGTACGGCCGGCCGTTTCCGATGCGCTTGAAGATCACACGGAAAGCCTACCGGTCAAGAGCTTCCGGGCGCAGCCATGGTGGCGGAGTGCGACGCTGGAAATGACGCCGTAAATAGGGGCAAACCGGTAATTCTCCTAGATCACCCTTTCAAGATCGGTTCGGATGCGGGCCGAGGACAGTCTTGGGCAAACCGGGAACAGGGGTCTGAAATGACTGACAGTGAAGCGCCGCCGGCAAAGGCACCCGAAGGCGTGAGCGGTGCTCCCGCGCTTCCGCGGTCGGCCCTCGAAATCGCCTCCGGGTACGCCTTCACGGGCCCCGCGCTCGATCTGGGCGCCTTGTTGTGGGACGGGCGGTGCCTGCCGGACGTACAGATCCGGATCCCGCTGCCGATGCTCAACCGGCACGGGCTGGTCGCCGGGGCCACCGGTACGGGCAAGACGAAGACCCTGCAGCTCATCGCGGAGCAGTTGTCCGCGCAGGGCGTGCCGGTGTTCCTCGCCGATGTGAAGGGTGACGTCTCCGGGATCTCGGCGCCGGGGCAGGAGAACGACAAGGTGCGGACGCGGGCCGGGGAGGTCCGCCAGGAGTGGACGCCGGCCGGGTTCCCCTGCGAGTTCTACGCCCTCGGGGGCATGGGCCACGGCATCCCCGTACGCGCGACGATCACCAGCTTCGGGCCGGTCCTGCTGTCCAAGGTGCTTCAGCTGAACCAGACCCAGGAGCAGTCGCTCGGTCTGATCTTCCACTACGCCGACCAGAAGGGCCTGGAGCTGGTCGATCTGAAGGACCTGCGGGCGGTGGTGACCTTTCTGACCTCCGACGAGGGGAAGTCCGAGCTCAAGGGCATCGGCGGGCTCTCCACGGCCACGGCCGGGGTGATCCTGCGCTCCCTGACGGCGTTCGAGGCGCAGGGGATGAGCCCGTTCTTCGGGGAACCGGGGTTCGACACGAGCGACCTGTCGCGCGTGGCGGGGGACGGGCGGGGCACGGTCTCCGTTCTGGAGCTGCCCGCCGTGCAGGACAAGCCGCAGCTCTTCTCCACGTTCCTGATGTGGCTGCTCGCCGACCTCTTCCACGGTCTGCCGGAGATCGGTGACGTGGACAAGCCGAAGCTCGTCTTCTTCTTCGACGAGGCGCACCTGCTCTTCAACGACGCGTCGAAGGCCTTCCTGGACGCCATCACCCAGACCGTCCGGCTGATTCGCTCGAAAGGGGTCGGCGTCTTCTTCGTCACGCAGACGCCCAAGGACGTGCCCGGGGATGTCCTCGCCCAGCTCGGCAACCGGGTGCAGCACGCGCTGCGCGCCTTCACGCCCGACGACCAGAAGGCCCTCAAGGCGACCGTGAAGACCTTCCCCAACTCCCCGTACGACCTGGAGGAGGTCCTCACCGCGCTCGGGACCGGCGAGGCCGTGGTCACCGTCCTCAGTGAGAAGGGCGCGCCGACGCCGGTCGCGGTGACCCGGCTGCGGGCGCCGGAGTCCCTGATGGGGCCCGTCGATCCGGCCGTCCTCGACCGGGCGGTCGAGCAGTCGCCGCTGTACGGGCGTTACGCGGAGGCGGTCGACCGGGAGTCGGCGTACGAGAAGCTGACGGCGAGGGAGACGGAGGCCGCGTCCTCCACGGCGCCCGCGGCTCCCTCGGCCCCCGCGGAGTCGGCTTCGTCGCGGGGCCGTGGCCGGAAGGCCGACGACCAGGACTCCTCCGTCGTCGAGCAGGTCGTCGGCAGCGGCGTCTTCAAGTCCCTGGCCCGGAGCCTGGGTACGCAGATCGGCCACGAGATCACCCGGTCGGTCTTCGGAACGGCCCGGCGGAGGCGGTAGCCCGGCGCCGAATGCCCGGGGAGGCGGTACAGGTCCGCCTCCCCGGGCGGTGGGGCGTGTCAGTCGCGCTCGTGGTCCTTCGGCGGGGACTGCTGCTCCGGCGCGGGCTCCGGGGTGACCTGTGGGGTGTCACGCGTCGGCATCGGCATCGGCTTCGGGGCGTTGCGGAGGGATTCGGCGCGTACGAGGGCACGCAGGATCGCGTACGGGTCCTTCGACATGGGGGTCCTCTCGTGCTGCTGGGGGGAGGGGGAGCGGTCCGGAGCGGGACCGTCAGCAGCGGAGGACCATGCAGCGCTGGGCGCGCGGGGTGGGGGCGTACGGGGGCACGGGGTGGGTGTGTGGCCTCGGGCGTGGGTGTGCGGGGGCCGGTGGGCGTGGGGGGCGTTGGGGTACGAGGGGGCGGTGGCTCTGGCGGGCCGGTGGGCGCAGGGCCGTGTCCAGGAGGTCGTGGGGGTGTTCCAGACCGGACTCGGTGGAGACGGCGGCCGGTGGTGCGGTGCGGGTTCCTGTGTGGCCGCCGACGGCACTCACCGTGCACGTCGCGCACAGCAGGGCCGCGAGCGCCATGAGGAACCGTGGCCAGGTGGGCCGACGGTTCCGGCGCTCGCGCCGTGGGGTGAACCGGTGGGGGCTCATGAGTGGTCATGTCCCCGGGACGGGTGGGTGGTTCATCGGCCGCGTCCCGAGAACCCCCCTCTTGGCGTAGGCGTTCGCCTGCGGCGGGCTGCGTTTTCGTCTGCGGGTGAGTGGGGGCTGGTCGCGCAGTTCCCCGCGCCCCTTAAAGGCAAGGGCTACCGCCCCCTAAAGACAAAGGCGGGCGCAGCCCCGGCCTTTGTCTTTAGGGGCGCGGGGAACTGCGCGACCAGCCCCCACCGGGCCCGCACCCGAAAACACAGCCCAGCCAACCTCAGAGCACCCGCGGAGCGAACCGCGCCCGCCTGCGCAGCTGTACCGCCGTGATGATCTCCGTGATGCCGAGGGCCAGGAGCCAGCAGCCGCCGACCACCGTGAGGACGGCGACCGACTCGAAGGGGGAGACGATCAGGACGACACCCGCGAGGAAGCTGAGGACGCCGAGGAGGATCTGCCAGCCGCGGGCGGGGGCGGACGGGTCGGACATGGCGGCCAGGGTCTGTGTCACGCCCCGGAAGAGCCAGCCGATGCCGATCCACAGCGCGAGCAGCAGGATCGACTGCATCGCCCCGCGGAAGCAGAACAGGCCGAGCAGGATCGACAGGGCTCCGCTGATGAAGGCCATGACCCGCAGGGAGGTCGCCGCGTGCGTACCGAAGGCGGAGACCAGTTGGAGTACGCCGCTGAAGAGCAGGTAGAGCCCGAAGAGCACCCCCGCCGCGAACAGCGTCGCCTCGGGCCACACGAGGATCATGACGCCGAGCACCAGTGTCGCGATCCCGGCGGCCAGTACGGCCTGCCAGGCGGTGCGCGTGAGGCGGAAGAGCGGATTCTCGGGTCCGCCGGGACCACCGAGTACTCCGGGGCCACCGCCCCCTCCGGGCCCGCCGGGACTCTCCGGCCGGTGCGGGCCGCGGGCCGCGTGGACCCGCCGGTCGTCGTCCGACCCCCAGGGCGCTCCGCTCGGTACCTCGGCCATGCTCCATGCTCGGACCGGCGTCCGGCCCCCCGCCACCCGGGACGGCCGACCGACTGATCCCTCCCCCGCAGTCCCCTCGCAGCCCCCTCCCACACGCCGCGGGTCTCCTACGCGCCGCAGGCCCTCACTTGCCGGAGGCCTTCGCGGCCTTCGCCGCCGCCTTCATCTCCTGCTTGTGCGCCCGTACCTTCACCAGCGATTCCGGTCCCGTGATGTCGGCGACCGAGCGGAAGGACTTGTCCTCCCCGTACGCACCGGCCGCCTCGCGCCAGCCCTTCGGGCGTACGCCGAGCTGCTTGCCCAGCAGCGCGAGGAAGATCTGCGCCTTCTGGGCGCCGAAGCCGGGCAGATCCTTGAGGCGCCGCAGCAGCTCGTCGCCGGTCTTCACGCCCTCCCAGACCTTCGCCGCGTCCCCTTCGTAGTGCTCCACGAGGTACTGGCACAGCTGCTGGATCCGCTTGGCCATCGAGCCCGGGTAGCGGTGCACGGCCGGCTTCTCGGACAGCAGCGCCCCGAAGGCCTCGGGGTCGTGCGCCGCGATCTCGTGCGCGTCGAGATCGTCCGTGCCGAGGCGCTGCGCGATCGTGTACGGGCCCGCGAAGGCCCACTCCATCGGCACCTGCTGGTCGAGGAGCATGCCGACGAGCGCGGCGAGCGGGCTGCGGCCGAGGAGTTCGTCGGCCTCGGGCTGCTGGGCTAGGTGAAGCGTGGCGTCCATGCTCCGATCATCGCAAGTGAGCGCTCGGGCCGCGCGTCATCGCGGGGAGGTGCCAAGTGGGTGCCCCGTGGCCGCTCAGGCCGCGCGCCAGTACCCCAGCGCGTTCACCCGCTGCTTCGGCAGCGCCAGCTCCTTGCGGAAGTAGGCGGCCAGCGCCCGCGTCGTCGCCGTGTCGCAAGCGATCCAGACATACGGGTCGGCCGCGTCCTTCAGAAGGTCCGGCACGGCCGCCTTCACCTGGGCCACCAGGTGCGCGCCCTTGTCGAGCCGGGGGACCGTACGGACGTCGTGGCGGTCCGGGTCCGCCTGGAGGGGCAGGCCGTCCAGGCCTTCCGCCGACTCGAACCAGATCGTCGTGGGCGCCGAACCCACCGCCCCGAGAAGGGAGTTGAGTGCGGGGAGGGAGGCCGTGTCCCCGATGGCCAGGACGTGGGAGGGCGCAGGGTCCGGGTCCGTGAACCCCGTGCCCTGGACGGTCGCCTCGATCGTGTCCCCCGGCTTCGCGGCCCGCGCCCAGTCGCTCGCGCACCCCTCGTGCAGCGCGAACTCCAGGCTGAAGGTCCCCGCGTCCGGATCCGGATCCACGAGTGTGTACGCCCGCTGGTGGGGCTTGCCCGCGTTGTCGAACCACAGCCGCACCCACATCGTCGGGTGCACCCCGGTCGCCGCGAGCATGCCGCCGTCGGTGAGGCGCACCCGGCGGTAGTGCTCGGTGACGTCCTCCGCACCCGTGACCGTGAACACGAAGTCCTTGCCCCGGAACAGTTTGAGGACCGCGCCCTCCCAGCCGTGACCCTGCCCCATGACGTCTTCACCCTTCGCGTACGATTCCGGCGCACCTTACTTAGGTGAGCCTAACCTAATCCACACGGGAGACACAGGGTGACTGTCGAGATCTACCGCGATGCCTGGGGTGTCCCACATCTGCGCGCGGGCGACGCGCGTGAACTCGCCCACGCCCAGGGACTGGTCACCGCCCACGACCGCGCCTGGCAACTGGAGGTCGAACGGCACCGGGCGCGCGGCACCTCGGCCGCGTTCCTCGGCGCCGACGCCCTCGGCTGGGACCGGTTCGCGAGACAGGCCCGGCTCGACGACACGGCGAGACGCTGCTTCACCGCCCTGGAGAGACGGGACCCCGAGACGGCCGCGTGGGTCCGGGCGTACGTCGACGGGGTCAACCAGGGCCTGCCCGAAGGCGCCCGCCGCGCCCCCGAGTTCACGGCCGTCGGTCTCGCCCCCGGCCGCTGGGAACCCTGGACCCCGCTCGGCGTCTGGCTCGCCACGCACATCCTCTTCGCCGGGTTCCCGGCCAAGCTCTGGCGCGAGGAGGTCGTACGCCATCTCGGTCCGGACGCGGTCGGCCTCTTCGCCACCGACGGACCCGGCACCTCCGGCAGCAACGGCTGGCTCGTCACCGGCGAGCGCACCGCCACCGGCGGGCCGGTCGTCGCGGGCGATCCCCACCGCTACATCGAGGCCCCCGGCGTCTACCAGCAGCTCCGCCTGTCCTGCCCGGAGTTCGACGTCATCGGCCTCGCCGTACCGGGCGTCCCGGGCATCGCCCACTTCGGCCACACGGGCACGGTCGCCTGGTCGATCACCAACGCGATGGCCGACTACCAGGACCTTTACCGGGAGCGGCTCCGGCGGACCGGAGACGGCAACGGAGATGGCGGCGGAGATGGCGGCGGAAACGGCGACCGGGTGGAGGCCCTCGGCCCGGACGGGCTGTGGCACCCCGCCTCCCGGCACACCGAGATCATCGAGGTGGCCGACGGCGACCCCGTCGAGGTGGAGGTGATCGAGACCGACCGCGGCCCGGTCGTCGTCAACGGCGACACCGACCCGTACGGCGACGCCGACGGCGACACGGACGGTGGCAGCGGCCGGGACCGTGACGGCGGCGCCTCGACCGCGCCCCTCAGCCTCCGCCACCCGCCCCGCGTCACCGAAGACCTCGGCTTCTCCGCCCTCCTCCCCCTTCTCCGCGCCCGCCGGGTCGCCGACGTGGACCGCGCGTTCGACGACTGGGCCGAACCCGTCAACGTCGTCCAGGCCGCCGACACCGAGGGCGGCGTACTGCACCGGGTCGCGGGCAGGGTCCCGGTCCGGAGCGAGGACAACCGCACGCGGATCGTCAACGCCTGGGAGCCGGGGCACGAGTGGCGCGGCTGGTACGCCCCCATGCCGCGCGGCACGGTCGACGACGGCATCGCGGTCATGGCGAACCAGCGCGGCCCGGCGACTCCGCTCGGCGTCGAGTTCGCCCCGCCCCACCGGGCCACCCGGCTGCGCGCACTCCTCGGCACCCGTCGGGACTGGACCGCCGCCGACATGGCCGCCCTCCACATGGACACCCATCTCGCCTCCGCGGCCCCGCTGTTGGACCGCCTCGCCGCCCTGGACGACCTCACCCCCGAGGCCGCCTCCCTGCGCGACCGGCTCCTCCACTGGGACCGCCACATGGCAGCCGACAGCACGGAGGCGGCCACCTATGCGGCAGTCCGGAGCGCGGTCGTACGCCGCCTCGCGGCCCACCCCGCCCTGGCCCGCCTCGCCGAACCCCCGCTCCACCCCGAGGTCTTCCGCCCCTGGCTCGCACTCGTCCCCCGGGTCGCCTTCGCCCTCGAAAGCCTGCTCAGGGCCGAGGAGTTGTACGGGATCGACCGTGCCGAGGTCGTCAGGGCCGCCGTCGAGGAGGTGGCCGGAGACCCGCCGAAGGGCACGTGGGGCGACACCCACCGCCTCGCTCCCTGGCGGGCGCTGCCGGACCCCTCGTACGGCGAGTACGGCGAGTACGACGAACGGGAGCCCGGGCTCTCCGGCGACCACGACTGCGTGCTGTGCACCTCGGCCGTACCGGGGCTCACCGACCGGGCCGCTCGCGGTCCCGCCGCCCGCTATGTGTGGGACGTCGCGCGACGCGAGAACAGCCTCTGGGTGGTGCCCTTCGGTGCCTCGGGCGTTCCGGACTCACCGCACCACCGCGATCAACTCCCCTTGTGGGTCAGGGGAGATCTCGTCCCCGTCGTGACCGACTGGACCAAGCTCATGGAGGACAGGACGATGACGTCCGAGCCGTACGCCGCGAGCCGTGAGGCCGTCCACGAGCAGGTCGTCGACGGTCTCGGCACGGTCCGTGTCCTGCGCGTGGACCCGGACGCCGACCTGGACGTGCTCCATGCCTGGGTGACGGCCGAACGCGCCCGGTTCTGGGGCATGGGCGGCTTCGGCAGGGAGCAGGTGCTGGAGACGTACCGGCATCTCGACTCCCTCGACACCCACCACGCCTTCCTCGCCGTCCTGGACGGCAGGCCGGCCGCGCTCTTCCAGACGTACGAGCCGGAGGCCGACCGGGTCAGCGAGTGCTATGAGGTGGAGCCCGGCGACATCGGCGTCCACCTGCTGATCGCGCCCGCGGGCGAGGGGGACGAGCGGCCGGGGTACAGCTCGGCGCTGCTGACCGCGTTCACCGTGTATGTGCTGCGCGTCCTCGACCGGCGCCGGGTCGTGGTCGAGCCCGACATCCGCAACGAGAAGGCGATCACCCGTCTGACCCGCCAGGGATTCGTGCTCGGACCGCCGGTCGTGCTCCCGGAGATAGACCTGCCGGAGGTGCACCTGTCGGCGAAGAAGGCCCAACTGGCGTTCCTGACAAGGGAAGCCGCGGGACTTTAGGGACTTGGGGGCCGACGGCTGCCTCGGGGCGGCGCTCGGTGTTCCGCGCGTCGCGGTCCGGGTGGCGCATCGACAACTCCCTTTGGGGCATGGTCGGTAGGTGGTCCATGACATCACTCCCGAAGCCCTGGTCGCCCACTACAAACTGGAGCCCATCCCCAAGGAGGGCGGTCTCTTCGCCCGCACCTGGGCGGGTCCCGAACGGCCCGACGGCCGCCCCGAGGGGTCCGCGATAGTGGTCCTCCTGACCGCGGAACCCGACGACTTCTCCGCGCTCCACCGGCTCCCCGCCGACGAGACCTGGCACTTCTACCTGGGGGATCCCCTGGAGATGCTCCTCCTGTCCCCCGACGGCACGTCCCGTACGGTCCTGCTCGGCCCCGACGTCCTTGGCGGCCAGCACCTCCAGTACACCGTGCCCGCACGCACCTGGATGGGCGCGCGGGTCGCGACCGCCACCGGCTGGTCGTTCTTCGGGTGCACGATGGCGCCCGGTTTCACCTACGAGGGGTACGAGCACGGGGACGCGGCGGAACTCACCGCCCGCTACCCGGACCGGGCCGCGCGGATCGCCGCGCTGAGCCGCCCGTGAGCGGCCCGGACGACGGACATCGGGACGGACATCGGGACGGACGCCGCGACGGACACCTCCGCGGACTTCTCGACGGGCAGGTCGCCCTCGTCACCGGGGCGTCGGGCGGCATCGGGCGCGGCATCGCCCTGCGGTTCGCTGCGGCGGGGGCGGCCGTGGCCGTCCACTTCCGTACGAACGCGGAGGCCGCCGGTGAAGTCGTCGACCTCATTGTCGGCTCGGGCGGACACGCGGTAGCCCTGCGGGCCGATCTGACCGTCGAGGACGAGTGCCACCGCCTGGTCCGCGAGGCGGCCGACCGATGCGGCGGCCGGCTGTCGGCCCTGGTCAACAACGCGGGCGTACAGCCGGTCCAGGAGCTGCCCGGGATGACGGCGGGGGACTGGCGGTCGGTGGTCGACGCCAACCTGTCGAGCGTGTTCGTGTGTACGCAGGCGGCGGTGGAGGTCATGCGCGACGGGAGGCGGCAGGGCGATCCGAGTGACCTGAGTGACCCGGGCGGCCTGAGTGACACGGGCAGCCTGAGTGACACGGGCGACCGGCGGGGCTCGGCCGCCGGGCCTGTGGGCAGCATCACGCACATCGCGTCCATCGAGGCCACACACCCCGCTCCCCTGCACGCCCACTACTCCGCGTCCAAGGCGGCCGTCGTCGCGCACGCGCGCTCGGCGGCCCTGGAGTACGGTCCCTACGGGATCCGCGTGAACACGGTCTCCCCCGGGCTGATCGACCGCGCGGGGCTCGCGCAGGCGTGGCCCGACGGCGTACGGCGCTGGCAACAGGCGGTGCCCACCGGGAGGCTGGGGCGTCCCGAGGACGTGGGCGACGCCTGTGTGTTCCTCGCCTCGCCGATGGCCTCCTGGATCACCGGGCACGACCTGGTCGTGGACGGCGGGGTGTCGGCGCGGCCGACCTGGTGAACGCGGGTTCCGGGGCGGCGTCGAGGCGGTCGCGCTCGGCCGGTGCGGGCGAGGGCCGGGTTGAACAAGGTGTCGCGTACATCCGTACTCTCACCTAGGCCGCGGCCGAGGACAACGGCAGCCGGCCGCAGCCACAGACGCACTCGTACATGGACGTGCGGTGCGAGCAGGACGAGCAGCAGGGAGAGGCGACGTGGGCCGAGGGCGCCGCATACACCGAGTGCTACGGGTACTACGGGTGTCGGCGCCACGCCGGGCACTGGCCCTGGTCGTCCTGCTCGGCACGCTGTTCCTGCTGGGCGGCGCGGGCTCGGCGTCCGCCCACTCGGCCGTGCGCGAGACGACCCCCGGCGAGGGAACCGTCCTCAAGTCCGCGCCGAAGCAGGTCACCATGACCTTCACGGAGTCGGTCGGCATCACCGACGACTCGCTGCGCGTCCTCAGCCCCGAGAACCGCCGGGTGAACGCGGGCGACACCGAACACGCGTCCGGCCGGTCCGACAGCGTCCGGGTGCCGCTCGACGACGGCCTGGCCGACGGCACGTACACCGTGGCCTGGCGGGTGGTCTCGGCGGACAGCCACCCCATCTCCGGCGCCTTCACCTTCTCCATCGGCAAACCGTCCGAGACCACGGCGTCCGTCTCCGCCGAGCCGGCCGTGAACCCCGCCTCGGGCGCGCTCTACGACATCGCCCGCTACGCCGCGTACGCCGCCGTGGCCCTGCTCATCGGCGCGGCCACCTTCGTTCTGGTCTGCCGCCCACGCTCCGCCGAGCCGGTGCGCGGACTCGTCCGGGCCGGCTGGTGGGTCCTCGTCGCCACGACGGCCGCGCTCCTGCTGTTCCGCGGCCCGTACGAGCGCGGCACCGGCCCCGCCACCCTCCTCGACCCCGAACTCATCGAGAACACCCTGACCAGCAGGCCGGGCTGGGCCCTGCTGGCCCGGCTCGCGCTGCTCGCGGGGGCCGCGGTCTTCCTCGTACGGCTCGGTCGGGGCGCGGCAGTGGAGACGGAGGCGGAGGCGGAGGGTCCGGAGAAGGAACAGGTGCGGCCGAAGCCGGCCGTTCTCGCGGCCGGCGGGATTCTCGCCGTCGGTCTGGCGGGCACCTGGGCGGCCGCCGAGCACGCGTCCGCCGGGATCCAGGTCCCCCTGGCGATGACCTCCTCCGTACTGCACCTGCTCGCGATGGCGGTCTGGCTGGGTGGCCTCGCGGCGCTCCTCACCACGCTCCACCGCTCGGAGGCGCTGCTCTCGGCGGCCTCCGTGGCCCGTTTCTCGCGCCTCGCGTTCGCCTCGGTCGCCGTCCTCGTGCTGACCGGCGTCTACCAGTCCTGGCGGGGGCTCGGCTCCTGGGACGCGGTGTTCGACACGTTGTACGGCCGGATCCTGGTCGTCAAGGTGTGCGCGGTGGTCCTGCTGCTGGCGGCGGCGGGTTTCTCGCGCCGCTGGACGGGCCGCCTGACGGACGCGGAGGAGCCCTTGCGGGTCCCGGTGCTGGAGACGGTGGGGGCACGTGCGGGTGCGGGCGGGGGCGCGGACTCCGGCCCCGGGGCCGGCAGTTCGGGCGGGGACAGCGGAGAGTCCACGTCGGCCGCCGCGGGCGACGGGTCCGACGAGGAGCCCGAGAGCGGGTCCGGGCCGACCTCCGCACCCGGCGTCCGCCGTGGTGCCCTGCGCCGGTCGGTCCTGGCCGAGGTCGTCGTGGGTGTGGTCGTCCTGGTCATCACGACGGTTCTCACCGGTACGCAGCCGGGGCGCGCCGAGATCGAGACGGCGGCGGCCGAGAAGACCGCGGCGGCCGGTCAGCGGACCGCGTCCACGACCCTGATCCCCTTCGACGTCGGTACCCCCGGCGGCCACGGCAAGGTCCAGATCATCCTGGAACCGGGCCGCGTCGGGGAGAACACGGTCGAGGCGGTCGTCATCGGCCCCGACGGAGGCATCGCCACGGTCCCCGAGATCCGCCTCTCCTTCACCCTCGCGTCCCAGAAGATCGGCCCCATCGACGCCGGCCTCACCAATAAGGGCGGCTACTGGGGCACGTCGTCCCTCAACCTCCCGATCCCGGGCACCTGGACGATGAAGGTCACCATCCGCACGTCGGACATCGACCAGGTGTCGGAGACCCGCCGCGTGAAGATCCTCCGCTGACGTCCGGCGGACGACGCGAGTCCGTGTGCCGGGGCTGGGTGTTGGGCGCGGCCCGCGGGCCCGGGGCCCGGGGGGCCCGGGGGGGGGGGGCGGGGGGGGGGGGGGGGGGGGGGGGGGGGGGGGGGGGTGTGGGGGGGCGGGGGGCGTCGCCTGCTCCCCCGGCGCGCGGGGGCCCCCCCCCCCGGGGCCGCGGGTGCGGGGTGCTGGGCGCGGTCAGGAGTCGAGCTTGAGGACGACGTACCCCTCGACCGTGCCGACGAGCGAGTAATCGGCGCGGGGGTGCAGCTGCCGCGCGCGTGCCTCGATGTCGCGGATCCGGTCGCGGCGGTTCTGCAGGGCGATGTAGTCGGGGGTGATCCCGCCGGTGTCGCCCACCCACAGGACACGGCAGCGTGAGGTGAGGCGGCTGCTGGGGCGGATGTCCGCCTCGACGGTCGCGCCGTCCGGGATCCGGTCCAGGAGGCGCTCGACCGCGATGACGCGCGCGGGCTTGCGGTAGGCGGCGGGCTCGGTCAGCACGGCCATCGGGAGCGTGGTCGTGAGCGACAGCGCGGCCGCGGCGACGGCCGTCGGCAGATGCTGCGCGTACGTACGCAGCCAGGGACACGGGCTGTACCGGGCACCGGCGAGCGCGTCGACAAGGGCGAGCGCGACGACGGGCATCAGGACGGCGCTGTAGTGCCAGTCGGTGCCCCAGTAGTGGTCGTCGGAGGAGAGGAACCGCCACCCGAGCGTGGGCAGCGCGACGACGGACAGCGTGGAGCGCAGTGCCAGCAGCCCGGTGGTCGGCACCAACAGCCAGGCGAGGGTGCGGAGTTTGTCACCCGTACCGTCGAGGAGGGTCGAGCCGCCGTCGACCTTGGTCCAGTAGTCGTAGCCGCCGGTCGTGTTGAAGGCCGGGATGACGACGACGAGTACGACCAGGGTGGCGGCGATGCCCAGGGCGGCCACGGCGAGGGCGTACAGGATCGTGCGCCGGGAGTCGCGCCGGGAGTCGCGTCGGCATCGCAGGGCGACGACGAGGGCGATGGCCGCCACCGTCACCCCGAGGTCCTCCTTGACCAGCACGAGCGGCAGCGCCCACAGCAACGCCGCGCGCCACCGCCGGGCCAGGATCGCCTCCAGGCTGAACGCGATCAGGGGCACGGCGAAGCAGATCTCGTGGAAGTCGAAGTCGACGGCACGCTGGATGCCCCAGGACAGGCCGTACGCGATGCCGAGCGCGAGCCCGCGTGCACGCCCCAGCAGCCGGGCGGCCGCACGGGTCACCGGTACGGCGGACAGCGCGAACAGCGCGGCCTGCGCGACGAGCAGGGTGACGGGGGAGGGGAAGACCCGGTAGACGGGGGCGAGGAGAGCGGTGACCGGGCTGAAGTGGTCGCCCAGGACATTGGCCCCGGGCCCCTTCAGATCGACGACGGGCGCCTGGAGGTGCGCGTACGCGCGGACGGCCTGCTCGAAGATGCCGAGGTCCCAGGAACGGGTGGCCAGATGCCGGTAGCGGGCGAGGGAGAGAGCCGCGTAGGCGGCGAAGAGGGCGAGGGAGAGGAGGTACGGGTCGAGCCGGCCGGGTGGGCCGGTTCGGCGGGGGCGCCGGTTGCGCGGGGGGAGCGCGACCGGCCCGGGTATCGCGGACCCGGGTGAGGCTTGTATCGGTTCCGGCACTTGTACCGGTGTGCGTGCCGGTATCTGTACCGGTATTCGTGTGGGTGTGGGTGTGGGTGTGGGTGTGGGTGCCGGTTCCGGTGCGGATGTCGGTGACGTCTGCGCGGCCCTGGCGTCCTGCGGCGGGCCGGGAAGAGCCTTGGTCACGAGCGGTCCTTACGAGCCGTCGGCGCACCGGGCAACCGGGAGGTCATCGGTCGGGTGTCGATGTCGGCGCCGCGCTTCCGAGGGACAGGAGCTTCCGGGGGACGGGAGCTTCCGAGGGACGGGAACGGAGACCAGAGCATGACACGGACCCCGATCCCCACGCGATGGCGGCCCGTGTTTCCGCAGCTCAGGGCTGTGGAGGTGACGGCATCCGAACTCCTTCCAGGCAAGGCCGACCGCCCTGTGGGCAGCGCGCACGCGGGCCCGCGGAAGGTCACTCGGAGGCCCTACCGGCCGTCACCCAGGCCCGGCGCAATCGCTGCCATGACGATCAAGGCACGGCCTCACCGGAGGCGGACGGGCGGGGCAAGGTGGTGCGGCGCACGCCGGTGGGCTGGGCCGCCCCCCCTGCGATCTCGCATGGCACCTAGGGGGGCACGGGGCGGGGCGGCACCGGGCGGCACCGCACGGCACCGGGTGGTGCCATCTGGTGCCGCGCGGCGCCATTCTCCGTCCCTCAGGGCTCGTGGGCGCACCTGGTGCCACAACTGTTCAGTCGGGTGCCAGCATGTTTCTGCAGGTCAGAGCGTTCTCTTCGACTGAGGGTCGTGAAATGCCACCTCGTGGCTTGCGTGTGGCGCCATTGTGGTGCCATCGTGGCGTCATGGACCTCACCCCGTATGTCGACAGCCTCCGCCGCGAACTCGCGGTGGCCGCCGAAGCCGGCGGCGACGAA
This sequence comes from Streptomyces sp. NPDC050988, assembly GCF_044456225.1. Taxonomy (NCBI): domain Bacteria; kingdom Bacillati; phylum Actinomycetota; class Actinomycetes; order Kitasatosporales; family Streptomycetaceae; genus Streptomyces; species Streptomyces sp. NPDC050988. The sequence continues at coordinate 131,060 of NZ_JBITFQ010000012.1, read as the reverse complement.
GCACGCGAGCTGGCGGAGAGGTTGACGGCTCCCCTGGAGTCGGCGACCCGGCTGATCATGCTCAACGTGCTCTCCGCCGCGACGGACGAGATCACCCGTGAACTCGCCCCTGGCTCGGTCGACGTACGGCTGCGCGGGCTCGACCCCGACTTCGTCGTGACACCGCCGCCCACCGACGGTGGTGCCCCGGCGGAGCCGGTCGAGCCCGTCGAACCGCTCAGGGCCCCGGCCCCGGCCGACGGCGACGAGAGCGGCACCGCCCGCGTCAACCTCCGTATGCCGGCCCACCTCAAGGCCCGCGCCGAGGAGGCCGCGACCCGCGAGGGCCTGTCGGTCAACGCGTGGCTGGTGCGTGCGGTGTCGGCCGCGGTCGACGGCGGCACCCGGCCGCGGACGACGGAGAGGACCCAGACGATCGGCCAGAGCATCACGGGCTGGGTGCGCTGAACGCGCCTGCGCCCCTGCCCCTTCACCCACATCACTTCACCCACATCACTTCACGCACGTCACTTCATCCACACCACGTCCCACCAGCGGGGACGGCCCAAGGACTCAAGAGGACGGGACAGCCATGCCTTCTTTCGAAACGCCCGAACCGATCTCGGCCACCGCCTACGTCTACGCCGGTTCCATCCGGTTCACCACGGGCGACCGCCACGAAACCGTCGTCGACGTTCGGCCCCGCGACCCGAAGAAGGACCTGGACGTACGGACGGCCGACCAGACCGAGGTCTCCTACGCCAGCGGCACCCTGACCGTCACCACGCCCAAGGCCAACCTGCTCGGGCGCGGCGGCACCGTCGACGTGTCCGTGGAACTGCCCACGGGCTCGAACGTCGACATGACCGGCGCCGGGACCCAGATGATCGGCGAGGGCCGGCTCGGCGAGGTCCGGGTGAAGATCTCGGCGGGTGACGTCCGCCTCGACACCACGGGACCGCTGCAGCTGAAGGTCTCGCACGGCTCCAGCACCGTCGACCGGGTCGAAGGCATGGCCGAGATCACCACGAGCACCGGCAACGTGCGCGTCGGCGTCGTCGACGGCCCCGCCGTCCTGAAGAACTCGCACGGCAGCACGACCGTCGGCGCCGTGACCGGTGAGCTGCGGATGAGCGGTGCCAACGGCGCCATCGACATCGCGCGCGCCGAGGCGTCGGTCGTCGGCACCACGACCAACGGCTCCCTTCGCGTCGCCGAAGTCGCCCGCGGAAACGTCCAGTTGGAGACCTCCAACGGCGCCATCGAGGTCGGTATCCGCGAGGGCACAGCCGCCTGGCTCGACGTCAGCTCCAACCGCGGGCACGTGCGCAACACGCTCGCCGCGTCCGAGGCCCCGGAGCAGACCGAGGAGACCGTCAAGGTCCGCGCACGGTCCAACTGGGGAAACATCGACGTCCTCCGCGCCAAGGCCTGAGCGCCCTCGCCTCGTACGGAGCCCGCCCCGCACCAGCCCTCACCGCACCTCATCCCACCTCTTCCGATCCCCCACCCCCTTCAGCCTTCTAACGGGAGGGCTCCATGCCTTCGTCTGTCATGCCCACGTCCAATCAAAGTGACGGTCACCTGTCGCCTGCTGCCGTCTCCACCGTCGGTCTGCGCAAGTCGTTCGGCGACAAGACCGTCCTCGACGGGATCGATCTGCGCATCCCGGCCGGGTCCGTGTTCGCCCTGCTCGGCCCGAACGGCGCCGGCAAGACCACCGCCGTGAAGATCCTCTCCACCCTCATCTCCGCCGACGGCGGACAGGCTCAGGTCGCGGGCCACGACGTCACCACGTCACCGGACGGGGTGCGGGCCGCGATCGGTGTCACGGGTCAGTTCTCCGCCGTGGACGGCCTGATCACCGGCGAGGAGAACATGCTCCTCATGGCGGACCTGCACCATCTCTCGCGCGGCGAGGGGAGGCGGGTGACTGCCGAACTCCTGGAACGCTTCGACCTCGTGGAAGCGGCGAAGAAGCCCGCCTCCACCTACTCCGGCGGCATGAAACGCCGCCTGGACATCGCCATGACCCTGGTCGGCAACCCCCGCATCATCTTCCTCGACGAACCCACCACCGGCCTCGACCCCCGCTCCCGCCACAACATGTGGCAGATCATCCGCGAACTCGTCACCGGCGGCGTCACCGTCTTCCTCACCACCCAGTACCTCGAAGAGGCCGACGAACTCGCCGACCGCATCGCGGTCCTGAACGACGGCAGGATCGCTGCCGAGGGCACCGCCGAGGAGCTCAAGCGCCTGATCCCCGGCGGACACGTACGACTGCGCTTCGACGACCCGGCCGCGTACGAGACGGCCGCCCTCGCCCTGCGCGAGGCCACCCGGGACGACGAGGCACTCTCCCTCCAGATCCCCAGCGACGGAAGCCAGCGCGAACTGCGCTCCATCCTCGACTGGCTGGACGCGGCCGGCATCGACGCCGACGAACTCACCGTCCACACCCCCGACCTCGACGACGTCTTCTTCGCCCTCACCGACAGCACCAAAGTGCCCCCCCAGCCCAACCAGCCCAAGGAGACCGCCCGATGAGTACCCTCGCCCTCGCCGTGCGCGACTCGTCCACGATGCTGCGTCGCAACCTCCTGCACGTGCGGCGCTACCCGTCCCTCACCCTGAACCTGCTGCTCACGCCGGTCGTACTGCTCCTGCTCTTCGTCTACATCTTCGGCGACGTGATGAGCGCGGGCATCGGTGGCGGCGGCGCGGACCGCTCCGACTACATCGCGTATCTCGTGCCGGGCCTGCTGCTGATGACCATCGGCGGAACCACGATCGGCACCGCGGTGTCCGTCTCCATGGATATGACCGAGGGCATCATCGCCCGCTTCCGCACGATGGCGATCCACCGCCCTTCGGTGCTCATCGGACACGTCGTCGGCAGCGTCCTGCAGTGCGTGATGAGCGTGGTCCTCGTCGGGGCCGTCGCCGTGGCCATCGGCTTCCGGTCCACGGACGCGACAGTCCTGGAGTGGCTGGCGGCGTTCGGGCTGCTCGTGCTCTTTGCCCTGGCGCTCACCTGGATCGCGGTCGGCATGGGCCTGGTCAGCCCGAACCCCGAGGCGGCCAGCAACAACGCGATGCCGCTGATCTTCCTGCCCTTCATCTCCAGCGCCTTCGTCCCGGTCGACGCGATGCCGGGCTGGTTCCAGCCGGTCGCCGAGTACCAGCCGTTCACGCCGGCCATCGAGACCCTGCGCGGGCTGCTGCTCGGCACCGAGATCGGCCACAACGGATGGCTCGCCCTCGCCTGGTCCCTGGCGCTGACCGCACTGGGCTACTTCTGGTCGAAGGCGTCGTTCAACCGCGACCCGAAGTAACCGCCGCCGAAGGGCCCCACCGCAAATGGTGGGGCCTTTCGACATGGTGTCCGGCGAGGCACAGGCGGAGGACACGAGCTCGGGAGAAAGGGGGAACTGGCAGTGTCCGGGCCGGAGTTCCTCGGTGACTACGAGTGGGCCGCGGCCTGCGTGGTGACTCGCTGGATGGCCTTGACGGCGATGTCGGGGCGGTCGACGTGTATGTAGTGCCCGCTTCCGGCGGCGACGCCGATCCTGCTGCGCCCGGAGAGCGCACGCCACTGCTCCTGTCCCTCGGCCCACATCGCTTCCAGGGCGGGCCCGTAGTCGGGGACGTCGGCGTACTGGGACTCGTGCCTGATGATCTGCACCGGGATGTTCCCCGCGGAGCGGACCTTCTCGTCGGCGATGACGAACTTCTCCGGGTTCTGGCCTTCGTTCACCGCGATGGTCTGGTCACGCAGTTCGGCCGCCATGCCGGTGGCCGACTCGGGGATCGCCTTCGAGATGCCCGCCGTCAGGGCCGGGATCGTGGCATCCATCAGGACCAGGCCCTTGACCCTGTCCCGGTGGTCGGGGGCGTACCGGGCGGCGATCAGTCCACCCAGCGAGTGGCCGGCCAGCACGACCTGACGGTCACCGGCGATCCGGTCGAGAACGCCCGTAAGGATCCTGGAGCTGTCGTTGATGGTCTGGATGCCGTTCGGCTGGTCGCTCTCGCCCTCGCCGAGCCGGTCGTAGGAGCAGACCCGGGCCTTCTTGCTCAAGGTCTTCTGCAGGCCGGCCATCGTGTCCAGCCCGTCGCCCCCTCCGGCCATCAGGACGACCACCGGCTTACGGTCCACCGAGCGGCCGGAGCACGAGACGTTGACCGAGTAACCGCCGACACGGATCTTCTTCGTCCCCGAGAACGAGTCCCCGTGCCCGTCCCCGTCCCCGTGCCCGTGCCGCGCGGTCGTGGTGGCCGCCGACTGTGCCTGTGCCTGGGCCGCCTGGGCAGTGGCCTCCCCGAAACCGACGATGCCCGCACCGGCCACGGCACAGAACGTCGCGGCCATGGCGGTTGTCTTGAGCATGCGGTTCACGGAGGACCTCCAAGAAGACAAAGGGGAAGACAAGGGGAAGGCAAGGAGAAGACAACGGGCTGGGAACGGGCCGGTCGGCCGGAGTCCGTCGGCGACAACTCAGACGCTACGGATCAGGCGGCCCAGGATCGTCACCCCGCAGGGGTCATTCACGCGTAGCTCTCCAGGGGGACAACGGTTACGCCCCGGTCATCCGGATGTGCCGTATCAGTCGCCCATGTCAGTCGCCCATGTCGTACCGAGGCTCTTCGGTACGGGTCCGCTTGACCTCGTAGAAGCCCGGAACAGCGGCCAGCAGCAGAAAGCCGTCCCACAACCGCCCGGCCGTTTCCCCGGTGGGTGCGGGGGAGACGACGGGACCGAAGAAGCCGACCCGTTCGCCACCGGGCCCGGCGACCGACAGAACCGGCGTGCCGATGTCGTCGCCGGCCAGAGCGACGGCCTGCGCGTGCGAGGACCGGATGGCCTCGTCGTACGCGGTGGATTCGGCGACCTCGGCGATCCCCTCAGGCAGCCCGGCATCCGCCAAGGCCGCCGGAAGGTTCCCCCACTCACCCCGGAGATGAAATCGGGTACCCATCGCGGTGAAGAGATCACCGAGCGCCTGCTGACCGAACCGCTCCTCCACGGCGGCACACACACGCACCGGCGCCCACATGTAGTCGCCCCACTCGCCCTCGGGGTTGTCGTCCCGGTGCTCGTTGAGCACCGACAGACTCATCACCCGCCAGCGGACGGCCACTGGCCGCACCTTGGCGACCTCCACCATCCACCGTGAGGTGATCCACGTGTACGGGCAGACAGGGTCGAACCAGAAGTCCACAGTCCGCTGTTCGCTCATCCGCTCGCTCCTGAGACAGAAAACGACGAAGGACACAACGTCGAAGGGCCCCACCTCGCGGTGGGGCCCTTCGACGTTAGTGCCCGGTGAGGCACTGGCGGAGGATACGGGTGGTGCCCGGCCGCCGGCCCGATCGGCGCCCGGTCAGAACTTCAGCACCTCGCGGTCGAGCGGATAGCGCGCACGGTGACGGCCGTCGTACGGCGAGGGCGTGATCGGTAGGACGCCGGTCGGCTGCAGGCCCAGGTTGTCGTCCCAGATCCGGGGTTCGACCTGTCCGACGACGCGGAACTGCCGGAAGGTGAACGGCGGGCTGTCGGTCGGGAAGAACTCGGCTGTGGTCATCACCTGGAAGTGCAGGTGTGGTGTGGTCGAGTTGCCGCTGTTGCCGATCAGCCCGAGGACCTGGCCGGATTCGACGCGGTCACCCTTCCGGACTTTGAGCGAGCCGGGTTTCAGGTGGGCGTAGAGCAGATAGCGGCCCGGCGCGACTTCCACGGTGACGTGGTTGCCGACGGTGTCCTCGATCGGCGGGGTGGGCGGTGTGACGGGCGGCGTCTGGTCCGGGAGTCCGTCCTGGATCTCCACCACTGTGCCGCCGAGCGAGGCCACGACCGGCTGACGGTAGCTCAGGTAACTGGTGAGCCGTGCGGGATCGCCTTCCCACGTCTGCCCCTGCTCGCCGACCCGGTACCAGTCGATCGCGAAGCGCTGCGGCACGTAGAAGCGGCCGTTGATCGGGGCGAGGCCGCGCCGGTGGTGGGTGTTGCCGCAGCACGACTCACTGGAGTACCAGGTGCCGGGACGGACCGGCGGGCCCAAGTTCAAGGGCGGCCTGTCGGCGGTCCGCGTGGCCTGCACCGTCTCCTCGAAAGCGGAGGGGCCGGAGGGGGCCAGGACCGCACCCGAGAGATGGTGTTCGAGGACCTTGGGCGCCCGCTGACCGCGGTCGAGGGTCAGGTCGAGCCAGATGATCCACTTCTGGGAGCCCTGGATGACGGTCGGCGTCGGCGGCGGGGGCGGCGGCGTGTCCCCGTCCGCACCCGGCAGGGGGTCGCCCACGGGATTGGCGGCCTCGGCCAGCGCCCGACCGCGCAGCGAGCCGATGACCCGGTGCGTGCGGGCGTCTCGGACGTTGACACGGTCGAGCCGCAACGGCGTGCTGCTGGGCAGTGAGCTCGTGGCGAGCAGTTCGTACGAGAGGTGCGTCCTGCCGTCCGTGGCGACGAACGGCGTCGGTTCGGTGATGACCGCCGCCGTCAGCGGCGTGAACTGTGCGCCGGGCGCCGGAGGGGTCGCACCGGTTCCGTAACCGGTTCCCGCCGAGACCACCAGCATGCCGGCGGCGAGCACGGCAGCGGCGAGCCCGCGAAGTAGCGGGCTGCGGCCAGTGCGGTTGCGAGGGTCGCGCTCTGCCATTGCGCTCTTTCATTCGTCGGATCCGGGGCCGTGAAGGACGCCGGCACGCCCCGCACCGAGGCGCAGGCCCATGTAATCCGGCGACGCGCCACTCCGGGCGAACGGCGCCGAAGGCAGGTGCCGAACTGCACCCGTCCAGCCGCATCGACCACGGGGCCCTTGTCCTCGCTCACGGCAGCTTCGGGGCGCTGCACGTCTGCGCGTATGGACAACGAGGTCTGAGAAACGAGGTCTGAGAAACGAGGTCTGAGAAACGAGGCCCGAGAAACGTCGAAGGGCCCCACCGCGAACGGTGGGGCCCTTCGACATCGTGCCCGGTGAGGCACCGGCGGAGGATACGAGATTCGAACCCGTGAGGGCTCGCCCCCAACACGCTTTCCAAATGTTCGTCCGGCTGTTCACGGGTAGTCAGAGGTGTCCTGACCTGCGGCGGAGTGGGCGAACAGGCAGGTTGCGGACAGTGCTGGACGGGGGTGAACGCAACCAGAACCGCGACCACAGAACCACGTCCTAGCGGCCGAGGTGGATGTGCGCGGCCCAGCCTGACGGCTCGTCCGGCGCGTCTGCGTGGAGGGCGTGGACGGCACGGTGGAGGATCCTGGCGGCCTCGCCGGGGTGGAAGGACGGGGCGAGGCCGGTGTAGAAGTCGTCCGCGATGCGTCCGGCGGCGCTGTCGGCGACCGGCCAGAGCGTGCCGATGACGTGGCGGTAGCCGGCGAGCTGGAAGGCCGTGGCGATGTGCACGGCCTCGTCGGCGAGTCGCTCGTTCGACCGCGCCGTCTCGCAGGCCGAGAGGTAGACCAGTCCACCGTGCGGAACGTCCAGTGCCGACAGTTCGATCGCCGTGAGCGGGGCCGACGCGTGATCATGCAGCAGCAGCCGGTTGAGGGACGGGGATCTGGGGTCGGTGACGGCGTGACAGGCGAAGTGGGCGATGCCGTGTCCGGGCAGCGCCGCGAGCACGGCGTCCCGGGTGGCCCGGGCACCGGCGAGCGAGGTCAGGTCCGGCACGAGATCGGCGAGACGCTCGCCCTCGAACCGGGCCCCCGGCAGGGCGCGCGTCCCTGGCGCCTCGCTCACCTCGACGACAAGGACCTCGGCGCGGCAGGACCCGGACGTGCCCGTGTCGGTGTCGTGGCGGTCGTCGTCGGGCAGGAGGGCCTGCACCGTGGAGGTGTACGAGGAGACCACGTGGTCCATGACGGTGGCGCCTACGTCCGCGCCGCCGTGCCGGCCCGCAGCATGCAGCGGCAGGAAAGCCGCCACCCCGATCGGGCACCACCAGATCCTGGGGGCTTCTTGTGCCGGGCGCGGTGAGGGAGACAGCAGGTCCAGCTCGGCCAGGACCGGTTGGCCGATGCGTTCCCACAGCCAGGCCAGGTGATCGAGCAGCTGTGTCTCGTCCGGCCGAGACGGACCGGTGGACGTGTGCGGTGCGGCGAACGGGAGCCGTTGGAAGGCCCTGGCCCGCTCGCGCAGTTCGGCGTAGTCACAGTCCAGCCGCAGGGCGCGGAGGGAGGCGTCGCGGGTGAGAATCAGCGCGTCGCACCGGAACGGGCTGGGGTTGATCAGCACGACCGGTCCGCCTGCCGGGCGACGGCGAAGGGACTCGATCGTGGGCGGAAGCAGGAAGCCCTCCAGATCGGGAAGAGCGCGGATCCGGGCCAGCAGCGTCTCCCACCGCTCGGCGAGCTGCCGGTGCTGCTGGGCCCGGCCGCCGTGCCGGGCCGCTGCCGGGACACTCCTGTGGCTCCCGTGATTCTGGTGGTAGAGGTCGACGCTCGTCTGGTCGGAGGCGTTGAGCTGTTCCCTGAGCCGGACGAATTCCTCGGCCGCCGCCGGATCGGTGCGGCGTAGTTCGTCGAGGTCGTCACGGCCGCCCATGCCCTCGCGCAGCAGCAGGCCGCGGGCATGCTCCAGCAACAGCAGGGCGTGTTCGGGCCGGCCGAGGTGGAGGGCCGCCGACGCGGCCTCGGCCGGCAGGCCCGCCAGCTCGCCCAGCCCGTACTCGCGGTCGGGGCGCAGCAGCTGCCGTGGGGCGATCTCCGGCAACCAGGCGACGGCCTTCTCGTAGGCGGCAAGCGCCGTCCCGTCCTCGGGCCGGCCCGCCGACATCGCGTACCTGCCGAGGTGCAGGTACGCGATGACGCGAGTCCGTGGGGCGGTCGCCGCCCCCTCGAGTTCTTCGCAACACCGGTGCATCTCCCGCAGGACGTCCGGCTCGAAGGGGCGCCGCGCGAGCGCCCGGACCAGCGACAGCAGAGCCGTCGCACGGGCCGTCGTGTCGGCCGCCGTGGCCGCGACGCCCTCACGAGCCGCCTGTACGGCCTCCTCCAGCGCCGCGGGATCACCGGTGAACTCGAAGAGAGTGCGGGCGGCGATGCTGAGGTTGCTCAGCCGTCCGCCGCGGTGCGGGTCCTCCCGTGGACGCGTCGCCACCGCGTCCCTGGTCACCTGGACCGCTTCCCGCAGGGTCGCTACGACGTCGCTCCACGGCACCTGTTCCCCTCCGGCGGGGCTGCCCTCGGCGGACGCGGTGTACGGGCCCTGGGCCAGGATGTGCAGCGCGTTGCCGAGGTCGCTCAGCCGACCGGCTCTCTGGGGGGTGTCGGCTGGGCTCAGCTCCACGGCTGTGCGGGAGGCCGTCACCGCTTCCAGGATCGCGCTCCTGTCTCCGGTCCGCTTGAACAGCTCCTGGTCGACAGCGCTCAGATTGCCGAGGTACCGGGCGAGCCTGGCGTCGTCCGGCGCGGCCTTGGCGACCGCTTCCCGGCTGACCCGCACGGCCTCGTGGAGCGCGTCGAGTTCCCGGGTCTCCTCGAACAGCGTGCGCAGCGCGATCCCGAGGTTGCTCAGGCAGGACGAGCGGTCCGGATGCCCGTCCGGTGCCACCGCGACCGCTTGCCGCTCGTAGGCGATCGACTCACGCAACGTCGCCAGTGACCGGTCCTGCTGGACGAACAGGGCGTGCAGCGAGTTTCCCAGGCTGTTGAGGCAGAACGCGCGGTGCTCGTGCCCGGGCGGACATCGCTCGACCGCCCGCCGCCCGATGCTGACGGCCTCCGCCAGGTTCTCCGGGGCCCCCGTCAGCAGGGCAAACGTGCGCAGGCTCGCACCCAGGTCGCTGAGGAACGCCCCCACCTCGGGATCGTCGGCCGGGACGGAGGCCACCCTTTCCCGGTCCAGGGCGATGAGCTCCAGCAGCACGGTCGCGTCCTCGGTGCGCTCGTACAGTTCGTCCAGACAGACGATCAGGGCTTCGACGAAGACAGAACGGTGGTCGGGATCGGCTGCGGCTTCCCTGGCGAGGGGAACCGCACGGGCGAGCAGACCGGGCCGACGGGGCCCGGCCACGAGTACCGTCAGGACCTCTCGCAGGTTGTGACGGTGCAGGTTCCGCTGCGGGTGCTCCTTGGAAAGGCTCTGTGTGATCAGCTCGTCGACCTCCACGAGCCGGTCGAGGGCGGCGGAGTCCGAGGTCCACTCGTACTGGAGGCGCAACGCCGTGCTCAGGTTGCTGAGGCACGACGGCCGGTCCGGGTGGTGGGGCGACATGATCTCCAGCACGTCCTCGAACGCATGGGACGCGGCCTTCAGCTTCCTGACGCTGCGCCTCTTGTGCGCGCGTTGCAACAACCACAGCGCGCGACGCGCGAGCTGATTGTGCTTCATGAGCTGGTCGACCATCCGATTCCCCTTCCCCACAGGGTGGTTGCCGCCCCACGCGCGCCATCTTGCGGTGATCCGGCCTTCGGTGCACGCTGACGCGACGGCCCACTGGTGGTCACCGATGCGAGGTGAGGATGACAGGTGACGTGTCGAAATTCCCGTGCCCGGCCTGCGGTCACCAGCGAACGGCCGCGCGGTGCTGGAACTGCGACCTGAGCGACAGCGGTGAGCGCATCGGATTCCTGGATCTGGCGACCGCGGTCGTGACCACCGCGGCACTGCAACCTTTCGTCTCCGCCATCGCGACCAAGGCCGGCGAGGAGGTCTGGCCCAAGATCGCCGGCCTGGTCCGCCCAGGGCGACGCGAGGAGATCGACGCATCCCTCGCCGACACGGAACTTCTTGAAATCGTCACGGGGGACGGCCGGTTGGTCATCAAGATGCCCAAGCGGCTGCCGGCCCAGGCCGCCCGGGATCTGCGGGACGTGTTGGCCATGCTGGAGGAGGCCGACGGGCGATTCCGGATCTCCTATGACGCCGCGTCCCGGTCGTGGGACATCACTCGGGCCGACCACCAAGGCGGTCGGCCCGAGGACCGGTCGCCGGACACCTGACCACGTCCGCCTCCTTGCCGCCCTGCCACCGCCCGTACGGTCAGCCGACACCACCGATGCGCCGCGCCAGGGCGCCCGCGACCGACGACCCCAGGACGATCCCCAGCGCCAGCGCCACCGGGCTGCTCCACAGCGCATATGCGGCCCAGGCCAGCCCGCCCACGACGAGCGGGCCGAACCAGGCCACCGACCGCTGCCGGAACGGCACCATGCTGAAGGTCGTGGCCAGCTGAGTGAGCGGGAACGCCACAACCGCCATGCCAAGGAAGACACCGCGTGCCTGGCCGACGCCCTCGCCCCCGGTCTCGTGCATATAGCCGAGCACGCCCCCCGCGACCGCACCGACCGCGACCAGCAGCGTGGCCACCGTGTCCTGGATCACCACGTAGTTGCGGGGGCTGCGTGCGTGCAGGGCCTGCCAGCCGCCCATGAACAGATCGGGGAACGTCGACGCGCCGACGAACGCGCCGATCACCGCGCCGTTCCAGCCCGCCAGCAGCCGGCCGACGAGCAGGCCGCACAGCAGCCCCACGACGATGCCGGGCCCGATCAAGTGCGTGCCACCGTGCTCCCCGGGCCCGACAGGGAACTCAGGAGCCCCGGCATCCAGCTCGTGCGCGCCGAGGCCCGTCCCAGGACCGGCTACGGACGGACTTCCCTGCTCCGAGAGGTGATCGGCCGAGCGCACGATGCGCCGCGCCTCGCGTGGCGGGACCAGCAGCGCGGTCAGGATCTTCAACAGGAACCTGTCCCGCTGATCGTCGGTGTCCGGTCCGGCATGGCTCACGCCGTCCCAAACGGTGACCCCCCTCAGCCGTACGTACCCCAGCGTCCGGAACGCGTTCTCCTCCGGCAGGTAGACGTACAGCAACGGCAGATCGGCGTCACGGTCGATGTGCAGCACCGACACCCGGTGCCGGTTCGTCAGGGACACGTCGCAACTCCTTCCCCCTGGGCTCCACGCGGTCGTTGTACCCATCAATGGTCCTGCACTCCCAAACTGGGGCCCTGGTACCGCAATTGGGGTGGATGGCGGACGCCGTCAGGAGCGCGCCGAGCCGGTGAGCGAGACATGTCCCGAACCGACGTGGCGGAGATCGCCACGACTCCGCGTCTGGAAAAGGAAGGAGGGAGTCGAACATTGAGCCGTACACGATCGAGGAGGCTCAGAGGCCCTCATGTACATCTGTTACATTCATGGCATGAGTGATCCGGTGATCGAATCTATGGCCGATGTCCGCAGCCACCTCGCTGACGTCATCGACCGCGCTCGTCGGGAGGAAACCCCGACGATCATCACTCGGCGCGGCAAGCAGGAAGCCGTCGTGATCGACATCCAGGAGTACCAGCGCCTGCGTGAGATCGCGGAGAACGCCGAAGAGGCGTGGCTCAACCAGATGGCCGACGAGGCCGAGTCCGAGGGCACGGAGGGGTCGGTCTCGCTCGAAGAGATGGCCGCCTTGCTGCGCGCTCATCAGGGCTGACCCCATGGGGTACGTCACGCGCTTCACGACGCACGCGCAGCGGGGCATGCTCAAGATCCCGCGCCCGGACGTCCTGCGCATCCTGCACCGCCTCACCGAACTCCAGAAGGCGATGGACGCGGGGGCCACCATGTCGTTCGACATCAAAGCCCTGCAAGGGCACAGTGCCCGCTGGCGGCTCAGGGTCGGCGACTACCGCGTCGTCCATACCGTCGAGGACGGTCAGTTGATCGTGTGGGTCCTGGCCGTCGGCAACCGCCGCGACATCTACCGCCAAGTTCCGTAGGCCCCCTCCGTACTGCAGGTTGGTGCCGACTGCCCGTTAGGAGCCGACACACACCGAAGAGCCGGGCCGCAGTTGCGTTCACGCTCTTCGTTTCGCCTGTTCAGGCGGCTGCGGAGGATACGAGATTCGAACTCGTGAGGGGTTGCCCCCAACACCCTTTCCAAAGGTTCGTCTGGAGGTACAGGCGTGTGCGGGAGCGTTCTGACCTGCGGTGCGGCTGTGGTGGGTGGGCCTCCTGAACGATGCTGTACGCAGGTGAACGCAACCACAACTGCGACCATCGCCCGCCTATTTGCCGCTCTCCGGGCCGTACCACTGGAGAGCCTGGCCGGTCACTGCCGCGATGCAGGCGAAGTCGTGATCGCGGTGCAGGAGGGTGAGCCCTTGCAGCTCGGCCGTCGCGGCGACGACGAGGTCCACCGCACCCGCACTGCGATGCTTTCCCTGTCTGGTGAGAGCTTCCTGGACCTGCCAGGCGCGGTCGTAGGCGCGGTCGTCGACGGGAACCCAACCGAAGATCAGTCGCATGTCCTCGATGCCGCGCGCCCTGTCGGCGGCCGACCGGGCGCTGTGGAAGAACTCAAGCTCGGTGATCGGGCAGGTGGCGATGAGCCCGGCGGCTGCCGCCTGGTCCCAGCCGTGCTGCTCCGCGTCCTCGCGCATGAACCGAGCGAGCGCGCTGGTGTCGATCAGGAACTGGGCCGCGTTCACCGGCGGTAGTTCCCCTTGTTCTCGAACAGCTCCAGATCGAATGCGCCGTCCCCCGCCGCGGCCCGCAGCCGAGCGAGAGCCAGGGCGCGTCGCCGACTCTCCAGCACCTCGCGAAGAGCGGTGTTGACCGTCTCCTTCTTGGTGCTCGTCCCGAGGGCTTTGGCCACGTCCGCGACCAGGTCGTCGTCCAGGTCGATAACTGTCCGACTCATTTAGTGCCTCCCTGATATCAAATGTGGGGTCAAGTATATCTCGCGAGGCACCAGGGTGGTACGCGCGGGCACCCGGCCTTGGCCGCCGAGTCCTACGCGGGCATCACCCCATGGATGCGGGAGAGAGTGAAGACGCGTTCCGCTTCGCGCAGGTGGCACCAGGCGTCGAGGTAGGGCGGGTCGAGTTCCAGGTCGCTGAGGGTGCGTACGGTCCGGTTGCCCGAGGTGGCGACGTACTCGACCGTGATCGCCGCACCGGCGTCGATGGCGTGGGCGACCTGGCGGACGTCGCTGTACGACAGGTGCTTCGCGTATCCGGAGACGATCTCCTCGGTGTCCGTCGCGTAAGGCACCCCGGTGCCGAACGGGTCGGGTTCGGGTGTCGTCAACGGGGCCTTGAGCAGCCGGTCGGCCAGGGCCAGGACGTCCATCTCGGCGTCGGTGGGCAGGTCCGGGGCGCGGGTCGCGGTGATCCGGGGGCCGCTTCGAACGGCCTTCCTTCGCGGGGGCGGGACGGCAGCGGCCGCCCTCTGAGGCGGGAGCTTTTCGATGCGTACCGTTCCCCCGGCGGTCTCGGCGACCGGGGCGTAGCCCGCGGCACGGAGCGCGGCGAGAGTCGTCGCGGGTGGGCTGCCGCTGACCAGGACCGTCGGGGCGAGCTGCCGCAGGGCGAGCTTGGACAGTGCGCGGTGGACGGCGAGTTCGGCCAGGAGCGCGGGTTCGTCGCCGTGGATGACACAGGCCGCGGGGGCGATGCGTACCCGTCCGTGACCTCGTGCGGTGTCGGCGATGAGATAGGTCAGCGGCTGTGGCAGGGCCGTGGCGGAGCCGGCTGCCAGGTCGGCTGTGATGTCGTCCGGGGTGCGGCCGGCGTCCAGGGCCCGGCGGATGCTGCCGGCACTGAAGCGCCATACCGACGCCGTGCCACTGGTCTCCCGGTCGGCCATCGAATCCAGCAGCTCCGCGAGTCGCGCGGACGGGGTGCCGGTGACGACGGCGGTGAGGTCGGCGCCGATCCGGGCCGTCGTGCTCGCCGGGGGCAGCAGCCGCCGGGCCGTGCTGTCGAGCTCTTCGTCGGCGTGGGCCGCCAGGTGGGCACCGAGCGGGGACAGCGCACCCCGCGCCAGCACGCCCAGCAGTTCGCCTTCGCGGATCACGGTGCTGAACGGTGCCGTGTCCTGGGGCGAGGCGTCGTCGGCGAGCGGACGGTGCCAGGCCACGAGCGGCCCCAGCTCCGAAGCGACCTTCACACCCTGTCCGGCCGGGAGCCCCGCCGCCGCGGTCAGCAGCCCGTGGCGGGCCTGCAGACAACCGCCGCAGTCAGGCGCACCGGCGAGCGCGGGAAGCGCCTTGTCGTCTTCGTCGCGCGCCCGGGTGGGGGTGAGCGGCAGGTCCCGCCATGCCCGGAGCAGTACGGCGAGCTGTTCCGCGGGCTCCTGCTCGGCCCAGGCGTCGTACGCCTCGGTGGGAGGTACGCGATCGCCGTCGCGGGCCAGCAGTCCGGCGGCGTACGCGGTCTCCAGGGCGATGCGTACGACGGCGTCGTCCGCGTGCGCGGCCTTGCCGAGCCGGGCCAGCTCACGCGCGCCGATCCCGCCCGACTTCAGCCGGGCCGGTGGAGCGGTCGCGCACGCCGAAAGGACGGCGGCGGCCTGGGCCGCGAACGCGGTGGCGGCCACCGCGGCCTCCCGCTCCACCTCCGAGGAGGTGACGGGCACCAACTGTGCGACGGGCGGCAGAGGTTCGAACGGAGCGCGCCAATCGGGGCCCCGCAGAGCCAAGGCCACCTCGCCCGGCATCCGGACGGGCTCGTACCGGTGAGGGTCCTGGAGCAGCAGCCCGCGGTCGAGTGCCCATCGGGCGCCTGGCTGGAGGTCGCGGCCAGGCGCCCCGAACACGACGAACAGTGACTGACGCGGTGACTGACGCGGCGTGGCCCCGGCGCTCTGCTCAAGCAACTTCCGTGTGGCCGCCGGTGCCCCCGCCACCAACGCGGCGACCCGTTCCGCGTCACTGTGATGCTCCACCAGAGCCGCGAGCCGCTGCTGCTTGGTGCCGGGTGCCTTGACACCCAGGACCGCCAGCATGCCGCGCAGTTCCTCCGAGGTGGCGCCCGCCAGCAGCTCTTCCAGCGGGGCGTCGAGTCCCAGGGGCGTACCCCATGCCTCCCGCAGGGGCGTAGGCATGTGCAGAGCCCCGTTGCCGTCGTGCCACACCAGCGCCCGGTCCGACAGCGCCTCCAGGGCCGCGTCCAGCGCGTGTACCGCCGCAGGGGATGTCGAGCCGAGCAACTCCGCGAGGCTGTCCCGGGTCGCTCGTGCCCCCAGGGCGGCCAGCGCCTCGGCGGCCTGCAGGCACGGCAGCGTGAGTTGTGGCAGGACGAGTGCCACGGACCCCGGACGTTGGAGACGGTCCGCCAGTTCCCCCACCGAGCGTGGTTCCGGAGAGGAGGCCGCGTCCTTCCGCATGGCGAGTACGCGTGCCAGGCGGGAACCGTCGAGTCCGCTCAGCCAAGTTGCAAGCGTCGATGGGGACTTCATGAGGGTGCACCTCGACAGACAGAGAACGTCACGGGCGGGCCGAAGCAGCTTCGGTGCCAAGGTCAAGGATGGCGCAGTTCCATGATCCGCGGATGCCGTACGAAGACAGAGCCCGGGGCACCTCCCCGCCGCGGGCCCGGCCCCGGCCGGAGTCGCGGTACTCGTGGAACCGGGCCCACGACCAGGGGTATTCGGGGGCAGCGGTCTGTTCGCTCCACCGGCCTTCACCGGAGATCACTTCGGTGAAGGCCGAGAAGATCAGCAGGTCAAGGTCGGAGGTGGCCGCTTCCGGCGGATGGGTCGTCATGCCGCAAGCCAAGACCGCCGGGATCGGAAGACCATCAAATTCCGCTCAGACACCGCTCGGCGGACTCTGAGCCGACTCTGATGAAACATTGATCAAACGCGGCTGCAGTGTGCTGTCTAATGAGCGAAAAGCGCTGCTCTAATTCAAAGCCCAAAGGGAATTTAATTCGGGTAGTGCTTTTCGGTCATTCCCAAAGGTACCGGATCTCGATTTACCTCGAATTAACCTTACGCTTTCTTTTCTTCTGTTGACCGGCGGGCGATTTTCGATCGATAGTGAAGCGCACTTCCCCTTCTCGTTGGAGTGAACAATGGCATTCGCCTTGCGTAAGCGGAAATCCGTCAAGCGCGTTTCCCCCCGTGTCCTCGGAGTGCTCGGCGCCCTCACCGTGGGCGCCTCGCTGCTCACGGCCCCCCAGGCCTTCGCCGCCGACGCCCCGACCAACGCCGAGCTCCTGAAGGCCTGCAACTGGGCCAGCTTCTGCAAGTTCCGCCCGCAGAGCTACTGGGGCTACACCGGCCCCGCGCACCAGGTCGGCAGCACCGCGTACAACTGCGGGAGCCAGACCAACCAGCACCGGATCGACTGGTCGGACACGACCACCGCCGGCAACACGGTCGGCGTCTCGGTCACGGCGGGCTACAAGTTCGCCGAGGTCTTCGAGGTACAGGTCGAGACCAGCTACAGCCACAGCTGGCAGAACTCCCACACCGACACCGAGTCCAACACGCTCAACATCCCGCCGGGAAGCTACGGCTGGATCGAGCGCGGCACGGCCAAGCAACAGGCCAAGGGCTGGTGGGAGATCCAGTTCAGGGACAAGTACTACGGCCACTATGTCTGGTACGTCTACGACTTCCAGCAGTCCGGCTTCAACAGCGACAACCCCGGTTACGGCTACGTCACTTTCAAGGACAAGCCGATGTCGTTGTCGGACCGCGGTCGACACTGCTGACGGCTGCTGACGGGTATTGCGTGATGTCTGGAATTCGATCCCCGTTTCGCCCCTCATTCCAAGTCGCCGTTCTTGCCGTCTGCTCGCTCCTCGCCCTTTCCGGCTGTGCGAGCGGGAGTACGAGAGGCACGCACGTCGGCTACGCGGACCGGGCGGGGCCGACCGTGATCGGCACGGACGGCTCCGCGGAGAGCCGGGTCGTGGCGGCGCTCTACGGCGAACTCCTCACCCAGGCCGGGGAGGAGGTGCGGACGGCGGACACCGAGTACGAGACCCCCGTCGACACCGCACAGGCCGTGGTGGACGGGGAGATCAGCATCGCGCCCGCCTATGAGAGCACCCTGCTGCGCGCGATGCCGGGCGGCCAGACCATGCCCGGCAACATGGAGGCGACGCTGAGCATGGCGCTGCCCCCAGGCATCGTCGCGCTGCCACCGGCCGCCGCGCAGGGCGGGGTCGTCCTCGCCGTCACCAAGGCCACCGCCGAGCGCCACAAGCTGCGCGGCCTCGCCGACCTCGGCAGGGCCGGCCCCGGCCTGACGCTCGGCGGCCCCGCCTCCGGCGACCCCGACGCCCCGTCGGCCGCGTCCCTGAAGAAGGCGTACGGCATCACGCTCGCCTCCGCCGGGACAGAGGACGTAGCGGACGTACTGGTGCTGCGCAGCACCGACCCCGCGATCGCCCGGGACGGCCTGGTCGTCCTCACCGACCCCAAGTCCGTCGTCCCGCCCGAGCATGTCTTCCCCCTGATCAGCGCCCCTGCCGTGGACCCGGACGGCCGAAAGGCGCTGGCCCGCCTCAACCCCCTGCTGACGACCGCCCAACTGGCGGCCCTCACCTCATCGGTCAGCGCGGGCGAGGCCCCCGGGAAAGCGGCCAGGACCTGGCTGCGCTCCAAGGGCCTCCTGCCGAGTTGAGCCCCGAACACGAACAAGTCCTCAGACACGCACAAGATCGGTGGTACTCCCATGCGCACTATCAGACGCAAGGTCGTCATGGCCGTGCTCGCCGCAGCCGCCTTCGCGGGCGGCCTGGCGGCCCCCGGAGCGGCCTACGCGGCCGACACCAAGAACGTGACCCTCAGGGTCTGCAGCGGGTCCAACGAGACGGTGAAGTTCTACTTCGTCGGCGAGAACCAGTACGGCGACTGGGGTGGCTCGCAGTTCTGGGAGATCGCGCCGAAGGGCTGCACCACGGCGTGGGGCTACTGGTGGAAGGCCGGGCAGTCGGTCGAGTTCCACCACCGCAAGCCCAGCACCGGATGGCGCTGGGAGCCCAGGCTCATCTCGTACAACGACACGCGGGACCAGGCCGTCTACGACCTCTGGATCGGCTGACCGGCACCGCCACCGCCACCATCGCTGCCGCCGTCACCCGGCTCAGGGTGGCGGCGGTCAGTTGTCGGCGGCGGCGCCACCGGAGCCATCGGCGCTCACCAGGTAGCCCGCGCCGCGCACCGTGCGGATCAGCGACTGCCCGGAGTCGCCCAGCTTGCGCCGCAGGTAGTAGACGTAGGTCTCCACGACTCCGGACTCGCCCTGGAAGTCGTACTTCCACACGGTGTCCAGGATCCTCCCCTTGGAGATCACCTGGCCCGCGTTCTCGACGAGGACCTTCAGCAGGGCGAACTCGGTGGCCGACAGCCTCACCGGCTGCCCGTGCCGCCACGCCTCCCGGGTGCCGACGTCCAGTTCGACCCCGGCCGCGCGCAGCCGCCTCGGGGCCGAGGGCACGGCGTAGGGCACGGCGTAGTCGGCGCCCTGGTGGTGGCTGGTGACCCGGGAGCGCCGGATCAGCGCGCGGATCCGGGCGCTGACCTCGGTGAGGTCGAAGGGCTTGGTGACGTAGTCGTCGCCCCCCATGGCCAGCGCACGGCATTTGTCCTGCACCGCGTGGCGGGCGCTGAGGAAGAGCACCGGCGTGTTGTTCCCCGAGGCACGCAGCCGTCGGCAGACCTCGGCGCCGTCGTGGTCGGGGAGCGTCAGGTCCAGCAGGACGGCGTCGGGCCGCCGATGGCGTACGGCGTCCAGCGCCTCGGTGCCCGTGGCCACGGTGTGCGCGTCGAAGCCGAGGAAGCCCAGGGCTGTCACGAGCACCCCGGAGCCGCCGGCTTCGTCCTCCACCACGAGCACGGAGGGATGGTCGGGTGAACGATCTCGGGTCAAGGCTGACGCACCTTCGGTCAAGTGGGTCGGTCGGGTCTGTCAGGTCTCACCCCAAGGCTGGCAATCCGCAGGTTGTCCAAGTAGCCCCTTCCATCACTCTGGACAATCCACGGAAGGGGTTACTCGGTGGTATTACCGCTGGTCACAGGTGTCGCGGTAGGGCGCGTCGGGGATGTGGGCGCGCCACTGGGCGCGGGTCAGTGCGGTGCCGGCGCGGGCGCACACCCGGGCGAGGGCGGCGGACGAGGCGATGGCGTAGCGCTGGAGCGGTACGTGGTCTCCGGCGGCGTACAAGGTGTCGTTGTCGGGGCTGAAGGCGAGGGAGCGGATGCCTTCGCCGGGGGTGGCCAGGGCGTTGCCGAGGGGCTGCTGGGTGGCGGTGTCCCAGAGCTGGATGGTGCCGGCGTCACCGGCGACGGCGAGGGTCCGGCCGTCGGGGCTGAAGGCCAGGGCGCTGACGGCTTCGGGGGTGTTGAGGACCGGGGCCGGGAAGACGTTGGGCAGGATGCCCGCGCGCTGGCGGAGCGCTCCGTCCCAGAGCGCGACGCGGCCGGTCAGGTCGCCCGCCGCCACTCGGGAGCCGTCGGCGCTGAAGGCCAGGGCGCCGATCTGCCCGCCCTGGCCGAGGGCCTGTGCGGCGACCGGTCCGGAGGGCAGTTCGGCGGTGTGGCTGGTGCCGAGCAGCAGACGGCCGTCGGGCCGGACGGCCAGCGTGCTGCTGTCGAAGTCCTTGAGCACGGCCGTTCTGCGGTGCGTCGCGGTGTCCCAGACCTCGTTGGTGATCTCGGGGGAGCCCGGAGTGCGGGCGGCCAGCAGGGTGCGCCCGCCCGGGCCGAGGGCGACCGCGACCGCCGTCCCAGTAGCGGAGGACGAGGTGATGTCCAAGGTGGTCTGTTCGCGCTCGTCGGCGACATCCCAGACGATCAGCTGCTGGGGCGCGGCGTCCCGGCCCGGCGTGGACACCCCGTAGGTGAACGCCTTGCCGTCAGGGCTGAACGCCATCAGGGACATGGTGTCCTCCGGCACGACCGGCTCGCTCGGGTCACGGGACACCGGGAACGCCGGGGATCGCAACTCGCGGAGCAACCGCCCGTCGGCGGTGTCCCGCAGCTGGAAGCGGTAGTCGCCGCCGGTCCGCTCGGCGGTGGCGAGGGTGCGGCCGTCGGGGCTGAGCAGCGCGTTGTCCAGCGGGCGGTCGCGCCACCGGGGGGTGACGGCGGCGGCGACGTCGAGGGTGTGGACGGTGCCGCCTTCGAGGTAGCGCAGGACCGGCCGGCCGGGATCCCAGGCGAGGCTGCCCGAGGGGAGCTGGCCGTTCAGGAGGTACCGGAAGACGGGGGCGCCGGGCGCCGACAGCCGCCACACCCTGATCTCGTTGCGGCACGAGGCCGCCAGGAACTGTCCGTCCTCGCTGAAGGCGGCGTACTCGACGTCCGGGTAGTAGATGTCGGCGAGCTGCCGTCCCGACGCGGTGTCCCAGGCGCGTATGCCCATGGTGGACAGGGCGGTCAGCCGGTTGCCCGCGCCGAACCGGAGCAGCGCGTCCTTGTCGTCGCAGATTCCGTGGGTCCGCTCCCAGGCGCCGTGGACCGTACGCTCGCGGGCGATGTCCCACACGACCGGCGCCTGCCCCGGGGAGCAGACGGCGACCTGACGGTCGTCCGGGCTCGGGGCCACGTCCGGACCGCCCTTCCCCGAGGCCTCGTACAGCAGCCGGTCGTCCGCGACGGAACGCACCTGCGTCCGACCGCGGTCCGGTTCGCTCACCACATAGCTGCGGCCGCTGGGCCCGATGCCGACAAGGGCGGACGATGGCAGGGCGCGCGTGGGTCCGGTCCACTTCCCCGTGGATACGTTCCGTAGCCGCTGGCCGCCGCCGGGCACCTGAAGCACCAGCACACGGGCGTCGGGACCGGCAGCGAGCACCACCGTGCCCTGAGGCAGACGTCCGGACGCGGTACGTCGGTGTGTGGCGACGTCCCAGCTCCGCCACGTCCGTCCCTCGGTGCCCAGCACGGTACGGCCGGAGTCGGCGAGGAAGCGCGGGGTGTCGCCGCTCGCGCCGGGCGCGGTGAAGGCGTCCAGCTGCGGCTGGGTGAGGGCGCCGAGCAGTGCCGAGCGGGTCTCGGTGAGCGGGGCGGTACGCCAGGCCGCGGCACTGAGCAGCATCGCCGTCCTGGGGTCGGTCGTCCGCATCGAGGCGGCGACCGAGGCGACCCGGCGGGCCGCCGTCTCGGTGCGCTCCCGTACGCCGGTCCGGTGCTGCTGCCAGGCGACCAGGCCGGTGACCAGCGACAGCGCCACGGCGACGGACAGCGAGGCGATCAGCCGCCGGGCCCGGCGGGCGGTCCTGGTGGCGGCCCGGCGTTCGCCCGCACGGGCGTCCAGGGCCGCGGTGAGGAAGTCCCGCTCGGACGTGTTGAGTTCGTCCGATGTCCTGGAAAACGTCGTGTCGCGTCCGGGGTTCCGCCCGGCCGCGAACAACTCCTCGGCGTGGGCCAGCCGGGTGCCCCGGTAGAGGGTGCCGGAGTCGCGGCCGAGCTCCTCCCAGGTGTGGGCGGCCTGGGTGAGGCGCCGGTGGTGACGCAGCCGTTCGCGGTCCTCCTCGACCCAGCCGCGCAGCCGGGGCCAGCTGTTGATCAGGGCCTCGTGGGCCAGCTCCACGCACTCGGCGTCCACGGTCAGCAGCCGGGCGCGGGCCAGCCGCTCGACGACCTCGGACACCTCGGGGTCGGCCGACTCCAGTTCGGCGCGCCGGACCGGGCGCCGGGTGTCCGAGGTGCCCTGCCCGGGTTCGATCAGCCGGAGCAGCACCTGCCGGGCCGTGCGGGCCTGGGCGGAGGAGAGTTTGCCGTAGAGGCTCTCCGCAGTCGCGGCGATCGAGCCGCTCACCCCGCCGGCCGCCTCGTAGGCGGACATCGTCAGGGTCCGTCCCCGGCGCCGGTGCCAGGTCTCCAGCAGGGCGTGGGACAGCATCGGCAGCGCGCCGGGCCGGTCGACGACCTCGTCGATGATCCTGGCGGTCAGTTCGCGCTCGACCAGCAGCCCGGCGGCCGCGGCCGGCCTGACGACCGCCTCCCGCAGCTCCGCCGTGTCCATCGGCCCGACCAGCAGATGAGCCTCGCCCAACGCGTCCACGAGCCCCCGGTGCTCCGCGCACCGGGCATAGAAGTCCGCCCGCACCGCGATGACCACCCGCAACCGGGTGTCCGGTTCCCGGGCCGCCAACAGCAGGTCGATGAAGCGGGAACGTTCCTCCCGGTCCCGGCACAGCGTGAAGATCTCCTCGAACTGGTCGACCACCACCCAGCTGTCCGGCTCGCCCTCCTCCGGGACCAGCAGCCGACCGTGGGTCGCCGCCGGCGTGGCCCCCGGGGTGAGCACGCGCAGCACCGCAGCGCAGCCCTCTTTCTCTATGTGCCGCCGCAGCCGGGGTATCAGCCCGGCCCGCAGCAGCGAGGACTTCCCGCTGCCGGACGTGCCGAACACCATCGCCAGCCGGTGCTCGCAGACCAGCCCGAGCAACTCCCCGACCAGCCGGTCCCGGCCGAAGAACAGCTCCTCGTCACCGGGTTCGAACCGCATCAGTCCCCGGTACGGCGGCTCGTCCGTGCTGTCTTCGCAGCTCTGCCGGTCAGCCTGTTCCTCCTCGGCCGCGGTCTTCCACCGCGCCTCCCACTCCCCGGGGTCCGCCCCACAGGCCTGCGCGTACGCCTGCACCACCGCCAGCGACGGCAGCCGCTCACCGGCGGCCGCCTGGGCCAGCGAGGCCGCCGAGTAGTGGGCCCGCTGCGCCATCACCCGGTACGACGGCCGGCCGCACCCGGCGCGCAGCACCCGCAGTTCATGAGCAAGCCGCTGCACGGCTCCGGCCTCGGGATCCACCGGCCGCTCAGGACGCCCCATCGCACCACCATTCGCCCGCTCTCGGCATAGCGCCATGATTGAAACATCAAGAAGTAACGACGGGACGTCGACGGCGCATCGGGGCCTGCGACGTTCGCCACAGGCCACAGGCCACAGGCCACAGGCCACCGGGCGCGTAGCCAAGACCCATCACCGGCTTGGAAGCCGCCTCTCAACCGATCCTGGAACCGGCAGGGCGAACAGATTTCCCGGGCGAGTGATCTTCCGGTCGTCCGCGCATGAGGGCGGGGCCACTCGGTAGCCCGGGGACAGGAATCCGACCGAGCGATGCCGGGAGCCCTGCTGGGGTTGTTGTGCGCGCCCGAGCCCACCGAGTTCAACTCGTCCGTCGCGTCGTGCGATTGCCTCGCGCTCGCGTACGGCAACGCGGCCGATCACCCGGAGGCCGCGCCCCCGATCACTGTTCGCCGAGGCCCGGTCCGGTCCCATCCCGGCAACTGCGACCACGCACGACGAGGGGCCCCACCGCGAACAGCGGGGCCCTTCGACTTCGTGCCCGGTGAGGCACTGGCGGAGGATACGAGATTCGAACCCGTGAGGGGTTGCCCCCAACACGCTTTTCAAGTCTTCGTCCGGGGGTTCGGTGGGGGACGGGGGTGTTCTGACCTGGAGTGGAGCGGGTGGCAGCGGTGCCCTTGAACGGCGCCGGACGGGGGCGAATGAGACCAGAACTGGGACCAGAGACCGTCACGTTGTACCTGTTCAGAGGCGGTCAGAGACGGTCAGAGGGAGGCTGCTCACCATCATGGGCTGGCGCCGTCGGGAGAGTGCGATGGCGTGTCGGCCACGCCGCGGGGCCGATCTATTGGTGTTCCCGACCACCGCAGAAGTGTCTGTCAGCCTCGCACCATGGCCGCCGTGGAACTGGTCCGGCCGACCCCACTGGACTCCGGGATCGGTCGGCGAGTTTCGGGCTCAGACGTCGGCAGGGTCGGGTGCGTCGTCCCACCAGTTCGGCTCTTCCTCTTGCACCTGGCCCGGGATCTCGACGGGATGGGTGCAGCGCCACATGGCCGTTGCTCCGGTCTCGGGATGAACGGTCTCCTTGAGGCCATGGTGGTGCTCGCGTCGGCGGGCGCTTCCCACTGGTTGCCGCGCATCTGCCGGTCACGCACAAGGCGACCCCGGCGGAGAGTGCTCAGCACAAGGCCACGAAGGAGCGGATCGTGGAGACTGCTTCGCGATGTGGTCTCGTTGCAGAAGCCGAAGTCTCAACAGGGAACCGGCGGACCGTATCTGATGCCCTCGTTGCCGGCCCTGGGGGGATCCGCATCGGCTGGGAAATCCAGTACCACCACATCAGCCCCAGCGGCGTCCACCGCCGGTCCGTCAACGCCGTTCAGCACGACATCACGCCCCTCTGGGTGGCGAAGGACCGCACGGCCTCACTGATCGACCGGGCACCATGGGCCCGAGTGGACGACATGCCGTGGAAGGAGATAGCCGACGGCAAGGAGATGGTGATTCGCGGTGGGTACCGCTACCTCCAGGTCTGGAAGTGTGTGCCCAGCAGCGATCGCCACTGCCTGCTTTCCGAGGGGGCCGGCCACTGCGGCGGGACTCATGCTGAGTGGTTCCTGCCCGCGCTGTGCCGGCCGGAGAAGAAGCCCGTCCATATCGAGGATCTCGTTCTGTCCAGCGCGACAGGGGAGAGCGTGCCCGTATACGTGCCAAATCGGGGCAGCGGCCGGGCTGGACGGCACATGTGGGTCCCAGCGGACGACTGCGAGTTCTGGCGGGAGCTGGTCGGAGAGAAAGTGGCGCTTCCCGTCGTGCCGGAGCATGAGGAGGACGACCGGATCACCTTCGCCGAGCATGAGATCGACCGGACGTGCCGTGCCGGCGAGGAGAGATGGTTCGTCAGCGACGCGCGGCCCATCCGCGATCGCGGACAGCCCACCGGTGGCTACACCCTGCCGAGGATGCCGCTGCGGCGGCCTGTGAAACCGACGTTGATCACGTCCGTCGAGCGGGCTGCCGCCTCGGCCGCGCTGGGGTGCCCGCCCTGGGAGCTGGGGCTGTGCGCAGGCTGCGGTCAGTTGATGCGGCGGCACGGACGCAACGCGGCCATGTACTGCGCGGTGTGCCGCTCCGAGCTCAACGGCCGATAGACGGCCGATGGATGGGGAGCCTTCGCACCGTCCCGGAGGAACCTGGTGGACGTCGACTCGGGCGTCCTCCCCGCGTACGAGCCGGAGTGGGGGCCTGCCCTGGTGAGCTGGCAGGCCGACGGCTGCTCACAAGCCAGTGACGGGCTGCCCGGTGAGTGCTTGGGCGATCTGCCCACAGCTGTCCGCCGCGGGACGCCTTCACGAGGACGACATCGCCGGGGCGGAGGACGGAGGCCAGTTAGGCGGCGTCGGTGCCGGGCAGTGGGACCGGCGGAAGTGGGAGAGGGAAGGGAAGGACCTGGCGGCCTGAGCGCCGTGCGACCGCCTTCCCGGCCGCCGCGTCGTCCACCACGCCCACGCCGCCCTCATGCCCGGTGGGACACGTGAGCCGGCCAATCGTCTCGTTCCCTGGTCGGTGGACGCCTGGGAGTTCGAGACGGATCTCTACACCGACCAGGTGGTGCGCTGGAGCACCCTTCGCCGGCTGGGAGGAGAGATCGACGTTCGGGCGAGCGGCACGGACGAAGGAGCTGTGACGGCGGCTTTTACTGCGGCTTGCGCACAGGCTGTGGACCGCGCGAAGGAGCCAAAACAAGTGCTTACAGACAGTCGGGTAAGTACGGCGACAGCGATGGGCGGTAGCCGGAGATGAAGTGGGTGGGCTGTACCGGGAACGGCGCAGCCCACCGTCCGTTACGGACTCGTAGACGTCCTGTCGGTGTCGTGCTGTGGACGGCTCGGGGTCCCTCCGGCCGCGAAGAGTGCTGCTGAGACGGAGGCCAACGCAAGCGCGATGAACAGGCCGGGATAGCCACCGAGCGGCCCCGCCAGCGCCGCCCCCGCGAACGGCGCCAGCGCTGCGGCGATGGTGGATGGCGCGGCCAGCAGCCCGGAGAGGCGCCCGTAGTGGGTGGTTCCCCATCGGTCCGTGACGGCGGTGGCCTGGAGCAGGGTGAGGTTTCCTCGCACCATGCCGGCTGCGATCGCGATGCCAACGAGCAGGGGGAAGGGGCCGGAGACCATCGCGAACGCGGCGGTCGTGGTCCCGCCGAGCGTGATAAGGGCGACAGTGCGGGTGGTGACGCCCGTGCGGCTTGCGAGCGTTGCGTACAGCGTGCGGCCGAGGGTCTGGCCTGCGCCGCCCAGACCGAGGGCCCAGGCGGCGGCGGTGGGGCTGGCGCCGCGCGTGATCAGCAGGGGTACGAGGGCGATGACGACGGCGTACATGGCGAAGCTGTTCAGGGTGAGCGCGGTGGCGAGCATCAGGAACGGTCGGCTGCGGGTCACCGAGCCGTTGGGGGTGTCCCGTTGGGAGGGCGGCGTTGGCGCGGGCGGCCAGGGTGCTCGTAGCGCGAAGGCGTGAGCGGGGATGGTCACGAGGGCCAGGATCACCGCGAGTACGGCGTACGTGGTGCGCCAGCTCAGATGCTCGGCGAGCGTGGCGGTGAAGGGCGCGAAGGCGGTGGAGGCCAGGCCGCCGGCGAGGGTGACGACGGTGAGGGCGCGGACGCGGTCTTCGCCCCACCAGCGGGTGAGGGCTGCGAAGGCGGGCTGGTAGAAGGTGGCGGCCATGGCCACGCCGGCCAGCAGCCAGGCGGCGGTGAAGGCCGCGAGGTTGGGTGCGTAGGCGATGGCCAGCACGGCGATGACGCCCAGGACGGAGCCGGTGGTCATGACGGCGCGCGGGCCTCGACGGTCGAGGATGCGTCCGACGGGGATGCCGGTGAGGGCGGAGACCAGGAGCGCGCCCGAGAAGGCGGCGGTGGTTGCGGTGGTCGACCAGCCTGTGGCCGCGGTGATCTCGGGGTTCAGGACGGGGAAGGCGTAGTAGACGATTCCCCAGCTGGTGATCTGGGTGGCGCACAGGGCGGGCAGGGCGGCGCGAGGCCGTGACCGGTCCCCCGTTCCGGTCACGGCCTCGCTGGTGTGGAGGTTGGTCATCGGCGGATCAGCGGCAGCCGCCCGCGACGGCCGGTTCCTTTGTGTCGGTGTCGGTGTCGGTGTCGGCCTCGACCGGGTCGGCGGCGCAGCAGGTGCTGCCCTGCTGCTTGGCCAGGGAGTCGGCGTCGGCCTTCACCACGTACACCTCCCAGGGTTCCTGGCCGGGGCCGTGGACCCAGACCTTGTCCTGGAGGGCGTAGCAACAGGTGGTGTCGTTCTCCACGTCGGTGGCCAGGCCGGCCTCGCCGAGGCGGGCCGTGGCGGCGTGGACGGCCTTCGTCGTCTCGACCTCGACGCCGAGGTGGTCCATGCGGGTCGCCTCACCTGCGGTGCCTTCGATGAGGACGAGCTTGAGCGGGGGCTCGGCGATGGCGAAGTTGGCGTATCCGTCGCGGAGTTTGGCGGGCTCGGTGCCGAAGAGCTTCGTGTAGAAGGCTACGGATTCGGCGAGGTCGGGGACGCGGAGGGCGAGCTGTACGCGGGACGTCATGGCGAACCTCCTGCTGGAAGGGGTGGTTGGCGGGTCAGCAGCCGCCGGATGAGGCCGGGGCACCGATGCCGATCTGCAGGGTGGCCGGGGCCGCGCAGCAGCCGCCGCCCTCGCTGCCCTGGGCGGCCTCGGGCTCGTCGAACAGACCCGCGCCGCCGCAGACCCCGGTCTCCGGCAGAGTGAGTTCGACGCGCTCGGCGGCCTCCTGGTCGCCGGCGATGGCCGCCGCGATGGAGCGGACCTGCTCGTAGCCGGTCATCGCGAGGAACGTGGGCGCTCGGCCGTAGGACTTCATGCCGACCAGGTAGACGCCCTGCTCAGGGTGCGAGAGTTCGTTCACGCCGTGCGGGTAGACCGTGCCGCAGGAGTGCACGTTGGGGTCGATCAGCGGGGCCAGGGCGGTCGGGGCCTGGAGGCGCTCGTCGAGGCCGAGGCGGAGCTCCGCGAGGAAGGAGAGGTCGGGGCGGAAGCCGGTCAGGACGATGACCTCGTCGACCGGGTCCAGGCGGCGGCCGTCCTCCGCCACGAGGACGAGCTGGTCGCCTTTGTGCTCCACAGCTTGTGTACGGAATCCCGTGACCGCGCTCGCGTGCCCGGCTTCGACGGCCGCCTTGGCACGCAGGCCGAGGGCACCGCGGGCGGGAAGCTGGTCGGCCTCGCCGCCGCCGTACGTCGAACCGGTGATCCCCCGGCGCAGGATCCACACCGCGTGCGTCCCGTTCTCCTCCTTGGCCAGGTCGGCGAGGTAGGCGAGCGCGGTGAAGGCGGAGGCGCCGGAGCCGACGACGGCAGTGCGCTTGCCCGCGTAGCGGGCGCGGACGGCCGGGTCCTTCAGATCGGGGACGCTGTAGGAGATGCGATCGGCGGCGGTCCTCTCGCCTAGGGCGGGCAGGCCGTTCGCGCCGAGCGGGCTGGGGGTGGACCACGTGCCGGAGGCGTCGATGACAGCGCGGGCGATGATCCGCTCCTCGCGGCCGTCCGCGGTCTGGATGTGCACGGTGAAGGGCTGTTCGTCGCGGCCCGCGTCGACGATGCGGTCGCGGCCGGCGCGGGCGACGCCGGTCACCGTGGCGCCGTAGCGGACCTTGTCGCCCAGGGTGTCGGCGAGTGGCTGGAGGTACTGGTCGGCCCAGTCGCCGCCGGTCGGGTAGGCGGCCGCGTCGGGACGGACCCAGCCGGTGGGAGCGAGAAGCTTCTCGGCGGCGGGGTCGACGACCTCGCCCCAGGTGGAGAACAGCCTCACGTGCGACCACTCCCGTACGGCACTGCCCGCTGCCGGTCCGGCTTCCAGGACGAGGGGCTCGATGCCGCGCTCGGCGAGGTGGGCGGCGGCAGCCAGGCCGATGGGGCCGGCTCCGATGACCACGACGGGCAGCTGGTCGGTGGCGAGGACGCTGTTGATGGACGCGGCCACGATGTTCCCCTTTGTTTCGACATCTGTCGATCTCTTGCGCTGCCAGCATGGCACCTGTATCGATAGACGTCAACATAGACACTCATCGAATCTGGAGGTCGGGGTCATGGAGCGAGTGGACGTAGCGGTGATCGGCGGTGGCCAGGCGGGACTGGCTGCCGCGCATGCCCTGCGCCGGCAGGGACTGGGCCCGGTGGTTCTGGAGGCGTCCGACCGGCCGACCGGAGCATGGCCGCGCTACTACGACAGCCTCAGGCTCTTCTCTCCCGCCGGCTACAGCTCGCTGCCCGGGATGCCCTTCAGCGGAGACCGGGACCGTTATCCGCATCGGGACGAGGTCGTCGCGTACCTGCTGCGCTACGCCGATCACCTGGATGCCGATATCCGCACGGGGGTGCGTGTTCGGGAGGTCCGGGCTGCCACCGACGGCACCTTCACGCTCGTACTGGAAAGCGGTGGGGAGCTGTCCGCGCGGGGAGTGGTCGCGGCTTCCGGAACCTTCGGCCGCCCGCGTCGCCCCGCGCTGCCGGGACTGGAGGACTTCGTCGGCACGCTGCTGCACGCGGCCGAGTACCGCGCGCCGGAGTTGTTCGCCGGGCAGCGCGTCGTGGTCGTCGGGGCCGGAAACTCGGCCGTGCAGATCGCCGCCGAGTTGGCCACGCATGCCCGGGTCACCCTCGCCACGCGGCATCCGGTGCGCTTCGCCGCGCAGCGCACGCTGGGCCGGGATCTGCACTGGTGGCTGAAGCGGACCGGGGTCGATGCCCTGCCCCTCGGCCGGTTCCTGCGCACGCCGCCGACTCAGCTGGTCATCGACGACGGCCGATACCGGGCTGCTCTCGCCGCCGGCGCTCCGGACCGGCGCCAGGTGTTCACGGCTATCGACGGCGCCAAGGTCACCTGGACCGACGGCGGCAGCGAGGAGGTCGACACGATCCTGCTGGCCACCGGCTACCACCCCGACCTCGGCTACCTGGCCTCGCTCGGCGCGCTCGACGACCACGGTCACCCGACCCACCGGGAGGGCGTCTCGCTGACCCACCCTGGCCTCGCATACGTGGGACTGGAGTGGCAGCGCAGCCTGTCCTCGAACTCCCTCCGCGGGGTTGGCGGGGACGCGAGCCGGGCCGCCCGGCGCCTGGCGGGGTACGTGCACCGAGGCTGACGAGACCGCGGACCCTGGGCGCTCTGGTTCGACGTATGTCAACATAGACGTATGTCGAACATCAAGGTGCTGCCGCTACTGGAACCCGAGGCCGCCGAGGGTGTCGTGCCGTGCTGCCCGCCGCTCACCGAGCGGCCGCTGACGGCCGAGGAGGCCGAGCGGACCGCCGCGATGTTCAAGGCGCTCGGCGACCCGGTCCGCCTGCGCCTGTTCTCGCTGGTCGCCTCGCACGAGGGCGGCGAGGCGTGCGTGTGCGACATCTCCGACGTGGGCGTCTCGCAGCCGACGGTCTCCCACCACTTGAAGAAGCTCAGGGAGGCCGGCCTGCTCACCTCCGAGCGGCGCGGCACGTGGGTGTACTACCGGGTCGAGCCGTCGGTCGTGGCCGCTATGGGGCAGATGCTGACCGCAGCTGTCCCCGCGGCCTGACCTTGACGTAGCACGGGGATCAGGCCGTCGCGGCGTTCTCGTTCCACAACTTGCCGAACTCCGCTGCTTCTTCGTCCGTCAGCGTGCTGGGCCCGTGGATGCGGATCATCGTGGTGTCCCACGGGCGCCGGCCGCTGCGGCTCGGCGTCAGCACCACTCCGACGGTGACAAGTCCATCGGGGCGGCCGATGCGTTCGGCGACCTCGTGATGGCGGAGCTGTACGTAGCTGCCGAAGATCGCCTGGATCTGCTCCTCGAAGCGGGTGGCGCAGGCGTACACGGTCTGGCGGGTGGCATCGGCGTTGAGCTGCCGCCGGAAGCGCCACCTCGTGCTTTCCTCGGGTACCTGTACGACGTCGTCGAGCATCTCCAGTAGCAGTTGGCCCCACTCTTCCCGGACTCCAACGGGAAGTTGGTCCAGATCGGAGAGGACCGCCAGGCGGTCCTCTCCGATCGGCGTGGTCCGGTAGCGGGCTGGTGGTGATGTCCTCCATGACCAGACGCAGCACCAGGTGGGCGCGGGTGCCCGCGGCGCCGACCGGTGTCTGTGGCAGCAGCGGTGTGGAGAACAACCAGCCCCCGGGGCCGACGAGTTCGGTGTCGATGTCCGCGGGTGGTGCCTCCTCGTCGGCCGCGGCGAACTCGTAGTAGCGCACGGGCTCTTCGCCCAGGGCGATGGGAGGCCCGGCGGCGGCGCGGAAAAGGTAGTCCAGCACGGCGGTGGTGGAACGGAGTTGGTCGAAGAGGAAGTCCCAGTCGCGCCATAGCAGCAGAGGCGGGCCACAAGCGAGGATGCCCGTCATGACCACGGACCAGACCCTCCATCCCCTCCGGCCGACGTACTCAGCACCTGTCGTGTTCAGTGCGGGAGCGGCCATCGGCGTTCTGGGCGGGATGATCGGGCTGGGTGGCGCCGAGTTCCGTCTGCCACTGCTGATCAGCCTCTTCGGATTCGCGGCGCTCTCGGCCGTCATCCTGAACAAGGCGATGAGCCTGGTCGTGGTCCTGGTCGCACTACCCGCCCGGCTGGCTGCGGTCCCGGCCGCCGAGGTCGCCTCCCGCTGGCCCGTCGCGATCAACCTGCTGGCCGGCAGTCTCCTCGGCGCCTGGGCCGGCGCATCCTGGGCGGTCCGCATGCGCAGCACCACGCTCTACAAGGTTCTGGCAGCCCTGATGGTCCTCATGGCCGCCGCGCTCGTGGTCACCCACACCACCACCTTCGACCCCCTCGCGCTGCCGCTCTGGGCCCAGATCCCTTCCGGAGTGGTAGCCGGGTTCGGCATCGGGGTAGTCGCCGCGATCATGGGAGTGGCCGGTGGCGAGCTGCTGATCCCGACGATCGTGTTGCTGTTCGGCGAGGACATCAAGACCGCCGGCAGCCTCTCCCTGCTGGTCTCCCTGCCGACCATGCTGGTCGCCTTCGCCCGCTACAGCCGCGACGGCAGCTTCGCCGTCCTCAGCACCAACCTCCGCTTCACGACGGTCATGGCCGTCGGCTCGGTCGCCGGGGCCGTGCTGGGCGGACTGCTCCTCGGTGTGTTTCCGGACCTGGTGCTCATCCCCGCGCTGGCCGTGATCCTGCTCATCTCAGCAGTCAAGCTCGCCCGTCACGACTGAGCGGCCGGATGCCTCCCGATCTCACGAACATCGATTCCGACCTGAGCCAGGTTGACTCCCAAATTCGTGAAGAACGGACTTCACAACTCGTGAAAAAAGCCACCCACCCGCATCAGCTGTCGGCGGCGAGGAGCTGGCGAATCTCCCGGGCCGCGTCACGGGCCGCGCGACCGACGCCGATCAGAGTCGCGGAGGCAGGGCCGGTCCAGTCGCCGTAACCCAGCAAGTGCAGGCGCGGTTCGGCCTGAGCATGGGTGCCGATCATGGGGATACGACCGCGTCGGCCCCGCAGGCCGAGTGGTGCGAGGTGGGCCAGGGCTGGGCGGAAGCCCGTGCACCAGATGATCGTGTCGGCCTTGGCGCGGGTGCCGTCGGCCCATTCGACGCCGCCGCGGACGAGACGCGAGAACATCGGGCTCGCCTTCAGGAGCCCGCGGTCTCGTGCCTCGCGTACGGGCGGTACGGCGACGATGTCCCCGAGCGACGCGACGCCACCCGTGTCCGTGCGTCCCTCGTCCAGGGCTCGATGGGGGTCCCCCCGCTCGAGCGAAGCCGAGAGTGGGGGAGGGCGGTGGCCGCGTCGAACAGGGCACGCCCGTCGATGTCATCGGCCAGGAAGCGCGGTGGACGCCGGGTGACCCAGATCAGTCGGGTGTCGTAGGCGAGGTCGGCGGCGATCTGGGCGCCGGAGTTGCCCCCGCCTACCACGATCACGCGTTGGCCTGCCAGGTCAGCGGGGCTGCGGTATTGCGGCGCGGGCGTGCCAGGTGCCGGAGTCGGTTTCCACGCGTAGGAGTTGGTCGTCCCGGTGGATGTCGAGGACGCGCACGGGTCGCTCGACGGGCAGTTCGTACCGCTTCTCGTAGTCGGCGAGGTACTCCACCACGTGCTGCGCGTCGGGGTAGGTCTCGCCGGTCTGCGGCGGCATGAGGCGGCCGGGCAGCGAGGAGTACGTGGCCGGGGAGAACAGGCGCAGCGAGTCCCAGGTGTGCTGCCAGGCGCCGCCCGGTGTGGTCTGGGCGTCGAGGATGACGAAGTCGAGGCCGAGGCGGCGCAGGTGGCTGTGTTTTCTGGGGGACACCCCCAGGCCCCCGCGACGGCGAGCCCGGCCTGGCCGCCACCGATCACCACTACCTGTGTCGTGTACGTCATTCAGCGGGGCGGCCACGCATGAAGATGAGCGCCACCAGGGCCAACCCGATCACGCCGCCGACGAGTTGCATGCCGATGAACCCCAGGAGCGAGCCGGGGGCGATGC
Source organism: Streptomyces sp. NPDC050988 (assembly GCF_044456225.1). Lineage (NCBI taxonomy): Bacteria > Bacillati > Actinomycetota > Actinomycetes > Kitasatosporales > Streptomycetaceae > Streptomyces > Streptomyces sp. NPDC050988. The sequence continues at coordinate 97,124 of NZ_JBITFQ010000012.1, read as the reverse complement.
CCGCGAAGGTGTCGGTGAAGGCGCGGCCGATCGTCACCGCAGGGTTGGCGAAGGACGTCGACGAGGTGAACCAGTACGCGGCGCCGATGTAGGAGGCGACGGCGACGGGCGCGAACTGCAGCCGGTTGGACCGCGCCAGACCGAAGATCAGCAGGATCAGACCCGCGGTGGCGACGACCTCGCCGAGCAGCAGGTGGCCGGCGGAGCGGTCGTGCGTGGACCACTTCACCAGCGGTTCGGCGAACATCGCATCCGCCAGGATCGCGCCCGCGATCGCGCCGACGATCTGCGCGGGCAGATAGACAACCACCTCGCGCAGGGTGACCCCGGCGCCGCCGCGTCGCGCCGTCCACCACTCGGCCAGCGTGACGACCGGGTTGAAGTGCGCCCCGGAGACCGGACCGAGCAGCAGGATCAGGATGCCGAGGCCGAAGACGGTGGCCGTGGAGTTGGCCAGCAGCTGCAGGCCGACGTCCTTGGTCAGTTCGGTGGCCTGGATGCCGGAGCCGACCACGACCGCCACCAGCAGGGCGGTGCCTATGAGTTCGGCGGCGGCCCGGGCGACCAGAGGAGTACGCGGCGGAGTGGCACCCGGCGCGGACCCGACAGAGGCGGATGCTGGAGCGGCTGTCGCGGACTCCGCGGTCGGGGCGGCTTCGGCGGCGGTCATGGGCAGGCCCTCTTGTTCTCGGCGGCGGTGCGCGCGGACTCGGCCAGGTCGGCGAACTGGCCGGCGAGTTGGGCGATGACGTCCGCCTTGAGCCGGTAGTAGATGTACCGGCCGCACGGCTCCGTCTCGACGACCCCGGCCTCGCGCAGCACCTTCATGTGGTTGGAGAGATTGGTCTGCTTGGCACCGGTCTCCTCCACCAGGTGGGTGGTGCACAGCGTCTCTTTGGCGAGCAAGGTCACGATCTGGAGCCTGAGAGGGTCGGCCAGAACCCGGATCAGATCAGTGTCGACTGACGTCATCATGCGCTGATACTGTCACATCAGTGGTGGCTGACACCACCGGGTGCTGACGTCATTCGCACCTGATGCCGTCGTGAGACAAGAGAGACCTCTGATGTCCGACAAGCCCTCCGTGCTCTTCGTCTGTGTCCACAACGCCGGCCGTTCCCAGATGGCCGCCGCGTGGCTGACCCACCTGGCCGGGGGCCGCGTCGAGGTCCGCTCCGCCGGCTCCAACCCGGGCGCGGGCGTCAACCCGGCCGCCGTCGAGGCCATGCGCGAGGTCGGCATCGACATCTCCGCCGAGGTCCCGAAGATGCTCACCGTGGACGCGGTGAAGGAGTCGGACGTCTGCATCACCATGGGCTGCGGCGACACCTGCCCCGTCTTCCCCGGCAAGCGGTACCTGGACTGGCAGTTGGAGGACCCGGCGGGCCAGGGCGTCGAGGCCGTGCGCCCGATCCGGGACGAGATCAAGGTGCTGATCGAGGGCCTGATCAAGGAAATCGCCCCGGAGCCCCAGGCATGAGCCCCGCGACCGACACGACTGGGGACATACGCAACGTCATCGTCGTCGGCTCCGGCCCCGCCGGTTACACCGCCGCCCTCTACACCGCCCGCGCCTCGCTGAAGCCGCTGGTCTTCGAGGGTGCGGTCACGGCCGGCGGCGCGCTGGTGCAGACGACCGAGGTGGAGAACTTCCCCGGCTTCCGCGACGGCATCATGGGCCCGGACCTGATGGACAACATGCGGGCCCAGGCCGAACGCTTCGGCGCCGAGCTCGTCCCCGACGACATCGTCGAGGTCGACCTCACCGGTGCCGTGAAGACGGTCACCGACAGCGCGGGTACGGTCCACCGGGCGAAGGCAGTCATCGTGGCGACCGGCTCGCAGCACCGCAAGCTGAACCTGCCCGGCGAGGACGCGCTGTCCGGCCGAGGCGTGTCGTACTGCGCGACCTGCGACGGCTTCTTCTTCCGCGAGCACGACATCGTGGTCGTGGGCGGCGGCGACACGGCGATGGAGGAGGCCACCTTCCTCTCCCGCTTCGCCAAGTCCGTGACGATCGTCCACCGCCGCGACACCCTGCGGGCCTCCAAGTCCATGCAGGACCGCGCCTTCGCCGACCCGAAGATCTCCTTCGCCTGGAACAGCGAGGTCGCCGAGATCCACGAGGACGGCGGCAAACTCGCCGGGCTCACCCTGCGCGACACCGTCACCGGCGAGACCTCGCACCTCTCGGCCACCGGCCTCTTCGTCGCCATCGGCCACGACCCGCGCACCGACCTGGTCACCGGCCAGCTCGACCTCGATGACGAGGGCTACCTCAAGGTCGCCTCCCCCTCCACGCGCACGAACATCGCGGGCGTCTTCGGCGCCGGTGACGTCGTCGACCACACCTACCGCCAGGCCATCACCGCGGCAGGGTCCGGCTGCGCGGCAGCCCTGGACGCCGAGCGGTACCTCGCCGCCCTCAGTGACGCCGGCACCTCAGGCGAGCCCGTCGCGGCCACCGTCTGACACCCGCTGGAGCAACATCATGGCTCTCAAGAACGTCACCGACGACTCCTTCGAGCAGGACGTCCTCACCAGCGACAAGCCCGTCCTGGTGGACTTCTGGGCTGCCTGGTGCGGCCCGTGCCGACAGCTCGCCCCCTCGCTGGAGGCGATCGCCGCCGAGCACGGCGACAAGATCGAGATCGTCAAGCTGAACATCGACGAGAACCCGGCCGTCGCTGCCCTCCCCCACTCTCGGCTTCGCTCGAGCGGGGGGACCCCCATCGGCGTGATGTCCATCCCGACACTGAACCTCTACAAGGGCGGCGAGGTCGTACAGACCATCGTCGGGGCCAAGCCGAAGGCCGCCCTCGAACGCGAACTCGCCGACCACCTCGCCTGACACGCGACGACGGTGAGGGGCGCCCCCAGCGCCCCCAGCGAGCCCCGTTTCTCTTATCTCCGACGGAGGTATCCCGGTGGCCGGCAAGCGCATCGTCGCCATCGGCGGCAGTGACGCCGGCATCAGCGCGGCCCTGCGCGCCCGCGAGCTGGATCCCGACAGCCAGGTCACCGTCGTGGTGGCCGACGCCTACCCGAACTTCTCCATCTGCGGCATCCCGTACTACGTCTCCGGCGAGGTGGGCCACTGGGGCAACCTCGCCCACCGCACCCTGGCCGACCTGAGGGCCACCGGCATGCAGGTGCGCACCGACACCCTCGCCACCGGCATCGACGTGGCCGGCAAGCGGTTGGCCGTGCGCGGCGCAGACGGCCGCTCCGAGCAACTGCCCTACGACGCGCTGATCGTGGGCACGGGCGCCGTCAGCTCCCGCCCGCCGATCGAGGGTCTGATCGGGCCCGACGCGCTCGGCCCGGCCGACGGCGTCCACCTGTTGCACAGCATGGGCGACACCTTCGCCGTGATGCAGAGCCTCGCCGCCCGCCGCCCGAAGACGGCCGTGGTCGTCGGCGCCGGCTACATCGGCCTGGAGATGGCCGAGGCCCTCACCACCCGCGGCATCCACGTCACCCAGATCGAGGCCCTGCCCGAGGTCCTGCCCACCGTCGATACGGAACTCGGCGCCCTCGTCCATGCCGAACTCACGGCCCATGGCGTCGAAGTGATCACCGGCACCACGGTCTCAGCGATCGCCCGCGCCGCCTCCGGCAACGTCCTCAACGTCCGGGCCACCGGCCCCGACGGCACGGCCTTCACCCGCGGCACCGACCTCGTCCTGGTCGTCGTCGGCGTCCGCCCGGACACCGCCCTTGCCGCGGACGCCGGAGCCAAGCTCGGAGAGAAGGGCGCGATCGAGGTCGACGAGTACATGCGTACCTCGCTGCCCGGCGTGTACGCGGCCGGGGACTGCACGGTCACCCACCACCGCCTCCTGGGCAAGACCTGGCTCCCGCTGGGGACGACCGCCCACAAGCAGGGCCGCATCGCGGGCGAGAACGCCCTCGGCGGCACCGCTGGTTCGCCGGGAGCCTCGGCACCCAGGTCGTCAAGGTCTTCGACCTCGTCGCCGCCCGCACCGGCCTGCGCGACCACGAAGCCGCAGCCGCCGGGCGGGGCTGGACACCGGCAACCACGGCAACCCGCCCCGACGACCACAAGGCGTACTACCCCGGTGCCACCCCGATCTCCATCCGCGTCACCGGCGACACCTCAAGTGGCCTCCTGCTCGGCGCCCAACTCGTCGGACGCCGCGGCGCGGAGATCTCCAAGCGCGTGGACACGTACGCCACCGCTCTCTTCCACGGCATGGACGTGGACGGCATCAGCGAACTCGACCTCTCCTACACCCCGCCACTCGGCTCCCCCTGGGACGCCGTCCAGATCGCGGCGCAGGCATGGATGAACGAGCACCACCTGGACGTCCAGCGCTGCATGGTCGCAGACCTTGCGCGCAGCCCCTCGTGATCGACCTTCGCCGACTGCATTGACAGCCGAGATTAGCTCAATGAAAATTGAGTCAATGAACATTGAGTGGTCTGCATCGGTGGTGGCGCGAGCACAACGGCACGCGGCACTGGGAGAACCCGCCCGCTTGGCGATCATCGATCGGCTGCTGCTGAGCGATGCCTCACCCGGCGAACTCGGCCAGGAGCTGGGCTTGCCCAGCAATCTCCTCTCCCACCACCTCAAGCTGCTCGAACAGGTCGGCCTGATCGAGCGATCCCGCTCCGAAGGAGACCGACGGCGCACCTACCTGCGCCTGCGCACGCAAGCCCTGGCCGACACCCTGCCGACGCCTCTGCGTACGGCACCCCGCGTGGTGTTCGTCTGCACCCACAACTCCGCCCGCTCCCACCTCGCCGCGGCGCTCTGGAAGCGCCACAGCACCGTGCCGGTGGCCTCGGCGGGAACTCAGCCCGCGTCACGCGTCCACCCCCGCGCCGTCGCGACCGCACGCAAACACGGACTCTCCCTGGCCCACGCCCGCACATCCCACATCGACGAGACGCTGCGCCCGGACGACCTGGTGATCGCCGTCTGCGACAACGCTCACGAACAGCTCGGCCCCCGGGTCCCCGACCGCCTGCACTGGTCGGTCCCCGACCCCACCCGCACCGGCACCGACGACGCCTTCGCCGACGCCCTGAGTGATCTCGCCGACCGGGTCGACCGGCTGGCACCCGCCGTACAGCCTCCCGGAGGCAGCGATGACTGAAACCGCGCCCGTCCCGCACCGCAACCTGAGCATCGACCAGCAACTCGCCCTGCGCACCGCCGCCACCCACCTGGGCCGCGAGTTCGACGGCACCTTCGGCCAGGAGACGATCGAACGGTTCCTGCACACCAGCTACGACCAGTTCGCCGGCCGCAGCACCATCCCCAACTTCCTCCCGCTCATGGCCGAACGCTTCGCCCGCCAGCGCCTGCGCGCCCTGGCCAAGGTCGAGGGCCACCACACCGACGGCAAGCCGATCGTGCTCTTCCTCTGTGTCCACAACGCCGGCCGCAGTCAGATGGCCATGGGCTTCTTCCAGCACCTGGCCGGCGAGGGCGCCGTCGCCTGGTCGGGCGGCTCCGAACCCGGCAACGAGGTCAACCCGGCCGCCATCACAGCGATGAGCGAGCGTGGCATCGACATCTCCCGCGAGTTCACCAAGCCCTGGACCGACGAGATCGTCCGCGCCGCCGATGTCGTCGTCAGCATGGGCTGCGGCGACGCCTGCCCCGTCTTCCCCGGCAAGCGATACCTCGAATGGACTCTGGACGATCCCGCCGGCCAGTCCGTCGACGATGTCCGCCCCATCCGCGACGACATCGAGCGCCGAGTCCGCGGACTCCTCAACGACCTCGGAGTCCCGGCACAGCACTGACGCGCTCTCTCACGCTCTCTGCTCGGCACGGTGAACCAGATCACTGTTCACCGGGGTTCGCCCCGGTCCCATCACGCGAACTGAGACCAAAACTGAGACCACGCACGACGAAGGGCCCCACCGCGAACGGTGGGGCCCTTCGACATCGTGCCCGGTGAGGCACTGGCGGAGGATACGAGATTCGAACTCGTGAGGGGTTGCCCCCAACACGCTTTCCAAGCGTGCGCCCTAGGCCACTAGGCGAATCCTCCGCCGCAAACAATACAAGACGTTGAGGAGTGCTCGCGAACTCGTTCCCCCCGTTCAGATCGGGTACTGTGTGCGCAGCCCCTCACGTGGCGCTATCTGACTGAACTCCCCCAGGGCCGGAAGGCAGCAAGGGTAGGTTGGCTCTGGCGGGTGCGTGGGGGGCGCTTGCGTTTGCGGGGCCGGTGGAGCCGGGGGGTGCGGCCCTCGTGGACCCCAGGGTGTGGCCCAGCGCCGGTGGGGTGGAGCGGTGAAGTCCGGCGGGCGGTGCTCGTTGTCAGTGGGCGCCTATAACCTCGTACGTGTGTCGTCTCTCGCGCTGTACCGCCGTTATCGCCCGGAGTCGTTCGCCGAGGTCATCGGGCAGGAGCATGTCACCGACCCGTTGCAGCAGGCGCTGCGGAACAACCGGGTCAATCACGCGTACCTGTTCAGCGGGCCGCGTGGGTGCGGGAAGACGACCAGCGCGCGGATCCTGGCGCGGTGTCTGAACTGCGAGCAGGGGCCCACACCGACGCCGTGCGGGGAGTGCCAGTCCTGCCGGGACCTCGCGAGGAACGGGCCGGGTTCCATCGACGTCATCGAGATCGACGCCGCCTCGCACGGTGGCGTGGACGATGCCCGTGACCTGCGAGAGAAGGCGTTCTTCGGGCCCGCGAGCAGCCGGTACAAGATCTACATCATCGACGAGGCCCACATGGTCACGTCGGCGGGGTTCAACGCGCTGCTGAAGGTCGTCGAGGAGCCGCCCGAGCACCTCAAGTTCATCTTCGCCACCACCGAGCCCGAGAAGGTCATCGGGACCATTCGCTCGCGTACGCATCACTATCCGTTCCGGCTCGTGCCGCCGGGGACGCTGCGGGAGTACCTGAGCGAGGTGTGCGGGCGCGAGGGCAGCCCCGTCGAGGACGGGGTGCTTCCGCTGGTCGTGCGCGCCGGGGCCGGGTCCGTGCGTGACTCCATGTCCGTCATGGACCAGCTGCTGGCCGGTGCCGGGGACGACGGCGTCACGTATGCCATGGCCACCTCACTGCTCGGTTATACGGACGGGTCGCTGCTCGATTCCGTGGTCGAGGCCTTCGCCGCGGGGGACGGCGCCGCCGCGTTCGAGGTCGTGGACCGGATCATCGAGGGCGGAAACGATCCTCGGCGGTTCGTCGCCGATCTGCTGGAGCGGTTGCGCGATCTCGTCATCCTCGCGGCCGTGCCCGACGCCGGGGAGAAGGGGCTCATCGACGCTCCCGCCGATGTCGTGGAGCGGATGACGGCCCAGGCCGGAGTGTTCGGCGCCGCCGAGCTCAGCCGGGCCGCCGATCTCGTCAACGAAGGACTGACGGAGATGCGCGGGGCCACCTCGCCCCGCCTCCAGCTCGAACTGATCTGCGCGCGCGTGCTCCTGCCCGCGGCCTACGGCGACGAGCGGTCCCTCATGGCCCGGCTCGACCGCATCGAGCGCGGGGTCAACTTCACGGGGGCGGTGGCTGCCGGAGCGCCCGCCATGGGGTACGTGCCCGGGCCCGACGCGCATGCCGGGATGCCGACCGGGGTGCCGGGGGGCGGCATGGCCGCTTCCGCTCCTCCCGCTCCTCCCGGTCCCTCCGTTCCGCCGGGTGGCGGGCCCGACGCGGCTCGCGCTGCGGTGCGGGGAGCGGGGGGGCCCGGTGGAGACACGGGTCTCGGGGCGGCCTCAGCCCCCACCCCAGCCCAGGCCCCCGCGCCGGCCCAAGCCTCCCCGGGAGCCGTACCTCCTCCCGCCCCGGCCACACCCGCGCCCACGCCCACCCCCGCTCCCGAACAGCCGCCCGCCCAGGCTCCCCCCGCCGCCCCCGCGGCCGGCGCCGCTCCCGGTGCCTGGCCCGCCGCGACCGCCGCGGGCAGTGGCAGGCGGCCCGGCGGGTGGCCGACCGCCACACCCGCGGGCGGAGGGCAGCCACCGGCCGCCGCTCCCGGTCCGCCCGCGGCCCAGGCCGCCCAGCCCCAGGCGCAGGCGCAGCCCCCCGCACCGGCGGCCGCGTACGCCTCCCCTCCTCCCACCGGTGGACCCGACCCCCGCATGCTGTGGCCGAACATCCTGGAGGCGGTGAAGAACCGACGCCGCTTCACCTGGATCCTGCTCAGCCAGAACGCGCAGGTGACCGGCTTCGACGGCACGACTCTCCAGATCGGTTTCGTCAACGCGGGCGCTCGGGACAACTTCGCGAGCAGCGGCAGCGAAGAGGTGCTGAAGCAGGCGCTGACCGAGCTGTTCAACGTGCACTGGAAGGTCGAGGCGGTCGTCGACCCCTCCGGCGGTTCGGGACCGCCGCCCGCACCCGGCCCCGGGTCCGGCTACGGCGGTGGTTATGGCGGTGGTTACGGCGCTGGGGGCGCCCCGGCCCCGACGGCACCGCACCCTGCCCCGCAGCCGCAGCAGCCGTCGGCTCCAGCTCCCCGGCCTGCCTCCTCGGCACCCCAGTCCCAGTCCCAGTCGGCGCCCGCATCCAGTCCCGCGCCCGCTCCCCGCCCCTCCGCGCCCGAGCCGCCCCCCATCTCCCCCGAGGACGACACCCCGGAGGACGACGATCCGGACCTCGACGAGTCCGCCCTGTCGGGCCACGAACTGATCGTGAGAGAGCTGGGAGCGACGGTGGTGGAGGAGTTCTCGAACGAGTAGCAGCGAGCAGCAACCAGCAGCAGCAATGAGTAGCAACCAGCAGCAGCAATGAGCGGCAGCCAGTAGCGGCAATGAGCAGCAACCAGCAGCAGCAATGAGCAGCAACCGGTAGTTGTGAGCAGTGGCGGGCCCACGTCGACCCGCCCCCGAAACACGGCAGCTAGTCTGACCCCCGTGAAGGTCCTAGTAATCGGCGGCGGTGCCCGCGAACACGCCCTGTGCCGTTCTCTCTCCCTCGACCCCGACGTCACCGCGCTGCACTGTGCCCCAGGCAACGCGGGTATCGCCGAGGTGGCCGAGCTGCACCAGGTCGACGCCCTCGACGGCAAGGCAGTGGCCGCGCTGGCCACGGAGCTCGGCGCCGAGCTGGTGGTCGTCGGCCCGGAGGCGCCCCTCGTCGCCGGGGTCGCCGACGCCGTGCGCGAGGCGGGCATCCCGGTGTTCGGCCCCTCGAAGGAGGCCGCCGAGCTGGAGGGCTCCAAGGCCTTCGCCAAGGACGTCATGGCGGGCGCGGGGGTACCCACGGCCCGCTCGTACGTCTGCACGAACCCCGAAGAGGTCGACGAGGCGCTCGACGCCTTCGGAGCCCCGTACGTCGTGAAGGACGACGGTCTCGCGGCCGGCAAGGGCGTCGTCGTGACCGCCGATCTCGACAAGGCCCGCGCGCACGCCAACGCCTGCGACCGTGTGGTCATCGAGGAGTTCCTCGACGGCCCCGAGGTCTCCCTCTTCGCGATCACCGACGGCGAGACGGTCGTCCCGCTGCAGCCCGCGCAGGACTTCAAGCGCGCGCTCGACGGCGACGAGGGGCCGAACACCGGCGGCATGGGCGCGTACTCGCCCCTTCCGTGGGCCGACCCGAAGCTGGTCGAGGAGGTCATGCAGACCGTTCTGCAGCCGACCGTCGACGAGATGCGCCGCCGCGGCACCCCCTTCTCCGGGCTCCTCTACGCCGGTCTCGCGATCACCTCGCGGGGCGTACGGGTCATCGAGTTCAACGCCCGCTTCGGCGACCCCGAGACCCAGGTCGTCCTCGCCCGCCTGAAGACCCCTCTCTCCGGAATCCTCCTCGCGGCGGCCGACGGCACCCTGGTCGACCTCGAACCCCTCCGCTGGAGCGACGACGCGGCCGTCACGGTGGTCATCGCCTCGCACAACTACCCGGACACCCCGCGCACCGGCGACCCCATCGAGGGCCTCGACGAGGTGGCGGTACAGGACGCCCCGCACGCGTACGTCCTGCACGCGGGCACCAGGCGCGACGGCGACGCCGTCGTGAGCGCGGGCGGCCGGGTGCTCTCCGTCACGGCCAGCGGCAAGGACCTCACCCAGGCCCGCGCACGCGCGTACGAAGCGGTCAACCGAATCCACCTCGACGGCGGCCAGCACCGTACGGACATCGCGGCGAAGGTGGCGGGGGCAGCGCAGGCGTAACCGACAGTTACGCCCCTTCACCTGCGTCAACATGCATCGAAGAACGACCCCGGGCCCCGGATCCCGCACAGGATCCGGGGCCTTTTCGTCAGCCACCTCTGCCCAAAGCCATTCCATCGAGTGACCGATGCCCCATCCGGCTGACGAGGGCCGGGGCCCCAACTAGGGTGCGGCGCAAGCGTTCCGGCACTTGGCCCACCGGCATTGCGATGTCGGTCGTGGGTGCCACAGTGGGGGAGTGAGCAACGCCATGGACGTCCGCCGGCAGTGGCTGGGTATGCACGCGCCGGGCGGGCAGTAGGGGGTGACACCGGTCGTGTCCGGTATGGGTGTGGAGGTGGGCGCGCAGGCCGCGCGCTCACGGGCTCTCGCCGTGCTGCGGGTCCGCAGCCGGGCGCTGGCCGTCGCCCTGCTGCCCGCGGCCGTCGCCGTCGTGCTGCTCGTCGGCGGGTCGACGGGCCACATCGACGGCCCCGGCTGGGCGGTCACGCGCGGGATCGTGTCGGGGTTCGCCCTGTTCGTTCTCCTCGCCGCGGCGGGCATCGCGCTGGTCGTGGCCCGTTCCCGGCCCGCCGTGAGCCCCACGGTCACCATCGCCGAGGAGTCGGCGCCCGATCTCTACCGCATGGTGCGCGACCTGGCCGACCGCCTCGAAGTGCCCGCGCCCTCCGCGATAGCGCTCACCCCGGACTGCGACAGCTGGCTGGAGGACCGCACCCACCGGGCCCACGGCACGCCCAGGCCGGAGTCCCGCGACGAGATCGAGGGCGTACCGGGCGTCCGGGGCCTCCCCTCGGCCCACCGCCGTCCGCCGGCCGCGCCCGTCCTCGTCATCGGCTCGCCCTTCCTGTGGTGGATGCGGGTCGGCGAACTGCGCGCCGTCCTCGCGCCGGTCGTCGCCGGTACGGGACCGTCGGCGCACCCCGACATAGCCGCGGCCCGGCGTTTCGTCCGGGGGCTCGACGCTGCGGTGGCCGTGACCTCGGCGCCCCGCGGGCCCCTGTCCAGGACGGTGCTCGGCGGGGTCGGCTGGGTGGTGCGGCTTCTGTTGCGGAGCTGCCGTGGGCACGCCGCCGAGATGGAGCGGGGTGTCGCCGCCGCGGCGGCGGAGCGTGCACAGGCTGTGGATTACGGTCTGCGGATCGTCGCCCAGGAACAGGTGGGGCTGGCGTACGCGGGCTGGGACCGGCTGCTGACGCGGGTCGCGCTGCCCGCCTGGCGGATGGGCCGCTGGCCCTCCCGGCTCGACGCGGGCGTGGTCGCGGCCCTCACCGAGCTGTCGCGGCGCGACCGCCTCGCCGAGGGGTTCGCCTCCCGGCTCGGCGAGCGGCCCGCCTGTGACCTGCTGGAGGAGCCCGGCGCGATCGACGAGGCGGCGTCCCTGCTGGCGGCGCGCCTCTTCCACGGCGGACCGGCCGAGACCGGGCCGGACTGGGCGCCGGTCGACTGGGACGAGTATCCGGACGAGGTCGTGGACCGGAAGTGGCGTACGGACGCGGCGCGGTTGCACCGGGTGTTGGACGCGCTCGGCGTGAGCCGGTCCTCCGGGGCCGGCGCCGGCGCCTCGGATCCGGAGGGGCCGACGCTGGCCCGGGTGATGGATCACCTGAGTGACGGGGAGCCGGGGGAGCCGGGGGAGGCGCGGGAATCCGGGGATCCTGGGGATCCGGTGGCCGTGGAGAGGCCCGAGACCGCGGCGTACGAGGACGTTGACGTTGACGAGGGCGGCGGGCCGGAGAACGAGCGGAGTTCGGCGCTGGCCGCCGGGCTCAGTGCGGAGGTGGCGCGGGAGGAGGCCGCGGTGTCGGCCGGGGCCGCCGCTCCCTCCGGAGCCGCCGGGCAGGTCGGTCCCGACATGCCTCTCTGGGACGACGGTTCGCTGCCGCTCTTCCCTCTGCAACCGCCTCGGACCGGGCGGGAGTTGCTGGCCGACCATGTCACCGCGATGGTCTGCTGCGCGGCGATGGACACCGCCGGGGCCGCTCCTGGGCTCGACTGGCTCGACGGTCCGTCCCTCCTCATCAACGGCGAACGTTCCGTGGACCTCGGACCCCGAGTCCTGAGCCTCATCGAGGAGGGCGACCCCGCCCCCCTCCGCACCTGGCTCCTCCACCTCGGCATACGCCCCGAGAAACCGGTCCGTCTGGTCTGACGCCAGACCCTTTTTTCGCCCCCGCCGCCCCTACCCATTCCCGTCCCTACTCAGGGGCTCCGCCCCCGAACCCCCGAATCGCGCTGAACGCGCTCGTCCTCAAACGCCGGACGGGCTGAAAGAGGCCGGACGAGCTGGAGGTGGCCAGGCGGGCCGACAGTGGCCGGACGAAGAAGCGGCGGGCCGGGCTGGAAGCGGGGCGCAGCCCCAGCTTCCAGGGGCGCGGGGAACTGCGCGACCAGCCCCCACCGGACCCCCCCGTCACCACCCACCGGACCCGCACGTCACCACCCACCGGACCCCCCCGTCACCACCCACCGGACCCGCACGTCACCACCCACCGGTCCCCCCCTCCCCCCGGAACCCGCCCAACCGCCGGAGGCAATTCGCAACGAACGGTGACGGTGTGCGTGCGTAATGTGATGTGCTGGGACCGCTCATTGACAAGGCAAGGGCCTGCACAGGCCGGCAGGGGCTGACGGGGGCACGAGGGAGGGAACGCGGTATGGGGTCGGAGCAGATTCGCCGGTGGGAGTCGGGAGCGCTGGCGCATGCCGTCACGGATCCCTTCGGGCAGGGCCCCCTCCCATGGCTGCGCGGCAGTGAGCACTACTTCGACGACACGGGCCACGTCGTCCCCTGGTACGTGGACCACGCCCCACCTCCGGGCGCGACGTCCCCCGGCGGCCGCAGCCGCCACGGAACCACCGGCCCGCGCGTCCCCACCCCCCGCCAGACCGCCGGAGACCCCCGTACCGCGGACGACGTCCACCGGCAGATCAAGGGCTTCGCCTCCACCGGCGCGGCCGCCCCCGGCGAGGCCATCGACTTCCACATCACGGTCGACCCGCCGCAGCAGTTCAGCGTGGACATCTACCGCATCGGCCACTACGGCGGCGACGGCGCCAGCAAGATCACCACCAGCCCCCGCCTCCCCGGCATCGTCCAGCCGCCCCCGCTCACCGCGGACCGCACGGTCTCCTGCCACCACTGGTGGCTCTCCTGGCGGCTGCAGATCCCGACATACTGGAGCATCGGCGCGTACGTGGCCGTGCTGACCACCGACGACGGCTACCGCTCCCACATCCCGTTCACGGTCCGCGACAACCACCCCGCCGACCTGCTGCTCCTCCTCCCGGACATCACCTGGCAGGCGTACAACCTCTATCCGGAGGACGGCCGCACGGGCGCGAGCCTCTACCACGCGTGGGACGAGCACGGCCGGCTGCTCGGCGAGGCCGAAGCCGCCACGACGGTGTCGTTCGACCGCCCGTTCGCGGGCGCCGGCCTCCCCCTCCACGTCGGCCACGCCTACGACTTCATCCGCTGGGCCGAGCGCTACGGCTACGACCTCGCGTACGCCGACGCCCGCGACCTGCACGCCGGCCGCGTCGACCCCACCCGCTACCGGGGCCTGGTCTTCCCGGGCCACGACGAGTACTGGTCGACGACCATGCGCCGCACCGTGGAGGTCGCCCGCGAGCACGGCACGTCCCTCGTCTTCCTCTCCGCCAACACCATGTACTGGCAGGCGGAGCTGGGCCCGTCCCCGTCCGGCGTCCCCGACCGCCTGCTGACCTGCCGAAAACGCCGCGGCCCGGGCAAACCCGCACTGTGGCGCGAGGTCGACCGCCCCGAGCAGGAACTCCTGGGCGTCCAGTACGCGGGCCGGGTCCCCGAGGCGCACCCCCTGGTCGTCCGCAACGCCGACCACTGGCTGTGGGAGGCGACCGGCGCCCACGAGGGCGACGAGCTGGAGGGCATGGTCGCCGGCGAGGCCGACCGCTACTTCCCGCGCATCACGCTCCCCGAGCACCAGGGCCGCATCCTCCTCTCCCACTCCCCGTACCGGGACACCGAGGGAGCCATCCGCCACCAGGAGACGTCCCTGTACCGCGCCCCCTCCGGCGCCCTCGTCTTCGCGGCCGGCACCTTCGCCTGGTCCCCGGCCCTGGACCGCCCGGGCCACATCGACACCCGCGTCCAGCGCGCCACGGCCAACCTCCTGGACCGCATCTGCAAACGCGACTGAGCCCGTAGAGCCTGTGGAACCTATAGAACCGAGCCCGTTGAGCTGGAGGAAAACCCTCAGAACCGAACCCGTGGAGAACCCTCACACCCGACCCCTGGCCGGCCCGGTTCCTCCCGTACGGGAGAATCGACCCAGTTGGCCAGAACGACGGGGAGGAACCGTGTCCGGATTCGTAGAAAAGCCCGAGCCCGTCGAGGTGCCGGGTCTGGTGCATCTGCACACCGGCAAGGTGCGCGACCTGTACCAGAACGAGGCGGGCGACCTCGTGATGGTCGCCAGCGACCGCATCTCCGCCTTCGACTGGGTGCTGCCCACGGAGATCCCCGACAAGGGCAGCGTCCTGACGCAGCTCTCGCTGTGGTGGTTCGACCAGATCGCCGACCTGATGCCGAACCACGTCATCGGCACCGACCTCCCGCCCGGCGCCCCCGCCGACTGGGCGGGCCGCACCCTGGTCTGCAAGTCGCTGCGGATGGCCCCGGTCGAGTGCGTGGCCCGCGGCTACCTCACCGGCTCGGGTCTCGTCGAGTACAACCAGACCCGCACCGTCTGCGGTCTCGCCCTCCCCGAGGGGCTGAGCGACGGCTCGGAGCTGCCCGCCCCGATCTTCACCCCGGCCACCAAGGCCGCCGTCGGCGAGCACGACGAGAACGTCTCGTACGAGGAGGTCGCCCGGCAGGTCGGCGCGGACACCGCGGCCCAGCTGCGTCAGGCGACGCTCGCCGTGTACGGCCGGGGCCGTGACATCGCGCGCGAGCGCGGGATCCTCCTCGCGGACACGAAGTTCGAGTTCGGCTTCGACGGCGAGACGCTCGTTGTCGCCGACGAGGTGCTCACCCCGGACTCGTCCCGCTTCTGGCCCGCGGACCAGTGGGAGCCGGGCCGCGCGCAGCCCTCGTTCGACAAGCAGTTCGTCCGTGACTGGCTGACCTCCGCCGAGTCCGGCTGGGACCGCAAGAGCGAGCGCCCGCCGCCCGCCCTGCCCCAGCAGGTCGTGGACGCCACCCGCGCCAAGTACGTGGAGGCGTACGAGCGCCTCACGGGCACCACCTGGAGCTGAGCGCCCTCGGTGAGCACGAAGAAGCCCCCGGTCGCGATGACCGGGGGCTTCTTCCTGTTGAGCGGACGACCAGGTTCGAACTGGCGACCTCAACCTTGGCAAGGTTGCGCTCTACCAACTGAGCTACGTCCGCGCTGCGCCGTGGCGCGAGAGCAACTATACCCAACCTCGCTCCCGCGCGAGACGCACCGCAGAGTGCCGGTTCTCCACCCCGAGCTTGGAGACGGCCGACGACAGATAGTTCCGTACGGTCCCCTGCGACAGCGCGGCCCGCTCCGCGATCTCCGCGACGGGCGCCCCGTCGCCGGCCAGTTCCAGCACCTCCGCCTCGCGCGCGGTCAGCGGCGAGTCCCCGGAGGAGATCGCGTCGGCGGCCAACTCCGGGTCGACGTAACGGTTTCCGGCATGGACGGTACGGATGATCTCCGCGAGCCGCTGTGCGCTGACGGTCTTCGGGACGAACCCGCGCACACCCGCCGCAAGCGCCCGCTTCAGATGCCCCGGCCGCCCGTGACTGGTCACGATCAGCACCCGGCACGCGGGCAGTTCGACCCGCAGCGATGTGGCCACCCTCACACCGTCCGCCCCGGGCATCTGGAGATCCAGAACCGCCACGTCGGGTTCGTGGGCCCTGGCCATCGCCAGCGCCTCGGGCCCACTCGCCGCCTCCGCCACCACGACCAGGTCCTCCTCAAGCCCGAGCAGCGCGGCGAGCGCCCCCCGGATGAGGTGCTCGTCGTCGGCGAGCAGCAGCCGGATGGGTCGTACGGGCGTCATGGGGCGACCTCTTCGTTCACTGGGCGTGGGGCGGGAGACGGGGAAGAGGACGGCGGTGGTGACGTGGACGGCGGCCCTGACGCGGACGACGAGGAGGTGGGCGTCGCAGGCAGCGGAATCGCGGCCACCACCCGGAACCGGTCACCGTCGACCGGCCCCGCCTCCAGCGTCCCGTCCACCGCCGACAACCGCTCCCGCAGCCCGGCGAGGCCGGACCCCTTGCTGGTGGGCGTACTCGGCACCCTGTCCCTCTCCACCCCGTCGTTCTCCACGGTCAGGACCACGCGGTCCCCCTCCACTCGCAGTGCCACCCGGCAGTGCCCCGCGTCCCCGTGCCGCAGCACGTTCGTGGTCGCCTCCCGTACGACCCAGCCGAGCGCCGACTGGACCGCCGAGGGCAGCTCCGACGCGGATCCGGTCACCGTGCACTCGACTCCGGCCGCGGTCAGCACGCCTTGCGCGCCCAGGAGTTCGACGCCGAGGTCGACCTCGCGGTAGCCGCGTACGACCTCGCGGACCTCCTTCTGCGACTCACTGGCGATCCGCTGCACCTCGATCATCTGGTCCACGGCCTCGGGCCGTTCGCGGCGGGCGAGCTGGACGGCCAGCTCGCTCTTCAGGGCGATCACCGCGAGGTTGCGGCCCATCACGTCGTGCAGGTCGCGCCCGAAGCGCAGCCGCTCCTCGGCGACGGCGAGGCGGGCGCGGGTCTCGCGGGCCGCGTCGAGTTCGAGCACGGAGTGCAGCAGCCACACCGAGAAGGTGGAGGTGAGGCAGAGGACCCCGCCGATGAGCAGCACCGCGAGCGCGGTGGCGGACGCAGTGGCCGCGGGCCGTCCGATCAGGAACGCCGCGACCCAGGTACCCGCGGCGAAGCCGCTCAGCAGTGCCAGTACGCGCCGTCGACGCGTCCCGAGCGCCATCATGCCGATCCCGAAGGGCACCACGACGACGAAGAACGTGCCCGCCGCGGTGTCGATGTCGTCGCCGGCCGGTCCGTGCTCGGAGACGACGAGCGCGCCGATCCCGAGCAGCGCGGTGAGGACACCGAGCGCCGCGGTCAGCCGTACGGGCTGCTCACGGCGGCCGCACGTCCAGTCGAGCGCCCGTGACGAGGTCACCGCCCCCAGCACGGCGTGCACGGTCAGCGGCAGGAACAGCCAGAGCGCGAGTGGCGCCCCCACCTGACCGAAGGCCGGCAGCCCGATCGCCGTCACCTCGACCAGCGCGAAGGTGTGGAAGGACCAACGGGTGTACGTCTCGACCTTCCCCGGCGTGCTCTGCGCCCGCCACCAGGCTCCCGGCCCGCGCATACCCGCCTCCGTCTTTCCGTCGTCGTTCTCGGCCGTCAGTGTCGCGGTTCCCAGCGGAACCACCGCCGTACAGCAAACACCGAGAGCACGACCCAGGCCACCGCTGTGGCGATGGCGCCCAGGGTGTCGTACGCGCCGAGGTCCCCGGTCCAGCCACCGCGTATGAGCGTGATCACCGGGGACAGCGGCAGCAGTTCGCAGACGGTGGCGAGGCGGTCGGGCATCAGCTCGAACGGTATGAAGGTGCCGGAACCCATCATGGACACGAGCAGCAACGGCATCGCCGCGACCTGGGCGCCCTCCAGGCTCCTGCTGAAGCTCGCGACGACGGCCGCGACGGGGGGCCACATGACGAGTCCCAACAGCAGACCCAGGACGGCGAGGTGCGGTGCCTCGGGTGCTCCCACGTCGAGGAGTGCCGCGCACGCGATCGTCAGGACCACGCACTGCACGAGGCCGATCAGGACCGACGGCAGCGCGGCACCCGCCAGGATCTCCACGTCCCGCAGCTCGCCGGTGCGCAGCCGCTTGAGCACCAGCTCATCACGCCGGGCGGCGTAGACGCTGACCAGCGTGCTGTAGACGGCGAAGAGCAGGGAGAAGCCGATGGCGGAGGGCAGGATGACCGAGCCGACCGAGAGCCCCGCCTCCGCCAGGTCCATGTCCTCGACCGCCCCGCGAAGGCTGAAGGGCATGATCAGCGGCACGAACAGGGCCGCGAAGAACGTGGCCTTGCTGCGTCCGAGCAGCGTCAGTTCGGCCCGCGCGAGAGCCGTCATCCGCCGGGCGGCGGTCGCGGTCGTACCGGCCTGTGCGGCGGCCTTGGTCACAGTCTCGGCGCTCATGCCACGTGCTCCTTCTCGGCCGTCATCTCCGACATCTGCGACGCCTCACGGGCTATCCGCAGGAACGCCTCTTCCAGCGACCCCGACCGGACGTCGAGCCCCCGCAGCTCGACCCCGGCCCGCTGTGCCCAGAGGAGGAGCTCGGTGGCGGCCCGCTGCAGTTCGAGCGTCCGCAGCCGGAGCGTCCGGCCGTCCATCTCGTGGTCGGTGATCCCGAGCGAGGCGAGGGGCGGCAGATCGCCGGGGAAGTAGCCGGCGGGCAGCTCGAAGGAGATCCGGGACGGCTGGGAGGCGGTCACCTCGGCCGGAGTACCGGTGACGGCGATGCGCCCGGCGTGCAGGATCGCGAGCCGGTCGGCGAGCCCTTCCGCCTCCTCCAGGTAGTGCGTGGTCAGCACCACGGTGGTGCCGGTCTCGCGCAGTTCGCGCACCAACTCCCAGGTCTCCTGGCGCCCTTCGGCGTCGAGTCCGGTCGTCGGCTCGTCCAGGAAGAGCACCTCGGGGCGCCCGAGGATGGCGCACGCCAGGTCCAGTCGCCGCTTCTCGCCCCCGGACAGCTGCTTCACACGTACGCCGGCCCGCCGCGACAGGCCGACCAGCGCCAGCGCCTCACGCTCCGGCCGGGCCCCGCTCGTGCAGCCCGCCCACATCCGTACGGTCTCCGCGACGGTCAGCTCGGACGAGAAGCCGCCCTCCTGGAGCATGACGCCGATGTGCGGGCGCACCGCGGCGCGTTCGGTGTACGGATCGTGGCCCAGGACGCGCACCTGGCCGCCGGACGGCGGTGCGAGCCCTTCGAGCAGTTCGACGGTGGAGGTCTTGCCCGCACCGTTGGTCCCGAGGAGCGCGAACAGCTCCCCGCGGCCGACGGAGAAGGACACCCCCCGCACCGCCTCGAACTCTCCCCCGTACACACGTCGTAGATCCGTGACCTCGATCACGTGCTCGTTCGTGTTCATGAGACCAGCCTCCCCGCCGCCGACGGGCGGGAGCAGTGCGCGCTGTCACCGCTGCACATGACAAATGTCAGACGGCCTCGGTCAGAGGAGCCGGTCTCGGTCACGGAGCGCACATGCCGGCACACGAGAAAGGCCCCGATCGTGATGACCGGGGCCTTACTTGCTGGAGCGGACGACCAGGTTCGAACTGGCGACCTCAACCTTGGCAAGGTTGCGCTCTACCAACTGAGCTACGTCCGCATTTGCCTCCGACCGGCTCTCACCGATCGGCGCAGACACCAGCCTACCTGATCGAAAACGCTGACCAGACCGGCAGTGCAGAGCGGGTGACAGGAATTGCACACTGCGCCTTCCCCCTGGAAGGGGGATGTTCTACTACTGAACTACACCCGCGTGACTCCGGGACCGGGCCTTTCGGCCTTGCCCCTCGGCGTGCTCCAGACTCTAGCTGATCAGCAGGGGTACTACGCAAGTCGGCTGCTCCCAGGGCCGGATGAGGACCCTGGGAGGTCCGGCAGGGCCGCGCCCCTGAAGGGGCGCGGGGAACTGCGCGACCAGCCCACTCGAACCGGCACCCGACAACGGACCCGCGGAAGCCACGCCTCCCACCGGGGGTCACTGCGCAGCGCTGAACGCCTCATACACCCGCTTGGGGATCCGCCCCCGAGCCGGCACCTCCATCTTGTGCGACTGGGCCCACGCCCGAACCGCCGCCGGATCGGGCGCAACGGCCGTCTGCCGGTACGCCTTGCCGGACCGGGACCGCTTGCGCCCGGCCTCCAGGTACGGCTCAAGCGCCTTACGCAGTTTCTTGGCATTGGCTTGATTCAGGTCGATCTCGTACGACTTGCCGTCCAGACCGAAGGCGATCGTTTCCGCCGCTTCCGAGCCGTCGATGTCGTCGAAGAGAGTGACTACGACACGCTGCGCCACGAATATCGGTCCCTTCGTGCGGCACCTCTCCAGCGACACGTGATGACGTGCGGAGATGCCGACTGTCCGGCTGTTTTTATGGGCGATTGGGCAAAGTATCGGCTATTGCCAATTCCTTTGTACAGTGCCCGGCAATCCAATGTGAAGCTCGACTAAATCTCTTGGCGTGTCCCAAGGCAATAGGGGACCGGGTCCCGATCCGGATCTTTCCCAGGATTTTTCGTGAAGGTAGCCCCTTCATCCCCGGTCGATAGCGTCTCGATGCGGAATCGTGATGGCCATCACGTAGATTCCTACGAATCTACCCGCGTAGAAATTTTGTACGGGTAGTCTGAACGAACCTGCTCAGCACCACACACCGGGAGTGCCAGTGGCACGCGTCGTAGTCGACGTCATGCTCAAGCCGGAGATCCTCGACCCCCAGGGCCAGGCGGTGCAGCGTGCACTGCCGCGTCTCGGTTTCGAAGGCATCGCCGACGTACGTCAGGGAAAGCGATTCGAACTGGAAGTGGACGGACCGGTGGACGAAGCCGCCCTCGCCCGCATCCATGAACTCGCCGAATCCTTCCTCGCCAACACCGTGATCGAGGACTTCACCGTCAAGGTCGAGGAAGTCGCGGAGGCAGGAAAGTGACCGCTCGTATTGGCGTCGTCACTTTCCCGGGAAGCCTCGACGACCGGGACACCCAGCGCGCGATCAAGCTCGCCGGTGCCGAACCCGTCGCTCTCTGGCACAAGGACAAGGACCTCAAGCAGGTCGACGCCGTGGTGCTGCCCGGCGGTTTCTCGTACGGCGACTATCTGCGCGCAGGAGCGATCTCGCGCTTCTCGCCGGTGATGGAGACCGTGATTGAGCAGGCGAAGTCGGGAATGCCGGTGCTCGGCATCTGCAACGGCTTCCAGATCCTCACCGAGGCCCATCTCCTCCCGGGCGGGATGCTCGGCAACGACCATCTGCACTTCATCTGCCGTGACCAGAAGTTGCGGGTGGAGAACGCGGAGACGTCCTGGACCGCCGACTACGAGTCCGGCCAGGAGATCCACATCCCGCTGAAGAACATGGACGGGCGGTACGTCGCCGACGAGCACACGCTCGACATGCTGGAGGCGGAGGGCCGCGTCGCGTTCCGTTACGTGGACTTCAACCCGAACGGCTCGCTCAACGACATCGCCGGCATCACGAACGAGGCCGGCAACGTCGTGGGCCTCATGCCGCACCCCGAGCACGCCGTCGAGCCCCTCATCGGGTCCGGCCGCACCGACGGCCTCCCCTTCTTCACCTCGATCCTCAAGAAGCTGGTCAACGCATGAGCCGGACGCCTCTGGACACGGTCGAGCACGCGGCCGAGACCCCCGACGTCGAGCTGCCCTGGGCCGAACTCGGCCTGAAGAAGGACGAGTACGAGCGGGTCGTGGAGATCCTCGGCCGCCGCCCGACCGGCGCCGAGCTGGCCATGTACTCGGTCATGTGGTCCGAGCACTGCAGCTACAAGTCCTCGAAGGTCCACCTTCGCCAGTTCGGTGAGAAGGCCCCGCAGTCGGACGCCCTCCTTGTCGGCATCGGCGAGAACGCGGGCGTCGTCGACGTCGGCCAGGGCTACGCGGTCACCTTCAAGGTCGAGTCGCACAACCACCCGTCGTACGTCGAGCCCTACCAGGGCGCGGCCACCGGCGTCGGCGGCATCGTGCGCGACATCATCGCGATGGGCGCCCGCCCGGTCGCGGTCGTCGACCCGCTGCGGTTCGGCGCGGCCGACCACCCCGACACCAAGCGCGTACTCCCCGGTGTCGTCGCCGGCATCGGCGGCTACGGCAACTGCCTGGGCCTGCCGAACATCGGCGGCGAGGTCGTCTTCGACGCCTGCTACCAGGGCAACCCGCTGGTCAACGCCGGTGCCATCGGCGTCATGCGGCACGAGGACATCCACCTCGCGAAGGCGTCGGGTTCGGGCAACAAGGTCATTCTGTACGGGGCCCGCACGGGCGGCGACGGCATCGGCGGCGCCTCCATCCTGGCCTCCGAGACCTTCGACGACGCCAAGCCGTCGAAGCGTCCCGCCGTCCAGGTCGGCGACCCCTTCCAGGAGAAGCTCCTCATCGAGTGCACCCTGGAGGCCTTCGCCGAGAAGCTGGTCGTCGGTATCCAGGACCTCGGCGCGGCCGGACTGTCCTGCGCCACAAGCGAGTTGGCGTCCAACGGCTCCGGCGGCATGCGCGTGACGCTGGACGACGTACCCCTGCGCGACTCGACTCTGTCTCCCGAGGAAATCCTCATGAGCGAGTCGCAGGAGCGCATGTGCGCGGTCGTCGAACCGGCGAAGGTCGACCGGTTCCTGGAGATCTGCGACAAGTGGGACGTCATCGCCACGGTGATCGGTGAGGTCACCGACGGCGACCGCCTGGAGATCTTCTGGCATGGCGGCAAGATCGTCGACGTCGACCCGCGCACGGTCGCGCACGACGGCCCGGTCTACGAGCGCCCGTACGCCCGCCCGGAGTGGCAGGACGGGCTTCAGGCGGACGACGCCAACAAGCTGGCCAGGCCCGCCACTTCGGAGGAGCTGAAGGACCAGGTCCTCCAGCTGGTCTCCTCCCCGAACCAGGCCTCCAAGTCCTGGATCACCTCCCAGTACGACCACTTCGTGCAGGGCAACACCGTGCTGGCGCAGCCCGAGGACTCGGGCATGATCCGCATCGACGAGGAGTCCGGCCTCGGCGTCGCGATCGCCACGGACGGCAACGGCCGCTACACCAAGCTGGACCCGTACCACGGCGCCCAGTTGGCCCTGGCCGAGGCGTACCGGAACGTGGCGACGACCGGTGCCAAGCCGCTCGCCGTCTCCGACTGCCTGAACTTCGGTTCGCCCGAGGACCCGGCCGTCATGTGGCAGTTCGCGGAGGCCATCCGTGGACTGGCCGACGCCTGCCGGCAGTTGGGCACCCCGGTGACCGGCGGCAACGTCTCGCTCTACAACCAGACGGGCGAGGTGGCGATCCACCCGACGCCGGTCGTGGCCGTGCTCGGTGTCATCGACGATGTCGCCCGCCGCACGCCGGTCGCCTTCAAGGAGGAGGGGCAGCTGCTCTACCTCCTCGGCGACACCCGCGAGGAGTTCGGCGGTTCGGCCTGGTCGCAGGTCGTCCACGACCACCTCGGCGGTCTGCCCCCGCAGGTCGACCTGGAGCGCGAGCGGCTGCTCGCCGAGATCCTGATCTCCGCCTCCCGGGACGGCATGATCGACGCCGCGCACGACCTGTCCGACGGCGGTCTGATCCAGGCCGTGGTCGAGTCGGCGCTCCTCGGCGGCAAGGGCGCGCGTCTCGTCGTACCGGACGGGCTCGACGCCTTCACGTTCCTCTTCTCCGAGTCCGCGGGCCGCGCGATCGTCGCGATCCCGCGCTCCGAGGAACTCCGCTTCAACGACATGTGCGGGGCGCGCGGTCTGCCGGTCACCCGCATCGGTGTCGTGGACGGTGACGCGGTCGAGGTCCAGGGCGAGTTCACCCTGCCCCTGACCGAGCTGCGCACGGCCCACGAGGGAACGATCCCGGCGCTGCTCGCGTAGACGCTCCGCTGGGGGGCGGGGCTTCGTCTGCGAGTCCGTTGTGGCTTGTCGCGCAGTTCCCCGCGCCCCTGTCGGGGCGCTGTTGTTGACGCATGTCGAAGGGCCCGACCGGAATCTGGTCGGGCCCTTCGACATGCCCGAGTGCCCAGCGCCGCCTCTTGACCGCTTCTACGTAATTACGTAATCTCGCATCATGGAGCTGGAGCAGCGCGTCGCGGAGTTGGAGCGGCGTCTCGACGCCCTGGAGAGTGGTGAGCCCGCCGCGCGTGCGGGTGACGGCGACTTCTGGGCTCTCGAAGGGCTCAAGGCGCAGCTGGCCGAGGTCGACGGCGGTGGTGTGCTGTTCACGGGTTCGGTGCGGCTGCCGACCGAGGAGCGGTACGAGTGGCAGTACGGCATGACCACCGACCAGCTGCTCGACGCCGACTGGAGCGAGGCGGCCGACGTCTTCGCCGCGCTCGGGCACCCCATGCGGCTGCGGCTGCTGCGCGAGATCGTCGGCGGCCGGCGCACGGCCACCGAACTGGCCGGGCTCGACGACGTGGGCACGAGCGGCCAGATCTACCACCACCTGCGGCAGTTGACCGCCGCGGGCTGGCTCCGGCAGGCGGGGCGTGGCCGCTACGAGATCCCGGGGAGCCGCGTCGTACCGCTCCTCGTGGCCCTCACCACGGCTCAACCGGTCTGAGTCCTCGACGACTTCCGGCCCTGGGGGAACCATGTCCGTCCGCAAGACCGCGATGATTCTGTACCGGATATTCCTGCCGACCGGCTTCGCCCTGGTCCTGTGGGACGTCTTTCTTCCCGGCTATCCGTTCGGCTGGGGGTGGGCACTCCTGCCGCTGCTGGTGGCCTTCCCGCTCTGGATGTTCGTGAGCCGGACCGGGCCCCGGCGCGAGGTCCTCGACCATCCGCCGGTCGAGGTGGAGCCGCCCGTCAGGGGTCGCTGGTCCGCCATGAACAGTCCGGCCACCAAGGTCCCCAGTCACGGCACGCACGCGTACGGCCAGACGTACGCGATCGACATCGTGTCGGAGCCCGCCGCACCGGAGAACAGCCGCCCCGCCTTCGCCAGGCTCTGGCCGGTCGTCCGCCGCAGCCGTGCTTTTCCCGCGTACGACGAGCCACTGTTCGCCGTGGCCGACGCCACCGTCGTGCACGCGTCCGACTGGATGCGCGATCACCTCAGCCGCAACTCCCTTCCGGCGATCGCCTACTTGCTGCTCGTCGAGGGGACGGTCAGGGGGCTCGGCGGCGCCCCGTGGATCACCGGCAACCGCATCGTGCTCGACCTGGGCGACGGGGTCTACGCGATGTACGCCCACGTGAGGCGCGGCTCGCTCAAGATCAAGCCGGGCGACCGTGTACGCGCGGGGCAGCAGATCGCCCGCTGCGGCAACTCCGGCAACTCCACCGAGCCACACGTGCACTTCCAGCTGATGGACGGCCCGGACCTCGACGCGGCCCGCGGAATCCCCTTCACCTGGAGCGGAATCGGAGTCCCGGCCAACAAGGAGACGTTCACAGCAGCGCCCCAAAGGGGCGCGGGGAACGGCGCGACCAGCCACGACGAACCCGCACACGAAGTACCCCCCTCCAAGCGGAGCGCATAGGCTCGCCGCCATGCCACCGGCCAAGAAGCGCGCCCGCACCTACGACCCGGCGAAGACCCGCGCGGCGGTCCTCGCCCAGTTCGGGAACGTACGGGAGGCGGTGCGCGGCCTGACTCACGAGCAGCTCGCCGGGCCGACGCGGCTCGGCGACTGGACCGTACGGGAGCTGGCCGCGCACGTCACGATGGCCGCCGAGACCGTCAGCCGGAACCTGGAGAGGGACGAACCGGCGAAGGCGGAACTGACCCTGCTGGAGTGGCCGTTCGCGACCGGTGCCAGGGCGGACGACATCGCCGAGGGCACCCGCGAAGTGACCCGGGCGAACCCGGACCTCGACGCGCTCTACGCCCACACGGAGCAGCGCCTCGCCGAGCACCTGGCGGCGGCCCCCGGCGCTCGCGTGCTCGCCGCCCGCACGGGCTCCATGACCCTCGCCGACTATCTCGTCACCCGCACGGTGGAGCTGGTCGTCCACACCGACGACCTCAACGCGGCCGTCCCGGGGCTCGACGTCCCGTACGACCGCCAGGCCCTCGCCGCCTGCACCCGCCTCCTCGCCGACGCGCTCGCCGCGAAGGCGCCCGGCGCCTCCACCGAGGTGCGCGTACCGCCGTACGCGGTCGTGCAGTGCGTGGAGGGCCCGCGCCACACCCGCGGTACCCCGCCGAACGTCGTCGAGACCGACCCGCTGACGTGGATCCGGCTCGCGACCGGGCGCCTGGAGTGGAAGGCGGCCCTGGACGAAGCGAAGGCCAGTGCGAGCGGGGAACGCGCCGACCTGGGCGGACTGCTTCCCCTTATGCGCTGACGGCGGCGCCGGTCCCGGAGCCGGCGCACGGGGCGGGCGTTGCGCGGCCGTTATCCGGCGAGGGAACCAAGCACCCCACCCGTCCCGTCAAAGCGGCATGCACACGCAGCGTCTCAACCTCAGCGTCCTCAGCCCGCGGGTCGGCCTCAGCGCCCTGGCAGTCACCGGACTCCTCGCCACAGCAGCCTGCGGAACGGAGAGCGGCAGCGATGATTCCGGTTCCGGTTCCGTCGGCACGCGGCAGGCCACCGGCATCACCGGCAAGCAGTGGAACGTCGAGAGCGTGACGGCCGACGGCAAGACGCAGGACGCCCCGGCCGGCGTCCACATCGAGTTCGGCAAGGACGGCAAGGTGGGCGGCAACTACGGCTGCAACCACTTCGGGGCCACCGCCGAGATCGAGGGCGACACGATCACGATCGGCGACGACACCTTCAAGACCGAGATGGCCTGCACCGCCGACGGGACGATGGGCTTCGAGTCCCGACTCGGCGGCATCATCTCCGGCAGCACGTTCAAGGCCGAGGTCAACGACGACAAGCTGACGCTCACCACGGAGAACGGGTACACCGTGAAACTCACCGCCGAGAAGCCCGCCGAGCTCCACGGCACCAAGTGGAACGTCACCGCGATGACGAAGGGTGCGGCAGGGGGCGAATCGGGCGTGGCCCTGGCCTCCGAGGCCGAGGGCAAGGTCCACCTCACCTTCGACAAGGACGGCACCGTCCGCGGTCAGCTCGGCTGCAACAAGGTGACCGCCAAGGCGACGGTCGGCGACGGCACTATCACTCTGGGCGCGCCGGGCACCACCCGGAAGATGTGCTCCGCCTCACTCATGGACACCGAGAAGACCCTCCTGAAGCTCTTCGGCGGCACCGTGAAATACCAGCTGAAGGGCAGCAAGCTCACGCTGACCAGCGAAAACGGCCCGGGCCTCGAAGCGGTCGCCGCCAAGTGATCCATTAGGGGCAGCGTATTGCCGGGCATTCCCCAATTCGGACCAGTGGTCGATCTCGCCTACACTCGGTGGCGTGCCACGTGGTGACGGTCGACTCAGTCATGATCTGCTCCCCGGCGAGAAAGGACCCCAGGACGCTTGCGGCGTCTTCGGAGTCTGGGCTCCCGGTGAAGAGGTCGCCAAGCTCACTTACTTCGGGCTCTACGCCCTCCAGCATCGAGGCCAGGAATCCGCGGGAATCGCGGTCAGCAACGGCTCCCAGATCCTTGTCTTCAAGGACATGGGGCTCGTGTCCCAGGTCTTCGACGAGGCGTCCCTCGGTTCGCTCCTGGGTCATATCGCGGTCGGTCACGCCCGCTACTCGACCACCGGCGCGTCCACCTGGGAGAACGCCCAGCCCACCTTCCGTGCCACCGCGCACGGCTCCATCGCGCTCGGCCACAACGGCAACCTGGTCAACACGGCCGAGCTCGCCGAGATGGTCGCCGACCTGCCCAAGCAGGAGGGCCGCACCCCGCGTGTGGCGGCGACCAACGACACGGACCTGCTCACGGCCCTGCTGGCCGCCCAGGTCGACGACGACGGCAAGCCGCTGACCATCGAAGAGGCCTCCGGCAAGGTCCTCCCGCAGGTCAAGGGCGCCTTCTCGCTCGTCTTCATGGACGAGCACACGCTGTACGCGGCCCGTGACCCGCAGGGCATCCGCCCGCTGGTCCTCGGCCGCCTGGAGCGCGGCTGGGTCGTCGCCTCCGAGTCCGCCGCCCTCGACATCTGCGGCGCCGCCTACGTCCGCGAGATCGAGCCGGGCGAGTTCGTCGCCATCGACGAGAACGGCCTGCGGACCTCCCGATTCGCGGAAGCGAAGCCCAAGGGCTGTGTCTTCGAGTACGTGTATCTGGCCCGTCCGGACACGGACATCGCCGGCCGGAACGTGTATCTCTCCCGTGTCGAGATGGGCCGCCGTCTCGCCAAGGAAGCCCCCGCGGAGGCCGATCTGGTCATAGCGACTCCGGAGTCGGGCACGCCCGCCGCGATCGGTTACGCGGAGGCCTCCGGCATCCCATTCGGTGCCGGTCTGGTGAAGAACGCGTACGTGGGACGTACTTTCATCCAGCCTTCACAGACCATTCGCCAGCTGGGCATCCGGCTGAAGCTGAATCCGCTCAAGGAAGTCATCAAGGGCAAGCGCCTGGTCGTCGTCGACGACTCGATCGTGCGCGGCAACACACAGCGCGCGCTGGTCCGGATGCTCCGCGAGGCGGGCGCGGCGGAGGTCCACATCCGGATCTCCTCGCCCCCCGTGAAGTGGCCCTGCTTCTTCGGCATAGATTTCGCCACCCGCGCCGAGCTGATCGCCAACGGCATGACGATCGAGGAGATCGGCACCTCGCTGGGCGCCGACTCCCTCTCGTACATCTCCATCGACGGCATGATCGAGGCCACGACCATCGACAAGCCGAACCTCTGCCGTGCCTGCTTCGACGGCGAGTACCCGATGGCGCTCCCGGACCCCGAACTGCTCGGCAAGCAGCTCCTGGAGACCGAGCTGGCCGCCGGGCCTGCCGCCACGGCCGCGGCCGACGCGATCCGTCGCCCGTAGACAGCCCGTAATACCTGCTCACCTGCAGTACGACACGAAAGTTCTCACCGTCATGTCTGAGACAACTGGTGCCAGCTACGCAGCTGCGGGCGTCGACATCGAAGCGGGCGACCGCGCCGTCGAACTCATGAAGGAGTGGGTGAAGAAGACGCAGCGCCCCGAGGTCCTCGGCGGCCTCGGCGGCTTCGCCGGCCTCTTCGACGCCTCCGCCCTCAAGCGGTACGAGCGCCCGCTGCTCGCCTCCGCCACGGACGGCGTCGGCACGAAGGTCGACCTCGCCCGGCAGCTCGGCGTGTACGACACCATCGGCCACGACCTCGTCGCGATGGTCATGGACGACATCGTGGTGTGCGGCGCCGAGCCGCTCTTCATGACCGACTACATCTGCGTCGGCAAGGTCCACCCGGAGCGCGTGGCGGCCATCGTCAAGGGCATCGCCGAGGGCTGTGTCCTGGCGGGCTGCGCCCTGGTGGGCGGCGAGACGGCCGAGCACCCCGGCCTCCTCGGCCCGGACGACTTCGACGTCGCGGGCGCCGGTACGGGCGTTGTGGAGGCCGACCGGCTGCTCGGCGCGGATCGCATCCGTACGGGTGACGCCGTGATCGCCATGGCGGCCTCAGGCCTTCACTCGAACGGGTACTCACTCGTCCGGCATGTCCTCTTCGACCGCGCCAAGCTGAAGCTCGACCAGCACGTCGCGGAGTTCGGCCGCACGCTCGGCGAGGAGCTCCTGGAGCCCACCAAGATCTACTCGCTGGACTGCCTGGCCCTGACCCGCACGACCGACGTACACGCCTTCTCGCACATCACGGGCGGCGGTCTCGCGGCCAACCTGGCCCGGGTGATCCCGGACGGCCTCCACGCGATCGTCGACCGCGCCACCTGGACCCCGGCCCCCGTCTTCGACCTCGTGGGCACCACCGGTCAGGTCGACCGCCTGGAACTGGAGAAGACCCTCAACATGGGCGTCGGCATGATCGCGATCGTCCCCGAGGACTCCACGGACGTGGCCCTCGCCACACTGGCGGACCGTGGCGTCGAAGCCTGGGTGGCAGGCGAGATCACGGACCGGGGCGACCACGAGACGGGCGCGGCCCTGATCAACGACTACGCGATCTGATCAATTCGCCTGGGCTGGGGCGCCCCTTTTAGGGGCGCGGGGAACTGCGCGACCAGCCACAACGGACCGCAGGTCACAACCGACCGTAGCCATCCCCCGCCCCAGCGGAGCGACCACGCGCAAAACCCGGTCCGGCGAACTGCCCGGACCGGGTGAAGCGCACCTGTAACGGCTAGCGCAGCGAAAAGGCGTCAAGCGCCGCGGCGTTGAGACGTAGGGCCGGACTCGTCGTCCTCGTCCTCGTCATCGTTATAGAGATCCGCGTACTGGGCGTACGGGTCGTCTTCCTCGTCGTCGTCCTCGAACGGCTCGCCATTCGGCGGCTGTTGCGAAGTCGAAGCGCCCAGCTCATTGGCCAGACGCGAGAGGTCAGTCCCGCCGCTGCTGTACTTCAGCTGGCGGGCGACCTTCGTCTGCTTGGCCTTTGCCCGGCCGCGCCCCATGGCTCGACCCCCTCGGATACGGGGCTCGACGGCCCCAGAGTCTTGACACGCGTTCATGATCTGGAACGGGCTCTCCGTGGAGAGACCGGTCCGTAGGGCTTCCACGGTACCTGAGCCCACGCCCATACGGTACGTCGCCCGCAGGACGCGCCTGGACCCAGAACCCTCGGGGTGCCCTGTCCCCGCTGGTCAACCGCGATTTTAACCTCTTCTTGGCGAACGACCCGCCGACGAACGTGAGAGTTCTCTCCAACACCCGCCGACGGGTACCCGCCAGACGTCCCGGACAGGCCCTCGGGACTCAGGGACGGCGTGCCTCCGCCATGCGGTGTTCGGCGATCCGGTCGGCCGCCGCGGCCGGCGGAATCCCGTCCTCCTTCGCACGTGCGAATATGGCCAGCGTGGTGTCGAAGATCTTCGAGGCCTTCGCCCTGCACCGCTCGAAGTCGAATCCGTGGAGTTCGTCGGCGACCTGGATGACACCGCCGGCGTTCACCACGTAGTCCGGCGCGTAGAGGATCCCGCGGTCGGCGAGGTCCTTCTCGACGCCGGCGTGCTCCAGCTGGTTGTTGGCCGCACCGCAGACGATCTTCGCGGTGAGCACCGGCACGGAGTCGTCGTTCAGGGCGCCGCCCAGCGCGCAGGGGGCGTAGATGTCCAGTCCCTCGACCCGGATCAGCGCGTCCGTGTCCGCGACGGCCGTCACGCCGGACGACGGGTGCCTGTCCAGAATTCGCCGTACGGACTCCGCCCTGACGTCCGTGATCACGACCTCGGCGCCGTCCTCCAGCAGATGCTCCACCAGGTGGTGCCCGACCTTGCCCACGCCCGCGATGCCGACTCTGCGGCCGCGCAGCGAGGGGTCGCCCCACAGGTGCTGGGCGGAGGCCCGCATGCCCTGGAAGACACCGAAGGCCGTCAGGACGGACGAGTCGCCCGCGCCGCCGTTCTCGGGGGAGCGCCCGGTCGTCCAGCGGCACTCGCGCGCCACGACGTCCATGTCGGCCACGTACGTACCGACGTCACACGCGGTGACGTACCGGCCGCCGAGCGAGGCCACGAAGCGGCCGTACGCGAGGAGCAGCTCCTCGGTCTTGATCTTCTCGGGATCCCCGATGATCACGGCCTTGCCGCCGCCGTGGTCGAGCCCGGCCATGGCGTTCTTGTACGACATTCCGCGGGAGAGGTTCAGCGCGTCCGCGACGGCCTCTTCCTCGCTCGCGTACGGGTAGAAGCGGGTGCCGCCGAGGGCGGGGCCCAGAGCGGTCGAGTGGATGGCGATGACGGCCTTGAGACCACTGGCCCGGTCCTGGCAGAGCACCACTTGCTCATGGCCGCCCTGATCCGAGTGGAACAGGGTGTGCAGTACATCAGCAGGGGCGCCGGTTACGTCGGTCACGGTGGTGACTCCCAGTTAAGAAGCGGCGGTTGGGACGGCCTCCGTACGGGTGGCGGAGGTCTGTGTGGCATGAGATTAGAGCCTGGACACGACCGCCATCCGCGCAGTGGTCAGGATCACCCTCTCGCGGAGTACGGTCACGATGGGGCGTGGGACGATTTGCAGTGTTTTCCCGCACTCCTGTGAGCGGGTTTCGCGGGTTTTCCGTCGGGTCGGCGGGGGAGGGAGCAAGCGTGCCCAAGGTGTCCTCGTTGATCGTCCCGTACGCGTCCTATCTGCGCGTGTACGAACCGCTCGCGGCCTTCCCGGAGCCGGAGCGCGGCCACTGGGCCCGCTACGCGCGCCGGCCCGACCGCCCCTCCTACCAGGACGAACTGCGCCGGTCGCTGGCCGACTTGCTGCCCACCCCGCCGATCCCGGTGCCGGTGCACGAGAGCGGCGACGCGTTCGTCGCGGACGTGGACGGCGTGCTGTGCGTGTGCCCCTGGCGGACCCGGCTGCGCGGCTGGCAGGCCCTGGGCGACCTGGCGGAGGAGCTGCCCGCACCGGTCCTGGAGGCGGTGCTCCCGGCGGTCGTACGCCATCAGGCGACCCAGGACTACGAGCGCTGGCTGACCCGCAACCCCGATGCCCGGCCGTGGATCCGCACGTCGACCTGGCAGGTCCCGCTGAACTGGTTCGTGCTGGTCTCGGACGAGGAGCGCGAGTACGACAAGGGGACCGGCTCGACCGGCTCCGGGGGCGGTCCCGGGGCGGCGGAGGACCCGCCCGTCCTGCGTTACCGGACGCCGATGGTGCAGGCGCGGCGACGGGTGGCGCGGGGCCTGCGGACGCTGCGGGACGCCCTCGACGAGGGACCGCTCATCGACGGCCTGGTGGACGTCGGGCGCTGGCTGGAGGAGTTCCACCCGCGCTCACTGGTGGAGCTCGACTACGGCGGCCTGGTGCACGTCCTGCCCGCCGGGGAGCTCGACGGCGACCATTCGGCGGCCGACGTCGCCGAGGGCATCGAGGCGCTGCGTGCGGGCGACGGGGCGGGCGCCGGCGAGGCGTACGGCCGGCTCGTGGAGCGGTGGCGCTCGGTACGGGACCGTCGCTCGGCGAACTGAGGCCGAGGGGCCGAGGGATCTTCGGGGGCCCTGAAGCCGTGACCCCTGAAGCAGGGAGTCCGCATACTGGAGGTCCGCATACCGGCGTCGGAGGTCCGCCCGCCGGAGCGGGAGATGACCTGTGGGACTGATGGTCCCTGTGCGTCACGGGTTCTGACAGGACGTAAGTCCCTATCCGGGTCGTACGGGGTAAGCGTGACGGACGGCACTAACGCGGACCTTGCGTCTAACGCCCCTCCTCATGCCAAAATAGGACAAGGAGTCCGGGGAGGGCTCCTTCTGCCCACGTATGGGTGGAATCTCAGCATTGCACGCTATGGGGGGTCTGTTGACTCCTGATCGCCCTGTGACTGATCGTCACAGCGGCGTGACTGTCCGCTATGGCATGGTCCATCGGCTTCCGTCGCTGATGAACACCTGGGAGGGCAATTCCATCGGTTTGGCCGACGCGGCTGGACAGATGGTGTAGTTGTAGTGCCGAGGACAAGCCGTTCGTCCTATAACCGACTCGACCCGCATCCGCCATTTCGGGCAACGCGGGTCAAGGTGCAGAATTTAGAGGAAAGAACCGAGAAGGTTCGGTTCTCCCGAGGAGGCCGCTCATGACCGCTCGCACCCCTGATGCCGAGCCGCTGCTGACCCCCGCTGAGGTAGCCACGATGTTCCGCGTGGACCCGAAGACGGTGACGCGGTGGGCGAAGGCCGGCAAGCTCACTTCGATCCGCACGCTCGGCGGCCATCGCCGTTACCGCGAGGCCGAGGTTCGTGCCCTGCTCGCGGGCATTCCGCAGCAGCGCAGCGAAGTCTGAACAACAACTCCATAGCAGGGCATTTCGGCAGGTCCCCTAACTTGTCGGACTGCCCGAACCCAAGCTCCAAGCGACGCGGATCCTGCCCCAACGGGGTCCACGCCCAAGCGAGAACCACAAGCAACAAGGGTGCGTCGTAGATCGCGCTGGACTCCGCCGGGTCCAGTGCGATCTTTTTTTTGCGCCGATGGTGCGCCGATGGTGCGCCGATGGTGCGCCGAGGGTGTGTCGGCGGTGTTCGGTCATGTGCTGGTCATGGGGTACGCACAGGGTGCGGGGCCCGTCTGTGAGCGGCCTTGTCGCAGTCTGGGGAGACCTGTCGGATCAGCTGTGCGTGGCCCCGGAGTGGGGTGCAATTGCACATATTAAATTGACCAGTTGTAGGTGAGGGGTAAGTACCGCGGGTTTGAAAACTTATGCGGTGACACCCGTCACATGTCCTGGTCCTTGATGTGACTGGCGTCTCTGCGCTAGAGGAGGCCGTGCGCATCTGGCGTCGCCCGAGGGGCAGTTGGGGTGCGGGGCGCGTCGTACGTCCGCTCACGCCGGGGAGGGTGTCTCGTCCTCGTACGGGGTTTCGGGGCTCTCCTGGTCGTAGGGAGCGCTCTCGGAGGCCAGCCGGAGGAGTCGGTGGCAGATCGGGCAGTGCCTTGTCAGGTGGCGGTAGCCGGAGGCGGCCGACAGATGGGCGCGGAGGAGGGCTCGCGTCTCATGTCGAGCTGTCGCCGCCATGGTCACCTCCGGTGGGGTGTGCGGTGGGTGTCTTCGGCCCTGGTTTTTAGGTACTGGGGGAATGTGACGGCGTCAAGCCCAGGTTGTGCTGGGTGCGCTGCGCGGGGTCTGTGGGGTTTGGGTGGTGGTCTGTTGCCGGGTGCGGGGGTTTCTTGGGGGTGCGCCCAAGGGGGAGAGGCTTGGGGTGGTGTGTGCGGGTGCCGGTGCGTTGGGGCTTGTCGCGCAGTTCCCCGCGCCCCTGACGGGGCGGGACCCTGCGCCCCTGACGGGGCGGGGCATGACTAAGGCCCCGCATCCTTGCGGATGCGGGGCCTTCATCTGATGCGGTCCTGACGGGATTTGAACCCGCGGCCTCCACCTTGACAGGGTGGCGAGCACTCCAAACTGCTCCACAGGACCTGGTTTCGCAGTGCGGATCTTGCGTTGCGCTGCGAGACAGGACTCTACAGGAGGGTGAGCCCCCTGGGCGAACTCACCCACTGTGCAGGCGCCGTTACGGGACGGCGGCGTCGATCGCCTTCACGATGCGCTTGTCGGAGACGGGGTACGCCGTGCCCAGCGCGTGCGCGAAGTAGCTGACGCGCAGCTCCTCGATCATCCAGCGGATGTCCAGGACGGAGGAGGGCACGGGCCGCCCCTGCGGCATCTGTTCCAGGAGCCAGGCGTACTCGTCCTGCATCTCGTGGACCTTCTCCATGCGGCTGGTGTCCCGCTGGACGTTCGTCGGCATCTGCTGGAGCCGGCGGTCGGCGGCCACCAGATAGCGCATCAGGTCCGGCAGCCGCCGCAGACCCGTCTCCGTGACGAAGCCGGGCTTCACGAGGGCGTCCAGCTGCTTCCGTACGTCCGTGAGGTTCGCGAGCAGCACGGCACTCCGTACGCCCTTCAGACGGCGCTCACAGGCCTGCCAGGCGGCCAGGACCTGCTGGACCCGGTCGACCGTACGGACCGTCGTGTCGACGATCTCCGCGCGCACCTTCTCGTACAGCTTGCGGAACGACTCCTCGTCCCAGGCCGGGCCGCCGAAGTCGGCGATCAGCTTGTCGGCGGCGGCCGTCGCGCAGTCGTCGAAGAGGGCTTGGACGGAGCCGTGCGGGTTCGCGGACAGGGCCAGCTTGTGGGCGTTCGTGAGCTTGTCCGAGGCGAACTTGGCAGGGTTCACGGGGATGTTGCGCAGGATGAGCCGCCGCGTGCCCTTCCACATGGCCTGCTGCTGCTCGGCCTCGGTGTCGAAGAGGCGTACGGAGACGGTGTCGCCGTCGTCGACCAGGGCCGGGAAGGCCTTCACCGGCTGGCCGGCCCGGCGCGTCTCGAAGACACGGGTCAGGGAGCCGATGGTCCAGTCCGTGAGGCCCGTCCGTTCGATGGCCCCGCCGCCCTCCCGCTCGGCCGTCGCCGCCGCGGCCTGCGAGATCGCCTGGCGTGCCTTCGGCTTCAGGCGCAGCTTCAGGGCCTCCAGGTCCTTGTCCTCGGCCAGCTTGCGCCGCCGCTCGTCGACGATCCGGAAGGTGATCTTCAGGTGGTCGGGGACCCGGGACCAGTCGAAGTCGTCGGCGGTGAAGGGCACGCCCACCATGCGCTTCAGCTCGCGCGCCATCGTCGTCGTCAGCGGCTCCTGCAGCGGCACCGCCCGGTCCAGGAAGCGCTGCGCGAAGTTGGGAGCCGGGACGTAGTTCCGGCGGATCGGCTTCGGGAGGGAGCGGATCAGCTCCGTCACGACCTCCTCGCGCAGGCCCGGGATCTGCCAGTCGAAGCCCTCGTCCGTGACCTGGTTCAGCACCTGGAGCGGGACGTGGACGGTCACACCGTCCGCGTCCGCACCTGGCTCGAATTGATAGGTCACCCGGAACTTCAGCGGGCCCTGACGCCAGGTGTCCGGATAGTCGTCCTTGCTGACATCCCCGGCCCGTTCGTTGATGAGCATCGACCGCTCGAAGTCGAGCAGCTCGGGCTCCTCATGGCGCTTGTGCTTCCACCAGGAGTCGAAGTGCGCCCCCGACACGACGTGCTCGGGCACCCGCTGGTCGTAGAAGTCGAACAGCGTCTCGTCGTCCACGAGAATGTCGCGGCGCCGGGCGCGGTGCTCCAACTCCTCGACCTCGGTGAGCAGTTTGCGGTTGTCCGCGAAGAACTTGTGGTGCGTACGCCAGTCGCCCTCGACCAGTGCGTTGCGAATGAAAAGCTCGCGGCTGGCCTCCTGGTCGATCCGCCCGTAGTTGACCTTCCGCTGGGCGACGATCGGCACGCCGTACAGCGTGACCTTCTCGTACGCCATCACCGCGGCCTGGTCCTTCTCCCAGTGCGGTTCGCTGTACGTGCGCTTCAGCAGGTGTTCCGCGAGCGGCTCGACCCACTCGGGCTCGATCTTCGCGTTGACCCGGGCCCAGAGGCGGGAGGTCTCGACGAGCTCGGCGGACATCACGAAACGCGGGGGCTTCTTGAAGAGCGCCGAGCCGGGGAAGATCGCGAACTTGGCGTTCCGCGCGCCCACGTACTCGTTCTTCCCGGTGCTCCTCCCGCCCTCGCCCCCTGTCTCCTTCACGTCCTTCATGCCGATGTGGGAGAGGAGCCCGGCGAGCAGGGAGAGATGGACCTGCTGGTCCGGGGCGTCGTCTTCGTTCAGATGGATGCCCATCTGCTTGGCGACGGTCCGCAGCTGGGTGTAGATGTCCTGCCACTCGCGGATCCGCAGGAAGTTCAGGTACTCCTGCTTGCACATCCGGCGGAAGGACGACGAGCCGCGCTCCTTCTGCTGCTCGCGCACGTACCGCCAGAGGTTGAGGTACGCCAGGAAGTCCGACGTCTCGTCCTTGAAGCGGGCGTGCTGCTGGTCGGCCTGTGTCTGCTTGTCGGCCGGGCGCTCGCGCGGGTCCTGGATGGAGAGCGCGGCGGCGATCACCATGACCTCGCGCACACAGCCGTTCTTGTCGGCCTCCAGGACCATCCGGGCCAGCCGCGGGTCCACGGGCAGCTGGGCGAGCTTGCGGCCCCGGTCCGTGAGCCGCTTGCGGGCGTCCTTCTGGGCGGGGTCCAACGCGCCCAGTTCCTGGAGGAGTTGGACGCCGTCGCGGATGTTGCGGTGGTCCGGCGGGTCGATGAACGGGAACTTCTCGATGTCCCCGAGCCCGGCCGCGGTCATCTGGAGGATGACGGACGCCAGGTTCGTACGGAGGATCTCGGCGTCGGTGAACTCCGGCCGGGCGAGGAAGTCGTCCTCGGAGTAGAGGCGGATGCAGATGCCGTCGCTGGTCCGGCCGCAGCGGCCCTTGCGCTGGTTGGCGCTGGCCTGCGAGACCGCCTCGATGGGGAGGCGCTGGACCTTCGTGCGGTGGCTGTATCTGGAGATGCGGGCGGTGCCCGGGTCGATCACGTACTTGATGCCCGGCACGGTGAGCGAGGTCTCGGCGACGTTGGTCGCCAGAACGATCCTGCGGCCGGTGTGCTGTTGGAAGACGCGGTGCTGCTCGGCGTGCGAGAGGCGGGCGTAGAGGGGGAGCACTTCGGTGAAGCGGTAGTTCTTCTTCGTGATCGCGTCCGCGGTGTCGCGGATCTCCCGCTCACCGGATAGGAAGACGAGGATGTCGCCCTTGCCCTCGCCCTGGAGCTCCTCGACGGCGTCGCAGATCGCGGTGATCTGGTCCCGGTCGGCGTCGTCGCCGTCCTCTTCGAGGAGCGGGCGGTAGCGGACCTCGACCGGGTACGTACGGCCGCTGACCTCGACGATCGGGGCGTCCCCGAAGTGGCGGGAGAAGCGCTCGGGGTCGATGGTCGCGGAGGTGATGACGACCTTGAGGTCCGGCCGCCTGGGCAGCAGCTGGGCGAGGTAGCCCAGCAGGAAGTCGATGTTGAGGGACCGCTCGTGGGCCTCGTCGATGATGATCGTGTCGTACGCGCGCAGCTCGCGGTCCGTCTGGATCTCGGCGAGCAGGATGCCGTCCGTCATCAGTTTGACGAAGGTGCCGTCCGGGTTGACCTGGTCGGTGAAGCGCACCTTCCAGCCGACGGCCTCGCCCAGCGTGACGTCGAGCTCGTCCGCCACGCGTTCGGCGACGGTACGGGCGGCGATGCGGCGGGGCTGGGTGTGCCCGATCATGCCGCGGACGCCGCGGCCGAGCTCCATGCAGATCTTGGGGATCTGGGTGGTCTTACCGGAACCGGTCTCGCCGGCGACGATGACGACCTGGTGATCGCGGATGGCGGCCGCGATGTCGTCCTTCTTCTGGCTGACCGGGAGCTGCTCGGGATAGGTGATCGCGGGCACGCGGGAGCGGCGCTCGGCCATCCGGGCCTCGCCCTTGGCGACCTCCGCCTCGATCTCGGCGAGGACGGCGGCCCGGGCCTCGGGCTTACGGATCTTGCGCGCGCCTTCGAGCCTGCGCCCGAGCCGCTGCGCATCGCGCAGGGACAGCTCGGTCAGGCGGGGGGCGATGGCGCCGAAGGCGGGGGCAGGAGTCGTTGACATACGCCCTCCAGGATCTCACCTCGGGGAAACGAGGGGCGAACGCTTTTGTGCGGGCATACAACGCAGGCATACAACAAGGCCCCGATCCGGGGATCGGGGCCTGTGCTGTGGCTGGGGCCGGGGTCGAACCGGCGACCTACCGCTTTTCAGGCGGTCGCTCGTACCAACTGAGCTACCCAGCCGAGAGATTCACGAGGAATCTCAGCGGTCCTGACGGGATTTGAACCCGCGGCCTCCACCTTGACAGGGTGGCGAGCACTCCAAACTGCTCCACAGGACCAAGCTGTTGTGTGCGAACAGTGTCGCACACGGGGTTGCGTGCCCCCAACGTAATTCCGTCTGCCGCCGACGCCGGGGAGATGATTCCTGGTGAGGAAGGAGATGCTGGTCAGCTGGGGTGACGTCGCTGAAGCAGCGTATCAGAGGATGAGCGGTGGGCCGAAAACGCGCTGGGTGCGGGGCCGGTGACCCGGCGGCGGGTGCTGCCCGTGACCCGGACGTGTGACGGCTGGGCGTACGGCCCGGTCGTGACGCCGATTTTCCGCGCGTCGACACGACCGTCGGACGGGTTCGTCAGGCGGGTTCGTCGGACGGGTTCGTCAGGCGGGCGGGACAGACAGCGCCGTCGGCCCTCGGGGCAGGCCGTCACGGTGTCTCCTCGGTGGAGGGCGGTCGGCGCATGCGGCGGATCTCCTTGCGCAGGAGGAACGGCAGTCCGCCGACGGTGACCAGGCCGGCGACGGCCAGGGCGGCGGCGAGCCCGGTGCCCTCGCCCCACACGTCGGAGGCCCAGCCGGCGAGAAAGCCGCCGGCCACCGCTCCCACGGGGATGGTGCACAGGTTGATCGTGCGGGCGGTGGCGTGCACCCGGCCCAGGAGGTGGGGCGGGGTGATCAGCTGGCGCAGGGTGATGACGGTGATGTTCCAGACCGGCAGCCACAGCGCGGAGACGAAGGCGATGGCGATGACCACGGCGCTCGATCCGGTGGCCAGGGCCAGCGGGGCTCCGGCCCAGACGATCCCCTCGGTCGCGGTGGCGAGCAGGACGGGGCCGGCTCCCATCCGGTGGACGAGGCGACGGCTGACGACGGCGCCGAGTACTGCGGCCAGGGCGCCGGCGGTCAGGACCGCGCCGGCCTGTGCCGCGGACAGGTCCATGGCGCGGTAGAGGAACAGCAGCAGGACGGTGTCGACCATGGCCATGCTGAAGTTGCGCAGCGCGGCGGCGGCCGAGAGCCATCGCAGGACGGGGGTGCGCCACATGTACCGCCCGCCGTCCAGGATCTGTTTCCGCCAGGGGGCGCCGGTCGGGTCGGGTACGGCGGACTCGGGGGTGCGGATGGTGAGCAGGCCGGCCGCGGAGGCGAGGAAGCTGAGCGCGTTGGCCGCGACGGCGAGCGCGGGGCCCAGCAGCTGAGTGACGGCGCCGGCGATGGCGGGGCCGCCCGCGCGGGCCACACTGCTGGACATTTCGAGGCGCGCGTTGCCGAGCGGCAGGAAGTCACGGCCGACCAGGCGGGGCAGGTGCGTCTGATAGCCGACGTCGAACACGACGGTGCACACGCTCGCCAGCGCCGCCGCGGCGTAGAGGTGCCACAGCCCGAGAGCGTCCGTCAGCGCCAGCACCGCGACGGACAGGAAGAGGACCAGCCGCAGCAGATCCGCGCCGATCATGAAGGGGCGGCACCGGACGCGATCCATGAAGGCGCCGACGAACAGGCCGAGCGCGGGAAAGGCGATCGTCGCCATCGCGTGCAGCACGCCTATCTGGGGCCCGGTGGCGTCCAGCACCAGAATGGCCAGGCTGGGCAGGGCGAACAGGGACACCTGGTCGCCGACGAGGCTGATGCTCTGCCCAAGCCACATCCGGCGGAAGTCCCGGCGGCCCGCGTCCTGTGCGGTGAGATCCGTGCCGTCGGCCGGCGCCCCCTGGACCGCCAAGCCGGGCCCTCCTCATCGCGCGCCGACGCCGCCGCCCGCGCCGCAGCTCTGTTCGCTCTCTTCCAGCTCTTCTAGCAAAGGCCGCACGGCGCAACCAGTACGCCTCGGAGCGGAGGGGCGGTTCCCGGACAGGTCTCGACAGGTCGCGGGCCGGGGTCGGAGCCGGGGCTGGGAAAAAACAAATCGCAGGCCAGAGAAGACTCTGACCTGCGACTCATACAAGTAGCTGGTGCCCCCAACGGGATTCGAACCCGTGCTACCGCCTTGAAAGGGCGGCGTCCTAGGCCGCTAGACGATGAGGGCTATCGGCCCGCCTGGGCGCCTTGCAGCGCGTCGGGGACGTGAGAAGCATATGGGATGTCGGGAGGGATCGCCAAAACGGTTTACGGGGTGGGTTCGGAAACGGATTACGGGGTGGGGGTGGAGGGGGTCGGGGTGGCCGGGGTGGTGACGGCGCCCGGCTGGTTCTCCTTGGGGAGGTGGCGGCTGACCTCGGCCGTGGTGAGTCCGAGACCGCCCAGTTTGATCTCGTCCCAGGCCTGGAGACGGCGGGTGTCGCGGTCGAGGTAGAGGATCGACGTCTCGATCGGTGCGGGGTCCTCGCCCTCCAGCGCGCGCAGACCGCCGCCGCCCGTGGAGCCCTCGATGCGCAGCCGGGTGCCGTACTTCAGGATCTCCATCTCCTGGTGGTGGAGGTGGCCGGCCAGGACCAGGGGCACATCGCCGTCCGTCTGGCGCGCGGCCGTCGGGTTGTGCGCGACGGCGATGTCGACCGGGGTGCCGGCCGCCTTCTGGTCGCGCAGGGAGGAGGCGAGGCGGGCGCCCGCGAGCTCCTCCGACCGGTCGCCGCCCAGCTTGGCCGTGCGGTCGGGGGTGAACTGCGGGTCCCCGACGCCCGCGAAGCGCAGGCCCGCCACCGAGACGGCCCGGCCGTCGTCGAGGACGTGCACGTTCTTCATGCGCTCCAGATAGTCCTGGGTGACCCGGCCGTCGTGGTTGCCGCGCACCCAGACGTACGGGGCGCCGAGGTCGGACGCCGGGTCCAGGAAGCCGTTCTCCGCCGCCGTGCCGTGGTCCATGGTGTCGCCGGAGTCGACGATCACGTCGATCTTGTACTGCTTCACCAGCGAGGCGATGATCTTCCAGCTCGCCGGGTTGAGATGGATGTCGGAGACGTGCAGGACGCGGATGGTGGAGGGGTCGGGCGCGTAGGCGGGGAGCGTGGACGTGACGTCGTACAACTTCGTCACGTTCGTCACCAGGCGGGCCAACTCCTTCTGGTAGACGTCGAATTCGCTGACGATGCTGCGGGCGTTGCCGACCACCGAGGGGGCGGAGGAGAGCAGGCCGGAGAACTTCGGCTCCAGGACCGAGTTGGGGTTCCAGGTCGCGAAGGCCGTCCCTCCCGAGGCCGCCAGCAGGGTCAGGGCCAGGCCGCCCGCCGCCAGGGCCCGGCGTGGGCGGCGGTAGACCGCGAGACCGAGGGCGGTCGCGCCGGAGACGACGGCGACGACGGACCGTACGGCCAGGTCGAGGGTGCCGTCGCCGACGTCCTGGGCCACCTCGTCCTGGAGGCCGGAGAGGCGTTCGGGGTGGTCGACGAGGGCCTGGGAGCGGACGGGGTCGAGCTGGTCGACGTCCACGTCGAGGCGGAGCGGTGCCGTGTGGCTGCGCAGTTCCAGGGCGCCCAGCGGCGAGACGTTGATCTTCGTGCCGCCCGTGAGGGAGGGGCGCAGCGTCATCGTGGTGTCCATGGGGCCCACCGGCGCCCGGACGTTCCCGACGATCAGCAGGCCCAGCCACGCGCCGAACAGCACCACGGTGACGAGGCCCAGGGCGCG
Organism: Streptomyces sp. NPDC050988; assembly: GCF_044456225.1. Lineage (NCBI taxonomy): Bacteria > Bacillati > Actinomycetota > Actinomycetes > Kitasatosporales > Streptomycetaceae > Streptomyces > Streptomyces sp. NPDC050988. The sequence goes on along the minus strand of NZ_JBITFQ010000012.1, from coordinate 54,538 downwards.
GGCCCAGGGGTTCGGTTGGGGGACGAGTTCGACAGCGGGGGCGACGGGGTGTGTGCGGCGTGCGCGGTAGCGGCGTACGAGGGCGAGGGGAGCCCGTCGTACACGGTGCAGAGCGGTGGCGGCAGCGGGGACGCGGGCCATTGGTCCCGTATGCCCAGAGGCGGGGGCGGATATGCGGCGCGGCTTCCGCTCTCGGGCGTGCCCCGGGGTGTGTTCTCGTACGCCGCGTCCCATGGCGTCCGCGCTTCGGTGCCGGACAATGGCCCTGTGCTGGAGATGACGCGCGAGGAGTTCGAGGAACAGGTCGCCGAGGCGCTGGACCGGATTCCGCCGGAGCTGACGCGGCTGATGGACAACGTGGCGGTGTTCGTCGAGGACGAGCCGCCCGCCGACGACCCCGAGCTGCTCGGGCTCTACGAGGGGACTCCGCTGACCGATCGCGGCGAGTGGTACGCCGGGGTGCTGCCCGACCGGATCACGATCTACCGGGGGCCCACGCTGCGGATGTGCGCGACGCGGGAGGAGGTGGTGGCCGAGACCGAGGTGACCGTGGTCCACGAGATCGCCCACCACTTCGGCATCGACGACGCGCGGCTGCATGCCCTCGGGTACGGGTGACGGATACGCGGGCGGGGTCCTTGGGCACGGGTGACGGATGCGCGACTGCTGCCCTCGGGTAGGGGTGGCGACGCACGGGCGCAGGCCGATGCGTTCGGGTGGCCACGTGCGGCCGCGCGCCCTCGGATGCGCGTGGCTGCTTGCCCTCGGAGGCGGGTGACGAGGCGGGTGACTCCGGGCGGGTCACTCGGGGTGGGTGACATATCTCTCGGCGTCCGCGGGCGGTTCTCCCGTGTCTCTCCGGCGTTCGCGTGTCTTCTTGTGGGCGGCGGGAGTTGGGCAGGGGGACTCCTCACACCGCCCGGAGGTGGCTGCCCGTGTGCGCCAAGTACGTGCCCGTCCGTCTGGCCGCCGCCGCCCTGGCCGTCGCCGCGTCCGCCGGCTGCATGAGCGTCGGTGACGACGGGGGCGACCACGCGAAGCCCTCGCACTCGGCCGGGCAGCGGGGCGGTGAGGCGCCCGACGGCGGGTCCGCGGTGAGTGGCGGGGGCCCCGGCTACCGCGGGGCGGGTGACGGAAAACACGGTCCGGTGAAGCCACACGAGTCGGCGTCCGGGTCGGCGTCGCCGTCCGCGGGGGAGAGCGGGACGGCCGCTCCGCCCAAGTCGGGCAAGGATGGGAAAGACGGGAAGAAGCCCAAGCCGGGGGCCCCTTCACCGACAAAGGCCCAGCCCACGCCGACGCGACCCGCCCCCGAGCCGACGCCCACCAAGGAGGAGCCGCCGCCTCCGTCACCGGACCCGACCACCGCCGAGCCGTCGTCCTCGGCGCACCCGGAGCCCGAACCGCAGCTCGTGGAGCGGCGGGAACCGGCACCGCAGGCCGGTGTCGAGGCTTGAACGGGCCCGGTCGCAGTGGGCCTGGTCACAACGAGTTTGGTCGCAACGGGCCTGGTCACAGGCGGTGCGTCCGGGCCCGGCGGCAGGATCCGGAGGCCGTGTGACCAGAGCCTCTCGGAGCCGGTTTGCCTTACCGGGTGGGGGGTGCGTATGGTGGTAGATCGTTTGATCCCATTGCCCGGCGCCAGTTAGAGCGCGCCGTGTGGCGCGTACTCTCCCTTGCCGTGGCTGACCGCATTGAGGCGGTCGTTTGCGAAATCACGGAGTTGACGGGCGCGTGCCGTACGAGACTCCGGAAGGTTTCGCATTCGCATGTCCATTTCCAGTACTGATCACGTCGTCGTGCCCGAGAACGAGAACATCGGGGACGCTGCCGACGAGACTGCCGCGCCTGCGGCCCCCGAGGCTCCCGAGACTCCCGAGGTCACCTTCGGCGACCTGGGTCTGCCCGAGGGCGTCGTGCGCAAGCTCGCGCAGAACGGCGTGACCGCCCCCTTCCCGATCCAGGCCGCGACCATCCCGGACGCCCTGGCCGGCAAGGACATCCTCGGCCGTGGCCGCACCGGCTCCGGCAAGACCCTCTCGTTCGGCCTGCCGCTGCTGACGCAGCTCTCCGGCGGCCACACCGAGAAGAAGAAGCCCCGCGCCATCATCCTCACGCCGACGCGTGAGCTCGCGATGCAGGTCGCGGACGCCCTCCAGCCGTACGGCGACGTACTCGGCCTGAAGATGAAGGTCGTCTGCGGCGGTACGTCGATGGGCAACCAGATCTACGCCCTGGAGCGCGGTGTCGACGTCCTCGTCGCCACCCCGGGCCGGCTGCGCGACATCATCAACCGCGGCGCCTGCTCCCTGGAGAACGTCCAGGTGGCCGTCCTCGACGAGGCCGACCAGATGTCCGACCTGGGCTTCCTGCCCGAGGTCACCGAGCTGCTCGACCAGATCCCGGGCGGCGGCCAGCGCATGCTGTTCTCGGCCACGATGGAGAACGAGATCTCCACGCTGGTCAAGCGCTACCTGACCAACCCGGTCACGCACGAGGTCGACAGCGCCCAGGGCAACGTCACGACGATGTCCCACCACATCCTCATCGTGAAGCCCAAGGACAAGGCGCCGGTCACCGCCGCGATCGCCTCCCGCAAGGGCCGCACGATCATCTTCGTCCGTACGCAGCTGGGCGCCGACCGTATCGCCGAGCAGCTCTGCGACTCCGGTGTGAAGGCCGACGCGCTGCACGGCGGTATGACGCAGGGCGCCCGTACGCGCGTCCTCGAGGACTTCAAGAAGGGTTACGTCAACGCGCTCGTCGCGACCGACGTCGCCGCCCGCGGTATCCACGTCGACGGCATCGACCTGGTCCTGAACGTGGACCCGGCCGGCGACCACAAGGACTACCTGCACCGCTCCGGCCGTACGGCCCGCGCGGGCCGCTCCGGCACGGTCGTCTCGCTCTCCCTGCCGCACCAGCGCCGCCAGATCTTCCGGCTGATGGAGGATGCGGGCGTCGACGCCTCGCGCCACATCATCCAGGGCGGTACGAGCTTCGACCCGGAGGTCGCGGAGATCACCGGTGCCCGGTCGATGACCGAGGTCCAGGCCGAGTCCGCGGGCAACGCCGCGCAGCAGGCCGAGCGCGAGGTCACCGACCTCACCAAGCAGCTGGAGCGCGCGCAGCGTCGTGCCGTCGAGCTGCGCGAGGAGTCGGACCGGCTGATCGCCCGTGCCGCGCGTGAGCGTGGCGAGGACCCGGAGGCCGCGCTCGCCGAGGCCGCTGCCGTGGTCGAGGCGGCCGCCGCGGCCGTCGCCGAGCAGGCGGTGGCCGAGGAAGCCGCCGCTGCCGCGCGCGAGGAGCAGCCGCGTCAGCGTCGTGACGAGCGCGGCAACTTCGAGCGCCGTGACCGTCGCGACGACCGTCCGTCGGGCGGCTTCAACCGTGACCGCGGTGGTGACCGTGGCGGCGACCGTGGCGGCTTCCGCCGCGACGACCGTCCCTCGGGCGGTTTCCGTCGGGACGACCGCCGCGATGACCGCGGTGGCGACCGTGGCGGCTTCCGTCGCGACGACCGTCCGTCGGGTGGCTTCAACCGTGACCGTCGTGACGAGCGTCCCGCCGGTGGCGACCGTGGCGGCTTCCGCCGTGACGACCGTCCGTCGGGTGGCTTCAACCGTGACCGTCGTGACGACCGCGGTGGTGACCGTGGCGGTGACCGTGGTGGGTTCCGTCGTGACGACCGCCCCTCGGGCGGTTTCAACCGTGACCGTCGTGACGACCGTCCCGCCGGCGGCGACCGCGGCGACCGTGGTGGCTTCCGCCGCGACGACCGTCCCGCCGGTCACAGGGGCAGCGACCGTCCGTTCAACCGCGACCGGCAGGGCGACCGTCCCTCGGGCGGTGGCTTCCGCTCCGGTGGCCACGACCGCCCCTACGCCCGTCGTGACGACCACCGCGGCGCCGGTTCCGGCTCGGGCCCGTCCTTCGGACGCCGTGACGACAAGCCGCGCTGGAAGCGCAACGGCTGACATCGCCTGAGCGGCGACTACTGAACAACTGAAGGGGCCCGGACGACCTCGGTCGTCCGGGCCCCTTCGCGTGCCTGGGCACGGGCGACGATGTGCGTGTACGGCACGTCAATTTTTGGCCAATCGCCTGGCGCATGTCGTACCCCCGGCAGGGGAATTGCTGGGGGCATGACAGATGACGCCAAGGCAAGTGGGCTGTCGGACGAGGAACGTCTCGCGCAGCTCGGCTACACGCAGGTCCTCGCCCGCCGCATGTCGGCGTTCTCCAACTACGCGGTCTCCTTCACGATCATCTCGGTGCTCTCCGGATGTCTGACGCTCTACCTGTTCGGCATGAACACCGGCGGGCCGGCCGTGATCACCTGGGGCTGGGTGGCGGTAGGCCTCATGACGCTCTTCGTCGGGTTGGCGATGGCCGAGATCTGTTCGGCGTACCCGACCTCCGCGGGCCTGTACTTCTGGGCCCACCGCCTCGCCCCGCCGCGTACGGCCGCGGCCTGGGCGTGGTTCACGGGCTGGTTCAACGTCCTGGGCCAGGTCGCGGTGACGGCGGGCATCGACTTCGGCGCGGCCTCGTTCCTGGGCGCGTATCTGAACCTGCAGTTCGACTTCGAGGTCACACCGGGCCGTACGATCCTGCTCTTCGCCGGAATCCTGGTCCTGCACGGCCTGTTGAACACCTTCGGCGTACGCATAGTCGGCCTCCTCAACAGCGTCAGCGTGTGGTGGCACGTGGTGGGTGTGGCGGTCATCGTGGGCGCGCTGACGTTCGCGCCGGACCAGCACCAGTCGGCGTCCTTCGTGTTCACGGAGTTCGTGAACAACACGGGCTGGGGCAGCAGTTTCTACGTCGTCCTGCTGGGCCTGCTGATGGCCCAGTACACGTTCACCGGGTACGACGCCTCCGCGCACATGACGGAGGAGACGCGCGACGCGTCGACGGCCGGCCCGAAGGGCATAGTCCAATCGATCTGGACATCATGGATAGCGGGCTTCGTCCTGCTCCTGGGCTTCACGTTCGCGATCCAGTCGTACGAGGGAGCCCTCGGCTCGCCGACAGGGGTCCCCCCGGCCCAGATCCTCCTGGACGCGCTGGGCGCGACGGCGGGCAAGCTGTTGCTCCTGGTGGTGATCGGCGCCCAGCTGTTCTGCGGCATGGCGTCCGTGACCGCCAACTCCCGCATGATCTACGCCTTCTCGCGTGACGGGGCCCTGCCGTACTCGCACCTCTGGCACACGGTGAACCCGCGCACACGCACGCCCGTCGCGGCGGTGTGGCTCGCGGCGCTGGGCGCGCTGGTGCTCGGCCTGCCCTACCTGATCAACGTGACCGCCTACGCGGCCGTGACGTCCATCGCCGTGATCGGCCTCTACATCGCGTACGTCATCCCGACCCTGCTCCGCCTGCGCAAGGGTGAGGCCTTCGACCGCGGCCCCTGGCACCTGGGCCGCTGGTCCCGCCCGATCGGTGTGGTGGCGGTGGCATGGGTCGCCGTCATCACGATCCTCTTCATGCTGCCCCAGGTCTCCCCGGTCACCTGGGAGACCTTCAACTACGCCCCCATCGCCGTCCTGGCCGTCCTCGGCTTCGCCGCGGCCTGGTGGTTCGCCTCGGCCCGCCACTGGTTCCTGAACCCGGACCACGAACGCACCCACGCCCGAGAGGCGGCCCGCAAGGGCGCCCCGGATCCGGTCGATCCGTAGCGTTGTGCGCCTTACGTTCCTCTACGGGTGCTCCATCGATGCTCAATCGATGCTCCATCGGGGCCCCACCGAAGCTCCACCGCGGCTCCATCGGGGCCTCACCGGGGCTCCATCGACGTGGCCGGGTCACCGATACCCGATCGGAGTCCCGGCCACGTCGGGCTATGCTCGTTCCTGCATCGACACGGGTCGGTGCGTGCGCCGGCGTGGTCCGGCGCACGGACCCTTAGCTCAATTGGCAGAGCAGTGGACTTTTAATCCATTGGTTGTGGGTTCGAGTCCCACAGGGTCTACGGATGCGGGGAAGGGGAAACCCCTTCTGACCTGCAGGGCAGCGCCCGGGTCGGCTTCGGTCGGGTCGGGCGCTGTGGCGTTTTCGGGGTTCTGCGTGAGCGATGCGTGAGCGGATGTTCGGGGGCGCAAGCCAGGCAACGTCCGCGCGGCAGCTAGCCGGCGATGCGCGCGGCCGACGACACGCCGATGACCACTCGCTTCTGCGAGGCTCACTGGTCCTACGGTATGAGCGCGAGACGCACACGGCAGTAGGGGGCAAGGGGCGGTCATGGACTCATCTGAGGAAACACTCGTCGTACTGACCGCGCTGCCCCTGGAGCGCACTGCGATGCGGCGGCTGCTGGAGGGGCTGGAGAGAGTCGACCACGCGGGAACGGTGTTCGAGCGAGGTCGGCTGCCGGGTACATCCTGGACGGTCTATCTGGCCGCCACCGGGCCGGGGAACGACTCTGCGGCGGTGATCACCGAGCGGGCCATCAATTTCGTACGTCCCCAGGCTGTTTTCTTCGTCGGTATCGCGGGATCGCTCAAGTCCGACGTCTCCCGAGGCGATGTGGTGGTGGCTCTTGAGGTGTACGCGTACCACGGGGGCAAGGAGAGCACGGAAGGGTTCAAGGGACGTCCGCGCAGCTGGGAAACTTCCCATCCGCTCCAGCAGGTGGCCATGTACGTCCACAGCGTGGATGACTGGAGGGGAGCGCTGTCGGAGGCGGAACGAGCCACGACCAAGGTGCACTTCAAGCCCATCGCGGCGGGCGACCTCGTGCTGGACGCTCCGGCCGAGTCGCCGTCCCGAGTCCACTTGGACCGGAACTTCAACGACGCCGTAGCTGTGGAGATGGAAGGCGCGGGTTTCGCCAACGCCGCCACCAAGGCGGGTGTTCCCTTCCTTCTGGTCCGCGGGATCAGCGATTTGGCGAATGGAACCAAGCAGAGCACCGATGGTGTCGGCATGCAGGAAACCGCTGCGACGCACGCTGCTCTGTTCCTGACGGAAGTGATCGCCCAGTTCAAACCTGCGAACGCTGACTCCCGCCCCAAGCCACCTGCTTCCGGACAGCACACCGACGAACTGATCTGGCAACCTCTCGATCAGCCCGCCAGCGTGGCTTGGTACAGGGACCTCGTGCCGTCGAATGGCTACACCAATGGTCCTTCCCTGCTGGAGATTCACTTGGTGCCTATTCCAGTGACAAGCAGAGTCACCGCGTCCCGCATGCGAGAGCTGCCCGAGGAACTGGTGAACCTCGGCCGTTCGAAGGGGCTGTTTACGAACGCCGAGCAGGTCGAGGTCCACAACACCGCTGATATGACGGTGGTCGCCGTTGCCAATCCTCGGGGGCGCTCGGCCGGACTGGCGATCACTCGATCCGGGCAGAGAAGTGCCTGGGACTCGCTTCCCAAACCAGGCATCACGTACGTACTCGATGAGAATGATGCCCGCGAACGGATCACGGCTCTGCTGGAGTTGCTGGAAGCTGTCGATGGACAGACCGCTCCGGCCTTTGCACTGGCGGCCGGCATCGAAAACACCATGTTGGTGACCGCCGAGCGCCTCAGCGAGGTGGACCCCCACCGGTCTAGCGGGATGCGCATGACGGATACTCCCGTCCGTGTCCAGCCTGAGGAAGCGGTCACGGCGGCCGTGGTTGCTAGCCGCACCAGTGACCTGGCCGAGGAAATGGCTGCCCGCTTGCTTTACGCCTTCGGCGCCCCTGGTCGCTAGTGTCCTGAGTCGTTAGTTTGCTTGCGGTTATAGGGTGGGGTGATGCCTGGCCCGAAGCCGTTGCCGCTGGAGTTGTCCGATCACGAAGGCCGGGTGCTGCAGGGCTGGTTGCGCAAGCAGTCGGCGTCTCAAGCACTGGTGCTGCGGTCGAAGATCGTGCTGGTGTGCGCGGAGGGCCTGCCGAACGCGCGGGTCGCGGACGATCTGGGCGTCTCGCGAGAGACGGTACGCAAGTGGCGGTCCCGGTTCGCCGTGAACCGGCTGGAGAGCCTGGCGGACCGACCGCGTTCGGGGCCACCGCGAAGGGATCACCTACGAGCAGGTCGAAGCCCTGGTCGCCAGGACGCTCGGCCAGGCGCCACCGACGGGTGATTCGCACTGGTCGACGCGTTCGATGGCCGAGGCTGAGGGCATGTCGCAGTCGGCCGTCTCGCGGATCTGGCGGGCGTTCGGCCTCAAGCCGCACATCGTGGAGACCTGGAAGCTGTCGACCGACCCGCAGTTCGTGACCAAGGTCCGCGACGTGGCGGGCATCTACCTCGCCCCGCCGGAGAACGCTCTGTTCCTGGGGGCAATTGGCCGACGTCACCGCCCCGAGGAGGTCAGTAGGGTGGGTTCATGCCGAAGCACGAACCGTTCATCATCGACGGAGTCACTTACGAGCGCGATTCAGCTCCGGGAGCGGGCGGCTCAGCCGTGGTGTGGAAGGCCCGCCGTAAGCCCGACGGTCAGGTGTTCGCAGTCAAACGGATTAAGAAGGACCGCGACGCGGACTCCGCTCGCAACAAGCGTTTCAAGCAGGAGATCGAGTACGGACAGACATCGAGCCACCCGAACGTCGTGTGTATCCACGCGCGCTCAGAGGACGCGAACTTCTTCTACTACGTCATGGACTTCTACCCGATGACGCTGCGAAACGTGATCAACGACGAAACCGATGCTGACGTCCTTCTCGACTACGCGCGCCAGCTCTGCGATGCACTCGCGTACGTGCACGGCGACGGCATAGTGCATCGCGACATCAAACCTGAGAATGTCCTCGTCGACCCCGATGCGCGCCGGCTCGTCCTGGCCGACTTCGGCATCGCGCATTTCAAGGACTCCTCGCTCACGAATCGCGGGGACCTCTTGGTGAACCGGAACTACCTCGCTCCCGAGCAGATGGTGAGGAACAACGCCCTCGGTATCGGCAAGCCGGCGGACATCTTTGCGCTCGGCCTCGTCATAACCGAGATGTTCACGAAGCAGAACGCCCGAGGGCGACGACACGCGCTTGTGCGCGACCGCTACCCCTTCCTGGCAGACCTCGACTTGATCATTGAACAGATGCTGCTCCAAGACGAGGCGCAGCGGCTCCGCATCGACACCGTACGCGGCATGCTTCGGGTAACCCTTGAGCGGCTGGACTCGGCAATCGAGGAGATCTCCGATGATCTGCGCCCCACCGAAGCGTCCGCCGACAGGTCGTCCGGCGAGGTCGAGCGGATCCTCGGCCGTGCCGCGAGAGACGTGCTGTCGGCGAAGCATGTCTTCGAGCGGGTCGCCGACGGAGAGCTCGACCGATTCAACCTCAACTATCACTGCGAGGTTGCGTACCGGGTGAGCACGGAGCTGTTCAATACGTGTGCTCAAGCCGTTGTTTATGCCTCGTGCAAGGCGAAGTTCGACTATGAGGGCGCCGGGCGGTGGGACGAGAACGACGACGCTCGCGTGGTGTCGGCCGCCAAGCCCGGACTCCAACGCGAGCTGGAGACGATTCTGGCTGATTTCCCCCTCCCTCGGTCTTCGCTCTGGGGCGGTCTGCCACGGCGGTCGGCTCACTTGTTCCGGTTCTGCAAGGACTACCACTGCGAAGAGCTGCTGACGAGCATCCGTGAATCTGTCTACGGTGAAGGCAATCGCTCGTTGCAGGCGAATCTGATCGACGCCCCGATCCTCTGGATCGCCCGCTGGATGCGTACGAGTCTGGACACCGACTACCTGGAGTTCGACAAAGCAGTTCGCGAGGACATCGGCTTCGAGCGCCACCTCTCGGTGCTCTGGGACAATACGCTTCCGTTGGATTCGGCCCGAGAAGTGGTGGGAGCGGATCTGTTGACCGAGCCGCTCAACGCCGACCGCGTCGCCGGCACACTGCAGGCGCTTGAAGCGAAATGGGATGTCTCCGTGGGAGAGCTCGTAGACGGTGGGTACTCGGTCATGTTCCGGTCACGCAACACGTACCGCTGCTTCCATGACGAGGCGCTCGCCCTCGCAGAACCGGGCTCAGTATTCGAAGCCGACGTCCTCGATCTGCTCCGCCCTGAGGCGGAGTTCGACGACCTCGTCGCACTCACATGGGATCGGGACTTCGACGTGGCCATCACGCTCGGGAAGGTCCTCGGCACCCCCACGCGCTAGTGGGGTGGACGGGGCCGGTCGGGGAGAGCGACTGCGGGTAGGTGGACCTCTGGGTCGCTCGGACCAGCCACGCACCACAGGGCCCCGCCGAGGGCGATTGCGGGGCTGCCGTTGTGCTGGAGTGATGCGGGGGTGAGCCGAACGCTCATCCATGTGCTTGGTGCAAGGACGGGTAGGCCAAGGCTGGAGGCCCACTCGATGTCGCGGGGGCGAGTGCCATTCAGGATGAGCACACCTCGACTGGCGAGCCTGTGCCGTGCCTCTCGTGCTCGCTTTACGCCATCAGCTTGCATGGTGACGGCAGAAAGATCTGCCGTGGTGATCGCAGTGAGTTGGGCCCGCATGAACAGCTCCTCGGTGCGAGCCTGCCCCGAGGATTTGGCGAAGATCCTTTCCACCGTGCCAACAGGCAGTCGGCGCAAGGCATGCTCAGGCAACGGCAGGTCGTGGTGAATCCAGAGGATCGCTTTCCGGCCTTCCGCACTCACCCCGCGCTTCCCGTCGCGGTTGGCGCCCGTGCGCATCAGTTTGGACCTCACCCGTAGCAGGCCGAGGCTCCATAGGCCGCGGGCGTCGTCGGCGCGCACGACCAGGCACAAGCCACCTTGAAGCTCAGGTGGGAACATCCAGTTGTTGCCGTGGGCGAACTTCACATCGACCTCATGTCCGGCGAGCATGAAGTCCAGGTGTAGTCCGTCGGCTAGGCCCAACTCACGTTGCATCCGTTGGCGCACCGTGGTGCCAAAGCCTGTCTTCTCGGCCTTGGTAAGTTGGGACCAGAGGTAGCGGCCGGTGTGCGCGGGGTCAAGCAGGTGCCGTCCCGCGCCGTCAATGACAGACCCCATTCGACTGCCGTCCGGGTCCAGGCGCAGCATTTCCGAAAAGACCTCTGCTAGTTCGGCGTCCTGCTCCACGGCCGGGACACGCCCACGTGCCGGCCCCTCCAACAAGGACACTGCCCCCTGCTGTGCTTTCCGCTCGACAAGTGAGGCATTGGTGTCCGCCGCTGCCCGCCCGGTTCCGCGGGAGGAGTCGGCCGGGGCGACCTGGTCGATGAGATCGGTACGAGTCGTCGGCCACTCCAGAGGGCTGGCGGGGGTAGGGCCCGGGAGGTCCGTGGGGCTTGCGGCTTCCGTGCTACGGGACGCGAGTAGGTCCTCTGCCTCGGCTAGGCGGCGTTGTGCGGCGCGTGCGGCTCGATGGGCCTCGTCGCGTTCGGCCTCAGCGCTCGCTAGGTGGGTCCGCAGCTCGGACGGCTCGACTTCGGAGCCAGCGCTCGAAGGGCTCTCAGGGACATGTGCCGATGTGCCACTGACCGTGGTGCGCCCCAAGGCTCCCAGCATCAGCAGCGTGGTCACTAGCGTGCGTGACCGGGCGGATTCTTTTTCTGCCTCGGTAGCGGTTTGGAGTGCGACGGCGAGTTGGGCCTGGACATTGATCAACTCGCGCTGAACCCGGACGAGTTCGGCCAACGAGCCGCCGTCGTCCGGCGCCACCTCGGGCCGCGAAGGTACCGGTTCGGCATCTTCCGACCAGGCTTGATGCAGTAGGGAGACGGCCCGTTCCCTGAGGGCGTTGGCACTCCGCTCATCGGGGACACAGACCCTGATGACAGCCTCGATCAGACGGCGTTCGTTCTTCAACCCGACACCGCTCAGCTTGCGGTAGAGCGTCGACCGGGCCGGCAGCTGGCTCTTCAACTGGCCGCCGGTCTTGAGTCGTTCGTGGACGTCCTCGACGGAGAGCCTCGCCTGTGAACGTATGTCCAGTAGGAGCAGTACTAGCGCGTCTACGGCTTCCGAACCCGTTGATGGCGGCTCAGCAGGCCGTCCACTGCCTAGGGGTGGGGGTGTCATGTTGTTCCTGATTCTCTTGGCAAGAAGAGCATTTTCTCCGATAGAACCGAGAAAAACTAGTGGGTGAAGTCTCTAGGAGGAAGGCTGATCACCACAGCCCCAACCGAGAGGATTCCTTACCCATGCGCCGTCCCACCCCGCTCCGCCGCTCCCCCGCCCTGGACCTCGTTGCCTTCTTCATGGTGCTCGCAACCGGGGTCACGCTGGTGGCCCTGGGGCTGTCGCCGGAGTCCCTCGCCGCCGTGACCATCGCCCTGGGGGGTCTGTACTCGGCGTGGCGAACGGGTCGGCCGCCCGCCGCTCCGTCCGCTGAGACGGACGCCCGCCAGAAGGGGCCCCGATCCGTTGAGAGAGGTGAGGAGGAGAGGGCAGAGCGACTCGGGAGCGAGGCCCCTGAGAAGGAGGACGTCAGGTAAGCGTCCTCCGGGCCAGCCCTGGCCCGCTGCCCAGCGGGCCAAATGACGTAGCTAGGGCGCCCGTGCTTAGCGGCGTCGTTGGTCAGCGATCGCCGAACGGACGGGGCCGAGATCTACTTGCCGCCGGTACGGCGGCTGCGGGGGACCAGCGCAGCGGCTTTCTCCGCGATTTCTCGGTCCAGCTCAGCACATGGGCCGACCGGCGGACGCGTTCGCCGCCAACGACGTCGCCCGTAACCTGCACCTCACCCGACGAGACCCACTGTTCGCGTCGCTCGGCCTGGCCCGCCAGGGGGCCATCCACGGCGCGGCGCAAGACCGCACCGGCACCCGCCGCGCGTTCGAGCAGGCGCAGGACGCCATGCTCCGCGCCGACCCCGCCGACTACCGGCCGGTGTGGCTGCTGGCCTTCTACGACCAGGCCGAACTGGACTCGTTGGCCCTGTCGGGGCACTTGGCGCTGGGCGACTACCCGACCGCCGAGTTCCACGCCCACCATTGCCTGTCCGTCCTCCGGCCCCACATGATCCGGTCTCTCGCCATCACCACCACCCGGCTCGCACACGCCCAGCTCGCGCAGGGCGCCGCCGACGCTGCCACAGCCACCGCGATGAAGGTCCCTGCCGAGGCCGCTACCCAGCACGCCCGGGTCACGCGCATGCTGCAGGAGTTCGGGGCCGCGCTCCGCGCCACCGCGCCAGGCAGCTCCAGCGTGCAGACCTGGACCGAGCACGCCGCCACCTGGAGGATGGCCGCATGACCAAGGCACCCGCCGTCGAACTGCGCACGTTCACCACGCTCGACACCGCCCGCGGCGACCTCCTTGACGCGTACGCCGACGTGCGCGCCCCGCTGCTCCACCTACCGAACTACGCGGTCACGGCGTTCGGCGAGCGCCTGGACCGGCACAGCACCGAGCCGGGGTTCACAGCCGTCCTCGCATACGCGGACGGACATCCGGTCGGCTACGCCTACGGCAACACCATCGAGCACGGCGACCGGTACTGGCAGCGCACCAGCCCGGCGCCGACGGACAAGTACACCGAGCGACCGGCCGTGGCCCTGAAAGAGATCGGTGTCCGACCGAGCTGGCGGAAGACCGGCACCGCCCGCCGTATCCACGACGCCCTCCTCGCCACACGCGACGAGCCATACGTCACGCTCATGGTCAACCCGGCCGCCGGGGACGGCAAGGTCCACGCGCTCTACGAGTCGTGGGGGTACGAGGACATCGGGCAGAGCCAGCCGTCACCGGCCTCGCCGGTGCTCACCGTGATGATCCGCGCCATCAACTGATTGGCACCCACTAGCGCTCGTCGTGTGCTGTGACGTGGAAACTCAGCTGTACCTAGAGCATGAAAGGTGTATCCCTGAGGGATGAGCACGCGCAGCCACGTATCCATTGAGGACCTCGACAGCAGAGTTCCGGCAGGTGAATGCCCGAACTGCAAGCTGAATGTGGCGTTCGACCACCTGAGTCGGCGGGAGATCTGGCCCGAGCTGATCGACAAGCCGATCGGTCCTGGGCGGAGTGGCGGCGACTTCAATGGAGGCGGTGTCGCTTCCGTGACGCCGCCTCCCAAACCGTATGTCTGGCGGGTGGTTGAACACGTTCTTTCGTGCCAGCGGTGCCACAGGACATCTGTGGTTCATCAGCACTGGGGGCCGGATTTGCCCCAAGGCGTTGACAGCGAAACCTTCTCCGCCGCGCTGGACAGCAAGAATTCGAAGGTCCGGTTCGTGGTCCTGGTGCATCCGCGCCGCAGTGCAAACCTCCTGCACGAGGCTGCTCCCGATGCCGTGCGCGATCTCTTCAGCGAGGGCACGCGCTGCCAGGAAGCAGGGGCACTCCGAGCCGCAGCCGCGATGTACCGCGCCGCAGTTGAGGAGATCTGCAAGGACCGGGGCGCGGCGGGAAACAACCTCAAGGCGAAGATTGCCGACCTGGTCAACCGAGGCGTCTCAGCGGAGGTCGTACGGGATCTCGACGAGGCGCGCAGTCTCGGCAACTGGAGCCTCCACGACGGATTGACCTTTTCCCACGAGGAAGTGAGTGACGTGTCATCCCTCATCGAGGAGGCCGTCTTCCTCGTCTACGTACAGCCCGAACAACGTGCCGCATTGCGCGAGGCGCGCAAACAGCGCCGTGATCAGTTCCGCACAGCCCCGTAGCTCCGGTGGCGGCTTCCCCTTGGGAGCCACCCTGCTGCCTAGCCTGTCCGCCCTGACAGCGGGAGCGGACCAATCGGCTGTCTCCTGGTTGCGCGCGGTGGCCAGGGGCAGGAACGCTGCAGGGATCTCGTCGCGAATCTCCCAGTGTTATGCACGTACTGCGAAGGTTGGTGGATGTCTCCCTCGCAAGCAGCAGCGCTTCCGCTCAGCCCGCAGAAGGAGGCGCTACGCCACCTTGCCGCCGAAGAGTTCCACGATCGCTCCGAAGCCCATCATGTAGGTCGTTGAGCATGCCTCAGCGGCGGCTTTCATCTGCTCGGAGTCGCCGCCGAGCGCAGCCAGCAGCACATTCAAGATCAGTGCTAGGACCGTCAGTGCAGCCACCGTAGAGAAGATGAGCTTGAAGCGGGGCGTCAAGTCGGACTTGAGATTTTCGTTCTCCATGCCCTCATGTACTGCCCGGATGGGACATTGGTCTGAGGGTCTTGTCGACGAGGCCGCGAAGATGATCAGCGGTAGCCCTGACCGCCGCATGCTGAGGGACAAGCTTGCCCAGGTCGGCGGCGAGATTGATGTTCTATCTGGCCGTAGCTTCCAGCCGCCGCGCCGGTCGACCGCAGTCATCGAGTCCAATGGGTTGCCCTTCGTGGACATCCCAGACCTGCAGGTCGGCTCGATGGAACCCGTGGCGGGAGTGCGGGAGATCCCTGACCCGGTGAACGGTCAGATCGCGACTGTCCTGCAGGTCTCGCCCTTGACCGACCCTGTCCCAAATGCCACGCCTACTGGTGACGCACTCTGGATTGCCGGCCAACTCGTCGCCCAGGCATCGCAGACGGGGCGTCTGTCGGCGGACTATGTCCTCCACTGGCTGGGCGCGTCCATGGACCACGAGCAGAGAAAAGAGCTATTTCGCCGCGTTATGGACCCGGCTGTTCGATTCTACGTCCCGATCCTCGGGGTCTCTATCAATGGGTGGTGGATCCAAATCGCCCGCCGTCTCATCTGGGTGACGAGCGAGGTTGAGGACGACGGACAGCTTGTCGAGCTGCTGTTGAAGGAAGCGACGGCTGGCGGAGAGGTCCCACCGCTTGCAGCCGTCGAAGCCATCCTGATCGCGGCTCGGATGACACGACAACCTGCAGATTGGGCATTCACCGCGCGCATCTGGCCCGAGCAGGTTCAGCTCCCCATCGATCGGCCGTGGAGCAGGCTTGCGAAGGCTATTCACGGCCACGGCATACCGACCATCACCCTCGACTCTGTCTCGACCCCTTACGAGATCGCGTGCCAGGTGGTCTTGAAGGGCTACTGGCATGGCTACATCAATGGCGATGAGCCGGCACTGGCGAGCGCCGTCGCGAAGGCGTACCCGCGGCAGGTCGATCGCATTCAGCGTGAAACCCGTACCCCGGATAGGGCTTCTGCAGCCGCGACGCTACTCGAACAACTGATCCACCCCGGATTCGACCCAGCGCAGGGCGCGGAGGCGACTCGTCGGTACGTGCGCCGGAAGGCAAGCATCGCGGTGATGTAGTACTGGAAGAGCGAGGCACCGGACCGGTACCCGTGGACGCAGGTCGGAATTAGTGAACGTCGCTACTACAAACTCCTGCCGCTGTTCGCCCAGAAGGTCGACGGCCGCTACGACTACGACGATGTGGTGGCGCGTATGAAGGCCCACCTGGACCACGCAGACAAAGCGCGAGCCGTGCGAGCAGCCGCCCTCGAAGTCCTCCGGTCACACGGCTTCGGTGAAGAGGCCGCACGCAAATGGCTACAGCGACATCCACCTGAAGAGGCTGTCAACGCGTGGCCGCGTGGTCAGCGACTGTACTCAGGTTCAACCTGAGTATGGAGCCGGTGGACTTGCGGAAGCGAGTGTGTGCCTCGCAGCAGTCGTGAACCGCTCGCGGATATCCGCACGGGCTTCTTGGTTGCGCTTCAGTTCATCGACGATTGCGGTCGCTTGGTCAAGGAACGTGGAGAATCTGTCGCCGTCCTGATGCGCGCGGGAGATTGCAGCGTTGGCAAGTTCCTGGGCTCGTTCTGCGCTCTCGAATATCGCTGCTGCCCGCGGGTCCTCATGGAGTGGTCGACCGCTTTCGTTTGCGTCTGCCACGAGCTCTTGCAGCTGCCTCTTGGTCTCCTGCATGGCCTCGGTGGCGGCTGCCATCGCTGGTGCTGTCCCGCTGGTCAAGCGTTCGGTCGCTGTCGGAAGCGTTGCTTCGGTGAGTTCCTTCAGCTTGGTGGCTATCTTCACGTCACGCCGAATGCTGTCGGCGAGCTCTTCCGCCGCCCGAGCCACCTCAGCCGGCCCTAGGATGTCGATCCTCCGAGCGCGCTCTGTCATGCGGCCAGCAGCTTCCTTAAGCGGGTTGACGCCCGACGATCCGGAGTCCCCCGGCAGACCCACGGAGTCAATGAGACGAAGGCATTCGTCCCAGGCTGCTAGAAAACCTTCGTACGCCTGAAGCCGCTGTTGTCGAAGCCAGTGGGCTTGATCCACTGTGGCTTGGTCACGAACTTGCAGCAGGGCGGCTTGTGCACTGAGCAGGGCTCCCTTCTTCGCGGCCCGCGCCGACAGAGCTGCACCGACGACGGTGCCGGCTAACCCGAACACCGCGGCCACCAGGGCGACTACAAGTTCCTTCATGACCAGCCATCATCACGGCGATGACCGACAGGCGGAATGGGACGTCCTGCCGATCTGCTTGCCGCCTCATGCGCCCCTGATCAGGCAGGTGGAGGAGTGGCAGGCGGGGCCTGCTCGGTGGGTTGATCCAACTGTTGCTGGCGGCGACGTTGCTCGTTGCGCAGGTCCTCGACTCGCTGCGTGAACAATTTGAGGGCTTCCTGTTCCTGGGCGGGCTCGAACTCGCTGTACGGACCGATCCCGAGAGCGACCGCGTTGGCCTCCTTCTCGATGTCGTCAGCGGTCTGCTGCAGGAAGAAGCTGCGCTCGCGGTACTTGTAGTAACCCGTGAATGCTGCCGCGAGCGTGATAGCGAAGCTGATGGTGGTCAGGGAAACGCTCTGCCAGGTCAACTGCTTACCTGTGTCCAGGGCGGCGATGGTCGTGGTTGCGGCGGAGCCGATGATGATGAGGGACTGCAGGATTTTGTGAACGCGGCGGTACTTGCGGCTGTCGGCCTGGAACTGCTCCACGATCCCGGTGACATCCTCGCGGTAGAGCAGCCGCCGCTCGGACAGCGGAGGATGCTCGTGGGCGTTCAGTCGGCGCAGTGACTCCCGGGTCTGCTCCAGTTCTGCTTTCAGCTCGTGTCTGCTCTTCAACGACCTGTCCGTGACGATCACTACGGCCGCTGCGCACAGCACGACCACTGCACCGCAGATGATGTCGCCCTTGAGGAAGCGCGAGGATTCCCATGTCAAGGCGGTGCCGCAGGCGGCAGCCATGATTGCCGCCACTCCGATTGTCAGAGCGATGCGCTGAGCGCGGTTGATCATCAGACGCCGGGAAAGCAAGGCTTCTGCAGCCCTCACGTCGTTGCGGGTGTCGAACAGTAAGCGTCGGCCGGCTCCCTCCAGGCGGCTGGGAGCATCGTCGTCCAAGCTGCGCACCACGGTTGGGTATCCCTCCCGATCGTCCGTATGGCTGCTCGGACGGCGGGACCTGACTCCGCCGCATACTCCCTCCACCGATCAGCCCAGATCACCGCTGACCCTGTCATGAAGGCCATCGGGAAGTCAGGCAGAGGAACAGAAAAGTACTGGTCACCAGCCTGTCGTGCGTGAGCGATGCGTGAGCGGACGGAGCCACCTAGGTCATCACGGAGAAGACCGCGTAACGAGCCACGTCTGTCCTGACCAGGTGGTTCCGGACGCCGAAGAACCGTCCGGAACCACCCAGCAAGCTTTGGCCAGGACTTCTAATCCATTGGTTGTGGGTTCGAGTCCGACAGGGTCTACAAGAAAGGCCCAGGTCAGAGGGAATCTGACCTGGGCCTTAGGTGTGTTTCAGGGCTCTGAAGATCGGTAGCTCAGCCGACGCTCAACCGAAGTGCAGACTCTCATGGAGTTCCGTCTCCTTGGCGTGGGCAGGTCTGGAACCCTGGCACGGTCGGCTCACGGCCAGGAGGTACCGATGCCTGACGACCCCACTGGCGGCTACGTCGCCAACCCGCGCCAGACCAAGGTCATGCATACGCAGGACGCCAGTCTGGTCGCGCAGTTCATGGAGGGCGCCCAGCTGCTGGGCACAGGCATCCAGATCACGTTTGTTGCCCTGCCCAAGAAGGACGAGCCGCACGTCTTCCAGGAGTGGTGGGAGGTCCGGGTGTTCGATGACCCGCACCTCGGCGAGATGTCTTCCGGCGCAGACGGCGACAGCACGTAGTGGTGGGGCCGACTCCGGGCCCCCCATACCTGCTCTGTGACGCCTTTAGCTGGCGGTCACGCGTAGTAGCTATGCGGGTGGAGCGACAGGGCCGACAGTGAACGGTTGTTAGCGGCGCTCGTCGGGCGCACGTCTGTGGCGGCCGCTGGCGAGCAGAGCGCCGCTACTCAGGTTGAATGCGTGATGTCCGGTGTCTCGATCAGCCCCTGAAGGCCCAGGCCGGTGGGTGGCAGGCAGCCTGTAATCAGGTGCGGCCGGTACTGGATCTTCTTGAGCTTCCGCTTGATGACGCGGGTCAGGTGTGTGAGGTCGGCGGCGGCGAAGTCGGCCAGGGCCCTCTTGAGCAGGCTCCAGACGCCTTCCTGCGGGTTGATCTCCGGTGCGTACGGCGGCAGATGGAAGATGACCAGCCAGTCCTTGTGTTCCGCTTCGAAGTCGAAGAGTTCCTGCTGGAGATGCGTGCTCAGGTTGTCCCAGACCCACACGACGGGGGTGCCGAGCTGCAGGTGCACCATGCGGATGAAGTCCCGGTAGTCGCCCCAGGTGAAGGTCTTCGGCTCGCCCTTGCGGCTGCGGTGAACGTGCAGCTTGAAGAACATCCGCGGCCGGTGGCCGGGCTTGAAACACACCGCGCCAGCGATGTTGACCCGGCCGCCGCGCCGGCCCGCCACCCGCATCACAGGCCTGGCTCCGCGCGGCGCCCAGGTCCGGCCCTTCGGCGGGATCAGCGACTGGCCCGACTCATCCGCGAAGCAGATGTGGGCGCCCAGGTCGTGCGCGGTACTTTTACCCGCGGCCACACCTCGGCCTTCCACACCTCGATCGCCGCCTCGTCGCGTTCCAGCGCGCGCCGCACGGGCGCCTGGCAGCTCCAACCGTGCCGCTTGAGCAGCCGCCACACGCCCTGGACGGTGTAGCCGACGTGGAACAACCGGCCGATCAGCAGCTTCACCCGCTTCAGCGTCCAGCCCTGCTCCTCGTCGTCGAAGCCGTGCGCCAGCGGGCCCCGTTTCAACTCCGCCTCCAGCCGCCGCCACTGCTGCGAAGACAGCCGCTCCACCGACATCGGCCCCGCCGGCGCCAACGCTCCGGCACCGCCCTGCCGCCAGGCCGCCCGCCACCGGCGCACCGACCGGTCCATCACCCGTAACTCGGCCGCGATCTGCGCCGTACCGGCCCGGGCCTCGAACCATTTGGCGGCCTCCAGCCGCACAGCCTCCCGCTTCACCTGCCCGGCAGGCGTCAACCCGCCCCCTTGCGCATACCGCATGAAGACGTCGTACCGCAGGGATCACGACCCGTCACCACAGCCCGGACATCACGCATTCAACCTGAGTAACCGCTCGCCGGTCCCCAACATGCGGTGCAGGAAGTGGTTGAGCAGGGTGGTCTTGCTCCACCCCCGATGACCGAAAATCCCCGGGCGGGATGAGGGGGCTGGGAAGAGGTATCCCGCTGACTAGGCGCTTCGAAAACTCATCCGCTTGCGTGCCATGTCAGCGGTACTGGGCTGAATAGCTTAATGGGAGGTCGCGACCCGCCGCCTCCGAAGGCCACGAACCAGGGAGGCGGCGGACCCCATCAGCACTCCAATGAGCGGCACGCTACGCCGCACACGAGGTGAGCACCTTGTCTCAGTCAACCATTGATCCCAACGGCGCGGGCGGCGGCGAAGGCGGTGGGTGGTTCGTCCGTAAACCTCGGCTACGGCTACGTCCCGACTACGCGCTGGCCGCACCCATCGCGGCAGTCGTAGCGACGGGGGTCGTGGAGGGGACTCCTGCTGTTGCCTCCCTCACGACGATTGCTGTAGCCGCCCTCTGGGCCGGCCGCCCCAGCAGGCGCGAGGCCAAGTGAGTTTAAGCAAGAGTCAGGCCCCGGCCGGGATGCACGCCGGCCGGGGCCTGGTCCCACGTCGCCCGTCATCGGGACGGGCATCGCGACCGCGTGACCGACGCCGGACGTGGGCTTGAACCCGACCGCCCCTCGGGGGACGGGGATGGACGGGAGTCAGTGATACACAGAGTCCTGGCTGGTCTGGATCGGCACCGGCCTGCACTCGTCGACGTGCCGGTACACGGTGTCGCCCCCGTAACTGGACCCGGCGATGGAGTGCGTGGTGTACTCCTCGCCCTCCCCGATCGACTGGTCACAGCATCCGCAGATCTTCACCGCCGGACCTCCTCGCGCCAGAGGATGAACCACGCCCGGTACAGCGTCTCCGCCGCCGGGCACTCGGGCGTCTCGTCCGGCCGGTCCAGGTCGACCTTGCAGCCGGCGCACTCAAGGCAGTGGTCGGCGAGGGCGACGAACGCCTCCCCGGCCGGGGTCGTTGTCTGTGCGGTCATGGATGTCCCTTCGGCGAGAGGCGGCTTGGGGGTCACAGCGGCCGGTCGGAAAGCGGGACGAGGCCGTAGGCCTGACGGCAGGAGAGGCAGGCGAACTTGCTGCCCACAGAGCCGGGGCCGGACCCTGCCTCTTCCACGCGGATCAGGCGGACGCCGCGCGCGTGCCTCTGGTGCCAGGCGCAGTAGCCGTACCCGACAGGGATGGTGGGGCTGCCCTGGGTCTGCGTATCGTCGGCCATGTCGACTCCAACCAGTCGGCCAAGCCCGGGGCCGGTGACACGGCCGCCGGGTTTCTCGTATCTGCCGACGCTAGGAACCTGCGCCTCACGGACGCCACGAAGTTGCACCGAATTACAGGCGAGTTTGGAGTACAGGTCATGGCCGGGACGCCCTCTTGACCGTGTGACCCCAAGGCGTGACCGTGGTGTAAATCTCTGCAACCAAGTAGCGCAGGAGGTCAGGCCGCCATGAACATTCAGTTCGTTGGGATCGACCCCGAAACGGACGAGGACGGATGCCCGACAGTGTGGGTGGACACGGATACGGCAGACCTGCTGATCCAGAGCTACGAGGCCGACGAGGAGACGAGCACCCGATGCGACACGCTGTCCCCGGCCCGGGCGCCGATCCCGCCCGGCGAGACGGTCATCAGGATCCCGGCCCGCATGATCTCGATCATCAGGAAGGCGTGCGATGAGCTCGATCCCGGAGTTCGCTGAACTCCTAGCCGACACCGGGAAGTCGGCCGTCCACCTGGAGATGCGGGACGCCTACTTCAGCAACCCCCGCTTCGAGGCGTGGCAGGACGGCCAGCGCGTCGACTGGGACGATTGCGCGACCTGGTGGCGGCCCTATCACCAGGACATCGCGGAGGCTGTCGCCCGCGGCGTGACCGTGCGCCGCGCCCGGATCGTGTCCGAGCCGGTCACCGACTACATCCGCTGGGAGCACTACCAGACCCGCGCCAACGTCGAGGCCGGCGAACAGGTGCGGTGGCTGCCGCGCCGTGCGGCGTGGGATCTACTGCTGCCCGGCACCGACCTGTGGGTCTTCGACGGTCGACTGATGCGCGTCCACCACTTCTCCGGGGACGGCGAGTGGATCAGTAAGGAACTGAGCGACGATCCCGCCCTGGTCGAGCAGCATGCGGCCGCGTTCGAGAAGGTCTGGGAGCGAGCCACTCCGCACGACGAGTACGAGGTCAAGTAGCCAGCCATGTCCACGTTCCCCACGTCCAGCGTGCAGGAAGCGCGCGCGGCTCTCGCGGCTCGTCTGCGGGAGCTGCGCCTGGACGCGGGCATGTCCGGCAAGGAGCTGGCCCGCCGCTGCGGGTGGTCCGTCGCCAAGTCGTCCAGGATCGAGAACTCCGTCACCGCCCCGGCGGACGCGGACATCCGTGCGTGGTGCGCGGCGTGCGATGCCGACGGCCAGGCGGCGGACCTGATCGCGGCCAGCCGGCAGGCCGACTCGATGTATCTGCACTGGAAGCGGCTTCAGCGCACGGGCATGAAGCAGCTGGCGGAGACGTCCGCGAAGCTGTACGAGCGCACCCGCCTGTTCCGCGTGTACGCCTCCCACGTCATGCCCGGCTACCTGCAGACGCCCGGCTACGCGACGGCCCTCATGCGCACGATCGCAGGCTTCCGCGGAACCCCGGACGATGTGGCCGATGCGGTCGAGGTCCGGATGCGCCGCGCGCGGGTCATCCATGAGGGCGACCACCGGTTCGCGACGCTCATCGAGGAGAGCGTCCTCAACCATCGGGTCGGCGATCAGGACGTGATGGCCGGCCAGCTCGGCAACCTGCTCGCCGCGATGACCCTGCCGTCCATGTCGCTGGGCATCATCCCGGCCGCGGCCGCGCGGGAGGGGATCCTGTGGCCACTCGAACAGTTCACGGTCTTCGACGACGCGCGTGTTCACGTGGAGCTGTTGGCGGCGAAGGTGACGGTCACGGCCCCGGGCGAACTGGACATCTACCTGCGGGCGTTCGCCAGGCTCACGGAGCTCGCCGCGTACGGGGCCGACGCGCGCGCCCTGATCGTGAAGGCCATCGACGCCCTGCGCTGACACGACATAGGCGCCCCCTGCACGGCCAAGGTGACCGTACAGGGGGCGCGGTGGCGCAGAGATCAGGCGGCAGGAACCGCAGCGCGGACTATGAGACAGACTCAGGTTTCCGGTGTGCCGTCGTCCGGCGCGTCGCTCGGTGGCTGCTCGGCGACGAAAGATCCCTTGCCGCGCACGGTGACGATGAGCCCGCGCTCGCGCAGTTCCTGGGCGGCACGTCGTGCGGTGAGTCGCGCTACGCCGTATTCGTCGGCGAGATGGTTCTCCGAAGGAATGGGCCTGTCCGGTGCCAGTTCGCCAGAGGCAATCTTTCCGGAGATGACGTCAGCCAGCTGTACGTAGAGCGGTCTCGCGCTCATCGGGTCCAGGGTGGGCTTCGGCTCTTCCGTATCGCTCATATGTCCAACGTAGAGAGGCAGTGCCCTGCACGATCGTGTGGATCCCTCTGTACTTGTATGCAGAGGGCTACATCCTGGGATAGCTTCAAGAATGGAAAAACCCCGGCGAGGTGTCCAGACCTCCCGGGGCATGGCCAACGCTTCAAAGGAGCGTCGACGTGTACGACCCTATCCGCCGCACCCTCGAATGGCTGCGCCTCCTCTTCTGTCCGGGCACGGGCAAACGGCGCCGCACCCGCCACCGCACCTGCCTCTGCATCCACTTCACCGCCGTACGGCACCCCTCGCCCTCCGTGCCCCTACCGCCACGGCTCCCCCACCACCGCTCCCCGTACGGCCTTGTCGCGCCCCTCGACGGCGCCGACTCCGCCCTCGTACGCCCCTACCTCGCCGCCCACGACCAGGAAGCCGCACTTCAGCAGCGCCGTCGCCTCGCCCTCGTGCTCGCCGCCGACTTGGGGATCGACCTCGACCGGCACCTGATCGGCGCGCAGGAGGTGGCCGCCTGATGAAGCACACGACGAAGCGGACCACTGGCCCTGCGGGGATCGCTCCCGGGCCCCGCCTCCTGCCCTGGCCGTCCCTCGACGGCAAACCCTCCTACCTGGTCACGGAGAACGGCGGCGGATACGTGTCCCGTCTCGCCGACGATCTGGAGGCGGCCCAGCTCGCCACAGGTGCCGACGTCCTCGGCCTGGCCCGGACAGTGCTGGACGATCCGGCCTCGCCGTACACCGAGGTCCGCTACGCCGGTCTCCGCCTCGCCGAGTGCCTGGCCGACGCCCTGCGCGTCGCCGAGTCCCGGGGACTGCGCCTGCCTGCACCGGATTCCGAGGACGGCGGGCAGGTGATCCAGGAGACAGGGAGCGGGCCATGTCCGGGCGGCCAGCCGGCCGGCTCAAGTAATCAACAACAACGCCCCCCACATCACCACAGCCAGACAAGGCAGCACGTAAGTGATCAGAGTGATCGACAGTCCCCGTCTGCGGCCGGTCCAAGTCGACCATGTGGTGGCGTAGTCGGGGAGGCGTTCCAGTGCCCTCGCCTGTACGTGGCGGTAGTAGAGGCGGTGGCGGTGGCCGACGTAGAGCCAGGTGAGGGCCAGTACGAGGCCGAAGGCGGCCAGGACGCGGGCTGCTGAGAGGTGTTTCTCCGTGGTGAGGAGTGTCGTGTAGGCCACGGCGAAGAGTGACTGGCCCACGAGGAAGAGGTTGCCGCGCTGGAACAGCATGCTGTTCTCGTGCAGCGTGTGCTGCCAGAGTCTGCCGTCCTCCGCCATGCGCTGAGCTTCGCTGTCGTCCCCCATGCCACTCTTCTGCCCTGCGATCGCGCGGAGCCACCCATTCCGTGGGCGGGGTCCGGGGTCAGCCAGCCGTCAGCTTCGCCAGTGGCAATGTGTGCTGGGTCTGGAGGACCTTCGCGCGGAGGTAACGGACGTTGTGGGCCGTGGTGAAGACGCCCGTCGGGACGCGGTGGCCGACCGTGATGCCCAGGTCGCGGAGCTGGTTCGCCTTGTCGGGGTTGTTGGACAGGAGGTCCAGTTCCGTGATGCCGAGGGCCGTCAGCATCTGGGCCGCCGCCGTGTAGTCGCGGGCGTCCTCGGGAAGGCCCAGGGCCGTGTTCGCGGCGTACGTGTCGAGACCCTCGTCCTGGAGGGCGTACGCGTCGAGCTTGTTGTAGAGGCCTATGCCCCGGCCCTCCTGGCGGAGGTAGAGGAGCACACCGCCGCGGGTCGCGATCTGCTCGACCGCCTCGCGGAGCTGGGGGCCGCAGTCGCAGCGGGACGAGCCGAAGACGTCGCCCGTCAGGCACTCGGAGTGGAGGCGGACCAGGGGCGTGGCCGAAGGGGTGCCGAGGATCACCGCCACGTGTTCCTGGCCGTCGGTCAGGCCGTGGAAGGTGACCAGTTCTGCGTCGACGCTGTAGCCGTCGTTGAAACGCAGCGGCACCCGGACGCGCGAGCGCTGGGTGGCGGCGGGGTAGTCGGGCATGCGGTTCTCCCGGTCCGATCTCTTACCTGCTTCAGATTTGAAGCAGATCCTCGAATCGAGACCCTACCTCATGCTTTAAAGTTCAAGCAACGGAAATGTGGGACATGGGTTTGTGGTGCGGCTCGTGTGCCCCTGCGTGCCTCATGTCTCAGGCCTCATGGCTCATGCCTCAGGCCTCATGCGTCGCCCGTCGCCGGCCCTCCCGCGCACGGGCTCGACCTGCGCCGCCACGGGACGTCGTCCGGTGCTGCCTGTGGGTCGTCGCCCTCCAGGCCCCGTGCGATCCCCGTGCAGATCTCCTCCAGCTGCCCCACCTGCTCCGGGCTGAGCTTGTCGAAGAGCGTCGCGCGGACCGTCTCGACGTGGCCGGGGGCCGTGCGCTCCAGCAGGGCCATCCCCTCGTCCGTGAGGATCGCGACGCTGCCCCGCTTGTCCATGCTGCAGTCCTCGCGGCGTACCGCCCCGTCCTTCTCCAGGCGGGTCACCGCGTACGTCAGCCGGCTACGGGTGATCTTCGTGCTCTCCGCGAGGTCCGTCATGCGCAGGCTGCGTCTCGGCGCCTCGGAGAGGTTGGCGAGGATGGAGTAGTAAAGGTGCGGCATGCCGGCCTCCTGCTGGAGCTGCCGGTCGATCGCGTCCTCCAGGAGATGGGAGGCAGCGATGTAGGCGCGCCAGGCGCGCTGCTCCTCGGGGGTGAGCCAGCGGGTCGTCATGCCCCCAGTGTAGGTTTGTTTCAAACTTGAACCAAGACCGGATCGGCGACCGGTGACACCGGCCCGCCGTCCGGGCAAGCCCTACCTCCGCCTCCGAAAGCGAGCGCGTCCATGCCTCACCCCTACGTCCTGTTGTCCGCCGCCGTCTCCCTCGACGGCTGCCTGGACGACACCGGCCCCGGACGGCTGCTGCTCTCCGGACCGGCCGACTTCGACAGGGTCGACGAGGTACGGGCCGAGTCCGACGCGATCCTCGTCGGCGCGGGCACCCTGCGCGCCGACAACCCCCGGCTCCTCGTCAACTCCGCCGAGCGCCGCGCGACCCGCGTCGCCGCCGGACGGCCGGAGTACCCGCTGAAGGTCACCGTCAGCGGCAGCGGTGACCTCGACCCCGGCGCCAACTTCTGGTCCACGGGCGGCGAGAAGATCGTCTACACGACCGACGAGGGGGCCGAGAGGGCCACTGAAGCGCTGCGCGGGCTCGGCGTCGACGTCGTCTCCGTCGGCCCGGACGTCGACTGGCGGGCCGTACTCACCCACCTCCACGACGTCCGCGGCGTACGGCGGCTCATGGTCGAGGGCGGCGGCCGCGTCCATACCCAGCTCCTGAGCCAGGGCCTCGCCGACGAACTGCAGCTCGCCCTCGCGCCCCTCGTCGTGGGTGAGTCGGACGCGCCGCGCCTGTTCGGACCCGGCGACTACCCGGGCGGCCCCCGCAACCGGCTGCGGCTGGTCGAGACCCGGCCCGTGGGGGACGTCGTCCTCATGCGGTACGTCCCCACCGCGCCCGGCACCGGGAACGTACCCTCCGCCGCCGACCACCGTTGGCTCGCCCTCGCCTGCGAACTGGCCGCCGAGTGTCCGCCCTCGCGGACCGCGTTCAGCGTCGGCGCGGTCGTCGTCGCGGCCGACGGTACGGAGCTGGCCCGCGGGTACTCCCGAGAGGCCGACCCCGTGTCGCACGCCGAGGAGGCGGCCCTCGCCAAGATCGAGCCGGGTGATCCGCGGCTCGCGACCGCCACCGTCTACAGCAGCCTGGAGCCGTGCGCCCGCCGCGCGTCACGGCCCGCGCCCTGTGCCCGGCTGATCCTCGACGCGGGCGTACGGAGGGTTGTGACCGCCTGGCGGGAGCCGGACACCTTCGTGGCGGGCGCGGACGGCAGCGGGCTGCTGGCCGCGGCCGGCGCCGATGTCCTGGTGCTCCCGGAGTACGAGGCCGACGCCAAGGCCCCCAACCGTCATCTGGCCTGACCGGCCCGTTTCCCGTCGGTACGGCCGACGGGTCCTCCGGACCAGCATCTTTCATGCCAAAACCCCCGGTGAAGCGCGGGCGACATCAACGCGTGTGCTTCGGGTCCCGCAGATGGCGTACAGTGGTCTTAACGACGCGGGGTGGAGCAGCTCGGTAGCTCGCTGGGCTCATAACCCAGAGGTCGCAGGTTCAAATCCTGTCCCCGCTACTGAAGGCCTGAGGCCGGAATCCGATCAAGGATTCCGGCCTCAGGTGTTTCCCGTACATCTCCTCAGGCTTCCCCGGGTGTTCGGGCAGGTGTCTTCACCCGCCCGGTCTTCACCCGCCCGGTCCTCGCCCGCTCGCCCGCCGTCCGCGCTCCCGGAAGCCTGGACAGGTGGAGGAGCGGGAGCCGGAGCGGGGCGAGCCCATGAACGTCGAGCCCGTGGAGAGGACCGTCTCGTACCAGCGCACCCTCGTCCGCGTGCTGCCGGCGCTGCTGGTCGCCGCCGGCGTCTGCTACGACCTCCTCACCCCGCAGGACTTCACCGCGGCTCCCTTCTTCACGGCCGCGGTGCTCATCGCCGCAGCCCTCTTCTCGCTCGGCGCCACCGTGTGGACGGGAATCGCGGCGACCGCGGGCATGGGAATCGTGCACCTCAGGTTCGCCTTCGACGCGGGCGCGGTCACCGAGGTCCTCACCGTGGCCACGGCCGCCGCGCTCGCCGTCGGCATCAACCGGCTCGTGGTCCGCGGCAACGCGCGCCTCGCCACCGCCCGCGAGATCGCCGAGGCCGCCCAGTGGGCCGTACTGCCCGAACCGGCGGCGCGGATCGGCGGCCTGGAGATCGCGGCACGGTACGAGGCCGCGCAGGAGGGCGCGTTCATCGGGGGAGACCTGTACGCCGTGCAGGACACCCCGCACGGCGTACGGCTCCTCGTGGGCGACGTACGGGGCAAGGGCATGGGAGCGGTCGCCGTCGTCGCCGTACTCATCGGGGCCTTCCGTGAGGCCGCCGAGCAGGAGGCGAGCCTGGAGGCGGTCGCGCAGCGGCTGGAGCGGGCGCTCGCGCGCGAGGGTGTCCGGCGCGACATCATCGCGGTCCTCGAGGACTTCACCACCGCCGTGCTCGCCGAGATCCCGCACGGCACCCCCGTCGTACGCCTCGTGAACCGCGGCCACCCCGGGCCCCTTCTGCTGTACGGCGACGGAGAGGTGCGTACGCTCGCCGCGCCGGAGCCCGCGCTGCCGCTCGGGACGGGGGAATTGGGGACCTGGCCCGACCGCGCCCAGGAGGAGGCCTTCCCGGGCGGGACCATGCTGCTCTTCCACACGGACGGGCTGTCCGAGGCGCGGGACCGGCGAGACGTCTTCTACGATCCGGCGCGGCGGCTGTCCGGGCGGGTTTTCCCCGGGCCCGACGCGTTGCTCGCCGCGGTACTGGACGACGTCCTGCGGCACACCGGGGGCGGGGCGACCGACGACATGGCACTGCTCGCGGTGCGGCGGCCGTGAAGGTATGGCGGGAGGGCGCGGTCGTGGTGATTGCGTGACGGTCGTGAGTGCGGCGGCCGTGAGATGCGTCGCTCTTTCGGCGGGCCATATCACCGTTCGTAGTCGAACGGCGTCCCTCCGCTCAACAACTGACGCACCATCAACAGGGCTCCCGTTCCTGAATGTCGATCAACTCGCCCGATTTACCCCGCTCATGACCTGTAAGTCCAGGCCAAGAGCCGTAACGATCATCAGGAACAGCTTGGAATCCGGTGCCCGGGTCTATTAACGTTCGATAACGCAGCGCGGTCGTCCCAGCCGTCACAAGAGTCGGCTCCGTGCGCACGCGCCGAATCCCGCAAGGGAACCGGGGAACCACCACTTGGGGTGAATCGCTCGTCTTCGCGGTGTAGCGCACCGCGGTTGACGCGCGTAGGAGACCTTCCTGCTCCGAACCCGTCAGCTAACCCGGTAGGCGAGAAGGAAGGAAAGGAGTGCGCCTACGTGGCGTCCAACCGGTCTGCCCTCACACCCTCGTTCGTTCCGGATGAGTTGACGGGTGAGTCCTCGGGTGAGAAGAAGCCCGACACATTCGCCTACGGCGCTCGTAAGGACGAGGAGACGTGGGAGGTCTGGAATCCCAGCGCGGAGACCGTCCTTCCCGTCCGCGGCCGGCACCGCGTCGCCAAGCAGCGCGGCGGCGGACTCGCCCGTAGCTCGACCGTTCTGGGCGTCGGCGTCATAGCCGCAGTCGGCGCGGGTGGCATGGCCACCGCGCAGACCGGCAAGCCCCCGGTGTCGATCTCGATCCCCGACCTGCCGAACGTCGGCTCGCCGTTCTCGGAGGACGACGCCCCCGAGGGCTCCAGCACTCCGATCACCGCCGTCGGCCTCACCGCAGCCGACGCCGAGGAGGGCAACTCGGACGCGGGTGAGGCCCTGCGCGCCCGCATCATGCTCCAGGCCGAGCGGCAGCAGGACCAGGTGGACCGCGAGGCCCAGCGGGCCGCCGAGGCCGCCGCCGCGAAGAAGGCCTCCGACCAGGCCGCGAAGGAGCGGGAGGCCGCCGAGGCCAAGGTCGCCGCCGCCAAGAAGAAGGCGGACGAGGAGGCCAAGGCGAAGGCCGAGGCCGCGCGCCTCGCCGAACTCGCCAAGCAGTTCACGCTGCCCACCTCCTCGTACACGATCACCTCGACCTTCGGACAGTCCGGTGCGCTGTGGTCGTCCGGTCAGCACACGGGTCTGGACTTCGCCGCTCCCACGGGTACCCCGATCAAGGCCGTTCACAGCGGCACGATCAAGGAAGCCGGCTGGAACGGCTCGTACGGCTACCGCACGGTCCTCGAACTCGACGACGGTACGGAGATCTGGTACGCGCACCAGTCGTCGATCGGTGTCAGCGTCGGGCAGAAGGTGAACACCGGCGACATCATCGGGCGCGTGGGCGCGACCGGCAACGTCACCGGGGCGCACCTCCACCTGGAGGTCCACACCAGCGGCGGCGACGGCATCGACCCGATGGCGTGGCTGCGGGGCAAGGGGCTCACCCCGTAAGGGCTCAACCGGAAGAGCTCACCCGGTAAGAAGGGCCTGAGAGGTTCCTGGGTGCGGAATACGGCCGTCCGGTACGGCCGTTGATCCACCCATGACCTCTCTCCGCAAGCTGGGTTCGTCCGATCTCGAAGTCTTTCCGCTCTCCCTCGGCGGCAACGTCTTCGGCTGGACCGCCGACCGGGCGCGGTCCTTCGCCGTGCTCGACGCGTACACCGCCGCGGGCGGGAACTTCGTCGACACCGCCGACACCTACTCGGCCTGGGTGCCGGGCAACGAGGGCGGCGAGTCGGAGACCGTCCTGGGCGACTGGCTCGCCTCGCGCGGCAACCGCGCCGACGTCGTCGTCGCCACCAAGGTCGGTGCGCACCCCCGGTACAAGGGTCTGTCCGGGGCGAACATCAAGGCCGCGGCCGACGCCTCCCTGCGGCGGCTGAAGACGGACCACATCGACCTCTACTACACCCACTTCGACGACCCGTCCGTGCCGGTCGAGGAGATCATCACGGCCCTGGACGAGCTCGTCCGCGCCGGCAAGGTGCGCGCCATCGCCGCGTCCAATCTCTCTCCCGAGCGGCTCCAGGAGTCCCTCGACCTCTCCGACCGCGAGGGCCTCGCGCGGTACGTCGCGCTGCAGCCGCGGTACAACCTCGTCTCCCGCGACTCGTACGAGGGCCCGCTCCGGGACGTCGCCTCCCGGGCCGGTCTCGCCGTCGTCCCCTACTCCTCGCTCGCCTCGGGCTTCCTCACCGGCAAGTACCGGGCGGGCGCCGTCGTCGACAGCGCGCGGGCCGGGTCCGCGGGGGCGCATCTGGAGTCGGAGCGGGGGCCGCGGGTGCTGGCCGCGCTCGACGAGGTCGCGCGGGAGCGCGGGGTCGAGGTCGCCACCGTGGCTCTGGCCTGGCTGTCGTCCCGGCCGACCGTCGTCGCGCCCATCGCCAGCGCTCGTACGGTGGAGCAGCTTCCGGCGTTGTTGGGGGTGGCCGGGCTTGCCCTCACGGAGGGGGAGTTGGGGAGGCTGACCTCGGCTTCCGGCTGAGGTTGAGGGGTGGGGTGTTGGGTGTGGGGCTGGGGTTTGGGGTTTGGGGTGGGGCTGGGGTTTCGTCTTGGGTTTGGGCTGGGGTGGGGGGTTGGGGGGCGGTTGCGTTTTGGGGTTGGGGCTGCGCCTCAGGAGCGGTATGGGTTGTACGTGTACGGCGTCGGGTAGCCGTGCCACTGCGGTGCCACCGGTGCCGGAGCCGTCGCCCGGGCCGCGTACAGGAGCGCCGGGCGGGCCGGTTCCCGGCGCGTCCACAGTTCGTGGAGCAGCTCCCGTTCCCGTACGACGAAGTCGGCTCCCGCGCGGCCCTTGCGGCCCCGGTGACGCAGGAACGCCAGCGACGTCGCGTACGCCTCGTACTCCGCGACCGCCCTGCCCGCCGAGCGTCCGCCGTGGTGCGTGGCGTACTCACGGGCCAGCCGCCGTGCCTTCATCGAGCCGAGGACGAACGGCTCCGGGGCCGTGAGCCAGCCCGCCATCGCGTACGCGGGGAGTTCGTCGCGGATCGTGCCCAGTTCGCGCTGGCGGGTCCAGATGACCAGCCAGGTCAGCAGGCCGAAGGCCGGGACCATGAAGGCCGCGTAGACCGCGAAGAAGCCGTACTCGCCGAAAGTCGACGAGCCGTTCCACATCGCGTGCATGCCCATCGCGAGCAGCAGTCCGACGATCGGGAGCAGTACGCGCCGTACCTGGTGGCGGTCCGCCGACAGCGCCGCGATGCCGAAGCCGATGCCCGTGAGCACGGTGAACAGCGGGTGCGCGAACGGCGACATGATCACACGTACGAAGAAGGTCGCCGCCGTGACCGAGGCGATGCCGCTGCCGCCGCTGAGCTGGTCCGTGCCGAACGCCGTGCCGAGGTAGAGGATGTTCTCGGTGAACGCGAAGCCGGTCGCCGTGACGCCGGCTATCACCACACCGTCCAGGATTCCCGTGAACTCCCGTCTGCGGAACAGGAAGACGAGTAAGACGGCTGCTGCCTTCGCCGACTCCTCGACTATGGGGGCTATGACCGTCGCGCCCAATGTGTCCGCGCTGGATGGGTCCGCTGTCGCTGTTGCTATCC
The DNA here is from genome assembly GCF_044456225.1 of Streptomyces sp. NPDC050988. Classification (NCBI taxonomy): domain Bacteria; kingdom Bacillati; phylum Actinomycetota; class Actinomycetes; order Kitasatosporales; family Streptomycetaceae; genus Streptomyces; species Streptomyces sp. NPDC050988. The sequence goes on along the minus strand of NZ_JBITFQ010000012.1, from coordinate 21,731 downwards.
ATCTCGTCGCGAAGCTGTTCGCCACGATGGCTATCAGCGCGGCGGCGCAGGCTCCCCAGGCGAAGGAGAAGAGAAGGTTCCGCCAGGGGCCCGGCTCCACTCTGTCCAGCCAGCGGAACGCGGCGACGAGGAGCGGGACCGGCAGTACGGCGAGGCCCAGGCCCACCAGGAAGCCCTCGGTGCCGGTCTGTCTGCGGACCAGGGCCAGGATGACGAGGCCGGAGAGGGTCAGCAGGGTGGTCAGGGCGCTGTAGCGGACCCACTTGCGCTGCCACCAGTGCGGGGTGCCTCCGGCGGGGGTGCCGGGGAAACCGGGGTGTGGTGGGGGCGGGGGACCGGTGGCCATGACAAAGACCCTAACGACGGAGGGGCGTGGGCCGCGAGAGCGCACTGTCGGGGGCGTGGGGGCGGGGCGGGGTGGCGCGCGGTGTCGTGCGGTGTGGTGCGGTGTTTGGCTACGCCTTGTGGGGCCCTCCAGGCCGTATGGGCCGTGCGTCGTGTGGCTCTAGCTGCCCGTGTTCGCTGTATGCGGTACGCGGCGGAAGAGCAGATCGTTCACCACGTGTCCCTTGTCCAGGCCCTGGCCCTCGAAACGCGTCAGGGGGCGGAAGTCTGGGCGTGGCGCGTAGCCGCCGTCCGGCTGGGTGTTCTCGAAGTCCGGGTGGGCGGTGAGGACTTCGAGCATGACCTCGGCGTACGGTTCCCAGTCCGTCGCGCAGTGCAGCAGTGCGCCCGGCTTGAGGCGGGACGCGGCGAGGGTGAGGAACTCCGGCTGGATCAGGCGGCGCTTGTGGTGGCGCTTCTTGGGCCAGGGGTCCGGGAAATAGACGCGCAGGCCGTCCAGGGAGTCCGGGGTCAGCATCTCGCGGAGCAGGATGATCGCGTCGCCGTTGGCCACGCGGAGGTTGGACAGGCCGGCTCGGTCCGCGAGGTTCAGGAGGTTGCCCTGGCCCGGGGTGTGGACGTCCACGGCGAGGATGCCGGTGGTGGGGTCCTCGGTGGCCATCTGGGCGGTGGCCTCGCCCATGCCGAAGCCGATCTCCAGGACGACCGGGATGTCGGCGGCGAAGAGATCCTTGAGGTCGAGGGGGTGCCGGCCGTCGATGTCCAGGCCCCACTTGGGCCACAGGCGCTGCAGCGCGTCCGCCTGGCCCTGGGTCACTCGGCTTCTGCGGGGCTGGAAGCTGCGGATTCTTCGCTCGAAGTGGGAGCCGGCGGGGTCGGGGCGGGGGCCGTCGGGGAAGCGGGGTTCGCCCTTTGGGCGGGGCTTCCTGTCGGGGTTCGTGGAGGAGTCAGACACAGTGCGTCGATTTTACGGGGTGGAGGGGTGGGGTGGCTTGGTGGCTCTGGGTGGTCTGCGGGTCGTCGTGGGGCGGGGCCGTGCCGGTACGTCGAGTCCGCCGCGTTCCGGGTATACGGCTGTCGGTTTGGAGGGAGCCGTTTCTTGGAGGAGCCCTATGCGGCGGACTTCGACGTACCGGCACGGCCCCTTCCGTTCGTGGGTCCCTTTACCGCCGTCCGTTTTCTGGGCTCAGGTGGTTGTCATTGATCTGAGGGCTCGCGCTGCGATCTCTCTCCCGATGGGGAGGGAGGCTGTGGCTGCGGGGGAGGGGGCGTTGAGTACGTGGACCGTGCGGGGGGATTCCTGGATCAGGAAGTCGTCCAGGAGGGTGCCGTCGCGTAGGACTGCCTGGGCTCGGACGCCTGCGGCGGCGGGGATCAGGTCGTCGGGGGTGGTGGCGGGGAGCAGGCGGCGGACTGCGGTGCTGAAGGCCGTTTTCGAGAGGGAGCGGTGGAGTTCGCCGCCGCCGTAGCGCCAGTGGTGTCTCGCTATGCGCCATGAGCCGGGCCAGGTGAGGGTTTCTGCCAGTTCTCGGGGGCGTACCGTCCGCCAGTCGTAGCCCTCGCGGGCCAGGGCCGGGACCGCGTTGGGGCCGATGTGGACGCTTCCGTCGATGCCCCGGGTGAGGTGGACGCCGAGGAAGGGGAAGGCAGGGTCCGGGACGGGATAGACGAGGCCGTTGACCAGGGAGGGCCTGGCCAGGGTGTAGTACTCGCCTCGGAAAGGGACGATGCGCATCTTGGGGTCGTCGCCGGTCAAGCGGGCGATTCTGTCGCAGTGGAGGCCGGCGCAGTTCACCAGGACTCGGGCTCGGGTGATGGTGCCGTCGGTCGTGCGGACTGCCACTCCCAGGTCGGGGCGGCGGTCGATCCGTGTGACCTCGGCGTTGTACTTGATGTGGGCGCCGGAGGCGTTTGCGAGCTGGCGGGCCACGCCCACGAAGTCGCATACGCCTGTCGTCGCTACGTGGATCGCGGCCAGGCCCCGCACCTGGGGTTCGTACTCCGCGATCTGGGAGGCGCCCAGCTCGCGGACCGGAATGCCGTTCTCCCGGCCTCGCTGGACCAGGGCGTGCAGGCGGGGCAGCTCTTCGCGCTCCGTGGCGACGATCAGCTTGCCGGTGACGGCGTGGGCGATGCCGTACTCCGCGCAGAACTTGACCATCTCGGCGGCGCCCCGGACGGCGTACCGGGCCTTGAGGGAGCCCGGGCGGTAGTAGATCCCGCTGTGGATGACGCCGCTGTTGCGTCCCGTCTGGTGCCTGGCCGGGCCCGGTTCCTTCTCCAGCACCGTCACCCGCGTGCCCGGCGCGGCACGCGTGATCGCATACGCCGTCGACAGACCGACGATCCCGCCGCCGATCACCAGCACGTCACAGTCGTAAGCGACCTTCCGCCCCATCTGTCCGCCCCACCTCCAGCCTCCGACTCCCACCCCCGATAGTGCACTGCGCCACTGACAACCCGCTCAAACCCACAGGATGGCAGGGGCCGGCCCAGCACCGGAGCCAGGTGGCCCCGGCCAGGTCATCGGCCGTGCGTGGCCCCGGTCACGACACCGGAGGCGCGTGGTCCGGTCACGTTCATGGCGCTGGTCACGCAGGCCGCGCCCCTTCAGGGGCGCGGGGAACTGCGCGATCAGCCACATCCGGCCGGCAGCCCCGAGACCACCCCAGCCCCGCAGACGCTCAGGGGGCTCAGGGGGCTCAGAACTAGGCCGGTGCCATCAGCAACGGCCTGGCCCGTTCGCGCAGCTCCACCACCCGCGGCTCATCCCCGTACGGCTCCAGGCGGTGAAGGAGATCCTTCACGTACTCGGTCGTGCGGGCCGACGAGATGCGCCCGGCGACCTCCACCGCCCGCACCCCCTGCTCGCACGCCGCATCGAGGTTGCCCGACTCGAGTTCGGCGACCGCGGACACCACCAGGCGCAGCCCGTGGGAGCGTACGAACTCCTCCGTCGGCTTCGACAGGGCCTGCTCCGTGAAGCGGCGGACCTGGCGCGGGGCCTTCAGATCGCGGTAGCACTCGGCCGCGTCGGCGGCGAAGCGGTCGTAGCCGTAGAAGCCGAGCCAGGACGGGTCGTGGTCGCCGTCGCGGGCCCGCTCCAGCCAGCCTTCGGCGGCCTTGAGGGCGCCGCCTGCCGCCTGGGCGTCGCCCGCGCGCGCGTGGGCCCGTGCCTCGACCAGGCGGAAGAAGCTCATCGTGCGGGCGGTGGCCAGGCCCCGGTTGCGCTCCAGGGCGGCCTGGGCGAGGTCGACGCCCTCGTCGCCGAAGCCCCGGTAGGTCGCCTGGAGGGACATGGACGCCAGTACGTAGCCCCCGAGGGGCACGTCGGCCGCGGCGCGGGCCAGGCGCAGGGCCTGGATGTAGTAGCGCTGGGCGGCCTCCTGCTGGCCCGTGTCGAACGCCATCCAGCCGGCCAGGCGGGTGAGTTCGGCGCTGGCTCCGAAGAGGGCCCGGCCGACCTCGTCCGAGTACGAGCCCAGCAGCAGGGGTGCCGCCTCGACTCGTAAGCATTCGGGCACCATGGACGAACGCCAGTCGCCGCCTCCGTACTTGGAGTCCCAGCGCCTGGCGTCCTCGGCGGCCTCCCGCAGCTTCTGTACGTCGCTGTGGCCGACTTTCAGCGGTGCTCCGGAGCCTTCCAGCGGGCTGGCGTCCCGTGCCACCGAGCTGTCGGCCGGGGTTATCAGCCACCGGGACGCGGGAGTTGCGTATGCGCTCACTGCGAATGATCCGGCGAGCGACTGCCAGATGCCGCCGGAGCCCGCCCGGCGGCCGGCGAGGTCGAGGCGGTACAGGTCCGTGGCGGAGCGCACCGCCTGTCCGACGTCCCTGGGGAAGGCGAGGCCCACCTCGGGTGCGGGATCCGCGTCCGCCAGGCCGATCTCGTGGAGCGGCACCGGGCGGCCGAGCTTCTGGCCGATGGCGGCCGCGATGAGGTGCGGCGCGGCACCCTGCGGCACCATGCCTTTCGACACCCAGCGCGCCACCGACGTCTTGTCGTAGCGAAGAGTCAACCCGCGTTGAGCGCCAAGATCGTTGACGCGTCGGGCGAGTCCTGCGTTGCTGATTCCCGCGAGGGCGAGAACGGCGCCGAGTTTTTCGTTCGGCCCGCGTTGCTCCCTGGACATTGCGCCACCCCTCGACACAGACGGCTGCCGCGCGGGTGGTGGCCCAGCGGCATTCGTGCTGCGTCTTCCCGGGCGCCAACCCCTGGAACCCCACCCGCAAAAGCACGTGGCCGAGCCCTCAGGAATATGCCTCCCGCGAAAACACAGGCAAACACAGGGTAGTTCGCCGCATCCCAAGCGTTAAGGGGCATTGTTCCGGATGGCGGGATTGTGGCCCGTGGGCAAGCACGGAGCGTCGTGTCGTGCTCCCGCTGTGTGGCCGTGCGCCCGTCCGTGCGCTCTTCTCCGGCCATCCGGGGAGCGCTTCCATGGATCGTGCGTGGGTCGGCCCGCTGTACTGGATCCAGTGGGCTGGGGGACACCGCCGCCTCCATCCCCGCGGGCGGCGGACCGGTCCGGGAGGCGGACTCCGCCTCCCGGACTGTGCGTTGCGCACAGCATGTACGGAGCGTGTGCACGCGTGTTCGTCCATCACCGATTTGGCTGAATATCGCCCATGCCTTCCGAGGTCAAATACCCCTCCCACCATGGCACTTGAGGGCGCGTTAGGTGTTTTTGGGGAGCGTTTCGGGGGCGCATTCACGTCGTCGCCCTTGGGTAAATTCTGTGCGATCGCCGCCCGCCGCGCGTGCGTTCGCTTTTTCGCGGGCATCTCCCAGGGGCGCACTCCGGGGAGCACAAGCGGCCGCACCGGCCCTCCCGGGCGCATTCTTCGTGGCAGCATGGTGACCGGTTCGTACGGTGCACTGGTTGTCCACAGCCTGTGGAGGCGGCGATGCGGTGGTTGGTGGGATGGAGCAGTACCGCCGCTCGTGCGCCCGAGATCGGTTCGGCGGGAGCGACGGGCGGCGACGGCGAGACGGTGCACCCGGTGGGGTCCCAACTCCTGTGGGGCGACCCCGATCCGCTCTGGGCGGTCGGTGACTGGCGCCCCGACGAGGTGCGCGTGGTCAAGGCCGACGAGCAGAACCGCATGGCGGTGCTCGGCACCTGCGGAGCCTCCGACGAGGAACTGCGCGTGGGCCTGTTCGCCGCGCGCGGCGGGGCACTTCGGCATCTGACTGCCTGGTCCGGCAGTTACACGGCCGTCGTCCAGGTGGGCCGCCGCCTCATGGTCTGCGGCGATCTGGCGGGTGTCAGGCCGGTGTTCTACACCCCCTGGGCGGGCGGCACGGCCTACTCGACCGCGGCCCTCCCCCTCGCCGACCTCATCGAGGCCAACCTCGACTTCGGGCACCTGGCGGCCCTGCTCGCCGCTCCCGACGTACCGGCCGCGCTCCAGGACTCGACGCCGTACGAGGGTGTGCGGCGCATTCCGCCGGGGCATGCGCTGATCCTGCGCGCGGGCGCACGGGAGATCGCCGGGTACGAGCAGGTGGCCTCCCTCGCCGTGGCGGCCGCGACCACCGATCCCGACAGCGCGGTGAACGCCGTACGCGACGCGTTGGTCGAGGCCGTACGCGCACGGCTCGCCGCCCCAAGACACGTACCCGGGGCGGACATAGACCCCGGTCCCGTCCCGGGTATGGGCCCCGCCGAGCGGCGCGCGGCTCGGGGAATGCCCGTGCCCGGCATAGGAGCCGACCTCTCCGGAGGACCCGCCTCCGGCACGCTCGCGCTGCTCGCGGCCGGTCTCCCGGGCGCGCCCGGCACGGTCCTCGGCCATGGCACCGGGGCCGGCGAACGCCTCCTCGCGGTCACGTTCAACGACCTGGCGGTGAAGGGCCGCGAGGCCGAACTGGAGCGGGCGGGCACGCTGGCCGCCAATCCGCGGCTGCACCACGTGGTGGTGGCCGGAGGCGAAGAGGTCCTCCCCTACGCCGAGTTGGAGGGCCCGCTGACCGACGAGCCGGGGCCCTCCCTGGTCACGGCAGCCCGGCACCGCGCGCGCCTGGCCTCGGGCAGCGCGGACCACTTCACGGGCTACGGAGCGCGGCAGGTCCTGGACGCACACCCGGCCCGCCTCGCCGATCTGCTGATGGACCGCAAACGACGCCATCTGGTGCGCCCCGTCGCGGCGTTGGCGAAGGCCGACGGTTCCGTCATGGTCCCCGCGCGCGTGTACGGCGCGGCGCGCAAGCTGTCCCGTACGCCCTATCTCGTCGGCATAGAGGGACTCGCCGACCGGCTGCTGCACAAGCGGTTCGAGGAGCCGGGAGGTGCCGTGGGGGCGTCGCTCGCCGCGCTCACGTGGGCCAGACCCGGGCCCGCCGCACGCTGGCTCACCGGCGAGGCCCTCGCTGAAGTATCGGTTCGCCTGGCGGGGGCGACGACCCGGGGCGGTGTCGGTCCCGGTCAGCGGCCGGGCGATTTCCGCGCGCGTTCCGCCCTCGCGCGGCACGCCGCGGACCTCCGGATCCTGGAGCAGGCCGCGGAGGTCCGCTTCCAGCGGCTGCACGCCCCGTTCCTCGACAACCAGGTCGTACGAGCCTGTCGTGCCCTTCCCGAGGCGCTGCGCGTCCAGCCCGGGGCGCGGGCCGCGATCCTCCGTACGGTCCTGGAGGGCGCCGGCGTGGCAGACCTCCCGCCCGGCTGGGGTGCCCCGTCCCACGCGTCCTCCACGGCCGCGGCCCGTACGGGGCTCCGGGTCGCCGTGGACGACCTCGTCGCCCTCTTCGACACGCCTCTTCTCGCCCAGGCGGGGCTGGTCGAGGCCCGGGTCGTCCGCAAGGCCCTCCGGGCGGCGGCCGACGGAGAGGCCCTGCCCCTGGAGGGCCTCGCGGATTTGGTGTCCTTGGAGCTCTGGCTCCGCCGGCTGCTGGACCGCCGGGGGACGTGCTGGACGGGGACGCCTGCGCGCCAGCGTGCCGTTCCTGCGGGGATCCGGCCTCAGCGGGGGGCTTTGGGGGCGGGGGCGAGGAGGGGGTAGGAGTAGCGGGGAGTTTTTCGCCCCCGCCGCCCTTACCCTCCCCCACTCTCGGCTTCGCTCGAGCGGGGGGACCCCCATCGTCCCTTACTCAGGGGCTCCGCCCCCGAACCCCCGCTCCTCAAACGCCGGAGGGGTTGGAGAGCCACTTGCCTGACGTCGAGTGCGGGTTGGGTGTGGCTGGTCGCGCAGTTCCCCGCGCCCCTGAAAGACCCCGGCGTCCCCTCTTCCAGCCCGTCCGGCCACTTCCAGCCCGTCCGGCGTTTGAGGACGAGGCCGTTCAGGCCGATTTCCCACTCACCCCGTTCAACCCACCCACTCACGCCAGACCCCACCCACCCACTCAGCCCGTCCGGCGCTTGAGGACGAG
>NZ_JBITFQ010000012.1:0-14007 GCF_044456225.1 Streptomyces sp. NPDC050988 | reverse complement strand
CAGCCCCCCCCAACACCCCACCCCCCCCACCCCCCCCCCCCCCCCCCCCCCCCCCCCCCCCCCCCCCCCCGCCCCCCCCCCCCCCCCCCCCGAGGCCGTTCAGGCCGATTTTCCACCCACCCCCGTTCAACCCACCCACCCACGCCAGCCCTCACTCACCCAGCCTGTCCGGCGTTTGAGGGCGAGGTCGTTCAGGCCGGTCTCCCACCCACCCCCGTTCATCCCACCCACCCACGCCAGCCCTCACTCACTCAGCCCGTCCGGCGTTTGAGGACGAGCGCGGCAGCGCGATACGGGGGTTCGGGGGCGGAGCCCCTGAGTCAAGGATGGGAATGGGTAGGGGCGGCGGGGGCGAAAAAGGTCGGACCTGCCGGGGTGGACCGGTGACAATGGCCCCGTGCGGTACAGAATTCTGGGCGTTGCCCAGGCGACGGACGCCCAGGGCAACGACGTGCCCCTGGGCGGCCCCCGCCTCCGCGCACTCCTGACGGCGATGGCCCTGCGAGCGGGCCGAACGACGTCTCCGGAGACCCTCATCGACGAGGTCTGGCCGGACAGCCCCGCGCACGCCGCCCCCGCCGCACTCCAGGCCCTCGTCGCCCGCCTCCGCCGAGCCCTCGGCAAGGACGCGATCACATCGGAGCCCGGCGGCTACCGCCTCGCCGCCACCCCCGAGGACGTGGACCTGTTCGTCTTCGAGCGCCTGGTCCGCGAGGGCAGGGCGCGACTGGACGAAGCCCCGGAGACAGCGGCCCGCACCCTCCGCGAGGCACTCGCCCTGTGGCGCGGCCCGGCCCTGGCCGACCTCCCGGACCGCACGACGGCCGCGACCCGCCCGGAATCCCTCCGCCAGGAGGCGACACGCGCGCGCGTGGAGGCGGACCTGCGCACCGGCCACGCCCACGACGCCGTACCGGAGCTGAGGGAACTCACCGAGACCCACCCCTACGACGAGCCCCTGCACGCCCTCCTCATCAGAGCCCTGCGCGACACCGGCCGCACGGCGGACGCCCTCGCGGCGTACGAGACGGCCCGCCGGGCCCTGGCGGACGGCCTCGGCACCGACCCGGGCCCGGAACTCCGAGCCCTGCACGGGGAACTGCTGAAGCCTCGGCCGGCAGCTCCGGCAGCTCCGGCAGCTCCGGCAGCCCTGGCAGTCCCGGCCGTCGCTCCGAGCCCGACGCCGCCCACGAACCCGAACCCGTACACCCCCACCACCCCCTCCAGAGCCGACCGCACCGGCAACATCCGCCCCCGCCTGAATTCCTTCGTGGGCCGGGAACCCGAACTCGACGCCATCCGTTCCGAATTGCACAGGGTCCGTCTCGTCACCCTCACGGGACCGGGCGGATCCGGCAAGACCCGCCTCGCCGAGGAAGCCGCCGCCGGGCATCCGCAGGCATGGCTGGCCGAGCTGGCCCCGCTCGACCGGCCGGAGGCGGTGACCAGCGCGGTCGTCAGCGCCCTCGGTCTGCGCGAGACCGTGCTGATGACCCACGAGATGACGGTGCAGCAGGACGACCCGGTCGCTCTGCTCATCGAGTACTGCGCCCCGCGCAGCCAGCTCCTGATCCTTGACAACTGCGAACATGTGATCGGTGCCGCGGCCGAACTCGCCGAGACCCTCCTCACCCACTGCCCGGGCCTCACCATCCTCGCCACCAGCCGCGAACCCCTGGGCGTCCCAGGCGAGTCCGTGCGCCCGGTCGAGCCCCTGCTCCCCGACCCGGCGCACCGCCTCTTCACGGAGCGGGCGGTGGCGGCGTACCCGGACGCCGACGTCAGCCACGACCCCGCCGTCGACGAGATCTGCCGCCGCCTCGACGGCCTGCCCCTGGCCATCGAGCTGGCCGCCGCCCGGCTGCGCATGCTCACCCCGCGCCAGATCGCCGACCGCCTCGACGACCGTTTCCGCCTCCTCACCTCCGGAAGCCGCACGGCGCTGCCCCGCCAGCAGACCCTGCGCGCGGTCGTCGACTGGTCCTGGGACCTGCTCGACGAGCCCGAGCGGACGGTCCTGCGCGAGCTGTCCGTCTTCGCGGGCGGCTGGGACCTGGACGCGGCCGAGGCCGTGTGCACCGGACCCGTGGCCGGGATCGTCGGCGCGCTCGTCGACAAGTCCCTGGTCGTCGCGACGCCCGGCCGGCGAGGGACCGGCGGCATGCGCTACCGCATGCTGGAGACGATCCACGAGTACGCGGCGGAGCGCGCCGCCGAGACCCCCGAACTGCGCGCCACGGCAGAGCGCCGGCACCGCGCGTGGGTCCGCGCGCTGGTCGAGGAGGCCGATCCGCTCCTGCGGTCCGCCGACCAGCTCCGGTGGATCGGCCGACTGGAGTCCGACCTGGACAACATCCGCGCGGCACTCCACCGGTGCCTCGTCGCCGCCGACGAGCCGGAGATGGGCTCCATCGTCCTCGCCATGGGCTGGTTCTGGTGGCTGCGCAACTTCCGCCGGGAGGGCGCGACCTGGACGGACCAGGCCCTGCGCCTGGGCACGGCCCTCGACAAACGCTCCTCCGACGCCTCCGACGCCTCCGACGCCTCCGAGTTCCGCGACACCTCCGACCCTCGCGGCTCCTTCAGCCTCTCCACCCCCTCCGACGTACCGGCATCGACCCCGCCCGTCTGCGGGAGACGTCCCCTGGAGGGGGTGCTCGACCTCGACGCCGTCGACCCCATGGAGGCCTACCTCGCCGACCCCGAGGCGGAGAAGGACCACCCCTCGCACCGGATCCGCATGAAACTGCGCATGCTGGATCTCTTCCTGAGGGCGGAGCTCGGCCAGATCCCGCTGAACGACGAGCGGACGCAGGAGTACGCCGGGGTCGTGCGGGCCACCGTGGCGCGGGGCGGGCCGGACGCGGCGCGGTTCCCCGGCATCATCTGGCCGCTGATGGCGTTCGTTCTCGGCAACACCGAGGGCATCCGCGACGACATGGAGAGGTCACTGGCCAACTGCCGGGAGCACGGCGGTGACTGGGAGATCGGCGCGGCCCTGCTGTTCGGCGTCCATGTGGCCGTGGACAGCCCCGGCGGTATGGATGGCGTCGACGAGACCCTCGCGGAGCTGCGGGCCGTCGCCCGGCGCACGGGGGACCGCTGGATGCTCGCCCAGGTGAGCAGCGCGGGCGGCGAGGCGGCCATGGCCCGCAGCCGTTTCGACGAGGCGAGGACCGAGTTCGAGGAAGCCATGCGGCTCGCGGTCGAGGTGGGGGCCTATGTGGAGACGCCGTTCCTCATCGCCCGCCTCGGCGAGATCGCCTACTACGTGGGGGACCGGGCCGAGGCTCTGGCCGCGCTCGACGAGGCGACGGCCGCGGCCGATCGCTACGCGGTGCCGGACTCAAGGGCGTTCGTCCTTCTCATGCGCTCGCAGGTGGCCTTCGACGACGAGGACTTCGTACGGGCCCGTGAGCTGCACGATGAGGCCCGCGCGGAGATGGACCGCGGCACACCGCCCGCTCAGTTCCTCGCCGCGCTGAACGGCCTCGGCGCGCTGCTCACCGCGGTCGAGGCGAGCCCCGGGCAGGGACTGCGCAAACTGGCCGACACCCTGCGCGAGGCCATGTCCGCGCGGTGCTCGGAGGTGGTCCTCGCCACGCTGGCCGAGCGGGCGGCGGGCGTCCTCAGCGACATCGACGACCACGCGCGCGTGGTCCGGTTCCTCGCCGCCGGCTCCCAATGGCGCCAGGGCCACCCCCGCCCGTTGCCCTACAGCCAGGAGTTCGACCGCGTCGAGGCCCTCGCCCTGTCCCATCTGGGCCGGCCGGCGTACGACACCGAGCGGCGCACCGGCGCGGGCCTCACCCCGGACGACGTCCTGAAAGAGCTCGTCGAGGCATCGGTCACGGTCACCGTGGCAGCCACGGCCGCCGCCACGGACAGCGACTGCCGCTGACACAGGCACCGGTCACCGGCGCAGGAGGTCGGTCGCGTTGGCGGAGCCGCGGGACCTCACTGACACCGGAACCGCGAATCGGCCCAGTCCGCCAACGCCACCGAGTCGAAGGGCGAATGCGGCTCGACGACCAGGCGGATCGTTTTCCTGCCGGTCAGGTCCACATGCACCGGCACCGCGCCATGACCGCCCTGGACCAGCCCCGACCGCCACATCCGGGCCCCGTCCGCGAACACGGAGAACCGCACCCGACCGAGCCCCATCGTCATGTCGTCGACCCCGACCACCGCGTCGTACGAGGAACACGTGCGGTTGAGGTCGATGGTGACCGAGGAGGCACCGTGGACGGTGACACCGTTCGCGTACGACGTGTCGGCGATCGACATGCCGTACCGCTGCCACACCCAGCTGCTCTCGCCGAGCCGCATCTCGGGCTTGGTGCCGTCGCCGGTGACGCCGTAGTCCAGCTGGTTCCACTGGAAGACCGCCGGGGGAGCGGGCGGAGGGGGCGGCTTCGGGGCCGGTGCAGGGGGAGGCGTCGGCTTCGGCGGCGGGGGAGTCGGTTTCGGAGTGGGCGTGGGGGTGGGCGCCGGCTTCGGGGTGGGGCTCGGCGTGGGACGCGGCGAGGGCGCCACGATCGGCACCGGCCGGTTCGGCGCGGGCTCCGCCTTCGGGGGCTTCGGCGACGGCGAGGGCACACGCGGTTCGACGACGGGCGGGGACGGCTCCGGCTTGGCCACCGGGTCCTTGGGCTTCACCTCGTCACCGGACAGCGCGAGCGCCACCACGGCGACGGCCGCCGCGACGACACCGGCCGCGATGCCCGCCTTCACGGGCGCCCCGAGCCCCTCGGCTGCGGCCCCGCCACCGGCGCCGGCCCCGCCCGAGCTGCCGCCCGCCGCCGACGCGGCCCCCGCGGCACCGGCCGCACCCACGCCGGCCCCGCCCGCGATGAGCGCGGCCGCCTTCGCGTATCCGGCGGCACCGAACCAGCCGATGACGGCGATCGGTACGACCGCGGGGATCCCGCTGGCGACTTCCTTGATCTGACCGGCGGCGAGCCGGCACTTGGCGCACTCCTCCAGGTGCTTGCGCAGCCCGCGCTCGGCACGCGTGCGCAGCCCCCCGCGCGCGTACGCGCCGAGCCGGTCGGCGTAGCGCGCGCACTCCTCGTCGGTGGTGAGCGTGACGCTCACATGGGCCTGGAGATATGCCTGCTTGAGGCCCTCTCGGGCCCGACTGGCCAGGACGCGCGTGCCGTTGGCGTCCAGCCCGAAGAGCGTGGCGACCTCGCTCGGCGACTCGTCCTCGACCTCGGTGTGCCAGAGCACGGCCTGCCACCGCTCAGGCAGCGACCGGAACGCCTGCATGGCCATCGACTGCTCGGCCTCGTGCATCGCCCGTACGTCCGCGCCCAGGTCCAGTGTGTCGTCGTCGGACACCTCGGAGCCGCGCGCGGCCTGCGCCGCGAACACGGCGAAGTCGTCGACGAGGTGCTCGCGCCTCGCCGACTTGGTCCAGCTCGCCGCGACGCGGCGTACGGTCGTCAGTAGATAGGCGCGTACGGCGTGCTCGGGGCCGCGCCCGCCGCGTACGGCCTGGAGCATGCGGGCGAAGACCTCGGCGGTGAGGTCGTCAGCGGTGTGGGCGTCCCGGCAGCAGGTGCGCGCGTACCGGCGGACGGCGTCCGCGTGGCGCCGGAACAGCTCCTCGTACGCGGTGTCGTCGCCAGAGCGCATCCGCTCGATCAGCTCGGCGTCGGCCGGCGGCAGCTCGATCGGGGGCGGCAGGACGCCGCTGTCGTGCCACTCACGCCGATCCCGCTGCGGCGGAACGGCCTCCGTGGCGGCGCCTCTGCCCGGCACGTCCTCCGGGGTTCCGGCAGGGGTGCCCTTCGCCCGGCCGCCCTGGCTCGGCACCTGCCGCGACGGCAGCCCACCGGCCTCCGTGCCACCCTCGCCGGGTGACTCGTCCCGCCCGTCAACGCTCATCGCGGAAAGCCCCCGCCTGCACACTCGGACCCGAACACCGGGAAAGAGTGCCACACGGACCCACCGCCGTTACCCGGAGGAACGGACCAACCACTCGTCCGTGGAGACTTGCCGAACCACAGCACTACCGTTCACCCGAACGGGGAAGACTCAACCGCCTTCCCCGCTAACCAAGTTGACGAAAGCGTGCCCCGCAAGGGGCGCGGGGAACTGCGCGATCAACCCCCACGCCCCCGCACCCGACAACGAACCCACACGCATCCCCGCCGCAGGCACCTGCACCCCCCGCCGGAGGCACCCGCACCCCGCCGGAGGCACCCGTCACGCCGGCCGCGACCGAAGCCCCTCCAACAGAATGTCCAGCAACCGAGCCGAAGCCGCAGCCTGCTGAGCCGCGTCCGGCAGAGACGGCGCCGCCGTGGCGATCACCAGCAGCACGTCCGCCACCGTGACGTCCGCACGCAGTTCACCCGCCGCACGCGCCCGGTCCACGAGCCGCCCCACGACCTCCAGCAGCTGCGCCGCACCGGCGTCGTCCTCGATCGACACGACCTCGACGGACTCCTGCACGGGAGCCGGCCGCTGCTCCACGAGCCGCAGCTCGGGCGAGAGCGGCTGGGACCGCTGCTGCGGCACCCGCGTCTCGTCCAGGACCGTGCCCTCGGACCCCTCGTCGCCGACGCCCACCCGCAGGATCTGCGGAGGCAGCAGCCGCCCGGCACCCGAGGCCACCGACGTCCGCAGGAAGCGCGAGAGCGCCGACCACGGCTCGTCCTCCTGACCGAGCGCGGAGCGCGCCTGGTCGGTCAGCCGGGAGGTCTCCTCCTCGGCTATCCGCCGGACCAGGACGTCCTTGCTCGGGAAGCGCCGGTACACCGTGCCGACACCGACGCGGGCGCGCCGCGCCACGTCCTCCATCGGCGCGCCGTACCCCAGCTCGCCGAAGACCTCACGGGCCGCTCGCAGTACGTGCTCAAGATTGCGCTGTGCGTCCACGCGCAGTGGCGTCGTGCGCGACGGGTCCCCCACGCCGCGTCCGTTCGATGCCGCCGCACTGATCGCTCCGCCCGCTCCGATGGCAGACGCGGAAGACCATTGAGAGTCCTGAATGTGCATATGTGTTCCCCCGGTAATGACGTCTCCCCCCGGAGACTCTCCCCGCCATTGACAGCCGGAGCGAGCGGAACAGCCTTCGCCGCGCGGTCTCGCCGCACGAACCCGTCGAGCGCATCCCCCTACACCCCGATGACACACGAACATAGTTGAGTGGGGGTCAATTCAGAAGGGGCAGGTTCCGCACGGAGCGCCCCCCGATCGGACTACGGGCCGCATACGTCCCGGTTGCGCCCCCTACTTCCACCCCGCTCACACCCGCTGACCTGCGAAGCTTCCCCGCACTCCGGCAAATCGGCCAACCGTGCGCGTCTCAGGCGCCCGGTCACACAAATTGACGGGCCTGTGGACAAACTCCCGTAGCCGGTGCGTCATGGGTGAGTGAAGGAACGTGCGCGCATTCTCGTTGTCGGCGGCGGCTACGTCGGGATGTACACCGCTCTCGGGCTCCAGCGGAAGCTGAAACCCGAGCTCAGGCGGGGCGACGTGGAAATCGTCGTGGTGACGCCCGACCCGTACATGACCTATCAGCCGTTCCTGCCCGAGGCCGCCGCGGGCTCGATCTCACCGCGTCATGTCGTCGTGCCGCTGCGCCGCGTCCTCGACCAGTGCCGGGTCGTCATCGGCGAGGCCGCGTCCATCGACCACGCCAAGCGCACCGCGACCCTCACCACCCTCGCCACCGAGGAGGAGGGCACGGGCCCCGAGCAGATCACGTACGACGAACTCGTGCTGGCCCCCGGCTCCATCGCGCGGACCCTCCCGATCCCCGGACTCGCCGAGTTCGCCATCGGCTTCAAGACCGTCGAAGAGGCCATCGGGCTGCGCAACCACGTCATCGAGCAGATGGACATCGCCTCCTCCACCCGCGACCCCGCGATCCGCGACGCCGCCCTGACCTTCGTCTTCGTGGGCGGCGGTTACGCCGGAGTGGAGGCACTCGGCGAGCTGGAGGACATGGCCCGCTACGCCGCGCGGTACTACCACAACGTCAAGCCCGACGACATGAAGTGGATCCTCGTCGAGGCCTCGAACCGCATCCTCCCCGAGGTCGGCGAGGACATGGGCAAGTACACCGTCACCCAGCTGCGCCGCCGCAACATCGACGTACGCCTGGAGACCCGCCTCGACTCCTGCGCGGACCGCGTCGCCGTCCTCAGTGACGGGGCGCGCTTCCCGACCCGTACGGTCGTGTGGACCGCCGGAGTGAAACCGCACCCCGTTCTCGCGGCCACCGACCTCCCGCTGAACGAACGCGGCCGCCTGAAGTGCACCGCCCAGCTGACCGTCGACGGCACCACGCACGCGTGGGCCGCGGGAGACGCCGCCGCCGTCCCCGACGTCACCGCCGCCGAGCCCGGCACGGAGACCGCCCCCAACGCCCAGCACGCCGTGCGCCAGGCCAAGGTCCTCGCCGACAACATCGCCCGCTCCCTGCGCGGCCAGCCCCTGGAGACGTACGCGCACAAGTACGTCGGCTCGGTCGCCTCCCTGGGGCTGCACAAGGGTGTCGCGTTCGTCTACGGGCGCAAGCTGAAGGGCTACCCTGCCTGGTTCATGCACCGCGTCTACCACCTGAGCAGGGTGCCCACCTTCAACCGCAAGGCCCGCGTCCTCGCCGAATGGATCCTGTCGGGGCTCTTCAAGAGGGAGATCGTCTCCCTCGGTTCGCTCGAACATCCCCGTGCGGAGTTCGAACTCGCGGCCGGTGGAAAGCCTCCTCAGAACCCGAAGGGGTCGTCCTGACCGGACCAAGGAACTCCATCGGCCGCGCCCGCGTCTGACGGATGTCGGTCCGGTCGGACACACTGGTCCACACCATGGGCGGGCCGACCGCTCGCTCCTCAAACCCACGAGGCCTGTCCCACTGTGAACTTCACGCGCTGGAGCGCCCGGCTCCCCGGAACGCAGCGCCGCGCGGCAGCGCGGACCGAGGATTCGCCGACGGCGCTCCCTTCGGAGGGCTCCGTGCCCGCGGCACGCGCCGAGCGGCTGTCCGACGCCGCGCTCCTGCCCGTCGTCGACGAGCTGCCGGTCCGCGAGGTCCTCGACCGCATCCCCGCCCTCGTCGCCCTGGTCCAGGGCCCGGACCACCGTCTCGCGTACGTGAACGACGCCTATGTGGCGGCGTTCGGCGTCCGCCCGGCCGGCGAGCCCGCCCGCACCGCGCTCCCCGAACTGGCCGAGATCGGCCTGCTGCCGCTCCTCGACCAGGTCCTGCGCAGCTCGAAGCCCCGTACGGTCAAGTCCCGCAAGGCCCCCGGCGGCCGCTCGTACACGTTCACGTGCACACCGGTCGAGGTATCGGCCACCCCCGAAGGGGGTGGCGTACTGATCTTCGCCGCCGACGTCACCGACCACGCCGAGGCCGCCGAGCGGCTGCGCGCCAGCGAGCGCCGGCAGCGCGAGACCGCCGTCACCCTCCAGCGCTCCCTGCTGCCCCAGGAGCTCGAGGAGCCCGACGACCTGCGCGTCGCCGCCACCTACCACCCGGGCGGCACGGAGGCCGCGGTCGGCGGCGACTGGTACGACGTGATCACCCTCGGCGGCGGCCGCACCGCCCTCGTCATCGGCGACGTCATGGGCCGCGGCGTCCGCGCGGCGGCCGTCATGGGCCAGCTCCGCACGGCCGTCCGTGCCTACGCCCGCCTCGACCTGCCCCCGCACGAGGTCCTCCAGCTCCTGGACGGCCTCGCCATGGAGATCGACGCCAACCAGATCGCCACCTGCGCGTACGCCGTCCACGACCCGAACGAGGGCCGGCTGGTGTACGCCTCCGCCGGCCACCTCCCGATCCTCGTCCGCGACGAGAGCGGCACGGTCCTGCGCGCCGACGAACCCACCGGCCCGCCCCTCGGCACGGGCGGCTGGATGCACGCCTCCGGCTCGATCCCCCTCGGCCCCGGCTCCACCGCCGTGCTCTACACCGACGGCCTGGTCGAGCGCCGCGACGCGGACCTGGACGAGGGCATCGCCTCCCTGGAGCGCGCCCTCGCCGGCGCCACCGGCACCCCACAGGTCGTCTGCGACCGCCTGGTCCGCTCGGCGGGCGTGACCGCCGACCACGACGACGACGTCGCCGTCCTGGTCCTCCAGCACCCGGCCCGTACGGGACCGGACAGCGAGCTCTTCCGCAACGCCGCCCTGGAGCTGCTCGGCGGAGTCGAAGCGGCCCCACGCGCGCGTGCCTTCGCCTCCGGCGTCCTCACCAGCTGGCGCTTCCCGACCGACCTGCACGACCTCGGCGTACTGGCCGCGAGCGAACTCGTCGCCAACTCCCTCCAGCACGGCACCCCGCCCATGCGCCTCAGACTCCGCCGCACCGACCGCCGCCTCATCGTCGAGGTCACGGACGGCGACGACCACCTCCCGCGCCGCCGCCGCGCCGAACCCGCCGACGAGTCCGGCCGGGGCATCGCGATCGTCGCCACCATCGCCTCGAACTGGGGCTCCCGCCGCACCCCGGGCGGCGGCAAGGCGGTCTGGTGCGAGTTCGCACTTCCGCGCACCACCTGACCCAGGAGCCGCGCGCCATCTGGTCGGACCCGGCCTGCGGTGCTAGTAGCTCACCCATGGCTAGCTCACCCCAGGCAGACGAAACGGGCTTTCAGCTCAAAGGCAGCGCTCCCGAGCGCTACGAGGAGTACGGCGCACCGATCAACGCACCGTTCGTCGAGGCGGTGCTGGACGCTGTGGACCTGTGTCCCGGCCACCAGGTCCTCGACCTGGCCTGCGGCACCGGCTTCGTGGCCCGCGCGGCCGCCGCCCGGGTCGGCCCCACAGGCCATGTCGCGGCCGCCGACTTCAACGAGGGCATGCTCAAGGTGGCCGCCGCCAAGGCACCCCGCATGTACCCGGACATCGAGTTCACACCGGCCCCCGCCGACCACCTCCCCTACCCCGACGACACGTTCGACGCGGTCCTCTGCCAGCAGGGCGTCCAGTTCTTCCCCGACCTCGGGGCGGCTCTCGTAGAGGCGTCCAGGGTCCTGCGCTCCGGCGGCCGGTTCGCCGCCACCGCCTGGGCCGCCCGGGACCGTTCCCCGTACTTCATGGCCCACGACCGGGCCATCACCGAGTACGGCGGCCCGGAGGCCGAGGCGCACTTCGCGATGGCCTTCTCCTGCCCCGCCGAACGCCTGACGGCCGCCCTCACGGACGCGGGCTTCCACGACGTGGTGAGCCGTGACGTCACCTTCGGCATCACCCTGCCCCCGCTCGCCGCCTTCGCCCGCGGCCACCTCTCGGCCGTCCCCTGGGGCCAGGCCATCGAGGACGCCGGCGGCCCGGACCGCCTCACCCAGGCCGCCGAGGCGGTGGCCGCGACCCTCACCGACCACACGAACCCCGACGGCACGGCAACGCTCCCGTTCACGTCCACCCTGGTGA
Organism: Streptomyces sp. NPDC050988; assembly: GCF_044456225.1. Taxonomy (NCBI): domain Bacteria; kingdom Bacillati; phylum Actinomycetota; class Actinomycetes; order Kitasatosporales; family Streptomycetaceae; genus Streptomyces; species Streptomyces sp. NPDC050988. Next base: position 2,613 of record NZ_JBITFQ010000012.1, on the reverse strand, counting down.
CAGCCGTCCACTGAACACCTCCGCGCAAAACACAGAACGGCCGCCACCACATCAGTGGTGACGGCCGTCCTGGCTTTCTCAAGCCCTGTACGCCAGTCAGGCGGCGGTCTGCACCGACTCCGCCGAAGCCCCGCCCCGCGCCACGACCCGGCTCTTCGCCAACGCCGGCTGATTCTGTACGGGAGTGAGCTGCTTCCCCAGCCGCACCGCCAGGAACGTGATCCCCAGCGAGAACAGCAGGAACGTCACGACGTACGGAGCATGCAGCGAGGCCCCCATCGGCCCGCCCACCGCGGGACCGATCGCGAGCGCCAGCTGCTTCACCAGGGCGAAGGCGGAGTTGTACTGCCCCGCCATCCCGCTCGGCGCCAGATCCGCGACCAGCGGAGCCACGGTCGGCGACAGCATCGCCTCTCCGAGCCCGAACAGCGCGTACGTCGACACGAACGCGGCCGTCGCCATGGTCTGGCCGGCGTGTCCGAGCCCCGCGTACCCGGCGACGACCCAGGCGAAGGCCCAGATCAGGCCGACAGCGCCGATCACCCGGGACCGCTTCCGCCGCTCGACGAACCGCAGCACGGCGAACTGGGCGACCACGATCATCGCCGTGTTCGCGGCAAGCGCGGTCCCGAGCGCGGACGTGGAGATCCCCGCAGCCTCGACGCCGTACGCGCTCAGCCCCGACTCGAACTGCCCGTAGCAGGCGAAGAACAGCACGAAGCCCACCGCACACAGCTGCACCATGGCCCGGTTGCCGAGCAACTGCTTCCAACTGCCCCTGGCCCCGCCCGGAGCCGCCTCGACCTTGGCCGTACGCGGCATCCGCACGGTCACCATGACCACGACGAGCAGCAGGAACATCGCCGCCTCGATCGAGAACAGCAGCGTGAACGAGCCGGCCCGCGAGGCGTCGACGAGATGACCGCCGATGAGCCCGCCGACTCCGAGCCCGAGGTTCTGCAGGAAGAACTGGGTGGCGAAGGCGCGCGACCGCGTCTCGGCCGACGAGAAGTCCACGATCATCGTCGCGAGCCCCGGCTGCATCACGGCCTGACCGGCACCGAGCGCGGCCGCCGACAGCAGCACGGTCGTCGAGCTGCTCGCGAGCCCGAGGCTCAGTGCTCCGACGGCGGCGGCGAGCAGGGCGGCGAGCAGCACCGGCAGCGGGCCCCGACGGACGATGGCCCGCCCGGCGAACGGCAGCACCACGAGCGCGGCCACGGCGAAGACGGCGAGCACGAGCCCCGCCGTCATCGCACCAAGATCCCGTACCTGCGCCACATAGACGTACAGATACGGGACGGTAAAGCCGAGCCCGAACGCGCTGAGTGCGTTGCCCACATGGATCCGGCGCATCTCAGCGCCCATCGCCCTGGTCACTTTCACCTGCCTTGGTAGGAGAAGTCTTACGTCTGCCTCAGGAGTTAGAGGTGAAGACTTCGAAGCTAAAGTTAGGATCTAAACAGTACATCCCGAAGGACTTCAATGCCAAGCGGGCGCGTGCCATACTGCGGCCATGGGTGACACCCGCCGCGTCAGCGAGCCGACGATCGAAGAGCAGATCGCCGCCTACCAGCGCGAATTCCAGGACCTAGACCCCCAGGTCGAGAAGATCGTCTCGGCGCTGGGCCGCCTGAACCGCCGTATGAACGTCGCCTACGGCCGCCAGACCGCCACCCTCGGCATGAGCAACGCCGAGTGGGAGGTCCTCAAGGCCCTCGTCCTCTCCGGCGCCCCCTACCGAATGGGCCCGAGCGACCTCGCCAAGCGCCTCGGCCTCACCCCGGCCGCCATGACCCACCGCATCGACCGCATGGTCGCGGAGGGCCTGGTCACCCGGGAACGCGACGAGTCCAACCGCGTACGCGTCATCGTGGAGCTCACCGAGGAAGGGCGCTCGAAGTGGCTGGCGGCCATGCGCCTCGCCTCCGTCTTCGAGGAGGAGCTGCTCCAGGACCTCTCCGCGGACGAGCGCGGCGTCCTGGGCGAGGTGCTGACCCGGCTGCTGCGCCGCGTGGAGCACGCCCAGCCGGACGCCGGCGGTCGGCTCACCGACCTTGACTGAGGCCCGAGTTGGGGCTCGGCCCCGGCTCGGACTTCCTGTCAGCCGCTGGTTTGCCGGATGGCCGCCCGGGGGAGACTTGACACTCCCCTCGCCGATCCGTAAGGTTCTTCGAGTTGCCACGGGGCCGTAACGGTTCTGCGACAGCACCTCCGCCGCAGAAGCGGCACACCAAACCATCAGCACGATCTCCCCAGCGGGGCGAATTCGGCGTGCCCGAATTCAATTCGATTTTGGGGTCGGCAGCCCGATTAGGAACTGCCGAGAGGATCCGCTAAAGTTTGGAACGTCGGAACGGCCCAACAGCCGCAAAGACAAACCCGGTTGACAGGGGGTCAGGCCCGAAAGGATCTGATACAGTCAACACCGCCGGAAGGCCGAAAGGCCGGAAAGCACCGAGGAAATCGGATCGGAAAACGGTCTGATAGAGTCGGAAACGCAAGACCGAAGGGAAGCGCCCGGAGGAAAGCCCGAGAGGGTGAGTACAAAGGAAGCGTCCGTTCCTTGAGAACTCAACAGCGTGCCAAAAATCAACGCCAGATATGTTGATA
>NZ_JBITFQ010000011.1:171308-320004 GCF_044456225.1 Streptomyces sp. NPDC050988 | reverse complement strand
GGGGGGGGGGGGGGGGGGGGGGGGGGGGGGGGGGGGGGGGGGGGGGGGGGGGTGTGGGGGGGGGGGGGGGGGGGGGGGGGGGGCGCGGCGCGCCCCCCCCCCCCCCCGAGGCCGCAGGCCGGTTCCCCCACCCACCCACGGTCAACCCACCCACCCCATCAGCCCCCACCCACCCAGCCCGTCCGGCGTTTGAGGACGAGCGCGTCAGCGCGATGCCGGGGGTCTGGGGGCGGAGCCCCCGGTAAGGGACGGGAATGGGTAGGGGCGGCGGGGGCGAAGAAAACCGAGGTCGCCCCCGGCACGGGTTCACGCCCCCACCGCCCCAACAACGAACACCCCGGCCCGCGCAGCGGCAACCGCGGCCTCCGCAGCCCGATCGGCCGCGGCCACACCGGGCGCCACCCCCGTCGTCAGCAACGTGTAATAGAGGGGCGCCGACACAGCCCGTACGACCTCGGACGCATCCGTCCCCGACGGCAACTCCCCCCGAGCAACCCCCTGCTCAACACAAGGCGCCCACTCAGCGACCCGCACCTCATAAAACCCCCGCAACGCCTCCGCCATACGCCTGTCCCCCGTAGCCGCAGCGATCACCGCCCGAAACAACGCCCCCTGCCGAGGATCGGCCAACGTCCGCCGAACAAGCCGCGCATTGGCCCGAAGATCATCGAGCACACCCCCCGTCTCCGTACGAGGCAACGACTCCTCGGCCATCTCGGCGAGCAGATCCGAGACGAGCCCAGTCACGTTCCCCCACCGCCGGTACACCGTGGTCTTGCCCACCCCGGCCCGCCGCGCGACATCCGCCAGATCGAGATGCGCGAACCCCTGCTCGGCGAGCACGTCCCCGGCGGCCCGCAGCACGGCGGCCCGCACCCGCGCGGTACGCCCCCCGGGACGAACGGTGCCGGGCTCAGCGGACATGACGGGCTCCTTCGAGGACGTACGGCGACTTCATGGACGTACGACGGCCACGGCCGAGGCGTTCGGCACAGGTGGGGCGGGGCGGGGCGTTCGGCGCAGGCGCGCGGGCCTTGCGTGGAGGAGCGCGCCCACCACCAGCGTAACGAAACAACAGAACCATTTGCCCCTCACCGAGGGTCACGGCCGCGTGTTGAGGCACGTCACCGGCCTGATACCGTCCCGCCAACGGTCCGCCCGCCGGAGCGTGTTGACAGGCGGGCCGCGCAGGTGAACACACACCGCACCGCTGAGAGGTTGGAGCATGCCGGACGACGCCCGCGACGCCGCGGAGGAGGAGTCGGCCTTCTCGCATCCGCCCGTCGACCCCGACAGCACCACCGCGTACGGGGACCACCCGGACCAGGTCGTCGACTTCTACGCGCCACGCGGCGGCGAGGAACGCGCCCCGCTCGTCGTGGTCCTGCACGGCGGCGCCTGGCGGGCACCGTACGACCGTCGGCACATCACGCCGTTCGCGGACTTCCTGGCCAGGCGGGGCTTCGCCGTGGCCAACGTCGAGTACCGGCGCGGCGGCACCATCCCGGCGCAGGGCGGCGCCGGGCCCGTCGCGGGACGCTGGCCGGACACGTTCGACGACGTGGCGGCGGCGCTCGACGCGATGCCGGGACTCCTGCGCGAGGCCCTGCCGCAGGCCGACCCGCGCCGCATGGTGGTCACCGGACACTCGGCGGGCGGCCAGCTGGCCCTCTGGGCGGCGGCCCGCCACCTGCTGCCCGCCGACGCACCGTGGCGCACGGACCGCCCCGCCCCACTCCGAGGCGTCGTCGCACTCGCCCCGATCGCCGACTTCACGGTCGCGGAGAAGCTGGATGTCTGCTCCGGCGCGTCCCGCCAACTCCTGGGCGGGGAAGCGAAGTTCGGCGAACGCCGGCCGTACGCCGATCCGGCCCTGCTCCTCCCGACGGGCATCGCCACGACCCTGGTGCAGGGCCGCGAGGACGTCGTCGTACCGCAGGCGGTCGCCGAGGCATACGCGGACGCGGCAGCCAAGGCCGGCGAGGTGGTCGGCCTGACGCTCCTGGAGGACGTGGGCCACTTCCCCCTGATCGACCCGGCGGCGGACGCGTGCGCGGTGGTGGCGGAGGAGATCGCCCAACTGGCCTGGTAGGGCAGGGCGAAGCCCGCCCCACCAGGGGCGCGGGGAACTGCGCGCCCAGCCACCACGCTCCCGCAGCCGCGTCAGCGAGAGTCGCCAATCGACGGGTGCGGGGCCGGTGTCGAAACGGGGCCGGTGTCGGAATGGGGCCGGTGCCGAAACGGGGCCGGTGTTGGGGGGCGCCCGTGCCGGGATGGAGCCGGTACGGAAACGGGGCTGGTGCTGGGCGGCGCCCGTGCCGGAATCGAGCCGGTGCCGAAACGGGGCTGGTGTCGGGCGGCGCCCGTGCCCGAATGGAGCCCCGGCCCAATGGAGCCCCGGCCCGTGCAGAGCAGGACGCCCCGGTGATACCCGTAGTACCTGAGAGCTACCTCGCAGGTGAGCTCCCTGGCGGGACGCCGACCACAACCCCAGATCCGTAACTTCCTTCTCAGTTGAGCCCGATGGACGGGTAAACCGAGACGGGGGCACGGGGATGGGGCTACGGGGGAGGGCGAACGCGAGGCGGGCTGCGGCGCGCCCGGATCGAGCGGGCCGGCCGAGCCATACAGACCGGCCGAGCCAGCCGGGTGAGCCGAGCCATACAGACCGGCCGAGCCATATCGACGGGCCGGGTCAGGCAGGCCACCCGGGTCAGCCAGTCCAGGCAGATCAGCCGGGTCAGGCAGACGAGCCGGGTCAGCCGGGCCAGCCACGCCAGCCAGGCCAGCCAGGCCAGCCAGGCCAGCCAGGCCAGCCAGGCCAGCAAGGCCAGCCACGCCATCCGGGCAAACGCCCCCGATGGCCCCGCGCCCGCCGAGGCCTGCTCGCCGCCCTGATCACGGGCGCCCTCGTTGCCCCGATCTCCGCCGCGGCCACCCACCCGGAGATACCGGCACCCGCCCCGGCCCACACCGGCCCGGTGACCCCCACCACGCTGGACAGCGCCTACGCGGCGAACCGGGCGAACGCCGCCGAGGCCGCGCGCATGGCCGCGGCCCACGGCGACCGCAGCCGAGCGGCCGCCGTCCGCTCCATGGCGGACCCGTCGCGCCACTTCCTCACCTTCGACGCCCGCGGCTCCGGCCGAGCCTCCGAGGTCTTCGGCGACCTGACGAAGGCGGACCACGTGGCGGTCCTCGTACCCGGCTCCGACACGAGCCTGGACACGTACGACCGCTTCCGCGCAGGAGCCGTCGCCCTGCACCAGCGGCTCGGCCCACGCGCCGCGGTGATCGCCTGGCTCGGCTACGAGACGCCCGGCACGATCAGCGCCGACGTCCTCACCACGGGCCTGGCCAAGGAGGCGGCACCCGAACTCCGGGAGTTCATAGGCGAGTTGAGGCAGGTGAACGGGCGCGCCGGGCTCACCCTGCTGTGCCATTCGTACGGGACGGTCGTGGGCGCCCGCGCGGCAAGCGGCCTCGACATCTCGGACCTGGTGCTCATAGGCAGCCCCGGCACAGGCGTGGACTCGGCCGCAGGCCTGCACACGAAGGCACGCGTCTGGGCCGGCCGGGGCGGCGGTGACTGGATCGCGGACGTCCCGCACACCAGGGCCGACCTCTTCGGCACAACGGTCGGCTTCGGCACCGACCCCGTGTCCCCGGCCTTCGGCGCCCGCGTCTTCGCGGCGGGCGACGGCGGCCACAGCGACTACCTCAAGCCGGGCTCGGTGTCCTTGGCCAACATCGCCCGGATCGTGCTCGGCAAGACACCGGAGATGACCCATGGGTGACGTGGAAGAGGTGATACGCCGACTGCGCCGCGGCACCGAGCGGATCGACGCGGCGACCCCGGCCGACCGGGACCGTTCCGTCGACGCCCTGCGCGCCTTCGCGATACTCGGCGTCGTGCTCGGCCACTGGCTCGTCACGGCCCTGGTCGCGGACGGCGGCAGGCTGCGCACGTCGAGCCCACTGGCGCACATGCCCTGGCTGGCACCCATCTCGTGGGTCTTCCAGACACTCGCCGTGTTCTTCCTGGTGGGCGGACACGTGGCGACGAAGAGCTACGCGTCGGCGCGGTCGCGCGGCACGACGTACGGACGCTGGCTCGGTACGCGTCTGTCCCGCCTCTTCAAGCCGGTGGCGGCCGTCCTCGGGCTGTGGACCGTGGCCACGGTCGGCCTGCTCGTGACGGGCGCGGACCTGAAGACGGTCCACGCGTTGCTGAAGCTGGTCCTGTCCCCTCTCTGGTTCCTGCTGGTCTTCGCCGCGCTGACGGCGGTGACCCCGCTGGTGACCCGGGTGAACCCGTTGTGGCCGCTGGCCGTCGTTCTCCATGTGGATCTCGTCCGCTTCGGGTTCGGCGGCCCGGCCTGGCTGGGCTGGGTCAATGTGGCGGCCGGCTGGCTCGTGCCGTACACGCTGGGCGCGGCCTGGACGCGGGGCGAGCTGACGCGGCGTTCGGGCTGGGTGCTGCTCGCGGGCGGCGCGGCGGTGACCGCTGGGCTCGTGGCGTGGGGCGGCTATCCGGCGTCGATGGTCGGTGTCCCCGGTGCTTCGGTCTCCAACCTCAATCCGCCGACCCTGGCCGTGGTCACCTTCGGCCTGGCCCAGTGCGGTCTGGCGCTGTTGCTGCGCGAGCGTCTGCGCGCGGCGATGCGTCGGCCGGTGCTCTGGGCCTGGGTCGCCTTCGTGAACCTCTCCGCGATGACGATCTTCCTGTGGCACCAGACGGCACTGATGTCGGTCACCGCGACGGGCCTCCTCGCGGGCCGGCTCCCCGGCCTGCACACCACCCCGGACGACCTCGCGTGGGTGGCGTTCCGACTGGCCTGGCTCCCGGTCTTCGCCCTCGCCCTGGCCGTGTGCTGGGCGGCCTTTCGTTCCTACGAGCAGGGGCACCGCCGTAATGGCCGTCGTACCCGCACCCGTACCAGTACCAGTACCAGTACCAGTACCAGTACCCGTCGTCCGTCTCGCGTCGTCCGCACCCACCGCGTCGCCGTTGAAGCGAACGAGGCCCGGCGTGCCTAGGGTTGACGGCGTGGACGACGCCAAGGACGCCCGGACGGAGGACGACACCAGCTCGGCCCCTCCTCCGCCGCCGACCCTGCCCCCGCCCCCGCCCCCGGAGACCCGCCCCGCCGTGCCTCCGCCCGCTCGCTCCGAGCACCCCATCAGCGCTACCGGTTCTACCGGCCCCATCAGCCCTGCCAGCCCTGTCAGCCCCACCGATTCCGCCCAGGTGCGTCGCGGCCGCGGCTCCCTGTCCGCCCTTCTCGGGGGCCTCTCGTCCGGCAGCGCGCCCCTGCCGCCGCTGTCCCGGCCCCGTTGGCTGCGGCGGCTGCCGCACGTCGTGGTCTGCCTGATCGCTGTCGTCGTCGCGATCGGCGCCATCGACGAGATGAGCACCAGCTACCGGCTGGGCGTCGAGTTCGGTCTGCTGGCCGGGTTGGCGCAGGGCGTGGCGCTCGTACTCGCCCTGTGGCGGCCCTTTCCGGCGTGGTGGCTGTCGCTGTCCGCGACGTTCATCGCCGCCGTGGCCGCGCGGTCGAACATGACGGAGATGGTGCCCCCGGGCCCCAACTGGCCGTGGATCGGGCCCACGATCGCCGCGCACGCCCTCATCCTCTTCCTGCTCGCCCTGCGGATGCGCGCCCGCGTGGCCCTCGCGGTGCTGGCGGTGACCGGACTGGTCACGGCCTTCGTACAGGGCGTCCTCGGCGGTGGACCGTACTCCGGGACGGGCATGGTGGCCGTCTCCGTGTTCGCCGTCGCGGTCCTCCTCGGCACGGCCCTGCGCGGCAGCCGCGAGGCGCGCACCCAGCTGGTCGAGCAGGAGTCCCTGACGGCGGAGGAGCGTTCCCGCCGCACCCTGCTGGAGGAGCGCAACCGCATCGCCCGCGAGCTGCACGACGTGGTCGCCCACCACATGTCGGTCATCTCCATCCAGGCCCAAGTGGCCCCGCACCTGGTGGACAACCCCTCCGACGAACTCAAGGAGAACCTCGACGGCATCCGGCAGAACGCTCTGGAGGCGCTCACCGAACTGCGCAGGGTCCTCGGCGTGCTGCGCTCGGAGAACCCCGACGACGCGTACGGTCTCGGCGCGGGCACCGGCGCCGCGCCCGACGCGCCCCAGCCCACCCTCGACCGCCTGGACGCCCTCGTCGAGAACACCCGCGCCGCCGGGCTGGCGGTGACCACGGAGATCACCGGCGAGCAGCTCCCGCTGCCGCCCGGAGTCGAGCTGTCCGCGTACCGGATCGTCCAGGAGGCGTTGAGCAACGCGCTGCGGCACGCGCCCGGTTCGGTGGTGCGGGTGGAGCTCACGCACTTCCCGCGCGGCCTGCAGATCCGGGTCGTCAACTCCTCGCCGAGTCGGCCGGCACCGCCGTCACCGGGCGCCGGACACGGTCTGCTCGGGATGCGGGAGCGGGCGATGATGCTCGGTGGGACCCTCATGGCCATGGAGACGGCCTGCGGCGGTTTCACGGTGGCCGCGTTCCTGCCGCGTTCGGCGGCCACCGCCTCCCGCACGCCCACTCCCCGTCCCGACAACTCGCCCGGCCCCAAGGGCCCACCGGACCCCACAGGAGACACTTCATGACGAGCGGCAGCATCCGCGTACTCATCGCCGACGACCAGCAGATGGTCAGGCAGGGCTTCACGGTGCTGCTCAACACCCAGCCCGACATCGACGTGGTCGGCCAGGCGGTCGACGGCCTGGACGCCATCGCCAAGGTCGCCGAACTCGCCCCGGACGTCGTCCTGATGGACATCCGCATGCCCGAACTCGGCGGCATCGAGGCCACCCGCCGCATCACCGACAAGACCCCGCAGATCAGGGTCCTGGTGCTGACCACCTTCGACCTGGACGAGTACGTGTACGAGGCGCTGCGCGCGGGTGCCTCCGGCTTTCTGCTGAAGGACGCGTCCGCCGACCAGCTCGCCGAGGCGATCCGGGTGGTGGCCGCCGGAGACGCGCTGCTCGCACCCGGCATCACCCGGCGCCTCATCGCGGAGTTCTCCCGGCTGGACTCCACGCCCCGCGCCCCGCTCAAGCAGCGCGTCGGGGAGCTGACCGAGCGCGAGACGGAGGTGCTCGCCCTCATCGCGCAGGGCCTGTCGAACGCGGAGATCGCCGAGCGGCTCTTCGTCGCCGAGCAGACCGTGAAGACCCACGTGGGCCGCATCCTCGTGAAGCTGGGCCTGCGGGACCGCACCCAGGCGGCGGTGTTCGCGTACGAGTGCGGGCTGGTGCGCCCCACCGGGTACTGAGCGCCCCGGCGGCCACGGACGGCACTGCCCCGAGGGACACCCGGTCGTACCCGTAGTACCTGAGAGGGAGGCTGAATGACCCTTCTCACTGGTGACGACCACTATGCCGGTCTCCGCCTACCGTTCTGTATGTGACCGAGACGACGCAGACGCAGACGACACCGCCAGGCGGTGCCAGGCAGCGCAGCCCCGAGTTCCAGCTGGCGATGGACGCGTCGCGGGGGCTGCGCCAGGACCTCTTCCACGACGCCTTCGCCGTCCACCCGCTTCCCAGGAGGCGGGTGGACGGCCGCCTGACCCGGCGGCTGCCGTCGCGCCTGCGGGAGCAGGCGGCCTGGACCCCGCACATAGTGGTGGGACTGGCCGGCCTGGTGGCGCTGCTCATCGCCCTCGCGGACAACGGCGGCGGTGATCTGGTCCAGCTCGTGACCGGCCTCCTGGGCATGGGCACGATCCTGCTGACCCTGCTCAGGCCGGTCGGCGCCTTCTGGATCTCCTGCATGGCGACACCCGTCACGGCTGTGTTCGGGGACTCCTGGAGCGACTGGCCCTGGCTGCCGGGCAGCTTCGCCACCCACCTCGTCGTGCTCACGGTCGTGGCACTGAGGACCCGGCCCCGCACGGCGGCATGGATGTGGGCGCTGACCGCCGTCTACGGCCTCCTCGCGGAGGTCTTCTTCGGAGGCGGCCACTACTACACGAACACCATGCCCTTCCTGTTCGTGAGCGCGCTGGCCCTGCTGGTCGTCACGGTCTGGCATGTGCGGCACGACGCCGCGCAGAAGGTGACAGCCCAGGAGACGGTGACCGCGCACGAGCGTTCCAAGCGCACCCTTCTCGAAGAGCGCACGACGATCGCCCGCGAGCTGCACGACGTGGTCGCCCACCACATGTCGGTGGTCGCCATCCAGGCGGAGGCCGCTCCCTACCGAGTGGAGAACCCACCGCCGGAGCTGGAGTACGCCTTCGCGGTGATCAGGGAGAACGCGGTCATAGCCCTCTCCGAGCTGCGCCGGGTCCTCGGTGTCGTACGGGCCGAGGACTACGAGGCCCCGGACGCCCCGCAGCCCACCCTCGGGGACCTGGACCGACTCCTGGAGAACGTGCGGGGCGCGGGCCTCGCCGTGGACAAGACGGTCACCGGGGCGGTCCGCGAGCTTCCGCAGGGCGTCGAGCTGTCGGCGTACCGAATAGTCCAGGAGGCGCTGAGCAACAGCCTGCGGCACGCGCCGGGCGCCGCGGCCAAGGTGGAGATCGGCTATGTGCTCGGCGGCCTCGGACTGCGCATCGTGAACGGTCCGGCGACCGGCCTGGTCAAGCCCTCACCGGGCGCCGGGCACGGCATCACGGGCATGCGGGAGAGGGTGTCGATGCTGGACGGGGAGATGACGGCGGCGGCGACGGACGACGGGGGCTACGAGGTCACGGTCTTCCTCCCCGTCCCGGCGACGGCACCGACGGAGGACTCCGCATGACCATCCGCGTACTGATCGCCGACGACCAGATGATGGTCCGCGAGGGCTTCTCGGTGCTGCTCGGCGCGATGCCGGACATCGAGGTCGTCGGCGAGGCGGTCAATGGCCGCGAGGCCGTGGACCGGGTCCGGGAGCTGGGGCCGGACGTGGTCCTGATGGACATCCGGATGCCCGTGATGAACGGCATCGAGGCGACCCGCGAGATCGTGGCGGCGAGCGGCGCGTCGAAGGTGCTCGTCCTGACGACGTTCGACCTCGACGAGTACGTGTACCAGGCGCTGCGCGCCGGAGCGTCCGGCTTCCTCCTGAAGGACGCCTCCGCCCGGCAGCTCGCGGACGGGGTGCGCGTGGTCGCGGCCGGCGAGGCACTGCTGGCCCCCTCGGTGACGAAGCGGCTGATCACGGAGTTCTCGAAGCTGGCCGAGGAGCCCCGCCTGTCGCCCACCGCCCAGGCGGCCTACGGAGACCTGACCGAGCGCGAGACGGAGGTCCTGGTCCTCATAGCCCAGGGCCTGTCCAACGCCGAGATAGCCACCCGCCTGGTGGTGGCCGAGTCCACCATCAAGACCCACGTGAGCCGCATCCTGGTCAAACTGGGCCTGCGGGACCGCACCCAGGCGGCGGTCTTCGCCTACGAGGCGCGCCTGGTGACACCGGGCTGACGGGGGCGCCCTCCAGGGGCGCGGGGAACTGCGCGATCAGCCACGGCACACCCGCACGTCCCCACCGGCCCGTGGACAACCTCAGGAAGAGGGACGGCCCTGGTCAGACAGGGACACCTCCGGCTAGCGTCCGCTCATGGCAGCTACGAAGACCCCGCCCGCGTTCAACCCCTGGGACCAGGCCTTCCTGGCCAACCCGTACCCCGCGTACGCCGAGCTGCGTGCCCAGGGCCGGGTCCACTACTACGAGCCCACCAACCAGTGGCTGGTCCCGCACCACGCGGACGTGTCGGCGCTGCTCAGGGACCGGCGCCTGGGCCGGACGTACCAGCACCGGTTCACGCACGAGGACTTCGGGCGCACGGCACCGCCGGCCGAGCACGAGCCGTTCCATGTGCTGAACGACCACGGGATGCTCGACCTGGAGCCCCCGGACCACACGCGGATCCGGCGGCTGGTGTCGAAGGCGTTCACCCCGCGGACGGTCGAGCGGCTGCGGCCGTACGTGGACGGGCTGGCGTCCGAGCTGGTCGGCGGGCTGGTCGAGGCAGGAGGCGGTGACCTGCTGACGGTCGTCGCCGAACCCCTCCCGGTGGCGGTCATCGCGGAGATGCTGGGGATCCCGGAGTCCGAGCGGGCGCAGTTGCGGCCCTGGTCGGCGGACATCTGCGGGATGTACGAGCTGAGCCCGTCGGAGGAGACGGCGGAGAAGGCGGTGCGGGCGTCGGTCGAGTTCACCGAGTTCCTGCGGGAGCTGATCGCGGTCCGGCGCAAGGAGCCGGGGGACGACCTGGTCTCGGGTCTGATCGCGGCGTACGACGAGGGGGACCGCCTCAGTGAGCAGGAGATGATCTCGACCTGCGTGCTCCTGCTGAACGCGGGCCACGAGGCGACGGTGAACGCCACGGTGAACGGGTGGTGGGCGCTGTTCCGGAACCCCGGTCAGCTGGCGGCGCTCCGGGCGGACCGGGGTCTGGTGGGCACGGCGGTGGAGGAGCTGATGCGGTACGACACGCCGTTGCAGTTGTTCGAGCGGTGGGTGCTCGATGAGATCGAGGTGGACGGGACGGTGATTCCCCGGGGGAGCGAGGTGGCGTTGCTGTTCGGTTCCGCCAACCATGATCCGGCGGTGTTCGCCGAGCCGGAGGCGCTGGATCTGGCCCGGCCGGAGAATCCCCACATCTCGTTCAGTGCGGGGATCCACTACTGCATCGGGGCGCCGCTTGCCCGGCTCGAACTGGCCGCGTCGATGGGGGCGTTGTTGGATCAGGCTCCTTCGCTCAGGCTCGCTGCCGAGCCCGAGCGGAAGCCGAACTTTGTGATTCGGGGGTTGGAGGGGTTGCTCGTCGAGGTGTGACGGGGGTGCCTCCCCTCAGGGGTTGGGGGGAACTGCGCAGGTCTTTTAGGGGCGCGGGGAACTGCGCGACCAGCCCCCACCCACCCGCACCCGACCACCCGCCTTCCAGCCCCCACCCACCCCCACCCGACGACCCCCACCCGACCACCCGTCAGCCCGTAGCCAGATCCCGGCGCCTCAGCGCACCCAGACCCAGCCCCACCAGCGCCACCGCGATCCCCGTGAGCACCAGTACCGGTGTCCACGTCAGCTCACCGCCCGGGAGCTTTGGGAGGTGGCCGAAGGGGGAGAGGTTCAGGAGGGTGTCCCGGAGGTCCAGGGCCGGGCCGATCCAGCCCAGGAGGAGGGCCGCGCCGGCGGCGCCCCACGCACCCGGAGCCACCGTCGGAGACACCCCGTGGAGGAGGACGGCCAGGCCGCCGAGGGTCCAGATCGCGGGGAGCTGGACGAGGCAGGCGCCCAGGATGGTGGGCAGGTCCTGGCCGTAGCCGAGGGCGAGACCGAGGCCGCCGACCAGCATGATCAGGGTCGCCCCGCCGAAGGCGATCAGCAGGTGGCCGGAGGCCCAGCGCAGACGGCCCACGGCGTTGGCGAGGACGGGTTCGGCGCGCTGCGAGGTCTCCTCGGCGTGCAGACGCAGCACGGACTGGACGACGTACAGCGCGGCGACCATCCCGAGCATGCCGACCATCGTGGCGAGGAACGCGTCCGTGATCCCGGACTGGCCGCCCATGCGCTCGATGATCTCGCGGGTCCGTTGGTTGTCGCCGACCAGATCCGTGGCGCCCGTGGTGATCCCGCCGAAGGCGACCCCGGCGGCGAGAAAGCCGAGGCTCCAGCCGAGCACGCTGCCGCGCTGCAGCCGCCAGGCCAGTGCCCAGGCCGTACCGAGACGGCCGGAGGCAGGGCCCGGCCGGGTCGGCAGGAAGCTCATGCCCACGTCACGGCGGCCGGCCAGGTCGTACGCGATCACGCCCTGGAGTGCCACGGCGGCGGCGAAGAGGAGCAGTACCCACCACCGTTCGTTGGCGAAGGACCGCAGGTTCTCCAGCCAGCCGACGGGGGACAGCCAGGTCAGCACCGACGAGCCGTCGCTCACCGACGAGTCGCCGGCCGCCCGCAGCACGAACGCCGCGCCCAGCAGCCCGCCCGTCAGGCCCTTCGCGAGCCGGGCGCTCTCCGTGAGCTGGGCGACGATCGCCGCCATCGTCGCGAAGACCATGCCGACCCCGGCCGTGCCGAGCCCGAGCGCCAGCGCGCCCGAGGAGCCCTGTCCCGCGAGGCCGCCCGTGATGATCAGGGCGAGGGCCGCGTTCGCGACGAGGGCGGTGAGGAGTGCCGAGGTCAGCGGGGCGCGACGGCCCACCATGCCCGCCGAGACCATCTCCTGGCGGCCGCTCTCCTCCTCGTCCCGGGTGTGCCGTACGACGACGAGCAGGCTCATGATCCCGGCGAACACACCCGCGTACGTTCCGATGCGCCATGCCACGAGGCCGCCGACGGAGTCGCCGAACACCGGCCCGTACATGGCGCGCAGGGAGCTGTTGGTCAGCATCTGGCGGGCCACGTCGGCGCGTTCGGCGGCCGTGGAGTAGACGCTCTCCAGCGAGCCGGGCATGGAGACCACCATCAGCCCGATCACCGCGACCCACAGCGGGATCATCACCCGGTCGCGGCGCAGTGCGAGCCTCAACAGGGTCCAGGTACCGGCCAGTTGACGCGATCCACCGGACCGTACGGTGAAGCGTGCGCTCGAAGCCACGGCGGTCATCGCGCCACCGCCTCCGCCCGCACGTCCTCCTGGTAGTGCCGCAGGAACAGCTCCTCCAGGGTCGGCGGCGTCGAGGTCAGGGACCGTACGCCCGACTCGGTGAGGGAACGCAGTACGGCGTTCAGCTTGTCGCTCTCCACCTGGAGTTTGACCCTGCTGCCCTGGATGTCGAGGTCATGGACGCCGGGCAGGGCAGCCAACCCGTTGGGCGGGCCCGCGAGTTCGGCGGTGACGCTCGTGCGGGTCAGATGGCGCAGCTGGGTGAGCGAGCCGCTCTCCACGGTCCGGCCCTTGCGGATGATGCTGACGCGGTCGCACAGCTCCTCCACCTCGCTGAGGATGTGCGAGGAGAGCAGGATGGTGCGGCCCCGGTCGCGTTCCTCCTCGACGCAGGACTGGAAGACCTCCTCCATGAGCGGGTCGAGGCCCGAGGTCGGCTCGTCCAGGATCAGCAGGTCGACGTCCGAGGCGAAGGCGGCGACGAGGGCGACCTTCTGCCGGTTGCCCTTGGAGTACGTGCGCCCCTTCTTGGTCGGGTCGAGTTCGAACCGCTCGATCAGGTCCGCCCGGCGTGCCTTGTCGAGGCCTCCGCGCAGCCGCCCGTACAGGTCGATGACCTCGCCGCCGGAGAGGTTGCGCCACAGGGTCACGTCGCCGGGGACGTACGCGATCCGGCGGTGCAGTTCGACCGCGTCGGTCCACGGGTTCCCGCCCAGCAGCTGGGCGGCGCCGGAGTCGGCGCGCAGGAGGCCCAGCAGGACGCGGATGGTGGTGGACTTCCCGGCGCCGTTCGGCCCGAGGAAGCCGTGGACCTCGCCGGTCTCGACGTCGAGGTCGAGACCGTCCAGGGCGTGTGTGCTGCCGAACGACTTGTGCAGTCCGGAGACGGTGATTGCCTTCGTCATGATTCAGAACGTACGCTTCCTTCAGAAATTTGTGAAGTTAAGGAAGCGTAAAAATGACCGATATACTCGGAGGATGGTGCGCGAGCAGGGAGCTGATCGAACGATGACGGAGCCGAGTGCGCCGGGGCGGGACCCGGAGGCGGTGTCGAAGTTCGTCGAGGGCTTCGCGGCACAGCTTGTCGAGGCCGGTATGCAGCGGATGGCCGCCCGGGTCTTCGCCGCGCTGCTCGCGTCCGACTCCGGCGCCATGACCTCGGCCGAACTGGGCGAACAGCTCCAGGTCAGCCCCGCCGCGGTCTCCGGCGCGGTGCGCTATCTCGCCCAGGTCCACATGGTGTCGCGGGAGCGCGAACCCGGCTCGCGGCGCGAGCGGTACCGGGTGCACAGCGACCAGTGGTACGAGGCGCTGACCAGCCGTGACGCCGTACTCAAGCGCTGGGAACACACCCTGCGCGAGGGCGTCGACAGCCTCGGGATGACGACCCCCGGCGGACAGCGGATCGCCGAGACGCTCGCCTTCTTCGAGTATCTGCAGGGCGAGCTCGGCCAGTTGATGGAGCGGTGGCGGGAGCACCGGGACAAGACGTTCGGCCAGGGCTGACGAACAGCACCCGGCCGAAGGCCCATCGCGAACAACACCGCGAACGCCACCGAGAACGGCGCCGCTGACGCCACCGCTAACGGCGCCGCGGACTCCGCCGCCAACTCCTCCGCGGCTACCTCTCCTTCGTCTCCTCCAGGACCGTCCGCCCCAGCAGTGCGTACCCCTCCGGCCGCCGGCGCTTCAGGTACTGCGCATACGCCACCCCGCCCACCGCGATCAGCACGACGATCCACGGGGTGGCCTTCAGGACGATCGAACCGGACTCGGGACCGGCCGCGACGCCCATGTTGGACACCAGCAGCACCACCACCGCGAGCATCGCGAGGCCGCCGACGAGCGGGGCGGTGAAGGTCCTGAACCAGTGCCGGGACTCGGGGTGGTTCTTGCGGAAGTACGCCAGCACCGCGAAGGAACACACCGCCTGCACGACCAGGATGGCCATCGTGCCGAGGATGGCGAGCAGGACGTACGTACCGGTGTACGGGTCCTTGCCCGCCGCCCAGAACGCGCCGAGCAGCACCGCGCTGACGATCGTCTGGACGAGGCCCGCGACGTGCGGGGAACCGTGCTCGGGGTGGGTGCGCCCGATCGTGCGCTGCAGTGAGGGCAGCACGCCTTCGCGGCCGAGGGCGTAGAGATAGCGGGCGGCGCAGTTGTGGAAGGCCATGCCGCAGGCCAGCGAGCCGGTGATCATCAGCCACTGCATGACGATGACGGCCCAGTGGCCGACGTACTGCTCGGTGGGGTTGAAGAAGAGCGCGAGCGGGTTCGAGGACGAGGCCGCCTCGACGGCCGCCGCCTCGCCGTTGCCCGTGATGGCCATCCAGGAGACGAAGACGTAGAAGACGCCGACGCCGAGCACCGAGATCATCGTGGCCTTGGGGATGATCTTCTTCGGGTCGCGGGACTCCTCGCCGTACATGGCCGTCGACTCGAAGCCGACCCACGACCAGAAGGCGAAGAAGAGTCCGAGTCCGGCCGAGGTCCCCTGGAAGGCGTTGACCGGGTTGACCGGGCCGAACGTGAAGCCGTCCGGGCCGCCGCCGTGCAGGGCGACGGAGATCGCCATCGCCGCGAGGATCGTGACCTCGGTGGCGAGCAGCACCACGAGCAGCTTCTCGGCGACCGACACGCCGAACCAGGTGCCCATGGCGTTGATCCCGAGCATCAGGATCGCGAACGCCCACCACGGGACGTCAACCCCCGTCTGGTCGTGGAGGGTCGTCGTGGCGAAGGTCGAGAAGATGCCGATCAGGGCCGGCTCGAAGACGACGTACGCGAAGGTCGCGAGGAGCCCCGAGGCCAGGCCGACGGTCCGGCCGAGGCCGAACGAGATGAAGCCGTAGAAGGCGCCCGTGGACGTGATGTGCTTCGCCATCGAGGTGAAGCCGACCGCAAAGATCGCCAGGACGACCATTGCTACGAGATAGCTCGCGGGGGCTCCGATGCCGTTTCCGGAGGAGACCATGAAGGGCACGTTGCCCGTCATCGCGGTGATCGGCGCGGCTGTGGCGACGGCCATGAAGACCACGCCGAGCAGGCCGATCGCGTTCGGCTTGAGCCGATGGACGGTGGTGTTCTCGCCGGTCGCCGCCTCGGGGGCGGCGCCCTCCTGTACTGCCATCGGGTGGCCCCTCTCCATGGTCGTCCGCGGTCGCCCGCGCGTCTTCGTACTCGTGTCCGCGCTTGCCTTCGCGCTTGTCCTCGGTCGACCGGAATGCTGCACGGAAAATGAGTCGTGTCGCCGGTCCGGGCGTTAAATGTTTGTCAACCAGACCTTTAGAACGTCTGTGGATCGCCCCGGCAGCGAACGTCTGCGTTAACTCTCCGCCCGGCCATGGACCCCGTACGCCCGCGCTTCGTACCGTCCCCGGCATGAGCACGTACACCTCCACCCTCGGCGGCCGCACCCACCGCTTCGGCGGCCTCGCCCGGCTGCTCGCCGCCGCGAGCCCCGAACGCTCCGGCGACCGCCTCGCCGGGCTCGCCGCCGAGTCGGCGCAGGCGCGGGTCGCGGCCCGCTGGGCGCTGGCGGACGTACCGCTCGCGCAGTTCCTCGCCGAGCCGGTGATCCCGTACGAGGACGACGACGTCACCCGGCTCATCGTGGACACCCATGACGCGGTGGCCTTCGCGCCGGTCGCCGGTCTCACGGTCGGCGAGTTCCGGGAGTGGCTGCTCTCGGACGCGGCGGACGCGAGCGCCCTGGCCGCGCTGGCCCCCGGTCTGACCCCCGAGATGACGGCGGCCGTCTCCAAGCTCATGGGCAACGCCGACCTGGTCGCCGTCGCCCGCAAGGTCCGTGTCGTCACGGCCTTCCGCTCCACGATCGGCCTGCCCGGCCGCCTCGCGACCCGCCTCCAGCCCAACCACCCCACCGACGACCCGGCGGGCGTCGCGGCGGCGCTCCTCGACGGACTCCTCCTCGGCTCCGGCGACGCGGTCATCGGCATCAACCCGGCGACGGACAGCCCCAAGGCCGTACGCGACCTGCTGGAACTCCTCGACGGCGTGATCCAGCGGTACGCGATCCCCACCCAGTCCTGCGTGCTCAGCCACGTCACGACGAGCATCGACCTGATGGCCGCCGGGGCGCCGCTCGACCTCGTCTTCCAGTCCATCGCCGGTACCCAGGACGCGAACGCCTCCTTCGGCGTCACCCTCGGCCTCCTCGACGAGGCGTACGAGGCGGCGCGCGCCCTGGGCCGGGGCACGGTCGGCTCCAACGCCCTGTACTTCGAGACCGGCCAGGGCAGCGCGCTCTCCGCCGACGCACACCACGGCGTGGACCAGCAGACGGTCGAGGCACGCGCGTACGCGGTGGCCCGCCGCTACGAGCCGTTGCTGGTCAACACGGTGGTGGGCTTCATAGGCCCGGAATACCTCTACGACGGCCGCCAGATCCTCCGAGCCGCCCTCGAAGACCACTTCTGCGGCAAGCTGCTCGGCCTGCCCATGGGCCTGGACATCTGCTACACGAACCACGCCGACGCGGACGACGACGACATCGCCACCATGCTGACCATGCTGGGCGTGGCCGGGGCGTCCTTCGTCATCTGCACGCCCGGCGGCGACGACATCATGCTCAACTACCAATCCGCCTCCTACCACGACGCGTTGTACCTCCGTGAGGTCCTGGGGCTGCGCCCGGCACCGGAGTTCGAGGCATGGCTCGACGGGATCGGCCTGCTCGACGAACGCGGCGGGATACGGTCCGTCGCCGGCACCGCCCACCCCCTGATGGCCATCGGCAAGGAGCTTGCGGCATGACGGACCGTCAACTGGCCGTGTTGGTAAGGGCATTGATGGAAGGGAGTACGGCTCCCGAGCCGTCGTCCGAGTCCGACACCGCGCTGTGGGCGGGGCTGCGGCGGCACACCCAGGCGCGGATCGGGCTCGGCCGGGCCGGGTCCGCCCTGCCGACGCGTCACCGCCTCGAACTCCAGGCCGCGCACGCGGCGGCGCGGGACGCGGTCCACTCGCCGTTCGACCCGGACGTGGTGGCGTCCGGGCTGCCGGGTGTACCGACGGTACGGGTCCGGAGCGCGGCTCCCGACCGGCTGACGTACCTCCAGCGGCCCGACCTGGGCCGCAGGCTCGACGACGTCGACCGGGCGCATCTGCCGCGCGACGACTGGGACATCGCGTTCGTGGTCGCGGACGGGCTGTCGAGCCGGGCCGTTCATGACCACGCGGCGCCGGTGATCCGCGCGACGACGGCTCGGCTGCCTTCCGGGTGGCGGGTCGCGCCGGTCGTCCTTGCCGAGCAGGCGCGGGTGGCGCTCGGTGACGATGTCGCCCATGCGCTGGGTGCCGCGATGGTCGTCGTCCTCGTCGGGGAACGGCCCGGCATGTCGGCGGCGGACTCCCTGGGCGCGTACCTCACGTACGCCCCCCGCCCCGGCCACACCACGGACGCCGACCGCAACTGCCTCTCCAACATCCGCCCTCCGCTGGGCCTGTCCTACGACCTGGCCGCCGCCAAGCTGACGTCCCTGATGACCCGAGCGCGGGCGTTGGGCGGGACGGGGGTGTCCTTGAAGGACGACAGGGACGCCTTGGGTGATGGGGTGGTGGGGTTGCCGGTGGTGGGGTAGAGGCCTGTTTTCGCCCCCGCCGCCCCTACCCATTCCCGTCCTTCTGGGGCTCCGCCCCAGACCCCGTGGGGTGTGTTGTCGGGTGCGGGCCGGTGGGGGCTGATCGCGCAGTTCCCCGCGCCCCTAAAAACCTTAGGGGCGCGGGGAACTGCGCAATCTTTTGGGGGTTCGGGGGCGGAGCCCCTGAGTCAGGGACGATGGGGGTCCCCCCGCTCGAGCGAAGCCGAGAGTGGGGGAGGGTAGGGGCGGCGGGGGCGAAAAACCCCTCCCGGCACCCCCGGTACCCCCCGTCACCCCGGCAACGTCAACCCCCAAGCCCCCTCCCGCACCGTCCACGTCCGAGTCCGCACAGGCCCCGAAACCACCGCATCCGCGCGATAGCGGAAGTCCGACCCCGACACGGTGATCGTCCGGGCCACGGCCTCCAGCAGAGCGGCCTCCGCACCCACAGATGCGGGCCGCACCTCGACACGCGCACACCCGCCCACTCCGCCCGGCATGACGGACACGGACTCCAGTGGCTGGTCGAGGTCGACGAGGGTCACCCCGTCGACCTCGATCCGCAACCGGGTCGGCCCGGTCACCGCAGGAGCCGGCACCCGGGCGGGCCGGGCGGCGAGGGTCCGTACGAGGGACTGGCAGGTGCGAAGCCAGTGATGGTGATGCCCACCGCCATCCTCCGAAGCGCTCCCGGCCCCGGACCCGGACCCGGAACCCGAGCCGGAACCCGACCCGAATCCGAACCCCAACCCCAGTCCCAACCGCGAGCCACCCCCCGACCCAGAACCAGCCCCATTGCCAGGACCGGACCCGGCCCCAGCCCCAGAACCGGACCCGTTCCCAGCACCAGCACCAGAACCGGCACCAGCCCCCAAGCCCCCACCCAAGCCCCCACCCAAACCCTCACCCGAGCCCACCCCCGAAGACCCGGCCGCGCCGGCCGATCCGACCGGCCCGGGCGCCCCCCACCTACCCCCCGCCAACGGCGGAATCCGCAGCGCCCCCAGCACCACCCCGTCGCTGTCGTCCACCAGGAGGTCGAGCCGTCGCTCGGCCCCGTCGAGTACGGCACGGGCCGCCGCGACGGCACCTATGGGCACGCCCAGTGCCCGCGCGAGCGACAGCGAGCCGCCGCTCGCGCCGACCGGCACCAGGGACAGTGCACATCCGGCCAGCTCCCGCCGTCGGTACAAAACGGAAACCGTGCGCAAAAGCGCCCGGTCGTCCCCGATCACGACAGGCCGTCGTGACCCTCTCCTGGCAAGTGCCCGATCGAATTCCTCGGGCCCGTCAGGAAGGCACACTTTCGTCGTCGCACCCGCGCTGAGCACGTCTTTTGCGATCCGTACCGCCTCACCGTCACCGTGACGGGCGACCGGGTCGATGACCACAAGGAGCTGGTCGGAAGTCGACACCTCGGTCCTGCCTCGCTTCCTCGGGTAGCATCTTTGTGCAAGAGCCCCTTGCGCTATTGCGCCAGGGGCTTCGTCTATTCCGGGGCATCCGGTCCGACGGTCGCGGCCAAAGGTGGTCGCCGGCGTACGCAGCCGTACCAGAATCAGCCGCGTACGTCCCCGACCTTGGACATGCCCCGCCCGGAAGGGGTGTACGCGCGTGCCCGCACTTGTGCTGCTCGGTGCTCAGTGGGGTGACGAAGGCAAGGGAAAGGCCACCGACCTGCTCGGTGGTTCCGTGGACTATGTGGTGCGCTACCAGGGCGGCAACAACGCCGGCCACACGGTAGTCGTGGGCGATCAGAAGTACGCCCTCCACCTCCTCCCTTCCGGAATCCTCTCGCCGGGGTGTACTCCGGTCATCGGCAACGGAGTCGTCGTCGACCCGTCGGTCCTGTTCTCCGAGCTGAACGGACTGAACGAGCGAGGCGTCGACACCTCCAAACTCCTCATCAGCGGAAACGCGCACATCATCACGCCGTACAACGTGACGGTGGACAAGGTGACGGAACGCTTCCTCGGGAAGCGGAAGATCGGCACGACCGGCCGCGGTATCGGCCCGACCTACGCGGACAAGATCAACCGCGTCGGCATCCGAGTACAGGACCTGTACGACGAGTCGATCCTGATGCAGAAGGTCGAGGCGGCCCTCGACGGCAAGAACCAGCTCCTCACCAAGGTCTTCAACCGACGCGCCATCGAGTCGGAGCAGGTCGTCGAGGAACTGCTGACGTACGCGGAGAAGCTGCGCCCGTACGTCGCCGACACGGTCCTCGTGCTCAACAAGGCCCTCGAAGAGGACAAGGTCGTCCTCTTCGAGGGCGGTCAGGGCACGCTGCTGGACATCGACCACGGCACGTATCCCTTCGTGACGTCCAGCAACCCGACCGCCGGTGGCGCCTGCACCGGCTCGGGCGTCGGCCCCACGAAGATCAGCCGGGTCATCGGCATCCTGAAGGCGTACACCACGCGTGTCGGTGCCGGTCCCTTCCCGACCGAACTCTTCGACGAGGACGGCGAGGCCCTGCGCCGCATCGGCCACGAACGCGGCGTCACCACCGGCCGTGACCGTCGCTGCGGCTGGTTCGACGCGGTCATCGCCCGCTACGCGACGCGCGTCAACGGCCTGACGGACTTCTTCCTCACCAAGCTCGACGTCCTCACCGGCTGGGAGCAGATCCCGGTCTGCGTGGCGTACGAGATCGACGGCAAGCGCGTCGAGGAACTCCCGTACTCCCAGACGGACTTCCACCACGCGAAGCCCATCTACGAGACCCTGCCGGGCTGGTCGGAGGACATCACGAAGGCCAAGACCTTCGCGGACCTCCCGAAGAACGCGCAGGACTACGTGAAGGCCCTGGAGGAGATGTCCGGCGCCCCGATCTCAGCGATCGGCGTGGGCCCGGGCCGCGACGAGACGATCGAGATCAACTCGTTCATCTAGTACGGACCGAAAGGAGGGGCGCCCCGACAGCTTGTCAGGGCGCCGCTCCTTTAGTTCTCGTCGCGTCAGATGCCTACGGCTTTTTCGGCGCCCGGAATCCTGCGGTGTCGAGGGGGCAGTCGAACGGCTCGGGGATGCTGAGCTTCTCACCGAACGGAACGGTGAGGCGAGATTCGTAGCCCTTGGCGGACGGAGTCCACAAAATAGTGGCCTGCTCCTCCTGCATGTCGAGGGCCAGGTAGACGGGGACGCCCGCCTTCCCGTAGGCCTTGACCTTGTCGGTCAGGTCGTTGTCCCGGGTGGAGCTTGACGTCAGCTCGGCGACGAAGGACAGACCTTCTCCGTCCAGGTGGTTTCCGGTCGTCTCGTACGTTTGCTCGTGCGCGGCGTGGATGTCTGGTCCGTACGCACGCTCGACCCCCGGGAAGACGAACAGCTGGGGAGCCTGACTGATGAGGTGGCCTTCGGGGAGGTACGGCTCGAGTTGGTCACACACCAGCTTCATGACGCGGGTGTAGTAGCCCTTGGACCACGGCGACAAGACGATGTTCCCCTTGATGATCTCGGCCTTGTAGCCGGCGGGCACGTTCAGCTCGTCGAGGGTGTCCAGCAGACCCTCGAAGCCGGGGGGCTTGGTGCCGCTTATCGTCGGTCGTTCCAGCATCAGTGTCATGATGCGCCCTTCTTGCGATGCAGGCCATTCGCTACTCAGCGTATCTGCGCGCGTACGCCTTCTGTTCGGCTTACGGGGAACAGCCTGAGCCGGCCGACCGACCCGGCCGCCCCTACGCTTCCGGCGCCACCGACCGCGTCCACGTGCCGTCTGCCAGGGTCGCCAGGACCCGGCGCTTGATCTCGGCGCGCTGCGGGCTTGAGGCGAGCGACCTGGGCAGGAAGCCGTTGTGCTCTTCGTGAGGGCGCAGCTCGGCGCGGATCAGTGCGTACTCGGCCGGGTGCCTTTCGGCAAGGTGGCGGCTCGCCGTTGCCTTGGCTTCGGCAAGGGCGATCGCGTGCGGGCTTTCGCGCTCCCGTTCGCGTAGCGCCTGGGTGATCTGGCGGACGCACCGCTTGTACTCCAGGCGCCGCTGCTGGACGGCCGCGAGGAAACGCCGGGCGTTGAGAACCCCGATCGCTTCATCCTGGGGGAGGGCGTAAAAATCGTCCGGCAGTGTTCCCAGCGCGTGAGGGGTCTGTGCGCGAGCCGGCCCCGCGGTCATGGTCCCCAGTTCCCTCAGGGCGTTCTCCCACCGGCCCAGCATTAGAGGATGGCGCAGCTCCATAGTGCGCTCGTCCTGGTTCTTGGCGTCGTCGGCCGTGGCGAGCCTCACGACGGCGTCACCGGCGGTGAGCAGCGCTTCGAGTTCCGGTGTGCGCGGCGCGGCGACCAGGCCGAGGGCGCAGGCGTACTCGATCTGCTCGTGCACATCGCGGAACGAGGGTTCCTCGGGTGTCCCGTCCAGGCTCAGGTGGGCGCGTTCGTGCCGAAGAAGATCCGCGTACTCGTCCGGGAACGCCGCCCTCAACCAGACCTGAGCGGTGAGATGGGAGTTCGTTCCGATCTTGCGCTCCGCGCTGTCGTTGAAGTCGTTGCGGCGCAACTTCTTGGCCAGCAGGCTGGCCTCGTTGCCGCGGTGGCGGACTCGGCGCAGACGGTTCTCCGTGGCGTCCAGGCGAGGGTCGCCCGTGTAACGCATCCGTTCGGTGGCGACCTGGAGTTCTCCGCCGGCACAGAGCAGGGCGTCCTGCCAGTCCAGTCGCCATTCCGCTTTGCGCAGTAGACGACGTGTGCGCTGGGGTACGAAACCGCTGGTGGCGTCCGCGAGGGCCACGGTGACGAGGTTGTCGAAGCTGTCGGTGATCAGCTGTATCAGCCGGTCCTCCGGAATGCGTTCGACCTCGGCGACTCGCAGCCTGTCCCCCATGCCCACCTGTCTGCCCACCCGTCCTTCGGCACGCTCTGACGCTGTCCGGTGCGGGAGCGTAGTGCTTCGGGGGAGCGGGGGTACGGCCTACGCCGCCTACGTCACCCGGACTGCTGAGGTGAAGGCGGCCCACGCTTCGCAGGCGACGGTGAGGGGCGCCGCCGGGTTCTTGGAGTCGCGGATGTGGATGGTGTGGGGGTGGAGGGCGACTTCGACGCACTCGCCTCCGCTGCTACTGCTGTAGCTGGACTTGAACCATCGAAGTGTGCCGCTCATTCCTCTTCTCCCGCCAACTGTTCGCCATCGAGACCGCAGTTCAGCGGCAGTACCTGCAAGGTGACGTTACGGCGTTTGGAGTGCTCCGCGAGGTGCAGTAGCTGTCCACGCATGATCTCGGGGCCGCCGATCGTACGGCGCAGCACGGACTCCTCAAGGACCAGTTCGATCAGGGCCGTTGGTTCGCGGCCGAAGAGCGCACGTCGTGCCAACCGGGCCTCGATCAGTTCCTCTGCGCGCTGCTCCTTCAAGGGCGGATACCTGCCGTTGATCAGCGAGCGAGCGTAGTCCTCGGTCTGGAACAGACCGTGGACCACGAAGGTCACGTACGTGGAAAGCGTCAGCGCCCGCTGCTCCAGCAACGCATAGTTCTTGGGCTGCGCCGGATACTTGTCCATCCGCACATACCCGTGTAAGCGATCTTCCGTCCCAACTGCTCCTCTCGACAAGCCAACGCCGACTTCCCCACCGTTACCAGTGGTCGACGCAAAGTCATGGCGGACGCTGACCCCGCCTGTCGAAACTGTCCCCATGGACACAGAAAGTCACGAACTAAACCTCGATGAACCCTCACTCGCCCCTGACTGGGTCCCCCTCACCGGTCTCCAACTCCGCAGAGACTTCCTGGTCCCGGTCGGCGGCACGGCACACCGCCCCTGGCCCGACGGGTGGACCTGGCCGCTGAGTTGGCGGTACCGGCCGATGGCCCCCGACCACCTCGTGCACTCGCTGCTCCTGCGTACCGCACTCCACGCGCAAGAGTGGGCGTACCTCACATAGCGGGCATAAGCTGAGAGTGCAAATGTGCGTGCGTCGATCAGAAGAAGGTGAGCGCGATGCGCGTCATGCTCAAGGCCACTCTGGACACGGAGAAGTCGAACGAAGCGATCCGTAGCGGCAAGATGCCGGAGCTGATCAAGGAGATCCTGGACCATCTCAAGCCCGAGGCGGCGTACTTCGCGCCCTTGGGTGGTCGGCGTACCTGCCTCCTGTTCTTCGACATGAAGGACAGCTCGGAACTGCCTCCCACCGGTGAGCCGTTCCTCACCCAGTTCAACGCCGAGATCGAGGTCACCCCGATCATGAACGGCGAGGACCTCCAGAAGGGCCTGTCTCAGCTGCGCTGACCGCCGGGGCGTCGATGGTGGAGCCCGCTACACCACGGACTCAACGACAGGACGGACGGCGACAAGGTCAACGACGACAAGGTCGGCAAGGCGGTCGACGACCGCAACGACGCCATCAAGGACTACAACGAGGCCATCCTGGACGGCGACACCAGCCCGGACTCCAGCCGGATCGACGCCGCCGACGACGAACTGACCGACGTCTGCACGTCGTAACACCCGTACAGCAGGCGCCGATGACAGCAGGGCTAGCTGAAGATGATCATCGAGCCCTGGGCCAGGCTCCGGGTCGCCGCCGCGTGCAGGCCCAGCCACACATGCCGTTCGCGGGCGAACGGGCTCGAGTCGAAGGGGGCGGGGGCGGCCGGTTCCTCCAACTCCGTGGGTGCCACGGGGGGTTGGGGCGGGAGAGGAGGCACGGCGGGGTCGATGCCGATCGTCGGGGCGACGAACTCCAGCTCGCGCAGCAGGGCCTGGGACGAGCCCAAGGGGCCCCCGCCCGCGAGGAGTTCGTCGTTCGACAGCGGGTGCGGGAAGTCCACCGGTACGTACGCGCCCGCGTGGTCGTAGTGCCAGACCAGGTGCGACTGCTGGGCCGTCGCGTCGAACATCTCCAGCAACTGCTCGTAGTCGCCGCCCAGTTCGTCGACCGGCGTCACCGCGAGCCCGCACACCTGCAGCAGATACGCGCGGCGCAGGAAGTGCAGCGCGTCGTAGTCGAAGCCCGCCACCGGCGCCACGTCGCCGGAGAGGCCCGGCATATAGGCGTAGACCGGCACCGGCGGAAGTCCGGCCTCGCCCAGAACCTTGTCGTAGAGCGCGAGTTCCTCGGCGAAGGGGTTGTCGGGGGTGTGGCACAACACGTCGACGAGCGGGACCAGCCACAGGTCACAGGCCAACAGAGAGCTCCTCGCGTAGCACGGTGGTCAAGAAAGCGTAATGGGTGCAAGCGCGGTCGGGCCCCGCCGTGAACGTCGAATACCCCACACCCGACGCCCCCACCCCCGCACCCGCCGTTTCCAACCCCGGACCCGCACCCGACGACGCACGGGAGCGGGCCGTGCCGGTACGTCGAAAGCCCGCCGCATAGGGCTCCTCCGGCAAGCAGCACCTTCAAAACCCACAGCCGTACACCCGGCACGCGGCGGGCTCGACGTACCGGCACGGCCCGCGCCCCAAGACAACGCACCGCGGACCCGTGCCCCGAACCCGCGCCCCGAACCCGTGCCCCGAACCCGCGCCCCGAACCCGCGCCCCGCGCCCCGAACCCGCGGCCCTAGTCGGCCACCAACTGCTCGATCAGCGCCAACGAGTGCGCGTCGTACGCGGTCACGATCGTGTGTGCGGCCGGGGCGTCGCGTTCGGTGAGGGCGTCCACGAGGGCCGTGTGCTCGGCCCACAGCCGGCCGCGCAGGTCGTCGACCCGGCGCAGGTGCTGGACCGCGCACACCCAGGACTGGACGCGCAGCCGGTGCAGGAAGTCTGCGAGGTAGAGGTTGCCGAACAGCCCGCTGAGCTCGCGCCAGAAGCGCAGGTCGTAGCCGATGAGGATGTTGAGGTCACCGGCGGCGGCCGCCCGCTGGGCCTCCTCGCCGCGCCGCCGCACCCCGGCGAGCGCGGCACCGGTGCGCGGGTCGTCGATCCGGGTGGCGAGCGCGGCGCGGGCACCCCGGGTGGTGGTGGCCTCCGCGTCGAGCAGCCCGCGGAAGATGCTGTCCGTGACCAGGCTGCGGGCCTCGATCATGCCCCGGTAGTCGTTCAGCGAGTACTCGTGGACGCGGAAGCCGCGGTGCTGGTCCGCGTCCAGCAGGCCCTGGGCCGAGAGGTCGACCAGGGCCTCGCGGACGGGGGTCGCGGAGACGCCGTACTGCTCGGCGATCTCCTTGACAGTGAACTCCTGGCCCGGCTTGAGGCGTCCGGCCAGCACCTCGTCGCGGAGCGCGTCCGCGATCTGCTGCCGCAGGGTGCTGCGGGTGACGGCGCCGTTGCCGCTGCCGGTGCGGGGCATCGTCCGTTCCTTCCCCGAGCGGATAAGTACTCGCTCATGTCTACGAGCCAGTCACCTTACGCGTTCGGGAAAGGGTCATCCGGACTGCACCGCTCCCGCCCTACACCGTGTGCTCGTCCGCCACCGAGAGCGCCTCGTCGAGCGCGGCCAGACCCTCCTTGGCCTCCGCCTCCGTGATGTTGCAGGGGGGAACGACATGGGTGCGGTTCATGTTGATGAAGGGCCACAGACCGTGCGCCTTCGCCGCGGCACCGAACGCCGCCATGGGAGCGTTCGCGGCGCCGGACGCGTTGTACGGCACCAGCGGCTCCCGCGTCTCCCTGTCCCGTACGAGTTCCAGGGCCCAGAAGACGCCCGTGCCGCGGACCTCACCGACGCTCGGGTGGCGTTCGGCCAGCTCGCGGAGCCCGGGCCCGAGCACATCCGCGCCGATCCGGGTGGCCTGGCCGAGGATGTCCTCGTCCTCCATCACATTGAGGGTCGCGACGGCGGCGGCGCAGGCGAGCGGGTGCCCGGAGTAGGTGAGCCCGCCCGGGTAGGGGCGCTTGGCGAAGGTCTCGGCGATGGCGGGCGAGATCGCGACACCGCCCAGCGGCACGTACCCGGAGTTCACACCCTTCGCGAACGTCATCAGGTCCGGCACGACCCCGTAGTGGTCCGCGGCGAACCAGTGCCCGGTCCGTCCGAAGCCGGCCATGACCTCGTCCAGGACGAAGACGATCCCGTACGCGTCGCAGAGCGCGCGGACGCCCTCCAGGTATCCCGGCGGCGGCATCATGATCCCGGCCGTCCCCGGAATCGTCTCCAGGATGATCGCCGCGATGGTGGCGGGTCCCTCGAAGACGATCGTGTCCTCAAGGTGCTGGAGAGCACGCTCGCACTCCTGCTGCTCGGTCTCCGCGTGGAAGGGCGAGCGGTACAGGAAGGGCGCCCAGAAGTGGACGACCCCGGCCGCCCCGAGGTCGCTCGGCCACCGGCGGGGGTCGCCGGTGAGGTTGATCGCAGCGGCGGTGGCCCCGTGGTACGAGCGGTAGGCGCTCAGCACCTTCGGCCGGCCGGTGTGCAGCCGGGCCATCCGCGTGGCGTTCTCGACGGCCTCGGCGCCCCCGTTGGTGAAGAAGATCTTGTCCAGATCCCCCGGCGTCCGCTCGGCGATCAGCCGGGCCGCCTCCGACCGGGCCTCGACGGCGAAGGCCGGCGCGAACGTCGTCATGCTCGCGGCCTGCTCCTGGATCGCGGCGACGACCTTCGGGTGCTGGTAGCCGATGTTCGTGAAGACGAGCCCACTGGTGAAGTCCAGATACCGCCTGCCGTCGTAGTCCCAGAAGTACGACCCCTCCGCGCCGGCGACGGCGAGCGGGTCGATGAGCTCCTGCGCCGACCAGGAGTGGAACACATGCGCACGGTCCGCGGCCTTCACGGCGGCGCCGGCCTGGGGATTGGGCTGAGGGGTCATGCGGCCGAGCGTAGGTGTCCGGGGCGAGGGCGCGACATCGGCGTCCTGTCTGCGGTGGGGCCGGGAACGCGACAGGTTGTCGTGTGTAGGGAGGCCGGTGGAGTTCGGTGGGGGCTTGGCTGGGTGCCGGTGGTGGCCCGAGACGGACGTCTATTGACAGCATGCTGTCGTGATGACAGCATGCTTACACAAGCACTCGCAGGGCCGGACGCCCGACCGGCACGACCGAGGAGGAACCATGAGCGGCAACCGCAGGCCCGTACGCAAGCCCGTACACCTCGCCGTCTACGACACGCTCGCCGATTGGGAGACAGGCCACACGACCGCGTACCTCGCGAGGGGCGGCTACGAGATCCGGACGGTCGGAGCGTCTCTCGCCCCCGTGAGGTCCGTCGGAGGGCTGCGGATCCAGCCCGATGTCGCGCTCGACGACCTGCGGCCCGAGGACAGCTCGCTGCTGATCCTGCCGGGAGCCGATCTGTGGACTGTGACATCAACCGCTACCGCGGCGGGGACCGACGACCTCGCCCCCTTCGCCCGCAAGGCGCGGGAGTTCCTGGATGCCGACGTGCCCGTCGCCGCGATCTGCGGGGGCACGGCGGGCCTCGCCCGAGAGGGACTGCTCGACGATCGGGCCCACACCAGTGCCGTCTCCTTCTATCTGGCGGCCACGGGATACAAGGGCGGTGAGCGGTACATCGACGCCGACGCCGTCACGGACGGCAAGCTGATCACCGCAGGACCCACCGAGCCCGTCGCGTTCGCGAGGGAGGTGTTCGGACTGCTCGGGGTGTACGAGGGAGAGGTGCTCGACGCCTGGTACCGGCTGTTCCACGACTCGGACGCGGAGGCGTACGCGGTGCTTGAGGGGGCCGGCCAGTGACTGGGGCGAGCGGGGCGGGCGAGCCGGGCGGGGCGGATAGGGAGAGTGGGCCGGCGGACAGGGCACGGCAGGACCTGTTCAGCCGGAGCGCGCTCGGCGTCTTCCGGCTGAACGGCCAGTTCATGGGCGTGGCCGAGGAGCTGGCCCGCCCCGCCGGGCTCACCGCCGCCTGGTGGCAGGTCCTCGGGGCCGTACTGAAGGAGCCGCTGCCCGTCTCCGGGATCGCCCGCGCCATGGGCATCACCCGGCAGAGCGTGCAGCGGATCGCCGATCTGCTGGTCGAGCGCGGGCTCGCGGAGTACGTGCCCAACCCCGCCCACCGCCGAGCCAAGCTCCTCCGCCCGACGCAGGAGGGCCTCGCGGCCGTCCGCCGGATCACCCCCGGACACGCGGCCTTCGCGGACCGCCTCGCGGAAACCCTCGGCGAGGCCGAACTGACCGAGACCGTACGGGTGCTGGAGCGACTGATCGGCGCGATGGAGACGGTCACGGTGGCGAGCGCGGGCCCGGGCCCGGATTCGACCTCGGATCCGGGTGTGCGAACCGTGACAGAAACGGCATCCGCTGTTACGGAACCGTAGACACCGCTCCGGCCCCCTCCCCGTTCGGCCGCACTGTCCTCCTCGGGCGTGCCCGCCGGGTGAACTCGCATCCGGTGGACTGGTCGTCCGGGATGGAATCCCCGGCTACCCGGGCGGCGGCCTCATCGGCGGCATCGGTACGGACACCTCCGACTCCAACCTGCTGTGGGGGTCGAGGAACGAGCACATGGTGAAGGCCTCCTCGGTACGCGAGTACGGGATCGCCTTCGTGGACGCCCTCAACGAGGGCGCATCCCGATCGGCAGGGCGGTGCCCCCCCGGGCGGGCCTTCCCGCAGCAGGGACCGCGGCCGCCGCGGCGGCCGCACCCGAGCGGCCGTCGGTGACGTACAACGTGCCCCGCCAGTCGGTGATGAGTGTGGAGGACCTGCGGCTGTTGCAGCGGCAGGAAGGAGGCACAGCAGCGCCGCGGAGGTACTCGCTGGGACGGCCGCTCACGGGCGGAACGGGCCGGAGACGGGCGTACAGCACGACGGCCCCTGGAATTCGCCGTGAGACGGGGGCCGATCGCCATCCGGTTGGAGCGCCCGGATTCAGCGGAGGCGTTGCGCGGCAACAGCGTCTGTGTACAGCTCTCGTGTCAGGTCCTCCGGACCGATGCCGAGTTCTGAGAGGACGGTACGTACGTCGTCGAGTGCGGCCGAGACGTCGGTTTCGTCGACGATGGTTTCGACCTCCAGGAACGTACCGTCGATCTCGGGGACGCGCACGAGCGTGGCGAGCATCTGTCGGCCGTGGGCCTCGAAGTGGTAGTTGCGGCACCGCTTCTCGAAGGCGATCAGCGGGACGTAGCCGAGCCTCTGCAGGATGGCGTGGGTCTCCTGAGAATCTTCAACTCGGGTCTCGTGCTCAGGCTTCGAGCCGGAGGCCTCGTCGACCGTGGCGTTCTTGAACGTCAAGACCGTCCGTAGGCCGTCGGCGCCGTGGACCGTCCGCACGCGCAGCTCCTGGTCCCGCTTGCCCAACGAGCCGTCCGGCCAGTCGTAGTAGGTGTCCTGGTACACCTCGATACGGGCCTCGCCGCGCTCGTCGAGCTGCCGCATGACCGCCTCGGCCGCATGAACGCGGGCCTTCAACTCCGCCTCGATCACCAGTGCTTCCTCTCCGCTTCAGACCGTGCGCTCCGCGCCGTTGACGATCGCTTCGAACATCCTGCGGAACCCCCGGAACAGGGGCCCGTGTGGGGTCTCCATCACCTTGTACGTGGCGCTCTCGTGGCCTTCCCACCCTGCGTCGAAGGCGCTGACGAACATGGTGGAGTCAGTGCGGATGAGCCGCCAGGTGGGAAGCATGCGGTACCGGTACACCTGGATGTCGCATGAATCGGCGAGCAGTTCCCGAAGCCGCGCCTCGGCAAGCCGCACTCCACCGGCGAGGGACTCGGCTGACTCCCCGATTTCCGCCGCTCGTTGGGTCAGGGCATCAGAGTCCGGGTCCAGCAGGAGCACCCGCACGCGCAATCCCTTGCCGCCCTGGTCGCGCGGCAGGCAGGTGCGCAGGAGCGAGTCGTTCAGCCCGATCAGGCCGAGACCACGTACGGCGAGTACGTCCAACTCGTGTGCCTCGCGCGCCTGTTGCTGGATCTCCTCGGCTGCGGAGCTCTGCGCGGCGTACACGCGCACGACTTCGGGGAATGCGGCCAGGTCGAACGCTGCACCACCGAAGCGCTTCTCTCGGCTTGCCGCGAGGCCGAGTAGGTGACGGGCGTCGTCGGGCATGCGCAGGCCGTCGGCGATCCGCTCGTACACGTCGAGGCGGGAGACTTCCCGGCGCCGGTTGATGATCTCGTTGACGCG
Organism: Streptomyces sp. NPDC050988; assembly: GCF_044456225.1. NCBI lineage: Bacteria > Bacillati > Actinomycetota > Actinomycetes > Kitasatosporales > Streptomycetaceae > Streptomyces > Streptomyces sp. NPDC050988. The sequence continues at coordinate 288,879 of NZ_JBITFQ010000011.1, read as the reverse complement.
GCCCTGGGCCATGCCGACCGCGGCCGCGATGCGGCCTTGACTGGCTCCCGCGTACTGCTGCACGCACCGGAATACGCCGCCCATGTCCCGCGCGCGCAGGGCCTGCCTGACCTCGGCGCGCTCCCATGCCCATTCGGGCAGCTCGATCGGTCCGAGCGTTGTCATGGCGCAGCCCCCGATATCCCCAAACGGGATGGAAAGTCATCTCACAGTGAGATTACCGGTGGGGGATCGAGTCGACACCGCGCGGCACAAGATCCTGGCCAGATATCGAAGACCCCGGCGACCGCGCGAACGGTCCCGGGGCATGGCCGACACTTCGTAGGAGCGCCGACATGGAGCAAAGTACAACCCCGAGGCGGGAGCACGACCCCGGGGCCAAGATGACGATGAGGGCCTATGCCGTGAGCCGCGTCGGCCAGATCACCGAGGACCGCGGCACGCTCAGCGCCGGCCGGGAGCCGCTGCCGACGATGGGCATCTTCCCGTCGTGCGACTGCCCTGTTCACCGGGGACAGAGGCTCCCGCGGTGAACGCCGCCCAGAGCGAGACAGCCACGCAGCTCGATGTCGCGGCGATGCGGCACGACGCCTCCAAGATGCTCGACGAGAACGCGCCGCTGATCCGTTACGAGGACCTGAAGGCGGCCGAGCGCCGGTACCGCGAGAACCTGACGTGGCTCCTTCGGGAAGTCGACGCGGCGATCGCCGGGCGGCCCGAGGACGACGTTCAGGCGAAGGTCGCGATGGCCGGTATGAGCGAGGCCCTGCGGCGCCTGGACGAGATCGAGGCCGCCGGCCTCGCTGGTGAGGTGCGGCGCGTGCGGCGGCTCGCCCGCTCGGTCGTCTCCCTGTGCGATCACTACGGCACCCTCACTGGTCTGCGGATGTGCGTCGTCTGCGACAAGCCCGTCACGGTCGGCCGGAAGTCGGCGCCGTACGACGTTGTCCGCGTGTCCAGCGGAGGCCCGACGAGCGAGGCGCATTCGCCCTGCATGCCTCCGCCCCGCGACTGACGCGCCACACCGTGTCCCGGTGTTGAGGGGCCCATGGCGGCGCATCCGGGTCAGGGCCGCACCGAGGACGCCCCTCCGGCCGGGACCGCAAGCCCGGCCAGAGGCGGCAAGCCCGCCCCGTCGCAGGTCCCGCAAGGACTGCGGCGAGGCGGGTGGCACAACTCTCGTTCAGCCAAACGATTTGGAGAACCTATGCAGACCATCACGCACGTACAGGCGGACGAAACGTCGGCGCTCTCACTCATCAGCGAGGCAGAGTTCGGCGCCGTCGTGACCACTGTGCTTCGCGACCACGATGAGCTGGAGCGGAGCTCCGCCGAGCGGATCGTCAAGGAGGCGCTGAAGTTCGTGGCCGCCTGCGCCGCAATCCCGGGCGAGCGCCTGCGGTCGTCCCGTGCTGTCGACAAGGGCTGGCACGCTCTCATCCTGCACACGCACACCTACGCGCGCCTGTGTTCCCGCCTCGGCCGGTTCGTGCACCACATGCCGGACCCGCCCGCCCCCGCAGGCACGCCAGCGGAGGCACTGGAGCGGACACCCGAGCTGATGACCACGGCCGGGTACGTGCCGGACCGCACGCTGTGGCTCCAGTTCTCGGAAGCTGCCAAGTGCTGCGACTACTGCCCCTTCCCGCCCAAGGGCAACTAGCGGCACTGGGGCGTACGCCCCCTCTCAACGCCCGCTCCGCTGATGGTCCCGGAAGGACGTCAGGGGGCGGGTTGGTACGACTTCTCGTAGTCAGACGATCGGAGGATCTGTGCAGACCACGCCCCTACAGGTAGACGGGGAGAGTTGCGTGCCCATCGACATGCCGGACATCACCACCCTGCGGATCGGGGTCCTGTGCGGAGGGCTCTCTCCTGAGCGGCCAGGCTCGCTGACGTCGGGAGAGCATGCCGCCAAGGCTCTTGTCGAGGCCGGTCTGACGGCCGACCTGATCGACATGGCCGACGTTCCGCTATCCATGCTGAAGGACCGTAGTGACGTCGCTCTACTGGCCCTGCATGGGCTTGGCGGCGAAGACGGCAAGATCCAAGGCGCGCTCGATACCTTGGGCATCCCCTACACGGGGTCGGGTGTGATGGCGTCAGCAATCGGGATGCACAAACCGACGTTCAAGCTGATGCTCGCGCGCGAGCAGATCAACACGCCGAGCTGGACGGTTCTCGACTCGTCGCTGTCGACCGACGCCACTCTGTCCGTGGTCCGCAACACCATCGGCTACCCCGTGTTCGTCAAGCCGTCCTCGGGCGGCGGCAGCCTCGCGGCCGGGATCGCTCGGGACGAAGCACAGCTCAGGGTGCTGATCGAGGCGACGCAGGCGGACTACGCGGAGTACATGGTCGAGGAGTACGTGCGGGGCATCCCCTGCACCGTGGGTCTGATCGAGGTCGAGGGCTGCCTGCAGACGCTGCCCGTCCACGACGTGGAGACTGAGAGGGAGTTCTACGACTACGCCGCCAAGCACGACCCGGCGCTCCGCGCCGAGCACTGCCCCTCGATCCTGCCTGCCCTGGTGACGGAGATCATGCAGTACATCGCCCGCCGGGTGTTCCGGATGATCGGTGCGCACGGTGTACTCCGGGTCGACTTCCTCGCCGGGGCCGGTGGCCGGGTCACCTGTCTTGAAGTCAACACGCTGCCGGGACTGTCCGAGCGGGGGAACCTGGCCACCATGGCCCGAGCAGCGTCGATTCCCTACGACGTGCTCGTCCAGCACCTGGTGAAGACCGCGTTCACCAAGCCGCGGTACCTGCCGTAGGGCAGACTGCGGGGACATGCGCCCCGTGATCAAACATCCCGTCCCGTACCACTCGCAATGGATTTCCGCTGCTCTGGTCCCGGAGTTCATCACCGGGACCAGAGCAGCGGAAGACGATCCGCTGTGGCCCAAGTCCGGCGCCGACACCCCCGAGGAGTACGCGTTCTGGGCCCCCCGTATGTGCGGCGTGGCCTGCCTGCGCATGGCACTCGACTTCTGGGGGCATCCCGTTCCGCCGCCGGTCCCGCTCGTCCGCGATCTTGTCGAGGCCGGGGCGTACGTTCGTGAGGGAGACAGAGTGAGAGGGCTGATCTATCAGCCGTTCGCCGACCACGTCGTGGCGCGGTGGGGCCTGGGCGCCCACTCGGAAGCGGAGCTGTCCACCGCCCGGATCCGCGATGTCCTGACCGGCGGCGGACTGGCGATGCTGTCGGTCCACAAGACCATCCGCACCCTCGACCCCGCTCCGTCGAGCAAGGGCGGCCACCTGGTCCTCGCGGTCGGCTGTGACGACGAGGCCCTGCTGATCCACAACCCCTCTGGCCTGCCCAGCACATCGCAGCAGTTCGCCCCGGTCCCCTGGGCGGCCCTGGGCCGCTTCTACGCGGGCCGTGGCGTCACCCTGGAGGCGTCGTGACGGAGGAGGCGGCCGGAGGATCGCTGTGCTCGGGGAAATGCTGGAGCTGGGGGACGAAGCGGTGGAGGCTCACCGGTCCGTGGGCCGGATTGCGGGCGAGTACGGCGTGGACCTGGTGGTGGCGGTCGGGGGCGACCTCGCGAAGCAACTGGCCCTCGCCGCCGGCGCATCCGGCGTGCCCGACGTAGCCATCGTCGCCGACAACGCCACCGCCACCGCGTACCTGCAATCGGTCCTGCGCCCCGAGGACACCGTCCTCGTGAAGGGTTCACGAGGCGGGATGCGATGGCAGATCGCTGAGGCCCTGACCGGCCAGGACGTCACGGCCTGGGGTGGCTGGAACGAGTGACAGCGGGACAGCGCGCCACTCTCCGGAACCTTCACACTCCGTGTGCGGCGACGGACCAGGGGCTCTGACCTGGACTCTCTTGACTCCGTAGATCCTCACTGGACGCCCCGGACGGGTAGTGAAATCCTCGGGCTGTCGCACAAGTACGGGGGAGGGCGGCATTCCGATGGAGAAGCTCGGGCCTGCCGATCCGCTGCGGATCGGCGCGTACAGACTGCTGGCGCGGCTCGGTGCCGGCGGCATGGGGCAGGTGTTTCTGGCGCGTTCCGACCGGGGGCGGACGGTCGCGGTCAAGCTCGTACGTCAGGAACTCGCCGAGCAGGAGGAGTTCCGGGCGCGCTTCCGCCAGGAGGTGCAGGCCGCCCGGCGGGTGGGCGGGTACTGGACGGCACCGGTCCTCGACGCGGACACGGAGGCGGCGATCCCCTGGGTCGCCACGGGGTATGTGGCGGGGCCCTCGCTCGAAACGGTCGTCGGGCACGATCACGGGGCGCTCCCCGAGCGTTCCGTACGGATCCTCGCGGCCGGTCTCGCGCACGCGCTCAAGGACATCCACGCGGCGGAACTGATCCACCGCGACCTCAAGCCGTCGAACGTCCTCGTCACGATCGACGGCCCGCGCGTCATCGACTTCGGTATCGCACGCGCCCTGGAGACGGTGACCGACGGCGGCCTCACACGCACCGGCGCGCTCGTCGGCTCGCCCGGTTTCATGGCCCCCGAGCAGGTCCGCGGCGACCGCATCACGCCCGCGTGCGACGTCTTCTGCCTGGGCTCGGTCCTGTCGTACGCGGCCACGGGCGACCTGCCGTTCGGTACGGCCAACAGCGGCGTGCACGCCCTGATGTTCCGCATCGCCCAGGAGGAGCCGGACCTGGCGGGCGTCCCGGAGGGCATCGCCGACCTCGTCCGCCAGTGCCTGCGCAAGGACCCCGCCGCCCGCCCGAGCCTCGACGACATCCTGGAACGCACGGGCGCGGAGGACACCGTCACGGACGGCCGCAGCCGGGACCCGTGGCTGCCGGGGATGCTGGTGGCCCAGCTGGGCCGGCACGCGGTGCAGCTGCTCGATACGGAGGATCCGGAGAGTCCGGAGGGTTCTGAGGGGGGTGCTGGTGCGGCTGAGGGGGCGGAAGTCTCTCGCCCCCGCCGCCCCTACCCGTCCCTTCCCTCTGGGGCTCCGCCCCAGGCCCCGTCGGGGGCCGGCCCCCGAACCCCCGCTCCTCAAACGCCGGAGGGGCTGAAGAAGCCTCAGGCACAACCAGCCCGTCCGGCGTTTGAGGACGAGGCCGTTCAGGCCGACAGCGGGGGTCTGGGGGCGGCAGCCCCCAGGGACGGGAAGGGTAAGGGCGGCGGGGGCGAAGAAACTCCCGGTCCCCCAGAAGCCTCCCCCGAACACGAACACGCCCCCACCCCCGACGGCCCCACCCCACCCCCGCCCGGCCCCCCGGGAGCCGCCCCCTTCGACCATCTCCCCACCATGACCACGGGCCTGCCCGGAACACCCCCACCGACCGCCCCACCAGGAGGAGGCCCGCCGGGAGGCCCACCCGTCCACCCGGCCTACGGCTACCCCCAGCAACACCCCCAGCCCGCCGCCTACGGCTACCCGCACTACCAACACCAGCCCGCCGGCTACCCACCCCCGCCGGGCTCGACCCCGCCCTACGGCCCAACGCCCCCCTACGGCCCAACACCCCCGTACGGCCCGGGAGTTCTTCCACAATCCGGCCCGCCCTCGGGAAGAGGCGGCCGCTCCACCGCAGTCCTGATCATCGTCGCCCTGATCGTCGCGCTCGGCGCCGGCGCATCCGTCTACGCCCTGATGAAGGGCGACGGAGACAACCGCGCGGGCGGCGGCGACCCCACCACGTCCCCGACGGCAACCGCGCCCGCCCCGGGCCCGGCCACCGAGGGGCCCACGCAATCGCCGACCACCACGCCGGAGGAGACGCCGGCGGACGGCGCGATCCCCGTCAAGTACCTCGGCACCTGGACCGCGTCCATCGACAACGCCACGGGCCACAACACCCGCGAACTCACCATCCAGCAGGGCGAGGTGGGCGACACGGTCCTCTCGCTCACGGCGGACGGCCCGGCCGGCAGCGGCACGTACCACTGTGTGTTCGAGGCGGGGCTCTCCGAGGCCCCGAGCGCCGACGGTCCGCTCCGGATCGGCGCGTCCGAGGTCACCGTCGGCGAACCGGCCACGTCCTGCAGCCCGGGCGAGGCAACGGAGTTGACCGTTCTCCCCGACGGCCGCCTCCGCCGGGTGAACACGAGCAACGGCGACGAACTGACGTACACGAAGCAGGGCTGAGCAGGGCTGATCCGGTCTCAGCCCAGTTGCTGGGCCAGTCCGACGATGATGCCCTCCGGGCCGCGGACGTAGCAGAGCAGATAGCTGTCCTCGAACCGGGCCATCTCGCCGAGGAGTTCGGCGCCGTGCGGCCGGCGGGGGCCGCTGATGTCCCTGGGACGGAGCCGGTGCCACGTTCTCGACGTCCGCGGACCGCCGAACTCCGAAAATCTCCAGGGAACAACGCCTGAACTTCGGCCTTCGTCACCGGAACGGCCCGCTCACCGCCCGTACAGTGTCCGGACCGTCGGACTCCGGGAGTGGTGGGGGCACCCAGTGGAGTGGCTGAGCGCAGAGAACGTGGTGGCCGTGGGCACGGCGGTCGTCGGCATCGTGGCCTCGGGAGTCATGGTCTGGTACGAGCGCCGGGTGCCGCGTCGCAAACGGATCGGCTACCGCGTACAGATGGACAACCCGATAGGGGACGACGTCCGTCTCGGCAGGGCCAACGTACGGCTCGGGCTGTTCGACGAGGCGCCGGGGATGGCGGACGCGACCCTCGTCCTCCTCCGGATCGAGAACGACGGCTCGCAGAGCATCGCCGACATGGACTACACGGGACGCGAACTCCACGGTCTGACCGCGGTGTTCACGGACCGCACGATCCGCGGGGTGTCGGTCACGCAGCCGCCCGACACCGACCACCTGATGGACCACTTCACCACCTCGAACGGCCTCGGTTACGAGGACAACACCCTGCGCATCCCGCGCGTCCCGCTCAACCGCGGCGAGCACTTCAAGCTCCTCGTGCTGCTGTCGGGCGGTGACGTGGGCAGTGGGATACGGCTCATCGGCGGTATCCGCGACGGCGAGGTGCACCCCAACCGCAGTGCGACACCGGACGAGAAGCCGCCGCTGTTCAGCAGACCCTCGCGGCTGATCACCGGGATGCTCACGCTGTGCGTCCTCGCGCTCGCCGTCATCGTGGTCGCCCGCGACGACACCCCGCCGCCGATCGGCTGCGAGCAGGGCGAGTTGACCGTCACGGGATCGACGGCGTTCGAGCCGGTGATGCGCGAGCTGGCGGACAAGTACGAGAAGGACTGCGAGGGTTCGACGATCGAGGTGGACGCGCACGGCTCCACAGCCGGTGTCCAGGCGCTCGACGCGCTCGGCGGCAAGTCCAAGGGTGGGTCTCCGCCGGTGATCGCCCTCTCCGACGGCCCCAAGCCGAGCGCGCTGAAGCAGCTGCGCGAGACCCGAGTCGCAGTCTCGGTCTTCGTGCTCGTCGCCCACGAGGGCCTCCCGGTGAGGAACCTCTCCACCGCGGACGTACGCCGTCTCTACAGCGACCGGATCAGCAACTGGAAGCAGCTCGGCGGCCCCGACCTGCCCGTGCGCCTGATCAGCCGTGACGCCAACTCCGGTACGCGCAAGGTCTTCCAGCGCCATGCCCTGGAACGCAACGAGGGCGCCAACACCTCCTCCGACTGCGAGAACAAGGACTATCCCTCCGCCCCGGTCATCCGCTGCGAACTCTTCTCCACCGACCAGGTGCTGAGCACGGTCGCCCGCACGCCCGGCGCCATCGGCTACAGCGAGCTCAACCTCGCCACCGGCTACCAGGGCGTGCACCGGGTCACCCTCGACGGCCACGACCCGTCGGTCGAGGAGATCGAACACGGCAACAGCGAGTACCCGTACCGCGAGATCGAGTACGCGTACACGTACGGCGAGCCGCCCGCCGACTCGCTGGTCTCCAGCTTCCTCACGTACATCAGCCGGGGGAGCGGCCAGGACGTGGTCCGTACGCACGGCCATCTGCCGTGCTCGACGGTGGTGGGGCAGAAGATCTGCGCGGAGGGGTAGACCGGCCGGGGTCGGCCGAGGCCGAGTGGGGTCGGCGGGGGCCGGCTGGGGTCGGCGGGGGCGCCCGGGTGACGGCAGGGACCCTTGTGTGCGCCGGACACGCGCACAACCATGGATCCATGTCACCCACCCCCACCTCATCCCCCACCTCATCCCCCACCCCACCCCCCGTCCCGCACATACGCCCCAGCAGAAGAACCGTCCTGGCCGCGACGGCGGCCGCCGGAGCCGTCACGGTGGGGCCGTCCGCGGCGCCCGCCGCGTCCGCTCCGGCCATGCCGACGGCCGAGCTGGTGGACACGCCCGCGCGGTCCGCCGAGGCAGCGCCGCCGGGCCCGCGTCCGCCGGTCACCGCGCAGGCCCCCTCCCGTGAACTGCGCGCCCTGCTGCGGGAGATCGACGCGGACCGCATCGAGGCGACGGTCCGCAAACTCGTCTCCTTCGGCACCCGGCACACCCTCTCCACCCAGGACGACCCGGACCGCGGCATCGGCGCGGCTCGCGACTGGATCCTCGCGGAGATGCGCTCGTACGCCGCCGGGTCCGGCGGCCGGATGATGGCCGAACTCCAGTCGTACGTCCAGGAACCCGCGTCCCGTATCCCGACCGCGACCCGCATCACCAACGTGGTGGCGACCCTGCGGGGCTCGGTCACACCGGAGCGGGTGTACGTCGTCTCCGGGCACTACGACTCCCGCGTCACCGACGTCATGGACGCCACCTCGGACGCCCCGGGCGCCGACGACGACGCGTCGGGGGTCGCCGTGGCGATGGAACTGGCGCGGGTGATGGCGAAGCGCCGCCCGGCGTCGACGATCGTGTTCGCGGCGGTCGCGGGGGAGGAGCAGGGGCTGTACGGGGCCGCGCACATGGCGTCCCGGTTCAAGGCGGCCGGCACGGACGTGCAGGCCATGTTCACGAACGACATCGTGGGCAGTTCGAAGGCGGACGACGGGACGAAGGACCCGTACACGATCCGTCTCTTCGCCGAGGGCGTGCCCACGTCGGAGACCGCCGAGCAGGCGGCCACGCGTCGCTCGGTGGGCGGCGAGAACGACTCCCCGTCACGGCAGTTGGCGCGCTTCGTCCGTGACACCGGGGACAACTCGGCGACGGGGATGCACGTGCGGGTCGTCTACCGCCGGGACCGGTACCGGCGGGGCGGTGACCACATCCCCTTCCTCGAACAGGGCTATGCGGCCGCCCGGTTCACGGAGCCGGCCGAGGACTTCGCTCACCAGCACCAGGACGTGCGGGCCGAGGGCGGCAAGCAGTACGGGGACCTGCCGGAGTTCTGCGACTTCCCCTTCACGGCCCGGGTCGCGCGGGTCAACGCCGCCGCGCTCTGGACCCTGGCGCAGGCTCCGGCGGCGCCGCGCGACGCGCGGATCCTTACGGCCGCGCTGACGAACTCCACGGAGCTGACGTGGAAGCGTGGTTCCGAGCCCGACCTGGTGGGCTACGAGGTCGTCTGGCGCGAGACCACGGCTCCCGAGTGGACCCACGTCATTCCGGTCGGCGACGTGACCTCCCACGAGGTGGACTTGTCCAAGGACAACGTCTTCTTCGGGGTGAGGGGGGTGAACCGGGCGGGTCTACGGGGGCCGGTGGCGTTCCCGCTGCCGCAGGTATAGCCCCCCCTTTTTTTCCTCGCCCCCGCCGCCCCTACCCATTCCCGTCCCTGACTCAGGGGCTCCGCCCCCGAACCCCCGCTCCTCAAACGCCGGAGGGGCTAAAAGATTGCGCAGTTCCCCGCGCCCCTAGGTCTTTAGGGGCGCGGGGAACTGCGCGACCAGCCACATCCGGACCCGCACGCATTCCACCCCGCTAGCCCTCAGCGACCCAGCCCGTCCGGCGCTTGAGGACAAGGCCGTCCAGGCCGTTTCTCGCCCACCCACCCGCACTTTCCCACTGCCCCGTTCTCGCCACCCCCCGCTTCCCCACTGCCCCGTTCTCGCCCACCCGCCCGTTCTCGCCCACCCGCCCGTTCTCGCCCACCCGCCCGTACTCACCCACCCACCTGCACTCCCACCCACCCCCGCTTCCCCACCCACCCCGCACCCCCAGCCTCTCCGGCGTTTGAGGAGCGGGGGTTCGGGGGCTGGCCCCCGAGTAGTGACGGGAATGGGTAGGGGCGGCGGGGGCGAAAAATGCCCTACCGGGGCTCCGGCGGGCGTTGCCGGGGCATGTTCGGGCGGGTGCCCGGGGGAAGCGGGGGGCGTCCCGGTGGGGCCGTGTCCACTCGCGTACCCCCACCCACGCCCGCCTGGATGGCCAGCGGCCCCGCCCCGGTCCGAAACTCCACCATCCAGTCCGCCGTCTCCACCCGCACCAGCTCAGCCACATCCTCCGAGAACCGCCGGAGCACACCGAGACACCGCTCGGCAGCCTCCCCAGCGGTCCCCTCGGTGGGCCCGAGAACCTCCCGCACACACTCGGACGCCCAGTCGAACTGAAGTACCTGCAACCGCCGCTGCACGGCCTGAGCCGTGGCCACATCCCTTATCCACCCGGCCGTCACCCCGAAGAAACGGTCCCCCGCCACACACGCGACCCCGACCAGCATCCCGAGATAGCCCCACACGGCACCCCCGCCCACCACCCCCGTGACATCGAGCAGCGGCAACGCGACCGCGGCAAGAGCCCCCACCGCGGCCCCCGCCCGCAACGCCCGCGCCCCCCGCCGCTTCCACACCCGCTCGGCGAGATACCAGGACGCCGTGGCCAGCGCCCCCGCCTCCACCCACCGGTACAGCTCGTGGAGCCGCTCGGCCGGCTCCCCCCAGTCCCCGAGAGGGAACGTACGTCCCATGAGATCGCCGGGCCTCGGCCCGCCGGGCCCCAGCGCGCCCCGGCCCGGAGCACCGCGTCTCGGACCACTCCGCCCGGGTCCGCCAGGACCGCCGGACCCGCCGGGCCCGAACCCGCCCGGCCTCGGAACACCGGCCCGCGCACCATCACCCCGACCGTCCCCGTCCTGGGCCGACCCCTCGGGCTGCATGTCCGGCTGGCTCACCCGACGCTCCCTACTCGTGACGTTGCGTGACGGTAACGTGGCGCAAGGTTCACGAGATGCTGCTGCGCCGCACCCTTACTACCTCCCAATGGGTGGCGATGGACCCGGTTTCGGGGGTTTTCCGCTCGGACGTGGGCGTTGATCAGGTATAGGCCAATCCGCCGTCTCACTCGAAAGAGTGCTGGAGCGACGGCCCGGCGGACCACGTAGGCTCGTGCCAAGGCGGGAAAACCCCGCCGGACAGCCGTACACAAGCGGTACGGACGGTCGTACTCGCGGCCGTCCGGGAAGCCGTACCCAAGCCGTACGAAACCAGGAGCTGATCGTGATTCCCGGTGGTGGCCAGCCCAATATGCAGCAGCTGCTCCAGCAGGCCCAGAAGATGCAGCAGGACCTCGCGAACGCGCAGGAGGAGCTGGCGCGGACGGAGGTCGAAGGACAGGCGGGCGGCGGCCTGGTGAAGGCGACGGTGACGGGTTCCGGCGAGCTGCGCGGCCTGGTCATCGACCCCAAGGCCGTGGACCCCGAGGACACCGAGACCCTCGCCGACCTGATCGTCGCGGCGGTCCAGGCGGCGAACGAGAACGCCCAGACCCTCCAGCAGCAGAAGCTCGGCCCGCTGGCCCAGGGCCTGGGTGGCGGCGGCATCCCCGGCCTGCCGTTCTAAGTCAACCCGGCGGTCCCTTCTAAGACGGCCGACCGCCAACTACCGTACGTACCAAGAGAGCGAGCACGACTACGGTACGTACCGAGCGAGCAGCGAACGAGCGGTAGAGCAAGCAGGGCAACGAGCAGGGTAACGAGCAGGGCAACCAGCAGGAACAGGAAGGCAATCCGTGTACGAAGGCGTGGTCCAGGACCTCATCGACGAACTGGGGCGGCTCCCCGGCGTCGGTCCCAAGAGCGCGCAGCGGATCGCCTTCCACATCCTCCAGGCCGAGCCGACGGACGTACGCCGTCTCGCGCAGTGCCTGATGGAGGTCAAGGCGAAGGTCCGCTTCTGCGCCACCTGCGGGAACGTGGCGCAGGAGGAGCTGTGCAACATCTGCCGCGACCCGCGCCGCGACCTCACGGTCATCTGTGTGGTCGAGGAGCCCAAGGACGTCGTCGCGATCGAGCGGACACGCGAGTTCCGGGGCAAGTACCACGTCCTGGGCGGCGCGATCAGCCCGATCGAGGGCGTGGGCCCCGACGACCTGCGCATAAGAGAACTGCTCGCGCGCCTGGCGGACGGCACGGTCACGGAGCTGATCCTGGCCACGGACCCGAACCTGGAGGGCGAGGCCACGGCCACGTACCTCGCCCGCATGATCAAGCCCATGGGCCTCAGGGTCACCCGCCTCGCCAGCGGGCTGCCGGTGGGCGGTGACCTCGAGTACGCCGACGAGGTCACTCTGGGGCGCGCCTTCGAGGGAAGGCGGCTGCTGGATGTCTGAACGAGTAATGGGGACGAAGGTCCTGTCGAAGTCCTTGAGGAAGGCCGGCTTCTAGATGTCTGACGCCACGCTGCACGCGACGGGGCAGGACCCCGACAACTTCGCGGTCCAGATCGCGGACCAGGTGGAGAGCTTCCTCGTCGCGGTCACAGAGGTCGCCAAGGGCGACGAGCCGGACTCGGCGGTGCCCTTCCTCCTCCTGGAGGTCTCCCAGCTCCTGCTGGCCGGCGGCCGCCTGGGCGCGCACGAGGACATCGTCCCGGACGAGCGCTACGAGCCGGACCTCGGCCCCGAGCCGGACGTCGACGAACTCCGCGAGCGCCTCGCGGAGATGCTCGACCCGGTCGACGTCTACTCCGAGGTCTTCGACCCGTACGAGCCCCGCAAGCCCCCGGTCCCGGCCCGTATCTCGGACGACCTGGCCGACGTGATGACGGACCTCCGTCACGGCATGGCCCACTACCGGGCGGGCCGCACCACCGAGGCCATGTGGTGGTGGCAGTTCTCGTACTTCTCCAACTGGGGCTCCACCGCCTCGGCCACCCTGCGCGCCCTCCAGTCCCTGGTCGCCCATGTCCGCCTGAACCAGCCCCTGGAGGAACTGGACGGCCTGGACACCGACCAGGACCTCAGCGAGGACGCCCTCGCGGAGGCCGCCGGCAAGGTGATGGCAGAGGAGATCGCGGGCCCGCTGGGCCTGCGCGAGGTCAAGTAACCCCGGCCGGGCGGGAGTTGGAGGGGGAGTCTCAGTCGCCGGAGCGCTGTGCCCCCGTGTGGGCGGGTTCCGCCCGGCCGTCCGAGTCCTGCGCGGACTCCCCTCCACCTGTGGCCGTGCCGTCCGCGGGCTGTGCGCCGCCCGGAGGTCTTGAGCCCTCCGGTGGTGCGGTTGTGGTCTCGCTGGGTTTCGCATGAGGGGTGGCAGCCGGGGCGATGGGCCGCGGGTCGTGTCCGGCGTCCCCGGACAGGGTGGTGGCCACGGTGACCGTGCAGGCCACGACCACGAGCGTGCCCACCGCGACGAACACCACGCGGCGGCGCCGGATGCGGCGGCCACCGGCCACGGCCGCGTCGACGACGCTGGGCAGGGGCGGCTCCGGCCGCGCGCCGAGGAACTCCTGGAAGGCGGCGTGCAGGGCGTCGTCGTCGCGCTCGTCCATTTCCGGCCTCACCTGGCCGTCCCCTCACTGTTCATGTTCTCGACGATGGCACGCAGGCGGGCGATCCCCCGGGCGCTCTGGCTCTTCACCGTCCCCGGAGTCACCCGTAACGCGTGTGCCGTCTGCTCGACGGTCCAGTCCTCCCAGAATCGCAGGACCAGCACGGCCCGATAGCGGGGCGACAACTCCATGAGCGCCTCCTGCATCATCATGCGCAACTCCGGTGCGACCGGCGCGCCGGCGGACAGGTCGGGCGGCTCGCTCACAGGCTCCTCGCGCCAACCTCCCTTGCGCTGCTGGTCGATGAAGGTGCGGGTGAGGATGGTGCGTGCGTAGGCGTCCACGTTGCCGTCCCGGCTGACCCGTCCCCAGGCCGCGTAGAGCTTCATCAAGGCGGTCTGGGTCAGGTCCTGCGCCTGGTACCAGTCCCCGCAGAGCAGGTAGGCGCTGCGTCGGAGCTGCGCCTGCCGCGCCTCGGCGAATTCCCGGAACTCCCGTTCCCGGACTGCTTCCCTCACTCTTGCCGACCTCCGCTTGCGCATAGTCCTGCCGCTCCTACATACGGGGATCGGGCCTGCGGGGTTGCACGCGGCGGCAGAAAGATTCTCTCCGCCGCCGCGTGCAACCTGCTTCCGCGCGCTCCCGTACTTCTGTCACACGAGGGCTGCCGTGCTGCCGCGCTGCCGTGCGGCGGTCCTCGATCCGAGACAGCGAACACCCGAGCAGAGGACGACCGTTGAAGCACCGCAAGATCTCGCAGAGCCGCCGCCGGCTGTACAGCATCGCCGCCGGAACCGTCCTGGCCGCCGCGGGCACGGCCGGCATCGCCTCGGCGGCCACGGCCCACGACACCGCAGCCGTGACCGCGGACTCCGACTCCGCCACGTCCGCGAAGCGCGCCGACACCGCCGCCGCCCCGGCCGGTAAGGGCGCACAGGAAGCCCGCGGGGCACAGGAAGCCCGCGGGGCGCAGAAGGCCCACGGCGCGCAGGAGGCCCGCGGGGCGCAGGAGGCCCACGGCGCGCAGGAAGCCACCCGCTCCGACAGCGGCGCGGCGGAACCGGCGACCCCCAACGCCAGGGACAGCCGCCCCCTCTCGGAGCTGACCCAGGAGGAGCTGGCGAACGCGGCGGGCTGACCCGCCGAGGATCACCCACGTCTCCCGGGGCCGGGCACGTGCCCGGCCCCGGGACGCGTACTCGCTCAGCGTGCGGTGACGGGCATCAGCTCTCTTGCACGGCGATACTCCGGCCGAGCGTCGCGTGCAGCCGGTCCGGGTCCACGTACGGCGTGGTCGGCGTCGGCTCGCTGTACCACTGCAGCGGCCACGTGTTCCCGTCCAGCGCCGGAATCCCGATGTACGTGACCGTGCGGGTTCCGGCCCCGCCGAACCGCTGCACCCCCAACGGCCACGTGTGTGCCCGCGCGGCCCCGGGTGCGAGCAGGAAGTACATCCACCGGAACCCGACCGCCTCGCAGACGACGGGCCCCGCGTCGCCGTCCGTCGCCTCGACGAGGTCCGAGGCGATCTGCTCCCCGCGTACGCCCTGGACACGGATCGTGTCGAAGTGGATGCCGGACAGGCGGAGTTGGTGGCCGGCCAGGGGGACCCACTCGGGACGGTAGTGGGGGAGTGCGTTCGTCATGGTCACACGATGGCGTCCGTCCCGCTACGCTCGGTAGTGACCGAGGGGATACACGCCGGGGTGTATCAGTCGGAGGTGGCCGCAGTGTCAGTCCAGTACAACTCCTCCACGCCGTCGCCGCTCAACTGGCGGTACAGCGGCAACCAGTTGAAACGCTGGCGCACCAAGGCGAACGTGACCCGCGAGGAACTGGCCGCCGCCGCCAACTACTCTCCGGACACCATCAAGTCCATGGAACAGGGCGTCCGCATGCCGACGCCGCGCGTCCTCGACGCGGCGGATGAGCTGTGTCATGCGGAGGGGTTGCTGAGCGCGGCCAAGGACTACCTGAAGCGGGAGAAGTTCCCGGCGAGGGCGCAGGACTACATGGAGTACGAGCGCGAGGCGATCAACGTCTGGTGGTACGAAGTCGCTCTGATCCCGGGTCTGTTGCAGACCGAGGCCTATGCGAGGGCTCTGATCGGCAACCACACTCCGCCCCTCGACGATGACACCGTCGAAGAACGGGTTCTGGCGAGGCTGGAGCGCCAGGGCCTCCATACACGCAAGCCGTTGGCGGCTTGCAGCTATGCGCTGTACGAGGCGGCATTGCGAGGCCCGTACGTCGACAAGGAGCAGCTGCTGCACCTCTTGGAGGTGGCAAAGGCGCGCAACGTCTCGATTCAGGTGCTGCCTTATGGCAGGGCGATGACGGCCGCGCTGCACGGGCCGATGGTGCTCTTGGAGACGCGGGATCACGATCGCCTCGCCTACACGGAGGCTCCGTCCACGAGCCAGTTGACCTCTGACCCGGCAGTGGTCAGTGCGCAGACCGAGCGGCTTAGCATGATCCGCATGATGGCCCTTGACCCTGACGAGTCGGCCCGCTTCATCGAGCGGATGGTGGATGAGCTGTGAACGACGAGCTGAAGTGGTTCAAGGCCAGCTACAGCGATGGCGAAGGCGGCGCCTGTGTCGAAGTCGCCCTCACCGGGACCTCTGCCCACATACGCGACACCAAACTGGCTGCCGCCGGCCCAGAATTGAAGGTCACCGCCCCCGCCTGGTCCGCCTTCATCTCAGCAACTCCCCCAACCCCTTCCCCAAAGTCGTGAGCCCGCCCACCAACGCCAGCAACAGCACCAGCAGCCGGGCCTGTTTCTCCGGTACCCGTCCCGCGAGCCACCTGCCGATCGAGCCGCCCAGCACCATCCCCGCAACCACCAACCCCCACACGGGCGCGCCGAGTTGAGGCAACCCGTTCGCGGCGATGGAGAACGCGTTCACCACCACCCCGTAGAACAGCGCGTTCGGCACGAACTCCCGTACTGTCCAGCCCGCGTTGACGGCGTACAGGGATATCGGGGGGCCGCCGACACCCGCCGACGAGTTCATGAAGCCGCCGACCGCGCCCGCGGCCACCGCGCCGCCGCCTCCGCGCAGAGCCGGTACCCGGGCGCCCCGCATGACGAGGAGGACGGCGACCGTCACCAGAGCGCCCATGGAGGCGAGCAGGACGGGCTCGGGGAGCCGGCGGGCCAGCCAGGTGCCCAGGGGGACCGTGCAGGCCGCCGCTGCGCACAGCGGCACCATCGCGCGCAGCCGGACCTCGCGCAAGCCGCCCGCGAGGCCGACCACGCAGATGGCGCCCGCGGCACAGTTGGCGAGGGCGACGCCGTGTGCCGGGCCGAGCAGCAGCACCAGCGCGGGCACGGCGACGAGCGCGAAGCCCATGCCGGTGAGCCACTGCACACAGGAACCGAGCAGCACGATGCCGCTCAGCAGCAAACCGGCCTCCCAGCCACCTGACATTGCCAAACCCTCCCCGGTGCCTGCGGCTTCGCTGTTTTGTACGAACGTTGGCCGTGCGCTGCATCTGCGCTGCACGGGGCCTAACCGGTGTGAAGCGAAGGTTGGATCACTCCCCCAGGGGAGCAAGTCCACCCCACCACACAGGAGTTGTGATGCAGCGTCACATACGTACCCGCGCGGCGATCGTCACCGTCGCCCTCGTGGCGGCCGGAGCCGTCACCGTGGGTGTCAGCCAGGCCGCGCCGGAGGACAGGTCGAAGCCCGCGGCGGGCCAGGCGGCCGCGAAGCCGACCAAGAAGCAGATCGCCGCGCTGTTCGACGGCTGGAACGCGGCCCTGCAGACCGGGGACTCGAAGAAGGTCGCCGACAGATACGCCAAGGACGCCGTACTCCTCCCCACCGCCTCACCCGTCATCCGCACGGACCGCGCCGGGATCGTCGACTACTTCGACCACTTCCTGCTGAACAAGCCCAAGGGCACGAAGATCAAGTCCGTGATCAACGTCCTGGACAGCGACTCGGCGATCGACGCGGGGCTGTACGTCTTCACCCTGACTGACCCCAAGTCCGGTGAGAAGAAGAACGTCGAGGCCCGTTACACGTACGAGTACGAGAAGCGCGGCGGCAAGTGGCTGATCGTCAACCACCACTCCTCGGTGCTGCCCGCCGCAGGCTGAACCGGACGCACAGCCCCCCGCCGGGGGCGTCCCGCAGCGCCACCGCACCGCCGTCGTCCGTGACCAGCTGCTTGACGATGGACAGGCCGAGCCCCGAGCCGGCCCGGCCCGTCAGACCCTGGCCGCGCCAGAAGCGGTCGAAGGCGCGGGACTTCTCCGCGTCGGACATGCCGGGCCCCTGGTCCAGCACCGACATCACGACCTCGTCGGGGTGGGACGACACCGACACCTCCACGGTGATCGTCCCGCCGTCCGGCGAGACCTCCAGAGCGTTCGACAGGACGTTGTCCAGCACCTGGTCCAAGTGACCCGGGCTGGCCAGCACAAGCGGCCGGCCGCCGGCGACTTCTCCCAGAGCGACGGTGACTCCGCGCTCGTCGGCGGCCGGTCTCCACACCGCGAAGCGCTCCTCGATCACGTCGAGCAGCGACAGCGGTTCGGCCGCGGACACCTTCGCCTCCGCGCGCGCGAGCACCAGCAGCCCGTTCACCAGACGGCTCATCCGGACCACCTCGGAGGTGGCCTGCTCCACGTCCTCCCGTACGAACTCGTCGTCGGTGCCGTCCGCGATGTTGTCCAGGGAGAGCCGGAGCGCGGTCAGTGGCGTACGCAGCTGGTGGGAGGCGTCGGCGACGAAGATCCGCTGGGCGGCGACCAGGCTGTCGAGGCGTTCGCCGGCCGAGTTGAGCGTGCGGGCGAGCTGCTGGGTCTCGTGCGGGCCCTCCACCGGCGAGCGTGCCGTGAGATCGCCGTCGCTGAAACGGGTCGCCATGTCGTTGAGCTGGCGGAGCGGCCGGGTGAGACGGCGGGCCACGAAGGCGCCGATGAAGGCGGCCACGGCCAGCACGCCGACCGCGAGTACGGCCCGGAAGCCCCAGATGTTCCACAGCCGGCTGCTGAGGTCGGAGGTCGCGTACTTGATGCGTACGGCGCCGACGATCCGGTCCTCGTCGTCCGCGGACCGGGCCGGCACGGTCACCACGAGGTGCCTCCCCCAGACGAAGGAGGAGCCCCAGTCGACCGTCGGCTCATGGTTCTCGAGGGCCCGCGTGATCGCCCTGTCGTCCGTGGGGAGGGGGAGCGAGGCCACCGCCGCGCCGCCGGCGTCGGTCACCTGGACGGTGCCGGGGGTGTCCTTGGAGTAGGCCCCGGCCATCCGCACGAGCGCCTGCCGCGAGGACGCGTCCCCCTCGCCCAGCAGCAGCGCCATGGTGGTGGCCTCGCGCTCCACCGACTCCTCGGTGTCCCCGCGCAACTGCGAGGTCAGCGTGAAGGCCACCGGCACGGTGAAGGCGGCCAGCGCGACCGCCACCAGAAGTACGTAACTGACGATCAGCTGCCGGATCATGAGGCGGCGTCACCCTTGCTGCCGCTGCCGCTGCCGCTGCCGCTGCTCCTGCTGCCGCTGTTCCTGCCGTCGTTGCTCGTGCCGCCGTCGCCGCCGTTGCCGCGGTCGCCGTCCTTGTCGATCTCCAGGCGGAAGCCGACCCCGCGGACCGCCTCGATCGTGATCGCGCCCGCGAGCTTCCGGCGCAGCGCCGCCACATGTACGTCCAGCGTCTTGGTCGGCCCGAACCAGTTCGCGTCCCAGACCGCTTCCATGATCTGTTCGCGCGACATCAGCGCGCCCGGTTCCTCGGTGAGGAAGGCCAGCAGGTCGTACTCCTTGGGCGCGAGGGCGACCTCCTCGCCGTCCAGCCGGACGCGGGCCGCCTTGCGGTCGACGGTCAGCCGCGACCCGTACCGGTCGGGTCCCGCCGCCGCGGCCTCGGCCGCCGTACGCGGCTGGGCGCGCCGCATCACCGCCCTTATCCGCGCGATGACCTCCCGCACGCCGAACGGCTTGGTGACGTAGTCGTCGGCGCCCAGCTCCAGGCCGACCACCCGGTCCGTCTCGTCGCTGCGCGCGCTGATCACGATGATCGGCACGTCACCGCGCTCGCGAAGCGCCTTGCAGACGTCCAGACCGTCGGTGTCGGGCAGCCCGAGATCGAGCAGTACGACGTCGTACGGGTCCTCGTGGGCCAGGGCGTCGCCGCCCGTGCCGACCCAGGCCACCTCGAAGCCGTAACGCAGCAGCCCGCGCCGGAGCGACTGGGCTACCGGCTCGTCGTCTTCCACCAGGAGTACGCGCACAGGCGGAACCTTAGTGCTTGAAATTTAATGCGACGGCTCGTGGGTGTGACTCGGCGCACTTTCCGAGTGAGGTGCGTCCGGGCAGGGCAGATGCGGTCCTGGAGCGGCCGGAGGGCCGGCCGACGGGAGCCGACCGATCGGACGACCGGAGGCCGGACGGGCCCAGGTGAACAGCCCGAGGATTCGGGTGATCAACTCGTGAGCGGGACATCTCACGATGCGATATCGCCGGGGTGGAATTCGGCCGCTCGTTAGACTGAGCCGACCGCAGTCGTGCGGTACGAGACGGATTGAGCGAGGAGCGCACGTGGGCCTTGTCGTGCAGAAGTACGGAGGCTCCTCCGTAGCCGATGCCGAGGGCATCAAGCGTGTCGCCAAGCGGATCGTCGACGCCAAGAAGAACGGCCATCAGGTCGTTGTCGTGGTGTCGGCGATGGGTGACACGACGGATGAGCTGATCGATCTCGCCGAGCAGGTATCCCCGATCCCTGCCGGGCGTGAGTTCGACATGCTGCTGACCGCAGGAGAGCGGATCTCCATGGCCCTGCTGGCCATGGCGATCAAAAACCTGGGCCACGAGGCCCAGAGCTTCACCGGCAGCCAGGCAGGCGTGATCACCGACTCCGTCCACAACAAAGCGCGCATCATCGATGTCACGCCCGGCCGCATCAGGACCGCGCTGGACGAGGGCAACATCGCCATCGTCGCCGGGTTCCAGGGCGTGAGCCAGGACAAGAAGGACATCACCACGCTGGGCCGCGGCGGGTCCGACACGACCGCCGTCGCGCTCGCCGCCGCCCTCGACGCCGAGGTCTGCGAGATCTACACGGACGTCGACGGTGTGTTCACCGCCGACCCGCGCGTGGTGAAGAAGGCCCGGAAGATCGACTGGATCTCCTCCGAGGACATGCTGGAGCTCGCCGCCTCCGGCTCCAAGGTGCTGCTGCACCGCTGCGTCGAGTACGCACGCCGTTACAACATCCCGATCCACGTCCGCTCGTCCTTCTCGGGACTGCCGGGCACCTGGGTCAGCAACGAGAATCCGCAAGGGGACGCGCAGGTGGAGCACGCCATCATCTCCGGAGTCGCGCACGACATCTCCGAAGCCAAGATCACGGTCGTCGGCGTCCCGGACAAGCCGGGCGAGGCCGCGGTGATCTTCCGCGCCATCGCGGACGCCGAGATCAACATCGACATGATCGTGCAGAACGTGTCGGCGGCCTCCACGGGTCTCACCGACATCTCCTTCACCCTCCCCAAGACCGAGGGCCACAAGGCCATCGAGGCCCTGGAGAAGGCGAAGACGGCGATCGGCTTCGACTCGCTGCGCTACGACGACCAGATCGGCAAGATCTCCCTCGTCGGCGCCGGGATGAAGACCAACCCGGGCGTCACCGCCTCGTTCTTCCAGGCGCTGTCCGACGCGGGCGTCAACATCGAGCTGATCTCGACCTCCGAGATCCGCATCTCGGTGGTGACCCGCCAGGACGACGTCAACGAGGCCGTGCGCGCCGTGCACAGCGCCTTCGGGCTCGACTCCGACAGCGACGAGGCCGTCGTCTACGGAGGCACCGGCCGCTGATGGCCAGGACTGTGGGACCCGGGACCGTGCGACCCGGGTCCGTAGGGCCGACGCTCGCGGTCGTGGGAGCGACCGGAGCCGTCGGCACCGTCATGCTCCAGATCCTGTCCCAGCACGCGGACATCTGGGGCGAGATCCGCCTCATCGCCTCCCCGCGCTCGGCCGGCCGCAAGCTGACCGTGCGCGGCGAGGAGGTCGAGGTGGTGCCCCTGACGGAGGACGCCTTCGACGGGGTCGACGTCGCCATGTTCGACGTACCCGACGAGGTCGCCGAGCGCTGGGCGCCGCTGGCCGCGTCCAAGGGCGCGATCGTCGTCGACAACTCCGGCGCCTTCCGGATGGACCCCGAGGTGCCGCTGGTGGTGCCCGAGGTCAATCCGCACGCCGCCCGGGTCCGGCCGCGCGGCATCATCGCGAACCCCAACTGCACGACCCTGTCCATGATCGTCGCCCTGGGCGCGCTGCACGCCGAGTTCGGTCTGCGCGAGCTGGTGGTCTCCTCGTACCAGGCGGTGAGCGGGGCCGGGCGCCGCGGTGTCGACACCCTGCGCCAGCAGCTGTCGCTCGTCGCGGGTACGGAGCTGGGGACGACCCCCGGTGATGTACGCAGGGCGGTGGGGGACAACACGGGCCCCTTCCCGGAGCCGGTGGCGCTCAACGTGGTGCCGTGGGCCGGGACGGTGCGCGAGGACGGCTGGTCCTCGGAGGAGATGAAGGTGCGGGACGAGTCCCGCAAGATCCTCGGACTGCCGAACCTGCCCGTCGCCGTCACGTGCGTACGTGTGCCGGTCGTCACCACGCACTCGCTGACCGTCCACGCCCGCTTCCAGGGCGAGGTGACGGTGGACCGGGCGCGGGAGATCATCGCCACGGCACCCGGCGTCGTGCTCTTCGACAATCCGGCGGCGGGGGAGTTCCCGACGCCGGCCGACGTGGTGGGTACGGATCCCACGTGGGTGGGACGGGTGCGGCGTGCGCTCGACGATCCGACGGCGCTGGAGCTCTTCGTCTGCGGGGACAATCTGCGCAAGGGGGCCGCGCTGAACACGGCCCAGATCGCGGAGCTGGTGGCGGCCGAGCTGTGACCGCCCACCGGCTTCGAGCGGTTTCGACCGGAAATTTTCTGGTCGAAAGTTGAATCGTTTGTAAGATCTGTGTGACTTTCATGGTCGGAAAATGGTCCGGACCACTTGAATCGAGGCTTCCGACGACCGAGGCTTCTGGCGTTCGAAGATTTTCCTCCCCGTTCTCCGCAACCGCGCGGAGGGCGGGGAGCGTCTTTGCGGTCGCCCTTCAGGGGGCGTCCGGACGCCACGTTCATATGGGGCATAGGGGATGAGCTTTTACGTATGAGGGCATTTGACGCACTGTCTGGCGTGCAGCCTGACGCAAAAGTGATGCCTGTCGCGTACAACCCCAACGGGGGGATGCGTGTCCAACTGGCGTGGCTGAGGTACTCGAATTCACTGTGGCAGCGCGGGGCACGACCCTGCGCCCGCCCCGCCGACCCCGCACGTCCGGCGCGTCCGGCGGCGGCATGCCGGTGATCGCCCCCATGCCCGCAGCGAGGCCGACCCGCATACCGAACCAGCGCGAGGGCGCTGACGAAGCCCTGGCGGCCGGCACCACCGTCGACCATCTCACCGAGACCTATCGCGCCCACTACAGATCGCTCCTCGGTCTCGCGGCGCTCCTCCTCGACGACACCGCCTCCTGCGAGGACGTCGTCCAGGAGGCCTTCATCCGGGTGCACTCGGCGCGCAAGCGCGTGCGTGACCAGGAGAAGACACTCGCCTATCTGCGGCAGACCGTCGTCAACCTCTCACGCTCGGCCCTGCGCCGGCGCATCCTCGGCCTGAAGCTCCTCTCCAAGCCGATGCCCGACATGGCGAGCGCGGAGGAGGGCGCGTACGACCTGCTGGAGCGCGACGCCCTGATCAAGGCGATGAAGGGGCTCCAGAGGCGCCAGCGCGAGGTCCTCGTCCTTCGGTACTTCGCGGACATGACCGAGGCGCAGGTCGCCGAGACGCTCGGCATCTCGCTGGGTTCGGTGAAGGCGTACGGCTCGCGCGGCATCGCGGCGCTCCGGGTCGCCATGGAGGCGCCGGCATGAGCGCGAAGGACGAGCGGGCACGCCATGATGAATACGGTCGCGGTCACAGCGACGACAACGAGCACGACCAGCACGCTGGGAACGGAATTGTGAATCACGGCCCCTCGGGGAATTCGGGCCCGGAAGAATCGGGCGTCTCGGACACGGACGGCCGCTCGGCGGACCGCCCGTCCGGTGCTTCGCCACGCTCGTCGAGCCCGATGGGCGCGGCGGGCCGGTCGGACCCTTCGGTCCACGCGACCCATTCGGCCCAGTCGACCCCTTCGGCCCAGTCGACCCCTTCGGTTGACTCGGACCCGGATGCCGCGGGCCCGGAGTCGGGGGACCCGGGCGGATTCGGCGCCGACGGCCTCGCTCTGGGGTCGCTCGGGTCCGACGAACTGGCTCTGCGGCGGCTCCTGCACCAGGCCGTCGAGGAGATCGAGCCGACCGACGGCACGCTGGACCATCTGCGGCGCGCGGTACCGGCCAGGCGGGCACGCAAGCGCCAGGCCGTCGTCGGCATGGCGGCCGCCGCTCTCTTCATCGGCACGGCCGTCCCGGCCCTCATCCATGTCTCGAACGCCACCGGCTCCAACGCCGACCCGTCCATGGCGGGCAACGCCTCACAGACCCAGGGCGGCGCGAACGAGGGCAAGCAGGCCGGTACGGGGGGCGGCTCCGGCGGCTCCTCGGGCAAGGACGACGACAAGGACAAGGGCGACAAGACAGAAAAGCCCGACAAGGGCAAGGGGAACAGCGGCGGCACCGTCGGCACCCAGCCGTCGGCCTCCGCCGCGAACGTGCCCGCCTGTACGTCCCTGCAGCTCGGCGGCGCCTCCGGGACCGCCGGCTCCCCCGACGCCAACGGCGCGGTCTACGGCACCTTCCGGGTCACCAACGTCTCCGCCGCCAGCTGTACGGTCTCCGGCGACGGCTCGGTCGCCCTGGCCGCCCAGGGTGCGGCGAGCCAGTCCGCGATCGGCACGGCCCTGCACGCGACGGGTGACGCGGCGGCCGGACTGCCCGACCAGTCCACGTACGCCGCCGCGCTGGTGCTCCAGCCCGGCTCGGCGTACTCGGTCGAGTTCGCCTGGGTGCCGTCGAGCACCTGTCCGACCACCGGTGACAGCGGTGGCGGGGAGCCCTCGCCCGACCCGACGCCGACCGGCAGCACCGGCGACAGCGGCGGCACGGCCTCCGAGGGCACCAGCGGCGTGGGCACGCAGCTCGTGAAGGAGGACGGGACCGCCGACGGCAGCGTCGTCGTCTCCTACTCGGCCGAGGGTGGCGGTCCGACGGTGTCCACGACGGTGTCCAACGCGTGCGCGGGGACGGTCTATCGGACCGGGGTGCTGGCAGGGTCCTGAGGTCCGGCCAGCACCTCGGGTGCCTTGCGGCCTTGCGGTCTTGGGGTCGTTCGCTGGGTGCGGGTGCGTTGTGGCTGGTCGCGCAGTTCCTCGCGCCCCTAAAGATTGCGCCGTTCCCCGCGCCCCTTTTCGGGTCAGGCCGACACCTTGGTGTTGTCGGCGGTGTCGGGGGCGGTGTCCTCGCCGTCGTCCTCGACGAGGCCCAGTTCCGCGTCCTGGGCGAACTCCACCTCGCGTCGGATCAGCCGGAACCACATGAAGACCACGAAGCCCGCGAAGACGAACCACTCGCCGGTGTAGCCCAGGTTCTGGAACGCCTTCAGGTCCAGGCCCGTGTCCGCCGGAGCCGCCGCGGGCACCGCCTTCATGGCCGGGTCGGCCTTGGCGAGAGTGACCCAGGCGTCGTACACGTCGTACGGCACGAGGTTCACCAGCGCCGCCGAGCTGATCGCGCCGGTCTGGCCGGCGGGGAGACCACCGGCCGCGGGCACGCCGTTCGAACCGGGTGTCTCAGACGCCTGCAGCGCGCCGGTCACGGTGACCTCACCGGTCGGAGCGGCCGGGGCCTTCGAGGGATCCGCGTCCCCGGGGAGCCAGCCCCGGACCACCGGCAGGGCCTTGCCGTCGCCGGTGCGCAGCAACGTCAGAACGTAGAAGCCGCGCTTGTCGTCCAGCTCCCGGCCCGGCACGAGCAACTGCTTCCCGTACCGGCCTGTCGCCGTGGTCTGCTTGCCGGACGTCTCCTTGTCCACGGGCAGCAGCTCGGCGAGCGGCCTGGCCGGATCCGTCTTGGCCGCCGCGGCCTGTTCGCCCGCGTCACGGTGGTCCTGGACGCGGTCCTCGAACCGGCTCAACTGCCATGACCCCATGAAGACGCAGAAGGGGATGGCCAACAGCACGAAGACGTTGATCCCCCACCAGCGGGGCGTCAGCAGGAACCGGTACACAACCTCAAAGGTACGGGGCCCTGGCGGGGGGGGGGGGGGGGGGGGGGGGGGGGGGGGGGGGGGGGGCGGGGGGGGCCCCCCCCCCCCCCCCCCCCCCCCCCCCCCCCCCCCGCCAGGGGACCCGGTGCGCTCACCTGCCCAGGTGTCGCTCCGCGAAGTCCAGCTCCAGACGGACCTGCTTGATCCGCTCGTCCACGACCAGCGAACCGTGCCCCGCGTCATAGCGGTACACCTCGTGGACGGCGTCGCGCGCGGCGAGTCTGGTCACGTAGTTCTCGACCTGACGGATCGGGCAGCGCGGGTCGTTGACCCCGGCGGAGATGTAGACCGGGGCCTTCACCGCGTCGACGTACGTCAGCGGGGACGACGCCTCGAAGCGCTCCGGGACCTCCTCCGGTGTGCCGCCGAGCAGCGTGCGGTCCATCGCCTTCAGGGCCTCCATCTCGTCGTGGTACGCCGTGACGTAGTCCGCGACCGGCACCGCGGCGATGCCGAGCGCCCACGCCTCGGGCTGCATACCGACGCCGAGCAGCGTGAGATAGCCGCCCCAGGAGCCGCCGGTGAGGATCAGCCGGTCCGGGTCGGCGAGACCGGACGAGACCGCCCACTCCCGTACCGCCGCGATGTCCTCCAGCTCGATCAGGCCGACGCGGTGCTTGAGCGCGTCCGTCCACTCGCGCCCGTAGCCCGTGGAGCCGCGGTAGTTGACCCGGACCACCATGTACCCGTGGTCCACCCAGGCCGCCGGGCCCGCCGCGAACGAGTCGCTGTCGTGCCAGGTCGGGCCGCCGTGGATGTCGAAGACGGTCGGCAGCGGACCCGTCACCCCGGCCGGCCGCTGGACGAGGGCGTGGATACGGCCGCCGGGACCGGTCACCCACTCGTCCTGGACGGACACCGACGCCGGGGCCTTCATACCGGGCGGGTCGAGGACGATCTCGCCGGACGTCGAGCGCACCACCGGCGGCTCGGCCGCCGACGACCACAGGTACTCCACGCTGCCGTCCGGGCGCGCCGTCGCCCCCGACACCGTGCCCCTCGGCGTCTGCACCTGCTCCAGGCCACGGGTCGCCAGGTCGTACCGCCACAGCTGGCTGCGCGCCTCGAAGCTGTTCACCACGAGCAGCGCGGAGCCGTCCGGATACCACTCGGCGCTCAGGTCGCCGTCCAGGCGGGCGGCCAGGGCCAGGTCCGTCTCCTCGCCGGACGCCGCGTCCCACACCATCGGCTCCCAGCGGCCTCGCCGCTGATGGCCGACGAGCAGCCGGGTGTCCCCGTCGACCGGGGCGAAGCCGAGCACCTCAAGGCCGAGCTCGGCCGTGCCGCCCTTGGTGTCGTCGAGCTCCGCGACCGCCGAGCCGTCCATCCGCAGCACGCGCACCGCCGAGTGCATCGCGTCACCGTGCTCGGTGTGCTCGATCGCGATCAGCGATCCGTCGTGCGAGAGATCGCCGACGCCCGCCGACTCGCGGTGCCGGTAGACCTCGACGGGGTCCTCGCCGGTCCGGCTGACATAGATCGTCGAGCCGTCCTCGTCGGTCGACCGGCCGACGATCGCCGTCCGCCCGTCCCGGCCGAGCGCGAGCCCCGCGGGATAGGAGGGGTCGAGCCCGGGAGCCGCGGGCTCGTCGGAAACGGGCGCGCCGCCCTCGCCGCCACTGCCGGCCTTGTCACCCTTGCCGCCCTTGCCGCCGGGCCCGGCGAACGGCTGTCGTCGCCAGATCCCGAACTCGTCACCGTCCTTGTCGTCGAACCACCAGATCCACTCGCCGTCCGGCGACATCACGCCGTCCGTGGTCCCGTTGGGCCGGTCCGTGACCTGGCGCTGGTCGCCCGTCTCGCGGTCCCACGCGTACAACTCGTACGTCCCTGTCGCGTTGGACACGAACAAGGACCGGTGCGGCGCGTCCTCCGCCCAGTCCGGCAAGGACACCCGCGGCGCCCGGAAGCGCTTTTCCCAGTCCGGCATGCTTCCCTCGTGCGGGACGGACCCGTTGCTCTCAGTCATGGCCCCATACTGCCCGCACTGGACGACAATGCGCTCCCGGGGTCCTCAGCCTGTGGAAAACTCCGCGAACCGAGCCCGCGCCGAGCCCGCGCCGAGTCCGTCGCGGCAGGGGCAATGTCCGGGTCCGTGCAGGTCAGGGCCGATTGTCAGTGGCCCGGTGCACTATGGCGCCATGACCTCATCGACCGATCTGCGCAAAACCGATCTGCGCAAAACAGTGGAGAGCTTCTGGGCCGCGGCCGAGGACAGGAACTGGACGGCTTTCGCGGACACCCTCGCGGAGGACGTCGTCTACACCCTTCCCCAGACGCGCGAGCGCGTCAGCGGGCGGGAGAGGTATGTCGAGTTCAACCGCGAGTATCCCGGCGACTGGCATCTGCGGGTCGAGCGCATAGTCGCCGAGCCCGGCCAGGTCGTCACCTGGCTCCACTTCACGGTGGGCCTGGACGAGATGTACGCGATCTCGTTCTTCACGGGTGACGCCGAGGGCCGCGTGCTGACGATCACGGACTTCTGGCCCGAGCCGTACGAACCGCCGGTGGGGCGGGAGCACTTGGTGGAGCGTTACTGATCGGGGAGCGTTGCTGATTGATGGAGCGTTGCAGAGGGGGACAGCCCCCGGACCCGGGACTGCGCGCCCGTACGGTCCTGGGATTACGCGCCCGTACGGTCCCGGGGGCGTCGGCCCAGCAGTTCGGCGAGGCCTCGTCGGGTTGCCGCGATGACGACGCGGTCCTCGGAGCCGAGCACATAGGTGGGAGGCAGGTCCCAGACCAGGCCCGACGGGCGCTCGGGCGAGCCCGGGGCGGGAGTGGGGGCGGTGGCCAGGTCGGGCCGGCGCTCCTCGGGCGAGGCGCTGTCCAGGGCCAGCACCCGCCACGCGCCCGCGCGGAACGCCTCGGCGACCGTACGGCCCTCCAGATGCGGATGTCCGGCGACGTCCAGGGCGGCGAAGAGCAGGACCCGGCGTTCGACCGGGATCGCGCCCAGGATCTGGCGGCCCATCATCGCTCCGGCGAAGGCGGGCGCGGCCAGATGGGAGACGCTGCGGCTGCGGGTGAGCGCGTGCGGGTGGGTGGCGCGCAGGGTGCGGTAGACGGCGGTCGCGAAGTCGTCGTCGTACAGCCGCAGCACGACGCGCAGATCGGGCCGTACCGATCTGGCGTACAGGGAGGCTTCCAGGTTGGTGGTGTCCGCGCTGGTCAGGGCGAGCAGGGCGTGCGCGCGGTGGATCTTGGCGGCTTCCAGGACGCCTTCCTGGGTGACGTCACCGAGGACGACGGGCACGCGCAGCCGGCGCGCCAGCGCGAGCCCGCGCGCCTCGGGGTCGGCCTCGACGCACACGACGGGGATGTGGAGTTCGCGCAGGCGGGCCAGGACACGAGTGCCGATCTTGCCGAGCCCGAGGAGCACGACGTGGTCGGAGAGCCCTCGGGGCGGCTTCCGCAGCGCGGTCCCGCTGCGGAACGTACCGAGGCCCTCCAGCACGGCGGCGAGGAGCACGGGGAGCAGCAGCAACCCGACGAGACCGGAGAGGAGTTGGAGAATCTGGCGGCCGAGGGGTTCGTCGAGCGCGGGTTCGTTGATGGCGAAGAGATCGAGGAGGGTCAGATAGGTGGCGTGCAGCGGATGGTCGCCCGTCGTCACCATGGACGCGACCGCGAGCGCCACCACACAGGCCACCAGGCCCGCGAACGACCAGCGCAGCCGCCGGGAGAACAGCCTGCCGAAGGGCAGGACGCTGCGTCCGGCGGGGAGCGGCGGCCCGGAGTAAGACACCGTCTCCAGTACGACGGTGCCGCGGCCGGTCGCGGCGGCCACGGAGCGTTCGTCGGGCAGGAGCCGAGGCCCGTGCTCACCGCTGCTCTCCGAACCGTCCGCGCCGGCCGGGTCGTTGGTGGTGGCCGAGAGCAGGGCCAGGGTGCACAGGCCCGGGTCGGCGACTTCCCCGGGGCCCGGGGGCTGCCGTTCCACGGCGCGGAGCATCAGCCCGTCGGTCTGTACGACCTTGCTGGTCCCGGCGACCGCGGTCGCCGCCAGCGCGGGCGCGGCGGTGTCGGCGTCGGAGAGCACGGTGGTGGAGGCGTCGAGGAGTACGGGCCCGGATGGACCTCCGTTCCCTCCCCCTCCCCCTCTTCCTCCGCTGTCGCCTCCTCCGGCGTTCGCTCCGGCGCCCTCTCCGCCGTCCGTCATACCTGCCATGGCCAGGGCGGAGGCCTGGTCGAGGAGGGCCTCGATGTGCTGGCCGAGACGGCGGTTGTAGAGCCGGACGACCAGGCGCAGACGGGGGTTGAGGCGGCGGGCCATCAGCGCGGCACGGATGTTCGTCTCGTCGTCGTCATGGACGAGGGCCAGCGCGGCGGCATGCTCGACACCGGCCTCGGCGAGCACGGCCTCGGTCAGGACGGCGGCCTCCAACACCCGGGCGGGGCGCGGCTCCTCGGAGGTGGCGGACCGATTCGCCGAGGTGGTTCCCCGGGGAGACGTGGCTCCACGGGTCAAGGAGACGGTGGCCCGGCCTGCCGCACCCTCACCGGTGCCTCCGCTTCCGCTTCCGCCGGTGCCACTGCTGTTGCCGCTGCCGCCGATGCCGCCGTTGGCCGTCGCCCGGGTCACCGCCGCCGACACACGGTCGAGCAGCGCCGAGGCACGGGCCCGCCCGACGACCGGCGGCCGTACGGTGCCCTCGGCGGACGGCACGACCAGCGTCACCCGTTCCCCGTAGACACCACGCAACTCGGCCGCCAGCCGGTGCGCGAGGGCATCGTCCCCGCACACCACCATGTGCGCACCGCGATCGTCCGACCCGCTCTGATTAGGAAGGCTCGCCACAACAGCACAGAGTGCCTCACCGGCAGGGACGGTTGCACAGGGGCCTGCCGCAAGGGAGTTGAGGCACGGGTTCCGCGGGACACTGGCGGCCCGAGCCGACCGTACTGACAACCGCACTGACAAACGTACCGACAGAGGGATGGTGACGAGTGATGCCCCAGGACGAGCCCGTACAGCCGGAGAAGCCCGTGAAGCCTGCGGAGCCGGTGGAGCCGGTGGAGGCCACGTCGGCGCAGTTGTCGGAGGGCGTCCCCGCGGATGTTCTTGCGGAGGTCCCCAAGGGCAACCCGGCCGTCGCGCTGCTGGAGCGGCTGGCCGAGAAGCTGGGCGGGCGTGCCTCGGTGAGCGCTGTCTACGGCGAACCCGTGACGAGGAACGGCGTCACGGTCATCCCCGTCGCCAAGGTCGGGCTCGGCTTCGGGGTCGGCGTGGGCCGTGAGGCAGGCGCCGCCAAGACCGGCGAGGGCGGTGGCGGTGGTGGCGGCGCGGGCGCGAAGCCCATCGGATTCATCGAGACCCAGGAGGGCTTCGCCACGTACCGCCCGATCCGTGACCCCTGGGTCGATGTCTTCGTCCCGCTGGCGGTGGTCGCACTCGGCAGTGCGCTTCCGGGGATCATCGGGGCGCTGCGCCGCAGGAAGTGATGGCTCGGGCGCGCCTCGGCCGGAAGGCGGGCGGGTCCTGGCCGGAACACGGGCACGCCCGGCCGGAACATCGGGATGAGAAGCTGTGCCGGAACGGGCGTACTGAAGGTGGAGGGCAACCCATCCAGGAAGCCCTTCCCAACCGGAGGTACCTCTCCCGTGACCACAACCGACACGGCGCCGCCCAGGGTTGAGGACGCCGAGCCGAGCGAACCGCGGGGCTGGCAGTTCAACTCGCCCCTCGTCCTGATCATGCTGCTCCTCGTGGGGATCGTGCTCCAGGGCCCGATCCGCGGGGCGCTGTCCGCGCCGGTGATGCAGAGCTGGATGACCGTGTTCGTCGCGGTGATGGTGCAGGCGCTGCCCTTCCTCGTGCTCGGCGTGCTGTTGTCGGCGGTCATCGCGGTGTTCGTCCCGCCGTCGTTCTTCGCCCGCGCGCTGCCGGGGCGGCCCGCGCTCGCGGTGCCGGTCGCGGGGATGGCCGGGGCGGTGCTGCCGGGCTGCGAGTGCGCGTCCGTGCCGGTGGCGGGGGCGTTGGTGCGCCGGGGTGTCACGCCCGCGGCGGCGCTGGCGTTCCTGCTGTCCGCGCCGGCGATCAACCCGATCGTGCTGACCGCGACCGCCGTCGCGTTCCCCGGAAAACCGCAGATGGTCGTGGCCCGTTTCGTGGCGAGCCTGCTGGTGGCCTGCACGATGGGCTGGCTGTGGCAACGGCTGGGCCGCGCCGACTGGTTGCGCCCGCCGGCCCGCCCGGCGTCCGACGGCCTCGGCAAGGGCGCGGCGTTCTGGGGATCCGTACGGCACGACGTGATGCACGCGGGCGGTTTCCTGGTCGTGGGCGCGATGGCCGCGGCCACGCTCAAGGCCGTGGTCCCGGAGGAGTGGCTGAGCCTCGCGGCGGACAACCCGGTGGTGTCGGTCCTCGCCCTGGCGGTCCTGGCCGTCCTGCTCTCCATATGCTCCGAGGCGGACGCGTTCGTTGCGGCGTCCCTGACCCAGTTCTCGCTCACGGCCCGGCTGACGTTCCTGGTGGTCGGCCCGATGATCGACCTCAAGCTCTTCGCGATGCAGACGGCCACGTTCGGCCGCGAGTTCGCCCTGCGCTTCGCGCCCGCCACCTTCGCCCTGGCCGTCCTGGTCTCGGCCCTGGTCGGGGCGGTGCTCCTGTGAACCGCCAGGCCCAGGCGGCCGTCCTCTTCCTCACCGGCGGCGCGATCCTGCACGCCGCCCTCACCGACCTGTATCTGCGGTACGTCAAGGCCGGGTTGCAGCCGTTGCTGGTGGCGGCGGGGGTCGTACTGATCGCGACGGCGGCTGCGACGGTCTGGTACGAGCGGCAGGCGGCGCGAACGTCTGCCGGGAACGAGCGCCAGGCCGCGCGAACGCCCGCCGGGGCTGGGCCGGAGCCGGATCCAGCGCCCGAGCAACACCACGAGGCGGCCGCAGGCACGGATGCAGGAACAGGAACAGGAACAGGAACAGGAACAGGTGCAGGCAGGGCCGTAGGCATGGCGGCTGAGGTCCCGGCCGCCCGCATCGACGCCCCGGCTCAAGTCGGCACCCCCGCCGACTCCCATGGCCATGGCCATGCCCACGCCCACCGCGAACCCCGTATCTCCTGGCTCCTGGTCCTCCCCCTCCTCGCCCTCATCCTCGTGGCCCCGCCGGCCCTCGGGTCCTACAGCGCGATGCGCACCGGCACGGCCCTGCAGAAGCAGCCCTGGGGCTTCGAGGACCTCCCCGCCGGAGGCGGCACGGTCCGGCTGAACCTCGTCGACTACGCGGGCCGGGCGGCGTACGACCACGGCCGTTCCCTCGACCACCGCCACATCAAGATCGCCGGACTGCTGGCCCTGGACCGCGACGGCACCCCGTATCTGGTCCGTATGGCGCTCAGTTGCTGTGCCGCCGACGCCCAGCCGGTGAAGATCGGCCTGACCGGCCGGATCCCTCCCGTCCTGCGGCCGGACACCTGGCTGGAGGCGACCGGCACGTACACCACCAAGCAGACCAAGGACCCGGTGAACGACGGCATCATCCCGTTCCTCGACGTCACCGAGCTGAAGCCGGTCAAGGCGCCGCGGGACCCGTACGACGAGAGCTGGAACGGCTGACCCGGGCGGGGACCGTTTCACGCCGCTGCCGCTGCCGCCGTGGAACCTGTCGATCCTCTGTCGATAGCCGACGTACGGGGGAGCGGCGGCCAACTGTGGGCCAGGATGAGCGAGTTGAAGGCTCTCACCCCACTCTTCCCGGAGGCCCGCAACCATGACCCGCAGTCACTCGCACCCGCATCCCCACCCTTCCCGACGCGCCCTCCTGGGCGGCGCCGCCCTCACCGCGTTCGCGGTGGCGACGGGCGCAGGGACGGCGAACGCAGCCGCCGGCACCAAGACCGCGGCCGCCGCCACCACGACCGGCGACGGCGGTGGCACGTGGCCGACCGAGTTCCCGCTCCCCAACGGCTTCCTCCCCGAGGGCATAGCCATCGGCAGAAAGCCGTACGCGTACATGGGTTCGCGCGCCAACGGCGCCCTCTACCGCACCGACCTGCGCACCGGCGAGGGCGGGATCCTCTTCGCGGGCGGCACCGGCCTGATAGCCGTCGGCCTGAAGCTCGACCACGACGGCCTGCTGTACGTGGCAGGCAACACAGGTGTGGCCCGTACCCATGACTCCCGTACGGGCGAAGTGGTCGCAACACACCAACTGACGGAACCGACCGGCCACTTCATCAACGACGTCACGCTCCTCGGCGACCGCGCCTGGTTCACCGACTCACGCGCCGCCGCGCTCTACGGAGTACCGCGAGGCCGAGCCGGAACGGTACGGACCCTGCCCCTCACCGGCGACTGGGTCCAGCTCCCCGACGTCAACAACGCGAACGGCATAGTCGGCACGCCCGACGGACGCGCCCTGATCGTCGTCAAGAGCACCCCGGGCGAGCTCTACAACGTGAACCTCAAGACGGGCCACGCCACCAAGATCACCCTCGTAGGGGCGGCCAACGTGGTCAACGGCGACGGCCTCTACCGAACGGGCCGCACGCTGTACGTGGTCCAGAACCGCCTGAACCTCATCAGCGTGTTCCACCTCGACTCCAAGGCCACGACGGCCACCCTGACCGGCACGATCACGGACCCCCGCTTCGACGTCCCCACCACCGCGGCCCGCTTCGGCAACCGCCTTTACCTCGTCAACGCCCGCTTCACCAGCCCCCAGACACCGGAGACGACGTTCACGGGGGTGGCGGTCCCGATCTGACGGGGAGGACAGGACGAGTACCCGTACGGGGGCGAGTACGAGTAAGGATGGGGCAGGGGGCCGACAGGGCCCTTGCCCCGCTCCCAGGAGGCCTCAACCTCATGGCGAGCTGGTCGGCGACGACGAACGACGACATCACCGAGCGGGAGCCGACCCCCGAACCCAAGCCGACCGATACCTTCAAACCTCCAATTCGGCGGAGCCGCGCGACTGATGCCGTGGACTCAGCGCCAGTCGTCGATCACGTAGGCGTCCGGGTGGCTGTAGCCGGGTTCGTTGGGCTTGTGCATGGTCACGCCTTGCAGCCAGGTACGGAAACCGCGGTCGACCATGCGCCGGTAGGCATCCTGGCGGGCCAGACTCATTCCGGCGTCCAGCTGTCCCAGTCCCTTCTCACTGGCCAGCTGCTCGCACGCGTTCAGCAGTCGTTCGAACCGGTCCGCGGCGTCCGGGCCAGGGCGTACGGCGCCGAATTTGACGAAGCACACGTCCTCACCGGCCTCCGACCCCGCTCCGCAGTGGCAGACGGCCAGACCGTCGAGGCCGGAGTCGGCGCCGTCGAGGAGGATGGTGTCACCGAGCCCCTGCGCCTGTGTGGCCACGATCTCGCGCTCCAGGCTCAGGCCCTCGTACACGGACCCCGTCAGTTCGCGACTGAGGCTCAGTGCCTCGGGCCGCTCAGCGGCGGTCAGCTCGCCGTACAGCACTCGGCCGGGGCCGGGGCCGGGGACTGCGGCACTGGCGGCGACCTCTTTCTTCATGATGGCTGTAAGGAATCGGGGCCAGAAACCGTACCGGCGGTAGAGCTCGAGGTGCTTGGGACTGTGCGAGAAGGTGAACAGCCCGAGATGGCGGTTCTCCCAGGTGTCGAAGCAGGCCATGACCGGTTCCATGAGGCGCCTGCCGATGCCCTGGTCCCACAGTTCCGGACGTACGGTCAGGGGGCCGAAGAACCCGACGCTGCCCCAGTCGGCGGCGAAGTTCGATCCGACGACCTCGCCCTCGACGGTCGCCGCGAAGGCCGCGTGCGGATCTGCCGCCCAGCGGGTGCGGACATAGTCGGCGGTCCCGAAGAACGTCTCCGGCTCAGGGGCCCCGAGGAAGGTCCCGAAGGCGACTCTGAAGATCTCGTCGGCCCGATCCAGGTCCGGCTCGACCAGCGGGCGGACCGACACCGAGGCGGCGACACTCATTCGCTTCGCTGCGGGCATGATCGCTCTCCTTTCCGCCCCCGGTTCCATCGCACCACGGACGCGCGCCGCGGGCGATGCGACAGGTCCGGCGGCACCCCGGTACCCCAAGGACCGAGCGGCCGCGTTCCCCGACGACGGGGCGGCATCTTCATGTCCGATTGACGACCCGCTGGGCCCCGGTCCGCCGGGTCCTCCGAGGATCCGGAAGATCGTCCAGGACCGTCTAGGACAGCCGTCAAGCATCACCCGACACCACCCGACAACCATCAACCGAGACGCGACAGGGCGACGCGCTTCCCGTCGCTTCCCGTCGCGGCTCCGTACGGCCCCTGACGGCTTGCGGCGGAAGACCAGGCCCACGAGCCCCCGCGACTCGGAGCGGTAGTCACGCAGTTGGACACGCAACAACGCCAGAGGGCCCTCACCGATTCGGTGAGGGCCTCCTGAACTGCTACATAGCTGTCGGGAGGCGGGATTTGAACCCACGACCTCTTCGTCCCGAATTAGGCCTGATCATGGTGTCCACCTGCCGCGAAGGGTATATGCCCAGGTCGGAGGGTTGGTGGCGGTCGGTCTCAAGTGGTGTCGCAGGGGCTATGGGAGAAGATCTTCTCCCATATTTCTCCCAAGCGGCGGGGTGACGACATGACGGTTGCTTCAGCACGTCGCGTTACGAAGGCGAATTTGCGCGATGCGATACGCCGTCAGCGGCAGCGTGGCGCGTGATGCACCGCCTCCTACGCATCGCTCACGCAGAGGAGATCGACTGAACCGTCCTTTCAGGGACCTCGACGCCTCGCTGCTCTGCCCGAGGGAGTTGGCCGAACCTGCGCGTGCACCTGCGCATTTGGAGCAAGAATGGTGGCCTGGTGGATCAACAAGGCGCAGGGGGCGGAGTTCTGCATGACGAGCCAGGTGGAAGTAGGCGGCCTGAGGATAGCTAAGGCACTGTCGTACGTGTGTGGGCATCGGGACGAGCTCGCCGCGCTGCTCGATGAGGACGACGCCGCCTTGCGTGCTGTCGAAGCCGCAGTCGGCAGGCCGCCCGCAGACGACGTGTCGCTCACTGCTCTTCTAGACGCTTTGCACACAGCGGTTCGACGTGCAGGCGACCCATCGGGGGTGTACGGGGGAACGGGCCGCAGCGTGATGCCGGCCGGTGTTGCCGATTTGGACGTCGTGTACCGGTGCCCCTTGCAGCTGTGCATCGGTCGATCCGGTCATGAAGTGGACGACGACGCGCCACGCTGCCAGTTCGCCCCCGGCGAGACGGCGCTGATCCGGGAGAGGCTCCCGTAGTGGGAGGGCTGCTCAGTGAACTCAGCAAGAAGCTGGCCGAGCGGTGGCTGACTCTCCTCGTACTGCCAGGCGCGCTTTACTTGGCGGTCGCTGCAGCCGGACACACCCTCGGGCAGAGCGCCGCGCTGAACGTGGGGCGGCTTACTCACGCGATCTCGGACGCTGCCCGGGCTCCCGAGGTGACCACGGTAGGCGGCCAGATCGTGTTGCTAGCCGCCATCCTGGCCGGTGCTGCCGGCACCGGTCTGGCTGCCCAGTCCCTCGGCTCCGTTGTCGAGCGTGTGGCCCTGGCTGCCGGCCGGGACGCATGGCCGTGGTTGTTCGGCGAACTGGCCGAGCGTCACGTGGCACGTCGACAGCGTCGCTGGGACGCGGCACGGGCGGAGTACGAAGCCCTACGGCTTCTGGAACGCGCTCCGCGTCCGGCCGACCGCCGCAGGCCCCGGGAGCGTCACCGCGCGGCCCACAGGTGTGGACGTATCTCCGTGGAGCGGCCTGAACGGCCGACCTGGAGTGGTGACCGGATCCACGCCATCGCGGTCCGGCTGGACCGAGACGCACATGTCAATCTCCTCGTCCTCTGGCCACACCTCTGGCTCGTGCTGCCGGAAGAGATACGCGGCGAGATCGGCAGGGCCCGCGCTGCGCTGACACGAGCCGCTGTTCTTGGTGGATGGGCCCTGCTCTATCTACCCCTGGCCTGGTGGTGGTGGCCCGCAGCGCCTCTTGCTGTCGCGCTGATGATCACCTCGGCACGTCGCCTCCGCGCTGCCTCGGACACCTACGCCACGCTGTTGGAGGCATCCGTGCGCCTTCACCTGGCGGACCTAGCCGACAAGTTGCGCAT
The DNA here is from genome assembly GCF_044456225.1 of Streptomyces sp. NPDC050988. Classification (NCBI taxonomy): domain Bacteria; kingdom Bacillati; phylum Actinomycetota; class Actinomycetes; order Kitasatosporales; family Streptomycetaceae; genus Streptomyces; species Streptomyces sp. NPDC050988. The sequence continues at coordinate 251,011 of NZ_JBITFQ010000011.1, read as the reverse complement.
CGAGGAACAGCCGATGGGGCCTCTGCTCGGTAGCGCGGTTATGCGACGTCTGAGGAGTCCGTTGCCTGTGTCGGAACCGACCTCTTGAGCATCGTCGACTTCACAGGCCCGCTTCCGCGGGTGGGAACCGGTGCAGCAACCAGATCTACGGGAGATCGGGAAGTGACAGGACGGTTCATGCAAGGTCACGAGCAGGACTTCGACAGAGAAGGCGAATGGGAGGAGCGAATCGCTGTAGTTGAGTTGCGGTTGGACCGGCTGAAGCGCGAACAGGACCTCAGTGTGGTTCTGGAGCCGCAAGCACTGGTCGAGGCCCACCGACTTGGGGCGATCCTCCGGAGCGACGTGTCCGACCTCGACGGTCATTACCTCCTTGGCTGGTTGCACACCTTCAGGTACCAGGCACTTCCTGAAGGAGCTGGGCAGCACGACAGGGAGGAAGCCGTCGCGAAGTTCACGCCGTGCTTCGTGTTCGGTGCTGGTGCGGAAGATCTGCCGGACGAGCTCCTTCCTGATGTGGCTCGGCATGCGATCGGTTTCTTCTGGACGATCCAGCAGACAATGAGCGCTTCGCCGGACCCGGCGCTTCTCACAAGGGCGATCGATCTCCTGAGACGCATCGCGGACGCCATCCCTCCCGGTGGCAGCGAACACGCGGAAACGCTGTCCAACCTCGCCGTCGTCCTGAAATCCCGCTTCGACATGGGCGGCGAACCAGCGGATCTGGACTTGGCGATCGACGCTATCCGGGGGGCGGTGGCGAGTACGGCACCAGGACATCGGAGCCGCTCGGCCATGCTGATCAACTTGTCAGCTGTCCTGCGCGAGCGTTTCGCCCATACGGGTGTGGCGCGGGACCTGGACGATGCGATCGAGGTCGGCCGACTTGCACTGCAAGCGGCAGTGGACTCCCCCGGTGAGCGAGCCAGCGGGCTCAACAACCTCGGCACTGCTCTGAAGACCAGGTTCACCGAGAAGGGAATCATGGCGGACCTGGACACGGCGATCGAAGCGTTCCTGGAAGCATCCGACCTCTGCCTCGAGGACCACGACAGGGCAGGAATTCTCCACAACTTGGGGATCGCTTGGAGCGACAGATACGACAGCACCGGCGTCATAGCGGATCTGGAGAACGCGATCGAGAACTGCCGAGGGGCAGTCGACGCCGCCACCGAGCAACATGTGGGGCGCTCCATGTTTCTGTCCGGGCTTGGCAGCACCATGCTGACCCGATTCGAGCGCACTGGGGAATCCGCCTGTCTGGACCGCTCCGTCAGTGCCTTCAGAGAAGCCCTGGAGATGCTCCCGCCTAGTCACCGGTCTCGGGGACTTCGCCTCACTGGCCTGGGCAGAGCGCTCCTGGCACGGTATCGCCTTGGTGGGGAGGCGGCCGACCTCGATGCCGCCATCGAGGTGAACCGCGCCGCCGCCCGGGAAACCACTCCACAGCAGACCGAGTTCAATGCCATTCTCAACAATCTGGGTATTTCTCTGTGGCAGCGTTTTGAGCGTACGGGTCATCCAACAGACCTGGATGAGGCAATCAGCGTCAGCCGTGCTTCCGCACAAGCTACAGCGGGCGGTCACGTCGAACGTCCGACCCGGTTGTCGAACGTCGGACTGATGCTGTGGACCCGGTTCAAGCACACAGGGGCGCTGCCAGACCTTGACGCCGCCACCGAGTTTGCGCACGACGCTGTGAAGTCGGCACCCCGCGATCACTCCGTCCTGGCGGCGTTGCTGTCCAACCTCGGTGCCGCGCTGGTGGAACGTTACGAAAGGAAGGGGAACCCCCAGGACCTCGACGAAGCGATCCGAAGGAACCGCGAGGCACTCGAGATCACAGGTGCTAGCAGCCCCAACCGCCCGCGCTACCTTGCAAATCTGTGCTCCTCCCTGCACGCCCGGTTTCAGCGCACAGGTGGCGCTGAGGACTTGGACGGAGCGGTCGAGGCGGGACGGAACGCCGTGGCCAGCGTCTCCTCCCGCCACCCGGAGCGCCCACGGTACTTGTCCGTGCTGGGAGGTGTACTGACCGTCAGATTCAGGGAGACCGGATCCCCAGTGGACCTCGATGACGCGGTGGAGGCTTGCCAGGCTGCGCTGGACATCACGTCCGCAGAACATCCGGAGCGCACAGACTACCTGTTCCAGCTTGGAACGGCCCTGCAGAGCAGGTATGAGCGGACTCATGCGCGGCCCGACTTCGATCGTGCCGTGGCCGCGCACCTGGAAGGCTCGCGAGTCGATGGGGCCAGCCCCTCGATACGAATTCGGGCAGCTCAGGCGGCGGCCTCAATGACCGGACAGGTGGACCCTGATCTCGCCGCTGGTCTCCTGGACAGGGCTGTACGCCTGCTGCCTGAAGTGGCAGACCGCCGACTGAGCCGTGATGACCGGCAGTACGCCATGGGCAAGTGGTCCGGGCTGGCAGGCGATGCTGCGGCCTTGGTGCTCGCTTCTCACAAAGGCACGCCCGTCGATCAGGCAGTGCGAGCGTTGCAGTTGCTCGAGACGGGCCGCGGTGTCCTCTACAGTCAGGCGCTGGACATGCGGAGCGACCTGGCCGGGCTTCGCGAGTGCCATCCCGAGCTGGCCCATCGATTCGAGGTGTTGCGGGACGAACTCGACCAGCCGACGGAAACGATTGCTGCGCTCATGGAGCCCATGGGGCAAGTCAGCGCGACCGTACGGGCGGTCGAAGCCGAGGAACGTCGACGCAGCCTCGTCGGCCGACTCCAGGACACGCTGGACCGCATCCGAGCACAGGACGGTTTTGCCGGTTTCGCTCGTCCCCCTGCCGTTGGTGAGCTCCTGCCACAAGCCGCTTTTGGCCCGGTGGTGAACTTCAACGTGAGTCACTACCGCAGCGACGCACTGTTGTTGACGTCCGATGGAATCGAGTCGCTGAACTTGCCCGACCTGGCGTACGACCTCGTTGTCGACCGGGTCCAGATCTTCCACCAGGCCCTGGAAGCCGTTGCTGATCCGCACACGACGCCCCTCGCGCGTAAGGAAGCCCAAGCGGCGCTTCGCGCCGTCCTGGGGTGGCTGTGGGACGCGGCAGTCGAACCGGTCTTGTGCCGCCTTGGTTTCACCAGAGAACCTTCGCCCGGACAACTGTGGCCCCGCGTTTGGTGGGCGCCGGGCGGGCTCCTCTCGCTGTTACCCCTGCACGCTGCCGGCCATCACACCGAGCCATCCCAGGCGAGCCTGGGGAACGGGGAGCGGCGGACAGCCATGGACCGCATCGTCTCCTCCTACACCACCACTATCCGCGCCCTGCACCATGCACGTCGCCATAGCGATTCCGCGCCATCCGCCAGTCGGTCGCTGATCGTGGCCATGCCAACGACACCCGGGGTTCAGGGCCGGCTGGACCATGTCTCAGAAGAAGTCGCATTGCTGTCCGGCCTGCTGCCGAACCCGACATTGCTCATCGAGCCGGACATAGGAGCTGACGGCGCGGCCGTTGCCAGGCCGGAGAAACGACCGACCAAGGCTCGGGTCCTGGAGGCCCTCTCCGATTGCGGGATCGTTCACTTTGCTTGCCACGGTGCCCACAACCCCGCCGATCCATCCCGGAGTCTGCTGCTTCTTCATGACCACGAACGTAACCCCCTCACGGTGGCGAGCCTTGCAGAAATAAGGAAGGGTTCGGCCGAATTGGCCTACCTGTCTGCGTGCCGAACATCGTTCATGGGCTCTGTGGAGCTGATCGACGAAGCCATCCATCTCACCTCGGCCTTTCAGCTCGTGGGCTTTCCTCATGTCATCGGCACCCTCTGGGAGATAAACGACGAGGTGGCCTCACGTGTCGCTGCCGATTTCTATGCTGAGCTCAGCATCGCCGGAAACGGGCATGGTGGCCTCGTCATGGACGCGGCGGCCCGTGCACTACACCACACCATGCGCAACGTCCGTGACCGATATCCAAAGGTTCCCTACCTCTGGGCGGCGCACGTGCACGCTGGGATCTGAAACCGGGCGGTGCCGCGGCTGGTGAGCCGCGGCATTCGACGCGCACACCGCAGTCGATGCCGCCCCGCACCTTGGCCTGGACTGATCGCGAGCGCCCGACGACCGATTGTCCATGACACGGATCTTCCGGGATGGGAACGTTGAGACTGGCCCAGGCTATTGCTTGCAATGTGGTGGTTGGGGCCCGGCTAGGCGGAGGTCCGACAGGACTTGGTGAGCCAGTTCGAAGGGCTGGTTGCGGGGGCCGTGAGGGACGGAGGCGGCGGATTCGAAGCCGCGCTGTGCGGCGAGGGCTCTGGGGCCTACCAGTCCGGTGAGCCGGTAATGCCGCCAGAGGGGAATCGGCCGGCGGGCATCGACCACGATGAGGTCGGGCCGACGCCAGACGACCAGCGCCCAGGCTCCCCCGCCGGAGTCCGAGCCCGAGTCGGCCCAGGCCCCGACCAGGGGGGCGCCCTCGGCGGCGCCGACCGCTTCGAGTGCCACCAGCGCGGGGTTACTGAAGCGGCCGGTGACATGGAGCAGGAGTCGTCCGTGGCGGTGTACTTCGCGCCCCTTCTCGGCGAGGGACCATACGGCGTCAGCTAGGGGATCGTCCTGGACGACGTCCGACGCGACATCGAGCACGGCGGCCTGGTCGACGGCCGGGCCGAAGGCTGTGTCGAGCAGCGTCGTGTATTCCGTGACGTACGCGGAGTCCACTGCGGGAAGCAGATGGCCGACGGCCTGGGAGGCTTCGTTGAAGGCGAGTGTCTCAGGGGTGATCTCGTAGCGTGGGGCGTGGCTTCGGAGCACGGCGAGGGCGACTGCGGCGAGGCTGCCGGCCTGCGGCTCGATCCGCTCGGGGAGATCGTTTCGGTTCAGTGCGCGGACGGCCCGGGAGAGCAGCGGCAGCCAGTCGGTGTGCGCCGGAGGCCAGGCGCCCGCCGCGACGGTCCACAGGGTCAGCCGGACGACGAGCATGCGCTCCGGCGGGCCCAGGTGGGGAGCGAGGGCGACGAGGCGCTCCACCCAGCGGCGGTATCTGCGACGGACTTCCTGGTCGGCCTGCCGGAGGTCGGGCAGGGTGGTGGTACTGCTCGCTTCGGCACCGGCTGCCTCGGGGTCGTGCTCTGCTGCCACGGCCTCTGTGTCGTCATCGTCGAGGGCGGCTTCGATGTCGTCGGTGAACCGCTCGTCCCAGGAGACGGGCAGCAGGTCCTGAAAGGGCGTGCTGGTGTTGGTGGGCAGGGGGAGCCCCAGCGCGAAACGCGCGAGCGGGTGTCCGACCCGCCCGGCGCATTCGTCCAGATAACGCTCCCAGCCGTCCTCGTCGCCGTCCAGCGGAGCCGTCGCGACTGCACCGCCAGTGCTGTTGCTCGCGGATGCGCCCGCTGGGGTGGGGGTCAGTCCCGTACGGAGGGTTTCCAGGTCGCCCAGGAATCGTTCGGCGAGCCGGGGATCGGCGAACAGGTCGGGTGGCCGTGTCGTGGGGGCCTGGGACTGGGCCGGGGTCATGCGGCGCAGGGCGCGGTCGGGGTCGACGACGAACACGATGTTGCCGAAGCTTGGTACGCCGTCGCTGTCGACGACGACCAGGCGCACACGGCTGCCCGCATCCGCCGGAGCCGTCACCGTCAGCGTGGCCTGGCCGGGCGGGATGTCGGCGATGCGCTCCCATGCCTCCGGCGGCGCTGCCGCCTGGGATAACTCCAGGTGAGCGGTGTCGGAGAGAGGCCGGGCCAAGCTGATCTCCAGGCCGTCCGATACGCGTAGGGCACCGAGCAGCAGCGGCCCACTGCTGGCGATGGGGCGGGGAAGGGGCGGGGCCGTGTGCAGCCGGACGGCGGGCTCGTCGGTGCCATTCGGAAGGAGGGTGGCGGGAATGGGGGTGATGACGCCGAGTTCGCAGTTGCCGCCCTCGCCCTGGGAAAGCAGCAGAGCCGCGGCGGAGAGATTCGGGCTGCCGGTCAGGGCCCACCGCTGCCCCTCGGAGACCCACTCGACGAGTTTCCCGTGGCGGTACCGCTGGTCGTTGTCCCTGATGACACGTCCGTCGTACTCCTTCACCAGGGCGGCGACCGACGGACCGTCGAGATCGCTGAGCCCGGGCTGGTAGGCGAGGGTGAACCGGCTCGGACGGAAGCGTTCGAGCAGCCGCCGCAGTGCCATCGAGCGCCGGTCGTAGAAGGGCGCGAAGACGGCCAGTTCGTCTACGGGCCCCTGCGGCAGCTGATCGATGATCGGCGAACGAAGGCTGCTGACGACGCGGACCTGCGGCGCCGTGGGTGTCCTGTCGCGGTGGAGCCGGTCCAGCAGTGCTGCGACCCGCCCCAGCGCCTGCGGCACTCCGGCGGAGAACCTCACCTTTTCCGGGAGGTCGCGCAGCCATGCCGACAGCTCCGGAACAGCGGCGGTACTCTGCTCGCCGTCCACCCGCAGAACCGTCCACAGTTCGGCGTTGGCCTGCCAGCCGGCCAGCGTGGTGTTGCCGGAGCCGACGGCGATGGTGGCGTGCTCCGGTCCGGCGAGGACCATCAGCTTGGGATGGAACGCGGCGCCGTGCGCGTATGCCAGACCGGCGAGGTAGCTGCGGCCGGCCCGCCGGACGGAGCGGGGATCGTTCCGGGTCATGGAGACATCTCCCGCCACGGTGACGCGTGCGCCGGTGGCCTGGGTGACGCCGAGGGCGATCTCCTCGAAGAAGCCGAGATCGGCGGTGAAGCTGAGGAAGAGCGCTTCTTCCAGGTTCCGGCCGCCCGTGCGTTCCTCGTCGAGGATGAGGGTCAGCGGAGAGGCGAACGCGGTCGGCGGCTCCGCCACTCCCGATGCCGGTGCGGTCTCAGTCAACGAGAACCCTCCCGCGACTGGTCACCGACCAGCGCTGGTCGTCGAAGTGCAGTACACCGCAGGTGGCCAGTACGGTCCCGAGCTGGTCCAGCCGTAGCCCGACGTCACCGCGCCCCTCCTGGCTCGTCCGGTACAGCAGACCGCCCCGCTCATGCAGCCGGGTCGGCAACCACAATGTGCCGTCAGCGCGGCGGCGGGCCTTGGCCAGCGCGATCCGCTGCGACCGCGCCACCAGGTCGTAGGTGAGTCGGCGGGCGACATCGCGCAGTTTCATGGGCCGTGCTTCGTCAAGGCGCCGCTGGACCCATTCCGGGCCGAGCTCGACACCGCGCTGGCCGAGGAACGCGTCCCGGGCCCGACCGGTGAGTTCGTCCACCCGACGGGCATTGGTGGCGAGCACTCGCAGTTCGGCGACGGGCAGCGGATCACCCGCCCACCTCAGGTCGTGCTCGGCGGGCAACGGCGCTCCGGTCGTGCTCTGCGTCGCGGGAAGGGAGGACAGGAACGCGTCCACCGTCACGTCGGGCAGCTCCGCGGCGAAGCGGTCGGCCACTTCCTCGATCGGCACCAACCCGTTGACCTGCTCCACGAGCCAGGACCACAGGCGGCGCCACGCTCCGACGGAGTAGTTGCGCAGCACCACTCCGCGCCAGACGCCGGCCGCGTCGATGCCACTGGTGACGGCATCAGTAGTCAGGAAGTCGCCGAAAGCGAGCACATGGCCGATGTCGCGGGTGAAGTATCGAACGGGATGTGTGGCGACCACACGAGCCAGAAGCTGAATCGCCTGTCGTCGCGTTGCCGAGCGGGAACCTGCTTCGGCCGTCGCATCGGGCTCGCACATGAGGTTCGCCAGCCACGCTCCGTCAGGATGCTCGCCGCCCACGCACACGCACAGCCGGTCCCCGAAAGAGGCGAGATCATCCACGTTCAGCGTGTCCTCGGCGGCCAGTTCGAGCAGCCCGCCCAGGCCGGCTCGTAGTGCCGCGATCTCAAGCCGCGGTCCAGGAACTGGCATGGGGCCCGCACCGAGGATGCCGAGCGCGACCTCGGATCCGGCGTACGGTCCCCAGAACCCCCACGAGTTGCCTACGTACCCGTCCTTGCCCGGGACCTCGGCCTCGGACATGGCGACCGTCCCGGCGTGCAGCCGCCGGGCCAGGGCATCGACCCCATGAGCACGCGGCAGCCAGTCCAGACTCTGCGGATGGTGCGCGAACGACACCGCAGCCAGGGCCACTTCCGCGCGGCGCAGCAGAGTCTGGGTGGCCGGGGCCGTCAGGTCCTCCGCCTCGGCTTGCGCCGCGATCAGCCCGTGCAGTGCGTAGTAACGCGCGTGCGGAGTCACCGCGGTCACTCCGGGGACCAGGTGATCGACCATGCGCATCACATGCCGCTCCACCGAGAGCGGATAACGGCCCGCGGCGACGTCCAGGCCGGGGCGGCTCCAGCCCGGTCCGTCCACGACCTCGGGCGCCTGCCCCTTCCCACCGACGGCGACCATGCGCTCAACCATTTCCCGCTGTCACCCCCCTCAGCGCTGTTCAGTCGGGAAACTGATCCGTCATTCTGGCGCATCTCTTGGGGCAGTGGCACTTCGGTGTGAATCACCCAGCCGGATGAGGCAGCCCGATGGGGCTGCTACGCATCCAAATCTGATAACCATCATTATCAAGCGAAGGTGCGCTCGCATTGCCGGGATCGGCGTAGGGTCTTGTGACGTCAGGCGGGAACGGTCAAGCGGAGCCGTGACGCACGACAAGGGGGCCGGCCTTACGGCCGAAGCGGCTGATGTGACGATAGATGAGCGGGGGAGGGATGCGTACCGTGGCCACTGGTCTGCCGGACCCGGCACTCCGCTCCTCAGGACCGCTACCTCTCCTGGTGTCGATGTCCGACATCGCTACGTTCGCCCGGGTGAAACGCCCTGTCGTGTCCACCTGGCGCCGACGCCACCCGGACTTCCCCGCCGCCACGTCCGAGAACTCGGGACGGCCGCTGTTCGACGGCGCACAGGTGACCGACTGGCTCATCGCCTCCGGCCTCGGCAACGCCGCCCCGCAGGAACTCCGATCCGAGCTGGCCCTTTTCGGCATCATCGCGCTGCGGGACCGCTTCACGCCGTGGCAGCTGGTTGAGACGCTCGGCAGCCTGCTGTGCCTGCGCCGGCTCGACGGCCGGCCACTGACCGACGCCGCGAACGTCTCCCCGGCCTCCCCGCCCGACGCCGAAGCCGACGAGGCCCTCTGGTCCGCGCTGCTGCGCCGAGCAGAACGGATCGACGCCGAGGACGATTTCGTACTCCGCGAGCTTCGCGCGATCGACGCCACGGCGGCCCCGCTCGCCCGCCTCGCCGAGGACCTGATCGAGTCCGCCTACGACGAGCGGGGCGCGTACGAGTGGCTGCTCGCCGCCCGTTCCCGGCTCGGGCTGGACTCCCTCGCCGCAGACGCGGTCACCCCGGAGCTGCGGAGCCTGTTCACCCAGCTCACCGACCTCCGCGTCCGCCTTGAGCGAGGCGAGTCCCTCACCCTCGCCGACCCGCACGCCCGCGCCGGCGACCTGCTCGCCGCGCTCCTCGACGACACGGAGGACCGCGACCGCGTCACCGTCCTCGCCGCCGACCCCGACGACCGGCTCACCCGCATCACCCGCCGCCGCTTCCTGCTGGCGGGCGTCAGTGAACTCGACCTGGACGTCCAGACCGGCACCGACCTGGAGGAACGCTTCGCTGACCCGGACCTCGTCGTCACCCAGCTCCCGTACCGCCCCGGCGAGGACCGCTCGGTACTCGCCGCCCTGACGGAGCTCGAACGCGTCGCCTACCTCCTCCGCCCCGGCTGCACGGCCCTCGTCCTCGGACCGGCCGACGCTCTCGTCGACGAACTGAAGAGCACCGAGGCCGCCCAGCTCCGCGCCGCCCTCCTGCGCGAGAACATCGTCGAGTCGGTCATCGCGCTTCCCGGCGGGGTCCTGCCGTTCCGACCCGGCTACCGTCCAGCCCTGTGGACGCTCACGCGCGGTCCCGTCCGGGCGGCGGAGGGCCAGGTCTTACTGGCCGACATCAGCTCGGAACAACTCACGCCGGGCGTGCGCGCGCGGCTCGCCGAGGACGTCCTCCTCTGGCGTGCGGAAGGCTTGCGAAGGCTCGACGGCCATGACCCCTACTACGGCCGTGTGGTCCCAGTCGCTGACCTGGACCGGGCCTTCGGCGGACCGCTGACCCCACCCGCGCCGCCCGCCTCCGCGATCTGGTCCGACAAGGTCACCGAACGCCCTGCCCTGATCGCCGAGGCCGAGGCGCGCCTGGAGCGTGCGACGGCGGACACCCGGGCGTACGAGGACGAGCGGGGCCCTTACCAAGGGGCCGTACTGCGCAGGGTCGGTCGCCTGCCTGAGCGCACCACCCTCGGCAAGCTGATCGCCGCACGCAGGGTGACCCGGCTCCCCGGGCACCGTATCGACGAGAAGCACCTCACCCGGGATGGCCACCACGCTGTCCTGGGCCCCGAGGAGATCACCGGCGAACGCCCCGTGGGCGACCGCCGCATCGACCGCCTGCTGCTGGCGACGACGTACGAACGGGCGGCGCTCACCGAGCCCGGTGACGTCGTCTACACCCTGGCGCCCCGCCTCGGCGTGTACGTCGACCACGACGGCTTCTCGGTCGTCGCGTTCCCGGCCCGCATTCTCCGCGTCAACGCCAATGCCACCCGCCCGCTTACCCCCCGGGTCCTCGCGGCCCTGCTCGGCGCGGCCCGTGGCACCGCGCGCAGCCCCAGCGCGGTGCGCGCAGCCCGCCGTATCGAGGAGTACCAGCTTCCTGACTTGGACCCGGACGAGGTGCAGCGCTTCGACGCCCTGCTGGTCGAGACGGAACGCCGCGAACGCCTGCTGCGCGCCCAGTCCGACGCACTTGCCGAGGCCCGCAACCTGACGATCGCTGGCCTGGCCGACGGCACCCTCACCCTCGGCGAACCCCGAACCACCAACCACACGTAAACCATCCACCGACACCGTCTGGAAGAAGGAACGATGCCTCCCCGCAAGCGAGCCGCGGCAGCCGCCGGACAAGGCGAACTGCTGAGTGTCTCCAGCACCAAGGAGATCCAGGACATCCTGTGGAAGGCCGCGGACAAGCTCCGCGGCTCCATGGACGCCGCCCAGTACAAGGAGTTCGTGCTCGGCCTGGTCTTCCTGAAGTACGTCTCCGACGCCTTCACCGAACGCCGCGAGGAACTGGCCGCCGACCCCGAGCTGGCCCAGATCCCAGAGCACCGCCGGGCGGCCTTCCTTGAGGAGAAGGACGAGTACACGGAGAAGAACGTCTTCTGGGTGCCGCCGACGGCCCGTTGGGACCACATCTCCGAGAACGCGGCCAGTGCGGAGGGCGGTGTCGGCAAGCTCCTCGATGAGGCCATGGACGAGGTGATGAAGGCCAACAAGACCCTCACGGGCGTACTCCCGAAGATCTTCAACCGCGACAACGTCGACCAGAAGCGCCTGAAGGAACTCGTCGACCTCATCAGCGACGCGCGCTTCACGGGGCATGGCGACCGTCCCGCCCAGGACGTCCTGGGCGAGACGTACGAGTACTTCCTGGAGAAGTTCGCGCGTGCCGAGGGCAAGCGGGCCGGCGAGTTCTACACCCCGGCGAGCGTGGTCCGTCTGCTCGTCGAGGTGCTGGAGCCGTACGAGGGGCGGGTGTACGACCCGGCGTGCGGCTCGGGCGGCATGTTCGTCCAGAGCGGCAAGTTCGTCGAGCGGCGCAAGGGCAAGGACCACACGCACGACATCGCGGTCTACGGCCAGGAGGCCAACGAGCGCACGTGGCGCCTGGCCAAAATGAACCTCGCCATCCACGGCATGGACCCGAAGGGCGTCGGCGACCGCTGGGCGGACACGTTCGCGGACGACAAGTTGCCTGATTTGAAGGCCGACTTCGTGATGGCCAACCCGCCGTTCAACATGTCGGACTGGGCGAGGAAGTCGGATGACAGGCGGTGGCGGTACGGCACCCCGCCCCAGTCGAACGCCAACTACGCCTGGCTCCAGCACATCGTGTCCAAGCTGGGGGACAGGGGCAGCGCGGGTGTCATCTTGGCCAACGGGTCCATGGCGTCGAAACAGTCGGGAGAGGGCGACATCCGGGCGGCGTTGGTTGAGGCGGACCTGGTGTCCTGCATGATCGCGTTGCCGGGCAACCTGTTCCGTACAACACCGATTCCAGCATGTCTTTGGTTCCTGACGAAGGATAAGTCGCCGCAGGGGACGAAGGTTCTCAACGACCGGCGGAGTCGAGTGCTGTTCATTGACGCGCGGCAGATGGGCACGATGCGTGACCGCACGGAGCGCGTCCTCACCGAGAAAGACCTGGAGAAGATCTCCGACACGTACCACGCGTGGCGGGGGACGAAGTCGGCGAAGGATAAGGGGGTTTCGTACGAGAACGTGCCAGGGTACTGCTACAGCGCGACGCTGGAGGAGATTGAGAAACATGACTATGTGCTGACGCCGGGGAGGTACGTGGGCGCGGCGGAAGTTGAGCACGATCCGGACGCGGAGCCGATGGAGGAGCGGATCGCTCGGCTGACGAAGGAGCTGTTCGAGCAGATGGACGAGTCGGCGCGGCTTGACGCGATGGTGCGGGAGCAGTTGGGGAGGACCGGCGAATGAGTTGGCCGACAGAGAAACTCGAATCCCTGTGTAGCCGCGTGACCAGTGGTGGAACCCCCAGCCGAACTAACCCTGACTTTTATGTCCGTGAGGGGATTCCCTGGGTGAAGACGCAAGAACTCACGGACAACTGGGTGTGGCACACTTCTGAGCATATCTCTGAAGACGCTATGCTGACTTCCTCGGCCAAGCTGCTCCCGGAGTCGACGGTTCTGATCGCCATGTATGGGGCAACGGCAGGGAAACTTGGGTTGCTCGCTGCTGAAATGGCATGCAATCAGGCATGTTGTGCACTGGTCGCGGACCCTCGGAAATCGGACCCCCGCTACCTCTTTTACGCGATCCTCAACTCTCGTGACGAGCTCAAGAACCTGGCGAACGGGGCTGCCCAGCAGAACCTTAGCGGACGGCTGATCAAACAATTCCGAGTTCCAGCACCGCCGGTGAGTATCCAGCGGGCCATCGCAGGAGTGCTGGGGGTGCTGGACGACAAGATCGCGGCCAACGAGCGCGTCGCCAACGCAGCTCTTAATGTGGCTCGTGCCCTCTATGAGGAGGCTTCGCTCCGGGATGGAGAGAGTGCGGAGCTCGGGGAGATGGTCGCACTCAAGTACGGCAAGGCTCTGCGTGAGCCTGACCGCAGACCAGGGCCGGTTCCTGTGTATGGATGCACGGGACAGGTCGGGTGGCATGACTCAAGCCTTACATCGAGCGCAGGGCCGGTAGTCGGGCGTAAGGGGGCGAATGCCGGGTGGATTTCCTGGTCGCCTCGATCGAGCTGGATCATTGATACCGCCTTCTTCGCCGAGACTCTCAGAGAATACCTCTCCCCTGAACTGGCCTTCCTAATGCTCGAGACTGCTCATCTCCCCGGTCTCGTCGGGGACTCGGCTGTGCCAGGGTTGAATCGAGATACCGCGCACCGGCATCTCGTAAAGGTTCCGTCCCCGTTGATTGCGCAGGAACTGTCCGAACGGGTTCGTCCGCTGATCAGGCGGTCAACTCAGACCCAAGAGGAGACCCACACTCTGGCTGCCCTCCGTGACACTCTCCTTCCTCAACTCATGTCCGGCAAGCTCCGAGTCCGCGACGCCGAGAAGATCGTGGAGGGCGCCGTATGACCACCGAAAGCGGCAGCGAGCCCACGCACACCCCAGCCCACCTCGACGCCAAAATGACCGAGTCCACCTGGGAGCACCTCGCCCTCGACGAACTCGCCCAACTCGCCTGGGAAACCAAGCCCGGCAAAGACCTAGTCCCCGGCACCGGCCACCGCCGCGACTGGGACGACCTGATCCTCCACGGCGAGCTCCAGGCAGCCATCGAGAAGTTGAACCCGGAGCTGACCTCCACCGCCGTGCACGAGGCGACGCGCATCGCCACCGACCCCTCCTCCCGTGAGGCGTACCCGGAGAACAAGCAGGCCCACGAGTATCTGACCACCGGCATTCGCCTCACCTACACCGATGAGTTCGGCGCTGAACAGACCCCCACCGTCCGCCTCATCGACTTCACGGACCCCGACGCGAACAGCTACCTCGCCGTCAACCAGGTCACGGTCAGGGACACCGACGGCAGCCACCGCCGCTTTGACATCGTGCTGTACGTCAACGGCCTCCCCCTCGCCGTCGTCGAACTCAAAAACGCCTCCGACGAGAACGCCACCCTCAAGTCGGCCCACGCCCAACTCCGGACGTACGTCTCGGAGTTCCCGATCGCGTTCCGCTACAACGTGCTGTGCCTGGTCTCCGACGGGATAACCGCCAAGTACGGCACCGTATTCACGCCGTACGAGCACTTCGCGCCCTGGAATGTCGACCACGAGGGCAAGCCCGTCGACACCAACGAGCCCGGCTACGATGGCCTCGACGCGCTGAACCTGGCCCTCCACGGCCTGTTCACGCAGGAGCGGTTCCTCTCCCTCACCCGGAACTTCGTCAACTTCCCCCCGCCCAAGCCGGGCGAGCCCCTCTCCGGCAAGCGCATCGCGAAGCCGCACCAGTACTTCGCGGTGAACAAGGCCGTGGACGCCGTTGTCGAGGCGTCGCGGACGAACGGCCAGGCCGGCGTCGTCTGGCACACGCAGGGCGCGGGAAAGTCGGAGGAGATGGTGGAGACGGCCGCGCTCGTCCTCCGCCACCCGGCGCTCAACAACCCCACCATCGTCGTCATCACCGACCGCAACGACCTCGACGACCAGCTCTACGACACCTTCCTCGACAGCGAGTCCCTGCTGGAGGCGAAAGCTCACCAGATCGACACGCGCGAGGAGCTGCGCACCGAGCTGACGCGGCGCAACGTCGGCGGGATCGTCTTCACCACCCTCCAGAAGTTCGGCCTGAGCCAGGAGGAGAAGGCGGCCGGCAAGTCCCACCCCCTCCTCTCCGAGCGCCGCAACATCCTGGTGATCGTCGACGAGGCCCACCGCTCGCACTACGACAGCCTCAACGGCTACGCCCGCCACCTGCGCGACGCCCTGCCGTACGCCACCCTGCTCGCCTTCACCGGTACGCCGATCTCGAAGGCTGAGGCCGACACCCGTGCCGTCTTCGGCGAGTACATCGACATCTACGACCTGAAGCGCGCCGTCGACGACGGGGCGACGGTCCGCGTGTTCCACGAGCCGCGTGTCATCAAGGTGGACCTGCCCAAGGGCGTCGACCCGAATAAGCTCGACGAGCAGGCCAACACCCTCACCGAGGGCATGGACGACGCGGAGCGCCGCCGGGCCATCCAGTACGCCACGACGATGAACACGGTCTACGGCGCCGAGGACCGCATAGCGAAGCTCGCCGATGACCTGATCGCGCACTGGGAGCAGCGCCGCGAGCTGGTCAAATCCGATATCGGTGCCCCCGGCAAGGCGATGGTCGTGTGCGCGACCCGCGAGATCTGCGTACGGGTCTTCGACGCGCTGGCCGAGCGGCGGCCCGGCTGGGTCAGCGAGGAGGTCAGCAAGGGTGTCATGAAGATCGTCTTCCACGGCGACCGCTCCGACCCCGAGCACATGCGCAAGCACTCGCTGCGCAAGTCCCAGCAGAAGGTCGTGCAGAAGCGAGCCAGGAATGCCGACGACGAGCTGGAACTGCTCATCGTCCACTCGATGCTGCTCACCGGCTACGACGCCCCGCCCATCCACACCCTGTACATGGACCGCCCCATGCAGGGCGCCAACCTGATGCAGGCGCTCGCCCGCGTCAACCGCCGTTTCCGCGGCAAGCAGGACGGCCTCCTCGTCGGCTACGCGCCCCTCACCGACAACCTCACCAAGGCCCTGCGCGAGTACTCGGACCAGGACCGCAAGGACCAGACCCTCGGCGCGGACATCGAACGGGCCGTCACCGAGGTCAAGAACGAACTGGCCACGATCAAGGGGCTGCTGGCCGGGAGCCGTTGGAAGGAGTGGTTGGCCGACACCGGCCGCCCCGACACACGCAAGCGCGCCCTCCGCCTGACCGCCGACTTCCTGCGCGACCCGAAGAACCCGGGCAACAAGGTCGAGCCACCCGCCAAGCCGCTCTCCGTCCGCTTCAAGGACAGCGCGGCCAGGCTGGACCGTTTCTACCGTGTCTGCGCGATGAGCAAGGAGATCGCCGAGCGCTGCGAGGACCTGGACGACTGGCGTCGTGACATCTCGTTCTTCAGCGAGGTCCGGGCCTGGATGATCAAGCTCGACGCCGCCCAGCGCGAGGCGAGCGGGGAGCCGCTCAGCGCCGAGGTCCAGCGCTACCTGCAAGCCCTGGCCGCCTCGGTCGTCGACGCCGACGAGATCACCGACCTGTACGCGGAGGCCGGGATTGGCCGGCTGGACATCACCCGTCTCAACGAGGCGCAGCTGCGCAATCTGGAGAACTCGGAGACCCCGCACCTGGTCACCGAGGCCCTGCGCCGCATGATCCAGCAGAAGATGCGGGAGGTGACCAAGCACAACGTCGTCCGCAACGAGAGCTTCACCGAGCGGCTTAACGATCTGATGAGGCGTTACATGCTCCAGCAGCTCAGCAGCGCCCAGGTGATCGCGGAACTCGCCGCCCTGGCACGGGAGGTGTCGGCGGAGGCCCGCCGTGGCGAGCGGTTCGACCCGCCACTGACGCACGCGGAGCTGGCCTTCTACGACGCCGTCGCCCACCGCGACATGGCCGAGGCGATGGAGGGCGGCGACGACACCCTCGCCAAGATCGCCCGTGCCCTCGTCAAGGACATCCAGAAGAACCTCTCCGTCGACTGGCTCTCCCGCGAACCCGTCCGGGCAAAGCTCCGTACCCGCATCCGTCGCGTGCTGGCGATGTTCGACTACCCGCCGGAGGAGGAGCGCGAGGCGGTCGACCTGGTCCTCAAGCAGATGGAGATCGTGGCCGCGCTGTGGGCGCCCGCCGCGAAGTAGCAACGCATACGGGAGGTCGCCACCAGAGGCGCCCTCCCGTCACGGCCAGGTGCGCTCAACACGGTCGTGCCGTACGGCGTATGCCGCCGGGCCGCCCTTCTCGACGGCCCGGTGGATCGCGTCACGGCGTGCGACGAGCCGTTCGACCATCTCTGCGCTGCGGAGCTGCTGGTTGTCCAGGTAGAACAGCACTGCCTCGCGCTCAAGGACGGGTCGGATCTCCAGGTCCCGCGTCTTGATCCGCCCGTCCTTCGACAGCGGGACCCAGGACCGGTCGAGACCGTAAGTGATCCACTCCTCGTCAGGAACGTCCTGCCCGTCGTCAAGAAAGACGTCCCCGATGCGGTGAACCGTCCATCCGCAAGCTCTCAGTCCTTCCGCGACACGGCGACCGAGATTGCGGTCGAGGAAGAACTCAGGCGGCAAGACGCACCACTGCCCGGCACAACGCGTCGACCTGCTCGGGTGTCATGTCGAAGTCGTACGCGATGTCCTCGACGCTCTCCCCGGCCTCCCAGAGGTCGGTGATGGCGTTGACCGCGACCCGGTTGGCTGCCACCACGGGGAGACCGTGGCCGAACCTCGGATCGATCACGACGGGGACGGAGTCCGGATACTGCCTCAGGCGCAGGCTGGAGGGGAAGTCTTCGCCCGCCTCCCAGGTGAGGTAGCGGAGATAGTCGGAGACCACTTCCTGGATGGGGACCTGACCGTCGCGGGCTCTGCGGAGATCCCCCCAACCGTGCTCGATGAAGATGTCCACGCCGTCTGTGGCGATCCGCTTGGACACGAGGCCATAAGGGGTGTCGAAGGCATCCCGTACGGCGGCAGCCGCCTCCCTGATCTCGCTCATACGGAGCCCCAGGGAACGCAGAGAACGAAGAACGTGCGCCTCCGCCACCGCGATGAACGGCACCGAAGGCTGCCCCTTCCGGAGCGGCTCGACCTGGTGGACCAGCGGTGCTCCGGCGGCCTGGCCCTTCAGCCACGACGTGAGAGTCGACTGCGGGATCTCAAGGTAGGAGGCCGTTTCCGTGGGCGTCAGAAGCCCGTCCTGGAACCTGTCGACCATGCCCCACCTCCTCTTGGCGCCGAGTTTCGCATCGTGCCACATCAAGCCTCCCACCTGCGGGTGGACCGCACACTCAGTCATTGGCTCAGCCGGCCGCACGGATTTGGTGCCGGGACCGGCAGTCCCGGCACCGGCCGGGTTCCGCCGCGCGGAAGCCCCGGTCGCAGCCGTCGCAGTTCCGCATGGGCACGGCCGCCGGACGTACGGGGAGTTCTGCGCTTCCGCCCAGTGCGGGCAGGGAAAGGGGTGTCTCCTTGAGCCGGTAGGCGAGGATGCCGGCCGGGCGGGTCAGGAAGTGGTCCGGGAGCCGCGCGGTGAGGTGGTCCGTGATGTGGGTGGGCAGGAGGCCTGCAGCGAGCCACCGGGAGACGGCGGGGGCGAGGCGGGCGGCTTCTGACGCGGACAGGACGAGACGGGGGTCGACCCGGCGCAGGGCAGCGAGTACGGCGATGGCCCGGGGGTCGGCGTCGGCCTCGGCGAGCGGGGTCGGTGCCTCAGCCTCGGTCTCGGCCCGTAGGGGAGCGGCCACCGTTTCCTCCGCGGGCACGGGCGCGGGCGCGGGTGTGTCCGCAGCGGCGGTGGGGGCCTGCTTTCGGGGCCCACGCGGCTTCGGCGGCTCGGGGGGCCCGTCCGTGCCCGGATCGGGATCGGGATCGGGACTCAGGTTGGGATCGCCGCCGGGGACGTCGTAGAAGTACGTCCGGGTGCGGATCTGCCCGGTGGACAGGCGCTCTCGGCGGCGCTCCAGGTACCCGGCCTCTTCAAGTTCCCTGAGTGCTCGTGAGATGAGGATCTCGCCCTCACTGAAGTGCTCGCACAGGGCGGTGATGGTCACCGAGGAGCGGTCGGGGAGGGAGGAGATGTAGGCCGCGACACCGACCGTGACCGCGCTGCCGCGCCGTTGGGCGAGGGCGTTGGAGATCACCGTGAAGTCGGCCGTGAGGCGGGTGCGTACGTGGATCACGCCGGAGGTCGGAGCTCCGGCGTCGGCGCGCATGGGCGCGTTAGACTGCGGGTCAGCCATTGGGAAGGTTGCTCTTCCTGGTTGGTCAGGCCCTCGTTCGGGACGGGAATCCCGGCGGGGGCCGCTTCTGTTTTCGGTTGTCGCGGCGAACGTAACCGCCCGCATCCCGCCCCTGCAAGCCGGTCACTCGGACGGGTGACGCGGGCCTCTCAGGCGGGGAGGGAGGGTGGGCGGGTAGTTCTTTCCCCCGGTTCTTTCAGGAGGTCAGTGGCTCGCCGGACCCTCGCGGACAAGGGCCCGGCGAGCCCGTACGACGGACGGCGGCCGGGGCCCGGCCGCCTCGGCGACGGTGGTGTTAGGCCTTCAACTCGCCTATGAAGGCGACCCAGGAGGCGGTGTCGAAGCACAGCGCCGGGCCGTGCGGGACCTTGCTGTCACGGACCGGGACGACGGCCCGGAACCCGTCGGCCACCTCCACGCAGTTGCCGCCTTCCTGATTGCTGTAGCTGCTCTTGCGCCAGGCGGCGCCGTTCAGTTCGGGACGGGACCTTCGCTCCACGGTGGTTGTCCTCCATCACGGATCGGATCATGTCCAGTGACATGAGCGGGGGCAGAGCTGCCGCCCTCAGCCGATCGTAGGACAGCGCGAAACGCCTGACCTCGTCCGGATCCTCGATGAGTTGGCCGTAGTGCGCGCCCTCCGTATAGGCGATCTCCGAGCCGTCCGGCATGGTGAGCACCGTGAGCGAGCCGCCCAGCACATCGTGCTCGCCCTGGGCGAACGGCATTACCTGCACGGTGATGTGAGGTTCCGTCGTGGTCCTGAGCAGCCGCGTCAACTGCTCCCGCATCACCTCCTGGCCACCGACCGGACGCCTGAGCACCGACTCGTCGAGGACCGCCCACAGTTCGGGCCGATCGGGCGTACCGAGCCGCTCCTGTCGTCCCATGCGGAGGGAGACTCGCTCTTCCAACTGCTCCTCACTGCCGAGTGTTCGGCCGACTCTCAGCAACGACCGCGCGTAGCCCTCGGTCTGCAACAGACCCGGCACCACATGAGCCGCGTACTCACGGATGACCACCGCGCGCGCCGAGTACTCCATGAACTTGCGGAACCAGTCCGGAAACGCCTCCCGGTACACATACGGCCACAGGTCGACCAACAGATCGTCCGCTTCGAGGGCCACGTCCAGCGCACGTGCCAGCTCCAGCGTCGGCCTCGCTCCGGACGCCCGCTCGATCTGCGTGATCCGGGAGCTCACGACATGTGCCCTGACACCGAGTTCGGCCTGGGTCAGTCCGGCCGCCATACGGAGTCTGCGCACCCGCGAGCCGAACAGCGCTGCCATCGACGCGCTGGGGTCAATTCCCTTGGCCAAAGCGTCACTTCCGTTCCTTACGGGATGAAAAGTAAGGCTGTGTCACCTGTCGAGCGTAGGGCGACCGGACGAGACTTGAGAACGGAAAGTGACGACTCGTGTACGTCACGCGATGCCCCGGCTCGACAGGCAAGCTCGACAGACAAGGACGGACCAGCCGTGTTGTCAGGAACGACCGTTACGGGAGACGAGCCGCTCGAATCGCGTGAACTCCCCTCATTCGCCGAGCAGTTCGTCTCCTCGCCGCGAGGTGCGCAGCTCGCCCGGCGGCTAGCCGTCCAGTGCATGGAGGGGTGGGGCCACCCGCCGGCGTCGGACGCGTCGTGCGCGGTCGCACTCGTCGTCGGCGAACTCGCGGCGAACGCCGTACAGCACGGCAGAGTCCCGGGTCGTGACTTCGGCCTACGGCTCGCCCTCGACGTGGCTGCGGGCCTGGTCCGTATCGAGGTCGCGGACGCCGCCTCCGTGAAACGGCCACCCACGACCGCGCCCTCGTCGCGCCCCGAGGGCGAGTCCGGTCGAGGGCTGTTCCTGGTGGACGCCCTGGCTGTGCGCTGGGGATCGGTGCCTCGTCGACTCGTAGGCAAGACGGTATGGGCGGAGGTGGCGATCGCAACCCCAGCCGTGAAATGAGCTTGATAACTCGATAACCAGGGTTATCAATGGATTCGTGGAACCGATGAGCCTTCTGTCTCTAACGTCTGTCCTGTCACAGGGACCACGGAAGAGCGGAGAGCACCATGACGGACCACCCCGAGCGGAACGAGCCCACGGAGAACCCGGAGAACAGGAACTCGACGCTCACCCGGCTGACCGGGCGCCTCGAAGCGTCCGCCCTCACCGAGGCGACCAAGGAGATGTTGGGTGAGGCGCTGGGCGGCGGGTCCGGCGCCGACGCGGACGGGTCCGTCGGCGGCCCGCACCCCGACCACCGGGTGTTCCTCGACTCCGTCAGCGTCACAGGCTTTCGTGGAATCGGCCGGAAGGCGCGTCTGCCGCTGACCGCGAAGCCCGGTGTCACGCTCGTCGTGGGGCGCAACGGTTCGGGGAAGTCGAGCTTCGCCGAGGGTGTCGAGACGGCGTTCACCGGCCGGACCGCACGCCTCGACAAGCAGCGCAACGAGGTGTGGCGCCGCCACTGGCGCAACCTGCACGACGGGACGGAACCGAAGGTCGAGGTCCGTCTCGCCATCGCGGGCGACGCCCGGCCGTCCACACTGACGTGCACCTGGCCGGGCGACGACGTCACCACTCCCGAGGTCGAGTTCAAGCGACCGGGGCACGGTCGGCGGCCCTTCGAGGACGCCGGCTGGGAGTCGGCGCTGAACAACTACCGGCCCTTCTTGTCGTACGCCGATCTCGACAAGGTGATCAGCGGCAAGCCCAGCGAGCTGTACGACTCGGTCGCCACCATCCTCGGGCTCGGCGAGCTGACGGCCGCGGACGAGCGGCTCCAGGCCACCGAGAAGGCGCTCAACTCGGCGGTGAAGACGGCCGAGACGGAACTGCCCGCACTCGTCGAGACGCTGTCCGCGCTGGACGACCCCCGGGCGGGCTTCGCGCTCACCGCCCTCCGCAAGGCGGGTGGCTCCGACCTCGACGCGCTGGACACTCTTGTGACCGGGCTGCCCGACGCGGACGACGACCGGCTGAGGGATCTGCGCGCGACGGTTGAGCTGACCGGCCCCGACCTCGACGCGGTGGGCGCGGCCGTGGACCGGCTGCGCGAGGCAGTCGCCGTACTCGACGACGTACGCGCCTCGGGTGCCGAGGACGCCCACCAGCGTGCCGAACTGCTGTCCAAGGCCCTGGAGCACAGCCGTCGGCACGCGGACGAGGACGCCTGCCCGGTGTGCGGATCCGACCGGCCGCTCGACGAGGCATGGGCCGAGCGGGCCGCCGAACAGGTGGCGGCCCTGCGGCGGGAGGCAGCCACCGCGCAGGATGCCCGTACCGGACTGCGGGACGCGATCGACGCCGTCCGCTTCCTCGTCACGCGGGTACCCGCGTGGCTGCCCGCCCCGCTGGTCGACCCGTGGGAGGAGTGGACGGCCTGCCGAGCGATCGACGACGCCGAGCGGCTCGCCGCCCGCGCCGAAACCGCCGCGCTCGTGCTTGCCGACGCCTGCGCGGCCATTAAAGAAGAGGCCGCGCGGGAGCTGGAGAAGCTCGACGCGCAGTGGCGGCGCTGCGTCACACGCCTCGCTGCCTGGCTCGAACGGGCGCGGAACGCGCATGCCGGCAAGCCCCGGCTGCGCCAGGTCAGGGCGGCCCGCAAGTGGCTCAAGGAGGCGTGCGCCGAGCTGCGCGAGGAACGGCTGCGGCCCTTCGAGGACCACTCGCAGCGGATCTGGGAGGAACTGCGCCAGCAGAGCAACGTCGACCTGCGCTCCGTACGCCTCACCGGCAGTGAGAAGGCCGCCGTGCGCAAGCTCGTGATGGACGTGTCCGTGGACGGCACGGAGGCTGCCGCGCTGGGCGTCATGAGCCAGGGCGAGTTGCACTCCCTCGCGCTCTCGCTCTTCCTGCCGCGAGCCGCCGCACCGGACAGCCCCTTCGGGTTCGTCGTCATCGACGATCCCGTGCAGTCCATGGACCCTGCGAAGGTCCACGGACTCGCCAAGGTTCTGCACGACCTCGGCGAGACACGCCAGGTCGTCGTCTTCACCCACGACACGCGGCTCCAGCGGGCCTTCACCAACCAGGAACTCCCGGTGACGGTCCTGGAGGTGGAGCGGGAGGCGCGTTCGACGGTGGCCGTGCGTCGGGTGACCGATCCGGTCGGCCAGGCGCTGGACGACGCGCGCGCCCTCGCCCGTACGCCGAACCTCCCGCCGGTCGCCATGACCCACGTACTGCCCGGTCTCTGCCGCACCGTCCTGGAACGCGCCTTCTCCGAGGCCGCGTGGCTGCGCATGCACCGCGCCGGACTGACCGAGCACGAGGCGGAGAAGACCGTCACGGCCGCCGTCACGCTGCTGGACATCGCCGCCCTGGGGCTCTTCGGAGACCCGTCGAAGACGGCGGCTGAGATCTACCGCGAGCTGCGCGGGCGGTGCGGCCCCGGGGCGGTGGGCCTTATCCGGCAGTGCCAGGAGGGTGCGCACCCGTCCGGCACGTCGATGCCCGACCCACGCCGGTTCGTGGAGGACATCAAGGCCGTCGCCCAGACCGTGCGCAAGCCGGAGGAGGCCACCCCGTGAACGCGACGATCCGTCAGTTGCTCGACACCGCCGACCTGCTCATCAAGGACAACAGCGTCCCCACCCCTACTCCTACCCCCACCCCCAGCCCCGCCACCGTGGGGGCCGGTGCATCCGTACCCGCCCCGCTCGCCGGGCGCACCGCCACCGGGGCGAGCCTGTGCCGCGGTGCGGCCTTCGCCCTCCGTGCGGCGCTGGAGAGCGCGGTCGCCGCCCGCCTCACCGTTCACGGCGCGCCTCGCGCGATCCGTGAGGGCTCCACGCGGGCCGCGCTCCTCTGGCTGCGGGGCTGCACCGAAGCCGGAACCGCCCGGCGGGCGAAGGCCGCGTGGAGCCAGCTCTGCCTCGGCTGCCACTACCACCAGTACGAGATCGGCCCCACGCGGGATCAGGTGCGAGCGTGGCACGCCGAAGTCGCGACGATCGTCACGCTGTTGGCCCTCTGAGCGGGGCCCGGCCGACGTCGGGAGCACGTGAGACCGAAACCACGAGGGCGGTTGTCGCCGCCCCGCACAAGGAGCGGCACCATGGCGAGCATCCGTACTTCCAAGCGAACCCTGTACCGCCTCAGGGGAGTCCGTCCCACCGTCGACGCGATGTACGACGCCCTAGACCCGGACCAACTGGGCCGGGTCCAGGCGGACTTCGGCTTCCCCGAGAACCTTGACGTACCGGCCGTCCTGGTCACCGGCAGCTTCGAGCAGCCCGTGGCGAGCTGGTGCGACGAGGTCTTCCGTACGACGGGTATGGAGGTGTCCCGGCCGGTCAACCGCTCGGCCGGACTCCTTATGCTCGCCGTCGACGGCGAGGTCTACGCCATCGGCTACGACCAGGGCTTCCGTCTCGTGCCCGACTGTCTGAAGGACCACCGTTTCGGGCTGAGTTTCGCGTCCCGCCGGGTGGACCCCGGGAAGATCCGGGACCTGGTGTCGCACACCCCGGGCGGAGGGCGAACCGACATCACCCTGATCCCCGGCGGGGCCTCGGTGTGGAGCCTGGGCATCGTCGAGCACGCCCAGATCGTGCGCCGCCTCGGCGGTCACCTGGACGACATCCCGCTCACCATCTCCCGGGACAACCCGACGAAGGTCACCAGCGCCGAGGGCGGTGCTGGCCTGCGACTGCGACTCGGTGTCGAGGGCGCCGACCTCATCGCTGACATCCGTGCGGTCGCCCGTGTGCTGCGCGAGGAGAAGCCGAGCCCGGAGCTGGAGTTCGTCGAGCACGTCGTACCCGTCGACGATCCCGGCATCCTCACCCGCCTGGAGACCGTCCTCGACGACCTCCTGGGGCAGGCGCCCGACGGGAGGATCACCGTCGCGGTCCCCGCCGACCACTGGGACGACTACCAGGCCGCCCAAGCGTTCAGGGCCAGGGTCAACAGTGACGCGGCGGGCCGGTCGACCGACGACTTCGACCTCGGCTACGTCCTCTGCCGGGCCCGCGTCCAGCGTGCGGGCAGCCGCGTGGCTGCGCTCCGGGAAGGGACCGTCGCCCTCTATCGGCACAGCCGCGCCGACCGGGCCGACGAGATCCGGACGTCCAGCGCGCTCCGGTGGATCGAGGCGGAGGTGTCCCTCGACTCCCACCGGTTCTTCCTGACGGACGACCAGTGGTACGAGATCGACCAGGAGTATCTGAAGACGATCCGCTCGCACACCGAGCGTCTGATCACCGACTCCCCGTCCGTGGACCTGCCCCCGTGGGTCCTCGGAGAGAAGGAGCGCGCCTACAACTCGTCCGTGCCCGACCAGCGGCCCGGATACGTCTCCTTCGACCGGGACAACGTCCAGACCGCCCTGCACCGCGGCAACGGCGTGGAGATCTGCGACCTCCTGAGCCCGGACGACGTCCTGGTCATGGTGAAGCGTGCCAAGGGCTCCGACACGCTGAGCCATCTCTTCAGCCAGGCGCTCGTCGCCGTTCAGACGCTGCGCAACTCCCCAGAGGGGAGGCAACGGTTCGCCGAGAAGGTGGCGGCGGCCCGGCAAGGGCGCGGTCTACCGGAAGGCTTCCGGCCTTCGAAGGTGGTCTTCGCAATCCTGCTGAAGGACGGCACCGACCTCACCGCCGATACCCTGTTCCCGTTCTCGCAGGTCACCCTGGTGCAGACGGCCAGGACGCTCGAAGGGTGGGGGGTTCAGGTCGAGGTCGTCGGTATCGCTTCCACTCCGCAGGCAGCCACCTCGACTGGGACCCAGCGGTTGGCGGCGTAGTCGCCGCGCACCGTATCGACGTACACCAACAGGCCGCATGCCCCTCACCCACCTTCACCGGCAAGGGACTTGCGGCGCGCTGCAGCACCAGGTCTGCGCGTGGCAACGACTTCGGGACTCAGACGATCGACTTGATGGTCCTGTCCGCGTACCGCAGTGTCTCGTCGATGGCTTTGTCCATCTCGCGCAAAGCGTCGGATTTTGCCGTGAGGAGAGCGGGCACGTTGATGACACTCACGGCGAGGAAGCATCCCGCCACGGTGAGGAACCCCTTGTACCGCTCCTGCCTCTCCTGCCCGAGCGATTCCCAGTCCCGGGGCTCCGGCGGCAGGCTTACCCTCCACTTCTCAAGGGCGTGGGTGCCGTGGACTCTTACGTATTCCATGATGGCCGGGGCGCGATGCAGCACGTCGACCATCGCGTCGAAGCCTTGCTGTGACTGATCCAAAGCCGCCTCCGCAGCTTCAACCTCGGTTCGGAGACGCTCTTCCTCCTTCTTGTTCCGACGCTGCTTCAAGACGTAGAAGCCGGCGGCTGCCAGCGCTGCCGCTGGGGCAGCGACCATGCCGGTGAGCAGAAGAACTCCACCTGCCATGCCCGCACCGCCCGCAGCCAGCGTGCCTCCTCCCAGGATGGCCAGAGTCGCGTTGGTTGCGGCAACCCCGTACAGCGTCGAGACAGCCGCTCCGGTGGAGGCGGTCCCGAACAACGCGGCGGCGGTGAAGGCTCCGTAAGCCGCGACGCCGCCGACTGCCGCCCCGGCCGCGCCTCCGGCGGCGGCACCACGGATCGCGCTGGCGATCCCGGCGGACATGGCATCGATGCGTATCGCGGTGGGGGTCTCGCCCGTGCTCTCGATCTCCTCCTCACTCGGCCGCTCCGGCTCGGGCGCCCCGCTGATGCTCTTGGCCAGCTCCACGAACCTCAGGAAGAACTCGTCGCGGACGGCATCATGGACACGGTTGAAGGCTTCCCCGTGTTCTTGGGTGATCTTCGACCGCTGGGCCGCCTTCTCGTTGATCTCGGCGTGACGTCTTTTCGTCTCCGCGACTTGGTCGCGCAACTTCACCGGCCGCTGGCCCCGCTGACGAGCGAGAGACCTGGTTCGGTCCTTCGCCTCCTGCGTGAGTTGCTCGGGTGTCAGTTGGAGCGCGAGGGCGATGGCGGCCAGACGGTGCTCCCCGGGGCTAACGAGCCCGCGCTCGATCCGGGAGATCGAAACCGCTCCGCCCTTCCCGTAACCGGCCTGCTCAGCCAACTCTTCCTGGGTCATGGAGGGGCTCTGGGCCTGGCGGTGCTCGCGGATCACGAGACCCATCGCCTCTGCGCTGAAATCATTCACCGGTTCCGGTCCTTTTGGTCGGCGGCCTGTGGCGACGCCAGGAGGATTGAGCCTCACGTGCCAGCGCACCACCGGAGCGGAAAGCCTGGGCGCTGTCTTCTGTGAACTGCTTGGCCGCCTTGACGACGGTCGGGTCACGACGGACTTCGTCGGCGGCCTGGATGTTCTGGGCGGCGGTGAGGGCCAGTTGGGCGAGGTTGAGGCGAGACATGGCTGTAGACCTTTCGTCGCTTATGGTGTCTGCGCATGTGCAACATAGCGTCACTTAGTGTGTGGTGTCCGCACTATGGTGACACTGGCTGCAGTCACTCGGGCCGACTGCCTAACTCGATGCGTAGTACTCGTGATTGAGCGGATTCCTCCCCATCGAGCGGCATATCCCTGCCAGGATCAGACGCGTGACATACGCAGTGACTGTGGACGCCCTCATCCCCAAGGGCACTCCGGAGATGGATCCACTTCAGCGCGCCGGAGCCGTGGCGCTCATCGAGGACGGATTCGACTCCGTCGGGGCTATCGAGGGACCCGACGGCATGGAAGTCGATCTCCTCGACAGCATCGTGGCCGTCTATCCGGGCGGAGCGCTTCTGAAAGTGTTCGTGGATGCTCCGGCTCTGGAATTCGCCGAGGAGGCTGTGCGCTCGGTCGTGGGTGAACTGCTGGAGCGGTCCGAGCTGTTGGCTGACTGGCAGATCGAGCGATGTGAGGTCGAACTGCACCCGGAGCTCGCCCAGGAGAGTCTCGCCGCCGCAGACGGTCCCGATGCCCCGCCCGATGATCTGGCAGACCGTAAGGCTCGGCATACCGAACGCCCCACGGCCGAGTACGACAGTGAGGGCTACGACGCCGAGGCGAAAGCTGAGGCGGTACGCGGTCAGATGCTGACACTGGCAGATGAACTACGTTCCTTCCCGCCCGTGATGTTCGGTGTCCTGGACAATGAAGACGACGAGGATGAAGACGGCGACACCGAGTTCGCCGTCTCGCCGGAGGACGCCAAACTCGCTGCTGGTGCCTTGGTGTACGCGACGGACATCTTGGTGGACGAGCTGTTCCAAGACGTGCAGACCCTGGCGGAGGAGGACACCACCGCTGCGGAATGCGACGGTCCTCTGTGGCACTTCGAGTACCTTCCCGAGCGATACGCCCTCCAGTACGACGCCCGTTTCGCCCGCCGCTTCCTGGTAACGGTGATCGCCATGACCACCCGCTTCACGAACGGCAGCTTCCAGCAGCTGAGCTGCGTCGCAGAGGAACTTGCGCTGAAACTGCTGCTGGCTGAGACGAACGTGACCCTGGAGACTTTCGGGCTGCTCGACGACGGCGTCTCGGCCGCGCTCGACTCGTTTGCCGACAACGTCTACGAGGACATGGATCACGAGTGGCTCTACGACGACTCCATGGACGGTATCGACGAGAGCGCCGTCGGAGCGGCTCTCGGTGTCGCGCCGATGGCGTTCAAGGCGTGGTTCACTCCGTTCAACGAGGGAAGGTATGTCCATCCGTCCGCGGCTGATGAGCCGGAGGGGGCGGCGCAGTGAGTTGTCCCGCTTCCCGAGGTTCCTTACGCCGAACGGCGGCCCGACAGTAGAAACGAGCTGCTGTTTCGCTCACAGGTCGAATAGTGCGTCGCCCGCGTCCGACGTCGCCTTCAGTGCCCTGGTCGCCTCTGTGGGCACGGGAAGGACACCCGCCGTGGTCAGATCTGCCACCGTGATCAGTTGGCCCGTGCACACCTCACTGAAGAGGTCGGCCTGTGCCGGTTCGCCCTGTACAAGCAGGCCGAGGACGTTCAGCAGCTCCAGCAGTTCCGTGGTCCATGAGGGAAGCCAGCGCCGAGCAAACTCATGGTCCAGTTCGAGGCGTCGCTTGCCGGCGGGATTCCTTCGGCGGTAGCCAAACCACTTGTCGAGAACGTTCATCCCGGACACTTCGTACTCCCGGACGGCGGGAGGCACCGGACTGATCCGTCCACTGCCGACCCACAGGTCCTGTGTCACGGGGTCGTAAGCCAGCTTCTGTGGCATGGCTTCCGCATCGTCCGGAATCTCCGCGACGCATCGGGGACGGTCGCGTGGCAGCAATACCTGGCCGTACGGCCTCCCGGCTGTCTCGTCGGCATGCCGCTCGCCGTAGGTGTGCAGCCACAGGACCCGCTGGCCGATTGCAACTGCCCGCTCCCACAGGCAGAGGTCAGCGGTGAGGGGTATGCGCGGGCCAGGGACTTCGAGGTCTTCCTGGAACCGGGCCGTGTACTCCGGATGGGACGCGAGTGCGGCAATGTAGGCCAGGAGGTCTTCAGCGACGACCGGTACTCCGAACCGCCTGGCGAGCAGGGGGAGCAGACCGGGTGTGACGTTGGGCAGAGTGCCGGCGGCGTTGCGGTAGAGAGGACGGGCGCAACCGCTGCGGTTGTTGAAGTAGTGCATGTCGGGAATGAGGGCGCTGAAGACCAGCGCTGGCCCGTTGACCACCGGGTGGGCGTTCTGCTCGATGGTGTAGATCTGGCGGTCGCTGCGGACTCGCCAAAGGTCCGCCCTGCTTCGCTCCATCAATCGGCTGTCCGGCAGTACATATTGCCGGTCGAATGACCGGAATCCGATGCGCACCGTCTGAGGGTTTGTCCTGTGTTCGGCCGCGAGAGGTATCCGTTCGTGAGATGCGACCCCTGGCAAGGGCGGAACATTGTCCGCAGGCGTTCGTTCACCGGAGTGTCCGAGCATCTCGGCGCGGCGCCCGGTATCCGCAGCGAGCAAGCGCTGCCACCGCCTGTGAAGCGTCTCCTCATCCGGTGCATAGACCCACATCCGCCCGGGCGTGACGCCACGTGACGACCACGGCATCAGATCTCTCAGCTGCGGGCAGGACTCCCACAGGTCGCTGCCGGGCGGCAGGAAAGCATCCGTCTTGCCCGTGGCGCACTCGCGCCATTGGGAGTCGTCGAGCCTGAGGGCCGCCAGACGTTCGATTTTCTCGTCGCGGCGTCCACCGACCTTGAGGTGCCTTACCTCGGCGGTCTGCTGCTCTGTCCGCGGCCTGGGGCTGTTCCGCCACCGTACGAAGATCGCGATGCACAACTCCTGCGCGACCTCGGGGAAGATGCGGGTCGCGACATCAGCTCGGTGGCCCTCCGGTGACAGATCGATGATCCAGCCCTCGTCGGCGGTTTCACGCAGATAGCGCCGCATTCCGGCGAACGCCCGCCCTTTGAGCCATGCCTTAGGAGTGATCAGCGCGACCACGCCGAAGGGTGCGTCGTCGTGTGCGTCGAAGACCTTCCAGGTGGCCCAGCGCCAGAAGTAGACGTAGAGGTTGGCGATCTTCGATTCGTATCTGCCGTTGCCAGGTTGCCGGAAGGCCCCCAGCGGGGCGGGGATGTCCGCCTTGGGTTCCCCTCGTTCCACCCACTTGCCGGCGCCTCGTTTCACGGCGTCGTGAGGCGGGTTGCCCATGACGACCATGACACGTTCGTCCCGCTTGACCTGGTTGGCCTGGCGGCGGGATTCTGCGAGCGCTCGGTAGGTGTGGGGGATCCAGTTGAACTCGGCTGTCGGGCTGTCCAGGGCATCAGCCACCAACAGCCTGAGTCCCTGGGCGGGGGCCGCGGACCCGTACTGCTTGAGCATGGCGTGCATGCGCAGTTCTGCGACGGCAAACGGACCGACCTGCATCTCGAAGCCGACCAGTCGGCGCCCCACCATTTCTCGCAGGCGCGGGCCGACCGCGCCTGGGCCCTCTTCTTCGGTGATGGTCTCGGCGGCCAGCTCCAGTGCCGACAGCAGGAAGGTGCCGGTGCCCATGGCTGGGTCGACAAGGACCACATCGGGAGAAGCGAAGCCGGACGGGATACGGAAGCCCTCCCGCTTCAGGACGTCCTCGACGAGCCGGGCCATGGCCGAGACGACGCCACGCGGTGTGTAGTACGAGCCCGTACGTATCCGCAGCTCAGGGTCGTAGATATGAAGGAAGTGCTCGTAGAGCAGGAAGTAGGCGTCGCCGGTTCCGTCGTCCAGCACCTCCCATCTGACCGCACCGATGACGCGAAGCAGTGTGTTCAGAGTGGTGGAGAGTCCAGCAACAGAGTCGCCTGCCAGGACATCCAGCGCCTGCCCCATCAACGAGTGCTTCTTGCCCAGCTTCGTGGCGATACTGTGCATGGTCTCGCCCTCGAAGGCGATCTCCTCCACCCGAGCGAGCAGAAGCGCGAACACGACGGCTTGACCGTACTGTTCGATGAATTCGGCATCGGTCGCCTCCGGGAACAGCAAGTGTCGCCAGTCCTTGGCCAGCTTTGTAAAGGCTGGCAGACGGCGTCGGCTCTTTTCCTGCGCGATCGCCTCACCGACCTCTTCCGACAGCAGTTGGCACAGTCCTGCGACTGCTCGGATGAGCTGGCTCGTGGTGCGGGGCGTCTGCGGCTCCCAGGTCAGGAAGTCGTACAGCACCCGCGCAAGCGCTCCGTCGGCGGGAGCAAGCTGGGTGCCGGAGGTGAGGACCGAGCCGCGCAGGTAGGCCACTTCTCCAATCTGCTGGCCCTGCTGGTGGACAGAAAACTCGTTCCCGTCACAGAGCAGTACGTTGTTGAGCAGCCGCAGTTTCGCCCACTGCCCGGCGTTGCGGCCTGTGTAGACGGACGGATCGGCCTGGGTGCCCGGCTTCTTGAGCTCGATGTAGCCGACGAGAGCGCCGCCGACCTCAACCGCGTAGTCAGGGCGGGCTCCCATGTCGACGAGCGGAACCTCGCCGATGAGGGTGACGTCCAGACCGAGGCCACGGCATACGGACCGGATCATGTTCTCCAGCGGCCCCCGGAGCTGGTCCTCCTGCCACCCCCCGCCTCTCAGCTTCGGTGTGACCTCCGCTCCAAACGCGGACACAGCGGTCTGGACTGCCTGTTCGAAGCTGTCATGGATCCTGCGCCGGGCACTCATACCGCCCCATCCCCCAAGGTGGGCAGATCCGGCCGACGTCAGGTCGGTGCGGCTCTCTGCCGCACCTTGCTCCCGTCGGGGTCGGACTTCATTCCGGCCCTCGCTGTTCCATGACCGTAGGAGGGGAGCGCGGGGCGCAAGGAGGGTGCATGCGAGGGCGCACGGAGGCGCGTCTGCATGCAATATGCGCCGATTCCGGACTGGTGCTGAGGCGGTGGATGCGCCAGTCAAGACCGTCGCGAGGCGGGGGGCGCTGTCCAGGGAGGTCGTCGTTCAGTCGGATTGCCGAGACGAATCAGCAGTACGACTCCTGAGCGTATGGCGCCCAGTTCACGAACGTGCACATCAGAGGGATGTGGTGACGCGGTAATCAGGTGGGTGCGGATGTTGCCCGCTGGGAGAAGCCGACCAAGATCTTCTCCCAGATTTCTCCCAAGCGGTCTCCAGGAACCACTCAGGGGCCTGATCCATTCACTGGATCAGGCCCCTGACCTGGTAATTCACTGTCGGGGTGGCGGGATTTGAACCCACGACCTCTTCGTCCCGAACGAAGCGCGCTGCCAAGCTGCGCTACACCCCGATGTCGCTTCGAGCAGGCTACTTTCGTGGGCCGTGTCCGTGGCGACGTCGTTTACTTTAGCCCACCGGTGGCCGGAGACGAAATCCGGTTTTCGGGGGGTCGGTGGCGGCGTGGAACGGGGCGGATGTGGTCGAGGGCGACGAGGAGGAGGGCCAGTGCGTAGCAGGCGAGGCCGAGGACGGTGGCGTTGCCGAGGACCTCTACGTAGCCGTGTCGGGGCACGTCCAGGAAGGGGTACGGGTAGCGGGCCTGGGTGCCGGCGGGCAGCAGCGCGCCCCGGGCGAGGGTGAAGGCCAGGTACGCGGCGGGCAGCACGAGCCAGGTGGCCGCGGTGTGGAGACGCAGTGGGCCCGGGCGGGTCAGCAGGAACCAGTCCACTACGGCCATGACCGGGACCGCCGTGTGCAGGAGCTGGTTCGCGAGGGCGGGCCAGCCGGTGGGCGTCCCGGTGTCGCCCGTGATGGAGAGAGCGCTCGAACCGTTCGCCAGGATCACGTGTTGGACCAGGCCCGCGCCCACCGCGTACAGCATCGTGCCGGCGGTGACGGACGGCGGCAGGGGGCGGCGGGCCGTCCATGCCCGCCAGGCCGAGACCGTGAACACCGCGGCCACCAGGACGCTGCTCAGGATCGTGAAGTGGATCATGGCCCGGGACGGGGTGCCCAGGACCAGCGCGAGCGCCACACCCGCGGTCGCCGTCATCGCGACGATGAGGCGGAAGGCGGCGACCAGGGGGCGGCGGACGCGGGGGATCACCGCGTCCGCCGGGACGACGGGGACAACGGCGGCGGCGTTGGCGGCCACGCCTGGGAGGACAGGTATGTCCGGGATGTCTGCGGGCAGGGGGGCGGTCATTCCCTCACGTTAAGCGGGTTGGGCAAAAGGGGCGAGGCGGGTTGAACCGGTCGGGCGGTGTCGCTTCACGCGCCCCATGCCCCCCAGTCACACACCTGCGCGTCAGTGCCCGTCCCGCCGCTCAATCTCAGCCCTTGAAGCCCCTCAGCCTCCGAAGCTCCTCGGCCTCCGAAGCCAGTCAACCCTCGAAGCCCCTCGGCCCTCGAAGCTCCTCAGTCCTCGAAGCCCCCTGAGCTGGTGGACCCCCGCAACCCTCGCCCCCCGCCGCAACTCCAGCGGCTCCCGGACCCTCTCAGCCTCAGCCCCCTCAGCCTCAGCCCCCTCGGCCCCAGCCCCCTCAGCCCTCCAGCCCCCTCAATCCCGCCCCACCAACGTAAGCAACGTAGCCTCCGGTGGGCACGCGAACCGGACCGGTGTGTACCTGTTCGTCCCGCAGCCCGCCGACACGTGCATGTACGCCGTCCGCCCGGACTCGGTCTCCGTGTGCGTGGACAGGCCCTTCACCCGTTCCGTGTCCAGGTCGCAGTTGGTGACGAGGGCGCCGTAGAAGGGGATGCACAGCTGGCCGCCGTGGGTGTGGCCGGCCAGGATCAGGGGGTAGCCGTCCGCGGTGAAGGCGTCGAGCGTGCGCAGGTACGGGGCGTGCACGATGCCCATCGAGAGGTCGGCCGAGTCGGACGGGCCGCCGGCCACGCGCGCGTAGCGGTCGCGCTTGATGTGCGGGTCGTCGAGCCCGGTCAGCTCGACCTCGAAGCCGTCGATCTTCAGCGAACCCCGGGCGTTCGTCAGGTTCAGCCAGCCCGCCGCGTCGAAGCCGTCGCGCAGCGGCTCCCACGGGTTGTGGATCACGCCGACCGCGGGCGCGTTGCCGTTCAGCCCGTGCTTGCCCTGCGCCTTCTCGAACAAGTAGCGGGCGGGGTTGCGGAGTTTGGGCCCGTAGTAGTCGTTCGAGCCGAAGACGTACGCGCCCGGGAACTCCATCAGCGGACCGAGGGCGTCCATCACCTCGGGCACGCCCTCCGGGTCGGACAGGTTGTCCCCGGTGTTGATGACGAAGTCGGGGCGGAGCCCGGCCAGCGACCGCAGCCAGCGCTGCTTCTTGCGCTGGCCGCTCACCATGTGGATGTCGGAGACCTGGAGCACGCGCAGCGGTCGCATCCCGGGCGGCAGCACCGGGACCGTCACCCGTCGCAGACGGAAGGAGCGGGCTTCGAAACCCGCCGAGTAGAGCAGACCGGCGGCGCCAGCCGCCGCGATTCCCAGAGGTACTCCGTATCGCGCGCGCATAAGCCCATCGTGTCAGACCCCACACACTCGTAAGACCATCGGAGGACCACCGGAGCGGCATCGACGGGGCGCCGGAGGAGCATCGGAGGCGCGTCGGTGGGGGCGCCCGAAATCCATGGGCAGCGGTCGCACCACACCTGCGACAATCACCCCATGACCACGCTCAAGTCGAAGCTGCAGGCAGACCTCAACGCCGCGATCAAGGAGCGCGACGAGCTCCGCTCCTCGACGCTCCGGCTGACCCTCGCCGCCATCCAGAAGGAGGAGGTCGCGGGTACGTCGAAGCGCGAGCTCTCCGACGACGAGGTGCAGAAGGTGATCGCCAAGGAGGCGAAGAAGCGCCGCGAGGCGGCCGAGGCCTTCGCGCAGGGCGGCCGCGCGGAGTCCGCCGAGCGCGAGAAGGCGGAGGGCGTGGTCCTCGCCGAGTACCTGCCCAAGCAGCTCTCCGACGACGAGCTCCAGCAGATCGTCGCGCAGGCGGTCGAGGAGGCGAAGGCCGCCGGTGCCGAGGGCCCGCGCGCCATGGGCCAGGTCATGAAGATCGTGAACCCGAAGGTGGCGGGCCTGGCCGAGGGCGGCCGCGTCGCCGGGGTGGTCAAGAAGCTGCTCGCGGGCTGAGCAACCGCTGACGGGCCGAGCCCCGGGGCAGCCGCCGAGGCGGCCTTGCCGAGACAGCCATATGCCATATATGCCATACGCCGATGGGGGCGCCCCTTGTCGCAAGGGGCGCCCCCATCGGCGTACAACTACTGACTACGGACCACGGCCTACGGAACCCGAGGCTCCGGGCTCACTCCCGGCCTACGGGAAGTTCCCACCGTTCCCGTTCCCGCCCCCGTTGTCGTTCCCGTTGATCGTCCACTCCTCGGGGATCGAGAACGACGGCGTGGGGATCTGCGGGTTGCCGTTGCCGCCGTTGTTGCCGTCGCCGTTGCCACCGTCGTTCCCGCCGTTGTCCCCGTTGTTGCCGTCGTCGTCACCGTTGTCGTCCTCGTCGCCGCGGCCGTCGTCCTTGCCGGTGTCGCCGGGCGGGATGTTGACGAGGTTGAACTGGGGCGCGTCCTTGCCCTCCAGGGCGCCGGCCATCATGTCGCGCCAGATCGGGCCGGGGACCCTGCCACCGAAGACCTTGTCGTACGGGACACCGCCGATGGTGATGTTGGTCATCCGCCGCTTGTGGGCCGGGTCGCCGACCCAGACCGCGCCGGCCATGTTCGGCGTGTAGCCCACGAACCAGGCCGCGTAGCGCTCGTCCGTCGTACCGGTCTTGCCCGCGCTCGCCCGGCTGTCGAGGCCCGCCTCCGAACCCGTACCGTCCTCGACCACGCCCTTGAGGAGGGTGTTGATCGTGTCGGCGGTGTTCTCGGACATCGCGCGTGAGCACGTCGACTTCGGCACCGGCAGGGACTTCTTCTGGCCGCCGACGGTCTGGCGGATCGACTCGATGGCGATCGGCGAGCAGTACGTGCCCCGCGTGGCGAAGGTCGCGTACGCGCTCGCCATCGTCAGCGGGGACATCTCCTGCGTGCCGAGCGCGATGGACGGGTTCTGACCGATCTTGTCGCCGTCAGCACGCTCGACGCCCATCTTGGCCGCCATCTCGGTCACCGGGCAGATGCCGATGTCACTGATCAGCTGTACGTAGTAGGTGTTGACCGACTTCGCGGTCGCGTCCCTCATGTCGTACGGGCCGACCTCGGTCTCGTTCTCGTTGGTGAGCTTGGCGGGGTTCGTCGGATCGTTCCGCCAGGTCTTGCCGTCGCACGCGGAGACCGGGCTCGGGTACTGCATCTCGTACGGCGACGAGTACACCTGGTTCGCCGGCTTGCCGCCCTCGATGGCCGCCGCGGCCACGATCGGCTTGAACGTCGAACCGGGCTGGTAGCCCGCGCCGCCGCCCATGTTCGCGTCCACGGACAGGTTCATCTGCGTCTCGTTCTTGCCGAAGCCGTACGGACGCGACTGGCCCATCGCGAGGATCTTGCCGGTGCCGGGCTCGACGATGGTGGCGGCGGTCGCCACGTCGTCGCTCTTGTAGACGTGGTCCTTGATCGAGGCCTGCGCCGACTCCTGCGACTGCGGGTCGAGCGTCGTCCTGATCGTCAGGCCGCCCTGGTTCCAGATCTTGGCCCGGGCCTTCTGGGTCTTGCCGAAGACCGGGTCGTTCAGGAAGACCTCGCGGACGTAGTCACAGAAGAAGCCGGCGCCCTTGACCGCCGTGATGCAGCCGTTCTTGGGCTTGCTGACCTTCAGGCCGAGCGGCTTCTTCTTGGCCTTGTCGGCCTCCGCCTGGGAGATGTCGTGGACGTCGGCCATCCGCTGCAGCACGGTGTTGCGCCGCTTGACGGCCTCCTCCTCGTCGTTGACCGGGTCGTACCGGCTCGGCGACTGGACGATGCCGGCGAGCAGCGCGGCCTCCTCCACCTTCAGGTCCTTGGCGGACTTGGAGAAGTAGCGCTGGGCCGCGGCCTCGACGCCGTACGCCTGCTGACCGAAGAACGTGATGTTCAGGTAGTTCTCGAGGATCTTCTTCTTGCCCAGCTCCTCCTCGACCTGGATCGCGAACTTCAGCTCGCGGACCTTCCGGCCGAGGGTCTGCTGGGTGGCCTGGGCGACGAGGTCCGCGTCGTTGCCGGCCTCCTCCACGAAGACGTTCTTCACGTACTGCTGCGTGAGCGTGGAGGCACCCTCGGAGACGCCGCCGCTCTGCGCGTTCTTGTTGAGTGCCCGCAGGACACCCTTGAGGTCGACCGCGCCGTGCTCGTAGAACCGCGCGTCCTCGATCGCGACGATCGCCTTCTGCATGTACGGCGAGATGTCCTTGAGGTCGACAACCGTGCGGTCACGGGAGTAGACCGTGGCGATCTGGCCGCCCTTGCTGTCCAGGATCGTCGTGCGCTGGCTCAGTGGTGGCCGCTTCAGGTTGGTGGGGATCTCGTCGAACCCCTCGACCGAACCCTTGGCCGCGAGACCGAGCGCGCCGAACGCCGGCACGGCGATTCCGGCCATGACGGCTCCCGCGAGCACACTGACACCGAGGAACTTGGCGGCCTGTTGCGTTGGCGACAGACCACCGCCCGAGCGCTTCTTTGGCATGAGGGCAGCCTACGTTCTCATTCGCCGGACACACGTATAGGCCTTGGCCTAAGCTGCTCTCAACTGTCACAGCAGTAGGGCTACGTATCAATACGTCCGGCGACCCCGAATCGTTTCGGTCGGAACTCAACTTTTTTGTTGAGCACGTGCCCGAATCCGCCTCATGTGTCAGTTGGTGTCCGATGTGACGCAACTCAACTGCCCCGGTTTGCCGGGAAGGTCACGCATGTCGCCGGGTCACTCCGTTGGGTGATCTGTCGCGTACCCATAGTCCATTCGGGCCATTCAAGATTGGGCCCGAAGGGGCTGGTTGACTGTGCCCACCTTCCGTAACGTCCTCAACTGGCGGCGGTGAATATGCCGCTGCCGCCGTGGGGGAGCCTCGATTCGGGAGAGGACGGCGCCGGTATGGGCTGGGTAACCGACTGGAGTGCGCAGGCGGCCTGCCGCACTACCGATCCGGATGAACTGTTCGTTCAAGGAGCAGCGCAGAACAGGGCCAAGGCGGTGTGCACCGGGTGTCCGGTGCGCACGGAGTGTCTGGCCGACGCGCTGGACAACCGCGTCGAGTTCGGCGTGTGGGGAGGAATGACGGAGCGGGAGCGCCGCGCACTGCTGCGCAGGCGGCCCACCGTCACCTCTTGGCGCAGGCTGCTCGAAACCGCGCGTACCGAGTACGAGCGAGGGGCGGGCATTCTGCCTCTCGACGAGGAAGAGGTGTACGAGAACTACGCGGCGGTGGGCTGACCGCCTCTCCGCACGCAACCGGGGCCCCATCGGCCCCGTATGCGTCAGGGGCCACGTGACGTACACGCGACCCCGCACGGCGTCGTATACGGCGTCCGCACGCAACTGGGGCCACCGCGGCCCCGAGAGGCTACGCAGCTCCGGCCGGCGAGGTACCGGCCGCGAGCCGCTCCCCGATGTTCCGCAGCCCTGCGAGGTCGTGCACGTCGCCGGGCAGCGCGGCCACTTCGGCCACCGCCACTTCGGGGTGGCGTGCGGCGAAGCGGTCACGCGTGCGCTGCTCGCGGGAGAGCAGCTGCATGCGCTCGGCGTGCAGCCTCAACAGGCCTGCCGTGAGTTGTTCGACGGTTCGGTCGTCCGTGTGCTCGTCCGTTCCGGCTCCTTCGGCGGTGGTCCGGTCCGCGGCGGGGGAGCCTGCGTCGGGCGCGGGAGCCTCGGGAACGGTGGTCTGGGTAGCGGGTGATTCTGAACTGCCGTACGTGTCGGGAGAGTTACGAAGTCCAGCTTTCCCGCCCGACTGATCCACAATGCGGGCCTCGTCAAGATTTTCCGCGACGGCCGGATCGGCACCGGGGCCGGGGTCGTCCGGATCGGCACCTGGTTCGGCCTGACCGGCCGCGAGGTGTTCGACCGGACCCGCCGCGAGGTCGAGGGTCTCCGCGGCGGCCAGTGCCCGCTCCGCCGACAGCCGGGCCGCGCCGCTGCCGTGGACGCGGTTCAGCACGAGCCCCGCGAGCGGCATGTCCTCGGCGGCCAGCCGCTCCACGAAGTACGCCGCCTCACGCAGCGCGTCCCGCTCCGGGGCCGCGACGACCAGGAACGCCGTCCCGGGCGCCTGGAGCAGCTTGTACGTGGCGTCCGCGCGCGTGCGGAAACCGCCGAAGGTGGTGTCCATGGCGGCCACGAACGTCTGGACGTCCTTGAGGAGCTGGCCGCCCAGCAGCTTGCCGAGGGTGCCGGTCATCATCGACATCCCGACGTTCAGGAACTTCATCCCGGCGCGGCCGCCCAGCTTGGCCGGAGCCGTCAGCAGCCG
The DNA here is from genome assembly GCF_044456225.1 of Streptomyces sp. NPDC050988. Classification (NCBI taxonomy): domain Bacteria; kingdom Bacillati; phylum Actinomycetota; class Actinomycetes; order Kitasatosporales; family Streptomycetaceae; genus Streptomyces; species Streptomyces sp. NPDC050988. Next base: position 211,433 of record NZ_JBITFQ010000011.1, on the reverse strand, counting down.
GATCAACTTGCCGTCCAGGAACGACCCGAGCCGCTTCGGGGCGTCCAGGAAGTCGAGCGCCGAGCGCGAGGGCGGGGTGTCGACGACGATGAGGTCCCACTCCTCGCGGGCCCGCAACTGGCCCAGCTTCTCCATCGCCATGTACTCCTGCGTGCCCGCGAAGCCCGCCGAAAGCGACTGGTAGAAGGGGTTGTTGAGGATCGCGGCCGCCCGCTCGCGGTCCGCGTGCGCCTCGACGATCTCGTCGAAGGTGCGCTTCATGTCGAGCATCATCGCGTGCAGTTCGCCGTCCGCGGAGTCGTCGACGCCCTTCACCCGGCGAGGGGTGTTGTCGAGCGCGTCGATGCCCATCGACTGGGCGAGCCTGCGCGCCGGGTCGATGGTGAGGACGACCACCTTGCGTCCGCGCTCGGCCGCGCGCAGCCCGAGGGCCGCCGCCGTGGTGGTCTTGCCGACGCCGCCCGAGCCGCAGCAGACCACGATGCGGGTCTTCGGGTCGTCGATCAGCGGATCGACGTCCAGGACGGGGGCGGCGTCTATGCCGCGGGCGGACTCGTGCGAGTGGGTCGTGTCGTGTGCGCGGGCCGGGTCGTCGTGTGCGCGGGCCGGGTCCTGGCTCATGAGATCCCTTGCTGACGCAGTTCCTTGGCGAGTTCGTACAGGCCCCCGAGGTCCATTCCCTCGGCGAGCAGCGGGAGTTCGTGCAGGGGCAGGTCCAGGCCCTGGAGCACGGCCCGCTGGTCGCGCTCCAGCGCGTGCCGCTCGGCGTACTCGTCGGCCTGGGTCAGCAGCGGCTCCACCAGCCGCTCGGCGACCCCGCCGCGGCGCGCGCCACCGAGTCCGGCGGCGGACAGCGACTTGGCGATGGCCGTGCGCGGTGCCTCGCGGGTGAGCGCCAGATCGGTCTCGTCGAGGATCGCGGGACGCACCATGTTCACGATGATCCGGCCCACCGGCAGCCGCGCGGCGCGCAGTTCGGCGATGCCGTCCGCGGTCTCCTGGACGGGCATCTCCTCCAGCAGCGTCACCATGTGCACGGCGGTCTCGGGCGACTTGAGCACCCGCATGACGGCCTGTGCCTGATTGTGTATCGGGCCGATCTTGGCGAGCCCCGCCACCTCGTCGTTCACGTTCAGGAAGCGGGTGATCCGGCCGGTGGGCGGCGCGTCCATCACCACGTAGTCGTATGCGAAGCGGCCGCGCTTGTCCTTGCGGCGCACGGCCTCGCAGGCCTTGCCCGTGAGGAGGACGTCTCTGAGGCCCGGCGCGACGGTGGTCGCGAAGTCGATGGCGCCGAGCTTCTTGAGCGCGCGTCCGGCGCTGCCGAGTTTGTAGAACATCTGGAGGTAGTCCAGAAGGGCCAGTTCGGGGTCTATGGCGAGGGCGAACACCTCCCCGCCCCCTGGAGCGACGGCGATCTTTCGCTCCTCGTAGGGCAGTGCCTGCGCCTCGAATAGCTGCGCGATGCCCTGCCTGCCCTCGACCTCGACCAGAAGGGCACGCTTGCCCTCGGTCGCTAGGGCGAGCGCGAGTGCTGCGGCGACCGTGGTCTTGCCGGTACCGCCCTTGCCGCTGACGACCTGGAGCCTGCTCACGTCTTCGAGCCTAACCAGTCGGCCGGGGAAGTACGCAGGAGGCTGTGGACAAGCTGTACGCGAGGTCCCGTTCGAGGCCCCCGCCGAGGCCCGCGGAAGGGCGTGCGCGGCAACGGCTACAGTCGCCCCATGACCAAGTGGGAATACTCAACCGTGCCGCTGCTCGTCCACGCCACGAAGCAGATTCTGGACACCTGGGGCGAGGACGGCTGGGAGCTCGTCCAGGTCGTGCCCGGGCCGAACAACCCCGAGCAGCTCGTCGCCTATCTGAAGCGCGAGAAGGCCGCATGAGCGCCGTCGAGGCGAAGCTGGCCGAACTCGGACTGACCCTGCCGGACGTCGTACCGCCGCTGGCCGCGTACCAGCCCGCGGTGCAGTCGGGTGTGTACGTGTACACGGCCGGCCAGCTCCCGATGGTGGACGGCAAGCTTCCGGTCACCGGCAAGGTGGGCGCGGAGGTCACTCCGGAAGAGGCCAAGGACCTGGCCCGCACCTGTGCGCTGAACGCCCTCGCGGCGGTCAAGTCGGTCGTGGGGGACCTCGACCGCATCGCGCGCGTGGTGAAGGTCGTCGGCTTCGTCGCCTCGGCCTCCGACTTCACGGGGCAGCCCGCCGTGCTGAACGGCGCGAGCGAGCTGCTCGGCGAGGTCCTCGGCGAGAAGGGCGTGCACGCGCGCAGCGCGGTCGGCGTGGCGGTGCTGCCGCTGGACGCGCCTGTCGAGGTCGAGGTCCTGGTGGAGCTGGCGCAGGCGTAGGCGGATCGCCGCCGGGGCGTGCGTGTGCTCTTCGGTCGGCCACGGTGTGAGCCCGTCCGTCGTGGCTCCGGGCATCGGTCTGTTGTGCCTGTTCCGGCTCCGGGGCAGGCGTTCCGCCGTGGGTGGGGCTTCCGGGGGCTTCCGCCGGGACCGCACGCCGTCCCGCCGTGGCACGGACGGCGCTTCCTGGGCCCGGGCCTGCCGGTATGGCGTGGGCGGGCCTCCTGGGGAGGCGATCGTTGCCTCTCGAACATCAGCCCACTCCGGGATAGCCTCCGCCCATGGCGAATGGGCAGTGGTATCCCCCCGAGTGGCCCGAGAGAATCCGCGCGCTCGCGGAGGGCACGCTCACACCGGTCGCCCCCAGGCGGGCGGCCACCGTCATGCTGCTCAAGGACACCGACTCCACCCCCGTCGTGCACATGCTGCGCAGACGCGCCTCCATGGCCTTCGCCGGAGGCGCGTACGCGTATCCGGGCGGCGGAGTCGACCCCAGGGACGACGACCGGCAGATCCGCTGGGCGGGCCCCACGCGCGCGTGGTGGGCGTCCCGGCTCGGCGTCGACGAGACCTCCGCCCAGGCGATCGTCTGCGCGGCGGTGCGCGAGACGTACGAGGAGGCGGGCGTCCTGCTCGCCGGCCCCACCGAGGACACCGTGGTCGGTGACACCACGGGTGACGAGTGGGAGGCGGACCGCGCGGCCCTGGTCGCCCGTGACCTCTCCTTCGCCGACTTCCTGGAGCGCCGGGGGCTCGTCCTGCGCTCCGACCTCCTCGGCGCCTGGACCCGCTGGATCACCCCGGAGTTCGAGCCCCGCCGCTACGACACCTGGTTCTTCGTGGCCGCGCTCCCGGAGGGCCAGCGCACCCGCAACGCCTCCACGGAGGCCGACCGCACCGTCTGGATCCGCCCCGCCGACGCGAGGGACGGCTACGACAAGGGCGACCTCCTGATGATGCCGCCCACCATCGCGACCCTGCGCCAGCTCGGCGCGTACGCCACCGCCGCCGAGGCCCTCGCCGCGGCACCGGGGCGCGACATGACCCCCGTCCTGGCCCAGGCCCGCCTGGAGGACGGCGAGCTGGTCCTCAGCTGGCCCGGCCACGACGAGTTCACCAAGCACATCCCGACCGGTGGAGCCTCCGCATGACCGACGCCGCCGCCCTTCCCGGCCAGCCACGGGGCGGGGTGCTCTCCGGCCCCGCCACCGCGCGTGCCGTCAACGTCCTCGCGCCCAACGCCTCCGCGATGACCCTGGACGGCACGAACACCTGGATCGTGGCGGAGCCGGACTCCGAGCGGGCGGTGGTGATCGACCCGGGGCCCCTGGACGACGTACACCTGCGGAACGTCGTCGACATCGCCGAGAAGGCCGGCAAGCGGGTCGCGCTGACCCTTCTCACGCACGGGCACCCGGACCACGCGGAGGGCGCCGGACGGTTCGCGGAACTGACCGGCACGAAGGTGCGGGCCCTCGACCCGGCGCTGCGGCTCGGCGACGAGGGCCTGGCGGCCGGGAACGTCGTCACCACGGGCGGCCTGGAGCTGCGCGTGGTGTCCACCCCCGGCCACACCGCCGACTCGCTCTGCTTCCATCTGCCCGCCGACCGGGCCGTCCTGACCGGCGACACGATCCTGGGCCGGGGCACCACGGTCGTCGCGCACCCCGACGGGCGCCTGGGCGACTACCTGGACTCCCTGCGGCGTCTCAGGTCCCTCACGGTCGACGACGGCGTGCACATGGTCCTGCCGGGCCACGGGCCGGTCCTGGAGGACGCCCAGGGCGCCGTCGAGTTCTACCTCGCCCACCGCGCCCACCGCCTCGCCCAGGTCGAGACGGCGGTCGAGGACGGCTACACGACGCCGTCCCAGGTCGTCGCCCACGTGTACGCCGACGTCGACCGCTCCCTGTGGCCGGCGGCGGAGCTGTCGGTGCTGGCCCAGTTGGACTATCTCCGGGAGCACGGGCTCATCGGGGAGGCCTGAGGACCCGGCTGTTTCGGTTGGTGCGAGTTCATGTCTCCAGGGCCAGGCCGGGCGGATCACAGGCTGCAACGGGTGCCAGTGGGCGGGGTTTCGAGGTCGAGGAGATATTCACCGACCGCGTCGTCGACGCACTTGCTGTCGCCGAGGAGGTAGGCGCCGTGCTGCTTGCCGTCGACTGTGAGCAGGCTTCCGCCGAGGGCTCGCGCCATCGCGATGCCGCCCTCGTGCGGCGTCACAGGATCGCCGGTGACCGATACGACGAGCGTCTCGGGGATGCCTTCGACATCGGAGAGCCAGGGCTCGTCGCGTGTCGGCGGCGCGGGCCACGCCTCGCATTCGCTGTGGTAAGTGCCTGCCGTGAACACATCGATGTCGAACATCGGGGCGACCTCCCCGATCCTGCGTGAGAGCGCGGTCTGTTCCTTTGGCGTCAAACGGGGCGAGTCCATGCAGCGCACAGAGATGTTCGTGTCGAAGTCCAGGCCGTAGGCGCCGTCCGCCGTGCGGGCGTAGAAGGTGTCGCGCAGGGCGAGCATCTCGGCGGCGTTGCCCGCTTCGAGCGCGGTCAGGGCGGAGACGATGTCGGGCCAATTCCTTTCGGAGTACAGTCCGCCGCTGATGCCGAGGTAGACGTCCCAGACGCTCAGGTCCCGCCCGTCGGTGGTCGGCGCTGGTGTCTCGACGAGCGGCTGGACGATCTCGTGCAGGCGGTCGTTCGCAGCCGCGGGGTCGGGGCCGAGAACGCAGTCGGGCGATTTGGCGCAGTGTGCGGCGAGGTCGTCGAACCGTGCCTGCAGTCCGGTGAAGGAGGCGAGGCGGGACTCGCTCGCCGTCAGGTCGGGCGATACGGCTCCGTCGACCACGATCGCGCGGACCTTTTCGGGGTAGGCCGCGGCGTACATGGCGCCGAGTTCGGAGCCGTAGCTGTAGCCGAGGTAGGTCAGCCGGTCGTCACCGAGCACCTGTCGCATGATGTCCATGTCGCGCACGACGTTGGTGGACCCGGCGTTCACGAGGTTCGCGCTGCCGCCGGAGCCGGCTGCGCAGCGCTCCGCGAGCTCGCCCGCCTTCTCGGCGCTCGTGATGTCGTACACCGCGCCGAACCGCGGCACGTCGCCTGCGTCGTACTCCTCGTCGGTGTAGCAGTCGAGGGCCGGGGTCGACGACCCGACCCCGCGAGGATCGAAGCCGACGATGTCGAAGCGTTCGGCGACGGGACTCGCCTGCCACTGTGGCAGGGTGGCCGCGACGAAGCTGGTGCCGGATCCTCCGGGGCCGCCCGGGTTGAGCAGCAGTGAGCCCTCGGCGTCGCCCGCGGCGGGGAGGCGGGTGAGCGCGACGCGTGCCCTCTCTCCCTCCGGATCGTCGTAGTCGAGCGGGACCTCGACCGAGGCGCACTGGAGCGCCGGGTTCGCGAACAGCTCGGCGTCCTTGGTGCTCGTCGCGGTGTCCTCGCACTTGACCCAGTCGAGCTCCTGCCCGAGGTAGGCGCCGAGATCCGCGTCCGCGCCGGAGCCCGGTGGAGGAGCGGCGGGCGCGCATCCGGCGAGCAGGAGGAGTGAAGCCGCGGCTGCCGTGCCGAGCACGGTCCTGCGGTGTCGGGACCGAGGGTCTGGTCGCATGCGTTTCTCCTGTGTCGAGCCGCGGTCGTGCACGAGGGTGCGGCGGTGGTTGACGGACTGCTCCTGGTCGGGGCGCTGAGGTGCCCGATGGCGCGGGCAACGTGGCCGGTCGGCGCGGGGTCTCAACTCCCGATCCCGTCGGTCTCGGCGTCCAGGAGCCGGTGATGGCGGGAGGCGAGTGCTCGTTCGATCCCTGCGAGTCCGACCGTGATGGTGAGAACCGTGTTCGCCCCCGCGGGCAGGCGGACGGGCGAGAGGAACGGGGGAATCGATCAGCCCGGAGCGGCCGGTGGGTGACCAGGTCGAGCAGCCGCGGGGCGAGAAGGCCGTCCGCCTCGCGCACAACGCGGGCGCCAACGGCCGCGCAGCGGATTCGTCATCAGCACGATGACGGCGCAGGGGGCGAGGGCGTGCCCGGCTCCGGGGGCGTGCCCGGCTCCGGGGCGGGCTTCGACCACGCCCCCGCATCGCCGTCGGGGCATTTGAGCCCGTCGAAGCCGTAAGGACCCTCCCGTGCCGCACCCGTCCAGGGATCGTGCCGGTCGTTCATGTCTCCCCTGTCCGGGGTCGTGGCGGGGCAGAGCACCGCCACGACGCCTTTCTAGCATGCCCGTGCTAGTAAAGTAGCACGGGCGTGCTAATAAATGACTAGGATGGGGTCATGCCCAAGAGAGCCAACCCGGATATCCGCCGAGAGCAGGTCGCCGACGCCGTGATCGAGGAGATCGCCGCACACGGGATCCGCTCGGTGACCCTCGCCCGGATCTCCGCCCGCACCGGCCTGGCCATCGGGAGCATCCGGCACTACTTCGGCGACACCCTCCGCGAGGTCATGCGCTTCACGCTGGACGTTCTCCTCCAGCGCGCCGTACGCCGCGCCGCGGCGATGTCCGACGACCCGGTCGCACGGATCGTGGATGTGATCGCATTCGCCGCTCCGACCACTGAGCAGGAGCGCCGGGAGAACATCGCTCTCGTCGAATACCGTGTCCTGGCGCGCACGGACGCGGAACTCGCGGCCAACGTCGCGGCCACGTCCCTCGCGGGCACGGAGCTGTTCCTCTCGTTGCTGCGCGATGCGCTGGCCGACCGCTCGGTCGACGAGGAGGCGCTCCACCGCGAGGCGCTCTGGCTGTTCGCCCTGGTCGAGGGCTTCTCGTTCAGTTCGGCGCTGTTCTCCGCCCCGTTGCGCGAGGCGGACGTCCGTGCAGTCGTGACGGCGGCCCTGCAACGCCTGCGCGACGCCTTTCCGCCTTCCTCGGAGGCCGTCGAGTGAGGGGCCGGAACTCCTGAGGCCGCCGGGGGAGAGTTACGGACGGCACACCTGAGCGAACAACTGCAACAGCCGGTTGCGCTGCTGCACCCGACCCGTCTCCGCCAACACCTCGTCCACAAGCGACTGAGGAAACGCCTGTGTCAGCACCCCGACCGCGACCCGGGCCGGCAACCGCTCACCAGATGACTTCGACCGACCCGCGCTTGCCACGCCAACAAAAACGACCGGATTGCCCCTAGGGGCGCGGTTTCTTGATGCCGTGCACGCGCGCGTACTCCTCGGCGAGCCACGGCCCTAGATCGTCGACGTACGACCGAAGGACGGCGGCATCGCCTCTCGGCTCGTACCCGAGGACGGCCGCCTCCCGCAGTTGCGCGGCCCGCTCCGGGTAGTACGTGCCGAACACCTCGGCCATCTCCGTCAGATCGCTCGTCCAGCCGTTCCAGCGGGGCATGACGAGGGTGAAGCCGGTGCGGACGAGATGGCGGCAGATGGAGCGCGTGAGGGGCCGCAGGGCCTCCTCCGAGCCGTCCGCCTCTGCGATCTCGGCGATCCGCTCGCGCCACCGCGGGAGGAACAGCGCGAGGTCGCCGTTCGTCTCGCGGGCGAGGAGCGCGTCGGGCCGGTAGCGCGGCAGATACTCGGCGAGGTCCTCGCCCAACAGTGGCGTACAGAGGCAGGCGACGAACCAGCCGAGATCGTGCCTCTCCAGGTCGCTCAGCACCTGCTCCCGGCCGACCAGCAGCGTCCCCGCCCCGTCGATCTGCGGGAACTCCTTGTCGAGCGCCTCGTCGAGCGAGCGGGCGTCCGTGCGGTCCGCGTCCGTGGGCTTCTCGCGCAGGGTCAGCAGCAGGTCCAGGTCGGAGCGGCCCACGCGCGCGGTGCCGCGCGGGATCGACCCGTACAGGTACGCGCTGTGCAGCCGCGCCCCGAAGACGTCCAGCACCCGGTCGCGGGCCGTGGCCACGACGGGCCGGAACGCGTGCGGGATCAGCCCCGGAGATCCTTCGCGTTCGATGTATCCCCGGGCGTCGAGCCCCTTGTTCGGCATGGGAACACTCTGCACGGGCCGGGCCGCGGGTTCATGTCATTTCCAGCGGAACACGCGCAGCCGGTGGACGGGGCGCTCCGCCGTACAGACCACGGCGAGGCAGTCCCCGGCCGCGGCGAGGCGGGCCCGGTAGCTGTGGCCGGGCAAGGCGCGCTCGGCCACGACCCGGCCGTCCACGGGATCGAGCCCTGTGAGGCTGACGTGCTCCGCGCCGCCGTCCCTGTCCCCGTCCCCGTCGGCGTGATGCAGTACGACGCCCACGCCGTCCGGTGCGTCCGCGGGGGCGTGGGCCAGTACCTCGCCGTCGGGCGGCTGCCACGTCCACAGGGGGGCACCGGTCGTCAGGCCGTACGCCTCCACCCGGTCGGAGCGGGCCATGGCGAGGGTTCCGTCGGCCACCCAGGTGCTCAGCGGTGCGCCGGGGCTTCCCTTCTCCCGCGGGTACCTCCACAGCCTCGGCGCCGGCGCGGGCCCCCGCCGCCGCCAAGGGCCCTTCGTGCCGCCCCCGACGGACTCCGACGCTCTGTCCTCGTAGTCCCCGTGTCCTCGTGCGTCCCCACCCCTCAGGCTGGCGTCCGGCGACAACAAGACGACAAGAAGGGCCCCACCGTGTCGGCGGGGCCCTTCCTTAAAGAAGGCGTGACGTTCAGCGGCTAGCGCGAGCGCTTCGCGAGGCGCTCCACGTCCAGCAGGATCACCGCGCGGGCCTCCAGGCGGAGCCAGCCGCGGCCCGCGAAGTCGGCGAGCGCCTTGTTGACCGTCTCCCGGGAGGCGCCGACGAGTTGGGCCAGCTCCTCCTGGGTCAGGTCGTGCACGACGTGGATGCCCTCCTCGGACTGCACGCCGAAGCGGCGCGAGAGGTCCAGGAGCGCGCGGGCCACGCGGCCCGGCACGTCGGAGAAGACCAGGTCGGACATCTGGTCGTTGGTCTTGCGCAGACGTCGGGCGACGGCGCGCAGTAGGGCGGCGGCCACCTCGGGCCGCGCGTTCAGCCAGGGCTGGAGGTCGCCGTGGCCGAGGCCGAGCAGCTTGACCTCGGTCAGCGCGCTGGCGGTCGCCGTGCGCGGGCCCGGGTCGAACAGCGACAGCTCACCGATGAGCTCGCCGGGGCCGAGGACCGCCAGCATGTTCTCGCGGCCGTCGGGGGATGTGCGGTGGAGCTTCACCTTGCCCTCGGTGACCACGTACAGGCGGTCTCCGGGGTCGCCCTCGTGAAAGAGCGCGTCTCCGCGCGCGAGGGTCACCTCACTCATGGAGGCGCGGAGCTCCGCGGCCTGCTCGTCATCGAGCGCCGCGAAGAGCGGGGCGCGCCGCAGAACGTCGTCCACGAGTTCTCTCCTTGTCGACCTGCTCAGGGGATCTTGCTCCCCCGTGTGCCGGGGACCGTGTTCCCCATCTTGCCGGACGGTCCAAACAGTGTGATCAGTCACAAGTCTGCCGTACAGGTGTGTCCCGCAGTGCGGCAGGGGGCCAATTGGGGGCCGATCCCCGAGGGCCGGGGCGGATGTCACTGGTGGGCTTTAGGCTGGCCGGGTGTCCAAATCGCCGGTGAGAGCACAGGCCAAGGGGGCTGGACGGGTGGTTGCACGTCGCGATTCCGCTGTGGGCGAACAGGACCCCGACGGAGCGAAGAAAACGACAAAAGCGGCAGGGTCCGGTCGGGCCAAGAGGTCGGCCGGGGCCGCCGGGAAGGCCGCGGGGGCCGCCGCCTCGGAGATGGCCGCGACCGCGAAGAAGGCCGCCGCCGTCAAGAGAGCCGCGTCCGCGAGGAAGGCTGCCGCCCCGAGCAGGAAGGTGGCTGCCGCGAGCAAGAAGGCTGCCGCGAGCAAGAAGGCTGCCGCCGCGAAGAAGGTGGCCGTCTCGAAGAAGACTGCCGCGGCCAAGACGGCTGCTGCCGCGAGCAGGAAGGTGGCGGCCCCGAGTGAGGAGGCCGCCGCCATGGGCAAGGAGGCTGGCGCTCCGAGCGGGAGGGCTGCCGCCCCGAGCAAGCAGGTGGCTGCCGCGAGCAGGAAGGCCGCTGCCGCGAGCAAGAAGATGGTCGCCCCGAAGAAGGCTGCTGCTCCACAGAGGGCCGCCAAGAAGAAGACCACTCCGGCGAAGGCCGTCGCCGGGAAAACCTCGCTGTCGAGCGCACCGGAGAAGGCGACCGCCAAGAAGGCCTCAGCGTCGAGCACGCCCGCGAAGGCGACCGCCAGGAAGCCCCCGCCCACGCCCACCCCCACCCCCACGCCCGCGCCCGCGCCCGCGCCCGCCAAAAAGTCCGCCCCCGCGAAGAAAGCCGCACCCGCCGCAGTGACCCCCGCCAAAGCCACTCCCCCCAAAGCAGCCCCTGCCAAGGCAGCCTCCGCCAAAGCCACCCCCGCCAAGGCAGCCTCCGTCAAAGCCGCCCCGGCCAAAACCACCCCCACCAAAATCACCCCCGCCAAGCCACCCAGGAACGAGTCGCACACGGCCCTCGTCCGGCGGGCGCGCCGCATCAACCGTGAGCTCGGCGAGGTGTACCCGTACGCGCACCCGGAGCTGGACTTTGAGGACCCCTTCCAGCTGGTGGTGGCCACGGTTTTGTCGGCGCAGACGACCGACCTGAGGGTGAACCAGACGACGCCGGCGCTCTTCGGGAAGTACCCCACGCCCGAGGACCTGGCAGCGGCGAATCCGGAGGAGGTCGAGGAGATCCTCCGGCCGACCGGGTTCTTCCGGGCCAAGACCAAGTCGGTGATAGGGCTCTCCAAGGCCCTGCGGGACGACTTCGGGGGCGAGGTCCCCGGCCGCCTCGAAGACCTCGTCAAACTGCCCGGAGTGGGCCGCAAGACCGCCTTCGTCGTCCTCGGCAACGCCTTCGGCCGCCCCGGCATCACCGTGGACACCCACTTCCAGCGGCTCGTACGGCGCTGGCAGTGGACCGACCGGACGGAGCCCGACAAGATCGAGGCGGCCATCGGCGGGCTCTTCCCGAAGAGCGAGTGGACGATGCTCTCGCACCACGTGATCTTCCACGGCCGCCGTATCTGCCACGCCCGCAAGCCCGCCTGCGGTGCCTGCCCGATCGCCCCGCTCTGCCCGGCGTACGGGGAGGGCGAGACGGACCCGGAGAAGGCCCAGAAGCTCCTGAAGTACGAGAAGGGCGGGTTCCCGGGCCAGCGCCTCAACCCTCCGCAGTCCTACCTCGACGCGGGCGGCATGCCCGCACCCCCGCTGGGAGCGCCCGTCCCCGGCGCGTCCGCCCCCGGCGCCCTCGTGCCCGGTGCGTCCGCCCCCGGCGCACCCGCACCCTCCTCCGCCGTCCCCGCGCCCTCCTCCGCCGTCCCCGCGCCCGGTTCACCCGCGCGGGAGGCCGGATGACGGAACGATCTGTGGACCCGCGGGCGTTGAGAGCAGCAGAACGGGGGTGGCGATGACGCGCGCGAGTCGCACGCATGACATGCAGGACGGCGATCTGGTCCTGACCAAGGACGGCCTGCCGGGCTGGCTGGACCCGGTGGTGCATGCCGTGGAGACGGTGGAGCCGCTCCAGCTGAGCCGCTTCCTGCCCCCGGAGGACGGCGGCGGGCGCCAGTCGGCCGTACTGATCCTGTTCGGCGAGGGGGAGCTGGGCCCCGAGCTGCTGCTCATGGAGCGGGCGAGTTCGCTCAGGTCGCATGCGGGGCAGCCGTCGTTCCCCGGTGGCGCCCTCGACCCCGAGGACGGCGACCCGAAGGGCGACGGGCCGTTGCGGGCCGCCCTCCGCGAGGCCGAGGAGGAGACCGGGCTCGACCCCCGAGGTGTCCAGCTCTTCGGCGTGCTCCCGAAGCTCTACATCCCGGTGAGCGGCTTCGTGGTCACCCCGGTGCTGGGCTGGTGGCGCGAGCCGACACCGGTCGGCGTGGTCGATCCGGCGGAGACCGCCCGCGTCTTCACGGTCCCCGTGGCGGATCTCACGGACCCAGGCAACCGCGCGACGGCCGTGCACCCGCGCGGCCACGCAGGTCCGGCATTCCTGGTCGAATCCGCCCTGGTCTGGGGCTTCACGGCCGGAATCATCGACCGCCTCCTGCACTACGCGGGCTGGGAACGACCTTGGGACCGCGACAAGCAGGTGCCGCTCGACTGGCGCGCATGACAGGGTGGCACCCGTGCTGTGTCTTCCCGGGGGCCGCGACATGAGCGGCTGCGCCGGGTGTCCCCGGACCCCCGGCCGAGGCACGGCCACCGCAAAGTGATGAGGCGAGGCTTGAAGCAGTGAACGTGCTGGACATCCTGTTGCTGGTCGCCGCCGTGTGGTTCGCGATCGTGGGCTATCGCCAGGGATTCGTCGTAGGCATCCTGTCGGTGATCGGATTCCTGGGCGGCGGTCTCGTCGCCGTCTACCTCCTGCCGGTCATCTGGGGCGCGGTGACGGACGACGCGGAGGTCGGCACGACCGCAGCCGTCGTCGCCGTGGTCGTCGTGATCGTCTGCGCCTCGGTCGGCCAGGCCCTCACCACCCATCTCGGCAACAAGCTGCGCCGGTACATCACCTGGTCCCCGGCCCGCGCCCTGGACGCCACGGGCGGCTCCCTCGTCAACGTCGTGGCGATGCTCCTCGTCGCCTGGCTGATCGGCTCGGCCCTGGCCGGTACGACACTGCCGACGCTCGGCAAGGAGGTCCGCAACTCCAAGGTGATGCTCGGCGTGGACCGGGCGCTGCCCGACCAGGCCGACACCTGGTTCGCGGGCTTCTCCAAGGTCCTCGCGCAGAACGGCTTCCCGCAGGTCTTCAGCCCCTTCTCGGACGAGCAGATCGACGACGTGGACCCGCCCGACCCGGCCCTCGCGACGAGCCCGGTCGCCGCCCGCGCCCAGCGCTCCATCGTCAAGGTCACCGGGACCGCCCAGAGTTGCGGCAAGGTCCTCGAAGGCACCGGCTTCGTCTACGCCCCGCGCCGCGTGATGACCAACGCTCATGTGGTGGGCGGCGTGGACGAGCCGTACGTCCAGATAGGCGGCGAGGGCAGGCGGTACGCCGCGAAGGTCGTGCTCTACGACTGGGAGCGCGACATCGCCGTACTCGACGTACCCGATCTGAACGCGCCCGCCCTGAAGTTCACCACCGAGGAAGCGACCAGGGGGGACGACGCGATCGTCGCGGGCTTCCCCGAGAACGGCTCGTACACGGTCAACCCGGCGCGCGTGCGCGGACCCATCACGGCCAACGGCCCGGACATCTACCACCGCGGCACCGTGCAGCGGAAGGTCTACTCCGTCTTCGCGACCGTGCGCCAGGGCAACTCCGGCGGCCCGCTGCTCACCGCGACCGGCGAGGTGTACGGCGTGGTGTTCGCGAAGTCCCTCGACGACGCCGACACGGGGTACGCGCTGACCGTGGAAGAGGTCCAGGAGGACATCACCAAGGGCCGTACCGCCAACCAGCAGGTGGGCAGCGACAGCTGCGCGCTGTAGTCCGGGGTGCGCAGGGGCTCGGCCGACGGAGTCGAACGGGCGAAGGTCCGAACGATCCGGCCGCGCGGGTCCTCAGTCGCGCGGGTGACGCAGGCGGGCCGAGACCCAGCGGGCACGGCGCTTCAGAATGTGCGGGATTCCCAGCCGAGGATCCGTGCCCTGCAGCTGCGGGGCTCCCCTCTGATGGGAGCTCAGGCCACTGGCCGAGCGGCGGTTTCGTGCTGCGTCACTGTAGTCGTGCGTCCAGCCCATACCCCGACGTCTGCCCCTGCCCCAAGGTCGATAACCGCCCCCACGCCCCCCAATCGGCCTATGCGTCGGGCAATTGGCCGTTCGTAGAACAGGCGTTCCCGAGACGGGTGGGGCGCGTGGTGCGAGGGCTTCGTCGAACGGCCCCTGACCTGCGGCGCGATGCCCTCAGCGGTCCGGCTCGGGGTCCTTCAGCCAGTTCACCAATTCGGTGGAGAAGGCCACCGGATCCTCCTCGTGGGGAAAGTGCCCGAGCCCGTCGAACAGGCGCCAGCGGTACGGCGCTTCGACGTACTCCCCGGACCCCGCGGCGCTCCGCGTGCGCATCACCGGATCGAGCGAGCCGTGCAGATGCAGCGTCGGCACCCGCACCGGCCGCTTCATACGGCGGTTGAACTGAATACCGTCCGGACGGGCCATCGAGCGGACCATCCACCGGTACGGCTCCAGCGAGCAGTGCGCCGTCGACGGGATCAGCATCGCCCGCCGGTACGCCTCCACGGCCTCGTCGTCGGGCAGCCGCGGCCCGGACCAGTCCCGGATGAGTTCGCCGACCAGGGCCCCCTCGTCGGCGAGCAGTTGGCGCTCGGGGATCCAGGGCCGCTGGAAGCCCCAGATGTACGAGCCGGCCGCGGTCTGCTTCATGTCCGAGAGCATCGCGGAGCGCCAGCGCCGGGGGTGCGGCATCGAGGAGACCACGAGCCGGCGGACCAGCTTGGGGCGCATCACGGCCGCGGTCCACGCCAGATAGCCGCCGAGGTCGTGCCCGACCAGCGCGGCGTCGGGCTCGCCGAGGGACCGTACGACGCCGGTGATGTCGAGGGCGAGGTTCGCGGGGTCGTAGCCGCGCGGGGTGCGGTCGCTGCCGCCGATGCCCCGCAGATCCATCGCGACCGCGCGGAAGCCCGCGTCGGAGAGCGCCACCAGCTGATGCCGCCAGGTCCACCAGAACTGCGGGAAACCGTGCAGCAGCAGGACGAGCGGTCCGTCGCCCATCTCGGCGATGTGGAAGCGCGCGCCGTTGGCGGCGACGTCCCGGTGGGTCACCTGTTTTCCGCCGGGCACGTCGAGCCGTACGACCGAGGTGGGTTGTGCCGAGGATGAGGCGGGGTCCGTCATGAGGACGAGCGTGCCACAGCCTTGGCGGTGTCACCGACCGCGTCGGCCGCGGTCACCTCACGGGGGTGCGGCTTCACGTTCTGCAGTACGGCCGCCGATTCCTTGACCGAGGCGGCCGTCTTCTGCGGGCCCTGGCCCTTCTTGGCCTTCTTCGCGAAGATCACGCCGATCAGCGCGAGGACGCCCGCGACCACCACGTTCGCGGCGAACGACAGCAGGAAGCAGACCGCCAGGTTCCAGTCGCTCCAGGTGCGGATGCCGTACGCCAGGGCGAAGCTCAGCATGGGCAGGGAGAAGATCAGTACCGCACCGGCCGCCGCGAACGCGCCGCCACCGACCGCTCCGCGCTTGACGTCCCTCTTGAGCTGCGCCTTCGCCAGTGCGATCTCGTCGTGCACCAGCGCGGACATCTCGGTCGTCGCCGAGGCGAACAGCTGGCCGATGCTGCGTTCGGCGCCGACCGGGCTGCCGTCGGGTGCGCTCATCGCGTTCTCCCTGTTGTCTTGTCGGTGTTGTCTTGCCGGTTGTCTTGTCGCCGTTGTCTTGCGTCGTCTGTCGTCGTGGAGCTGTGAGCGTTTGGGTACGTCTGGACCGTACGTGCCGGACCGGGCGTATCGGAACGTGCGTAACGGACCGTGCGTGTCAGATCATGCCGGACCGTCGTTCTCCTCGCTTGCCCCGCCCGTCACTTCGGCAAGCCTCCGGTGCTCGGCGGCCTTGCGCTCGTGGATCTCGGCCATCCGCAGGTGGTAGGCGGGGTTGTCCTGCTCGTAGATGTCGGGGATGCCGTCGAGGTCCTCGTCGCGCTCCTCGTCCTCCCACAGCCTGCGGTACTTGGCGTTGCGTATCTTCAGCAGGACGCCCGACAGGACGGCCGCGATCAGGGAGCCCAGCAGGACGGCGGCCTTGACCTCGTCGGTGAGCGCCTGGTCGCCGTCGAAGGCGAGTTCCCCGATGAGCAGCGAGACGGTGAAGCCGATGCCGGCGAGCGAGGACACCGCGAACACGTCGGGCCAGGCCAGGTCGTCGGAGAGCGAGGCCCTGGTGAAGCGGGCCGTCAGCCAGGTGCCGCCGAAGATGCCGACCGCCTTGCCGACGACCAGACCGAGCACGACACCGAGGGTCTCCGGCCGGGTGAACACCTCGCCGAGCGCACTCCCCGACACCGCGACCCCGGCGCTGAACAGCGCGAACAGCGGTACGGCGAGGCCCGCCGACAGGGGGCGTACGAGATGTTCGATGCGCTCGCCGGGTGAACGCTGCTCGCCTTCGTCCTTGCGGGTGGTGCAGCGGAGCATCAGGCCCATCGCGACACCGGCGATCGTGGCGTGGACGCCGCTGTTGTACATCAGCCCCCAGATCACCAGGGCGAGCGGCACGTACACGTACCAGCCGCGTACGCCCCTGCGCAGCAGCAGCCAGAAGACGGCGAGGCCGACGGCGGCGCCGCCGAGCGCCGCGAAGTTCAGGCTCTCGGTGAAGAACACGGCGATGATCAGGATCGCGAACAGGTCGTCGACGACGGCGAGCGTGAGCAGGAAGGCGCGGAGGGCGCTCGGCAGCGACGTACCGATGACGGCGAGGACGGCGAGTGCGAAGGCGATGTCGGTCGCGGTCGGTACGGCCCAGCCGGCGAGCGAGCCGCCGCCGGTGACGTTGACCAGTGTGTAGACGAGCGCGGGCACGGCCATGCCGCACAGCGCGGCGACGACCGGGAGCGCGGCGGCCCGCGGGTCCCTGAGGTCACCGGCGACCAGCTCACGCTTGAGCTCGATGCCGGCGACGAAGAAGAAGACGGCGAGGAGTCCGTCGGCGGCCCAGTGCTCGATGGAGAGGTCCAGGCCGAGCGAGGCGGGTCCTACGTGGAAGTCCCTGACCGACTCGTAGCTCTCCCGGATCGGGGTGTTCGCCCAGATCAGCGCGGCGACCGCGGCGGCGAGCAGGAGGACGCCGCCGACCGTCTCGGTGCGCAGCGCGTCCGCGACGAAGGTCCGCTCGGGCAGGGAGAGCCGTCCGAGGACCTTGTGGTTCTTGCGGGGAGCGGGCGCGGGCACGAGATCGACCTCCGGTCGGTAGGCATCACTGAGCACTTGCCGACCAGACTTCCCGGCGCACCTTTTGAGATCCCTGGGATCTCTGAGTTCTCTCGTCGTGTTTCTCTTGTCGCGTTGTCTACGCGCTCCTCAGCCTACCCAAGATGCGGCCGGACCCATCCGGTGATCATCAGGCTAGACGCGAGAGGGGCACCCGGCGCGTCCTGCGCCGGGTGCCCCTCTCGCGTCGTACGTCAGTCTCTACGTCAGTCCTCGCTGGGCGCCGCCGGGAGCTTCGACTGGATGAGGTCCATCACCGTGGAGTCGGTGAGCGTGGTGACGTCACCGAGCTGGCGGTTCTCCGCGACGTCGCGCAGCAGCCGGCGCATGATCTTGCCCGAACGGGTCTTGGGCAGCTCGGCCACCGGCAGGATCCGCTTCGGCTTGGCGATCGGGCCGAGGGCCTTCGAGACGTGGTCGCGCAGGTCGCCCACGAGGCTGTCGGTCTCGGACGCCGTACCGCGCAGGATCACGAAGGCCACGATCGCCTGGCCGGTTGTCTCGTCGGCCGCGCCCACGACCGCCGCCTCGGCGACCGACGGGTGCGAGACGAGCGCCGACTCGACCTCGGTGGTGGAGATGTTGTGCCCGGACACGAGCATCACGTCGTCCACCCGGCCGAGCAGCCAGATGTCGCCGTCGTCGTCCTTCTTGGCGCCGTCGCCCGCGAAGTACTTGCCCTCGAAGCGCGACCAGTACGTGTCGAGGAACCGCTGGTCGTCGCCCCAGATGGTGCGCAGCATCGACGGCCACGGCTCGGTGAGCACGAGGTAACCGCCGCCGCCGTCCGGCACTTCGCGCGCCTCGTCGTCGACGACGGTCGCCGAGATGCCCGGCAGCGCGCGCTGCGCGGACCCCGGCTTGGTCTCGGTCACGCCCGGCAGCGGCGAGATCATCATCGCGCCGGTCTCGGTCTGCCACCAGGTGTCCACGATCGGGGTGCGGTCGCCGCCGATGTGCTTGCGGTACCAGATCCACGCCTCGGGGTTGATCGGCTCACCCACCGAGCCCAGCACCCGCAGGCTGCTGAGATCGAACTTCGCGGGGATGTCGTCGCCCCACTTCATGAACGTACGGATGGCCGTCGGTGCCGTGTAGAGGATCGTCACGCCGTACTTCTGCACGATCTCCCAGAAGCGCCCCTGGTGCGGGGTGTCCGGCGTGCCCTCGTACATCACCTGTGTAGCGCCGTTCGCCAGCGGCCCGTACGTGATGTACGAGTGGCCGGTGACCCAGCCGATGTCGGCCGTGCACCAGTAGACGTCGGTCTCCGGCTTGAGGTCGAAGACGGCGTGGTGGGTGTACGCGGCCTGGGTGAGGTAGCCGCCGGAGGTGTGCAGGATGCCCTTCGGCTTACCCGTCGTCCCCGAGGTGTAGAGGATGAACAGCGGGTGCTCGGCGTCGAACGCCTCGGGGGTGTGCTCGGCGGACTGCTTCGCCGTGATCTCGTGCCACCAGACGTCACGGCCCTCGGTCCACGCGACGTCCTGGCCCGTACGCCGCACGACGAGGACCTTGTCCACGCCGTCGACCCGGGAGACCGCCTCGTCGACGGCCGGCTTGAGCGCGGAGGGCTTGCCGCGGCGGTAGCCGCCGTCCGAGGTGATGACCAGCTTGGCGTCGGCGTCCTGGATACGGGTGGCGATGGCGTCGGCCGAGAAGCCGCCGAAGACCACGGAGTGCGCGGCGCCGATGCGGGCGCAGGCCAGCATCGAGACGACGGCCTCGGGAATCATCGGCAGGTAGATGGCGACCCGGTCGCCCTTCTCGACCCCGAGCTCCGTCAGGGCGTTCGCCGCCCGCGAGACCTCGTCCTTCAGCTCGGCGTACGTGATGGCGCGGCCGTCACCCGGCTCGCCCTCGAAGTGGATGGCGACCCGGTCGCCGTTCCCCGCCTCGACGTGGCGGTCCACGCAGTTGTACGCGACGTTGAGCCTGCCGTCCTTGAACCACTTGGCGAACGGCGGGTTCGACCAGTCCAGGGTCTCGGCCGGCTCGGTGGCCCAGGTCAGCCGGCGGGCCTGCTCGGCCCAGAAGCCGAGCCTGTCAGCCTTGGCCTGCTCATACGCCTCCGCGGTGACGTTGGCGTTCGCGGCCAGGTCGGCGGGCGGCGCGAACCTGCGCTCTTCCTTCAGCAGGTTGGCCAGGCTTTCGTTGCTCACGACATCTCCCTTACGGTGCTGGGCCGGTGGGCGACCGTTGTGTCCCAGGCCACAGCTCATCAGACGCGGACCCCTGGTGACAAGGTCCGGCCGGGAATTGGTTTAGACCTGTGGGCAGGATCATGTGTGCGTGCGGCTTCCCGCGGACACGGGGGCCACACGTTCTCACGGACGGGGGAGGGGCGCGGTTCAGGCTCGCGGGCGGGGCGGGCTCGTGGCAGGCGTCCGAACGGCTCCGTGGGAGGTGTCCGAACGGCCCCGTGGCGGGGCCCCGAACGGAACCCGTGGCAGGGCGCTGGACGGGCCCCGGGAGTGGGGCCGCGGACCCCCCGGGAGTGGGCCCGCGGGCTCCTGGGAGTGGCTCGCGGGCCCCGGGGCGGGGGCGGTTCAGGCAGGTGTGTCGTGCAGGGCCGTCGCCGCGACCCGGTCGAAGACCTCGCCGTCCGGCTCCTCGTGGTGCGCGCGCTCCGTGAGGAGGTACGCCTGGGCCTCGCCCACGTGGAAGTACATCCCGTGCAGTTCGAGCGCGCCCTCCTGCAGCGCGCGGGCCACGGAGTCGTGCGCCCGCAGATGCTCCAACTGCTGCACCACGTTGGTCAGACAGAGCTGCTCGACGGCGTCGGCGGGTGCCCGACCGGCGATACGCGTCCAGGGCCGGTCCTTGGCGGCCATCCGCTCCAGACTCGGCAGCCCGTGCCGCAGCCACCGCTTCAACGGCGTCTGCGCGCCGCCCGGTTCGGTGTTCATCAGCGCCTGCATCGCCCCGCAGCCGGAGTGCCCGCACACGGTGATGGACCGCACCTGCAGCACCTCCACCGCGTACTCGATGGCGGCCGCGACCGAGTCGTCGGCGCTCTCCTCGCCGGGGGGCGGTACGAGATTGCCGACGTTCCGCACGACGAAGAGGTCGCCCGGACCGCTGGAAGTGATCATCGATGTGACCAGCCGGGAGTCGGCGCAGGTCAGGAAGAGCTGGGAGGGCTGCTGCCCCTCCCGCGCGAGCCGGGCCAGCTCGCCGCGCACCAGGGGTGCGGTGTTGCGCTGGAACGAGCTGATGCCGCTGGCCAGTTGATGCCCGCTCCGACGCCCGCTCTGCGGGGCGCTCTCGGGGCGCTCGCAATGGTGGTTGCGCCAGGGCGTCCAGGGCCGGCAGTGGCAGTGCGAGGTCTCTCCGGTGCCCCCCTGGACGTGGGGTGCGGCCAGCCGGGCCCCGGTGCGTCCGGTCAGTTCGACGGAGCCGCCCTGCGCGAGGTGCGTGCTCTGCCAGTCGTGCAGCGATTCGTACGCCGCGTGGTCCATGAAGGAGCCGTCCAGCTCGACCACGGCATCGGCCCCCTGGGGCACGAGATGCAGGGTCCGGCTGAGGCGCGGCACGGCGAGGAACGTCAACTGCCCGCGTACGCGTACGTGGTGGACGCCCGCCGAGTCCTCGTCGTGGGTGATGCGGGTGCGGGTGAGCCGGTGCAGGGCGACTCCGACGGCCACGGCGATCCCCAGCAGGACGCCCTCCAGCACGCCGAGGACGACGACGGCGAGGGTCGTGACCGCGTACACCAGCACCTCTCGGTGGCGGGTGACCGTGCGGATGTGGTGCAGGGACACCATCTGGATTCCGACGGCCATCACCAGGGCGGCGAGCGCCGCGAGGGGGATCAGCTCCAGGACCGGGACCATCAGCAGGGCGGCGATCACGACCCAGACGCCGTGCAGCATCGTGGAGTTCCGGCTGACCGCTCCCGCCTGCACGTTCGCCGAGCTGCGCACGGCCACGCCCGCGACGGGGAGCCCGCCGAGCGATCCGGAGACGATGTTGGCGGCGCCCTGTCCGAGCAGCTCGCGGTCGAGGTCTGAGCGCTTCTGCTGGGTGGGCCGCCCGGCCGTGAGCTTGTCCACGGCGACGGCGCCGAGCAGCGACTGGACGCTGCACACCAGCGTGACGGTGAGGACGGCGGCGGTGATTCCGAGCGCCGGGCCCTCGGGCAGTCCGGCCAGCGCGTGGCTCCGCCAGGACGGCAGGTCGACCTTGGGCAGGGTGAGCCCGGCGAGCGCCGCCGTCGTGGTGGCGGCGGTGACGGCGACGAGCGCGGCGGGCACCTTGCGAAGGGCCCGGCCCACGCGCCCGGGGATCCGGGTCCAGGCCAGCAGGACGGCCAGTGTCAGGGCGCTCATCGACAGCGCCGCCACCTGAGGGTGGGCCAACTGCCCCGGCAGCTCCAGGACGTTGGCGACGACCGAGCTGCGCGGGGAGCCGCCGAGCACGATGTGCAGCTGGGCGACGGCGATGGTGATGCCGATGCCGGCCAGCATGCCGTGCACGATCGCGGGGCTGACGGCGAGGGCGGAGCGGGCCACGCGCAGGAAGCCCAGGCCGAGTTGGGCGAGACCGGCGAGGACGGTGATGGCGCAGGTCGTGCGCCAGCCGAACTTCTGGATGAGATCGGCGGTGACGACCGTGAGCCCGGCGGCGGGGCCGCTCACCTGGAGCGGGGCGCCGCCGAGGCGGCCGGCCACCAGTCCGCCCGCGGCGGCGGCGACGAGCCCCGCCTGCAGCGGGGCCCCGGTGGCGAGGGCGATGCCCAGGGACAGCGGAAGGGCGATCAGGAAGACGGCGATCGAGGCGGACAGATCGGCGCCGGCGATGCGGGGGACACGGGGGATCCGGGGGGTTGGGCGGCGAGGCTCGGGCGGGCTGTGCGGCCGCCCCTCGTCCGGCATGTGCGATGAGTCGTCGGTGCGGGTGGGGACGCAGGCAGGCATGGTTCCCGTCTTCCTCCGGGGCTACGCGGTCGCTTGGGGCGCGGCCGTGGGTCACGGCGTACAGCGGCGGGATTTCTCAACGCTCGGTAAATGAATCGTAATGGAGAGTAAAGGACGTGTGTGAAAAAGTAGCGCAAATGGGTCAGTAATTCACTCCAGGGGGTGATTAATCATTTTGATCGGCTTGTCGTACTAATTCCTTCCGGGGCCTCTGCGACCTTGGGGTAGCTGTCGGTTTCTGTCCGTTTTCTCGGGGTTATCCGGGATTCCACCGCACGGAATCCCTTCCGCTTTGGCCCGAATGAAGGAAGAAGGTGGGCGGAACATGGCCACCACTCAGAGGATCGCCGCAGGCGTCACTGCCGCCGCGACCTGCGCCGCCGCGCTCGCCGGCTGCGGTATCGGTGACACCGGCGCCAAGAAGGGCGCGCACGGTGACGGCGCTCGCGGCGCGACGAAGGCCGCGGGCGCCCCGGCACCCAAGACCGCGGTCCGCCTGATCGGCGACGGTTCCACCGCCTTCACCGGCGCCCAGCCGCATCTTCCGCGGCCCGAGCGGCTGAACCCCGGTCAGAGACCGCCCCAGTTCGTGGTCTTCTCCTGGGACGGGGCCGGCGAGGACAGCCAGCGGCTGTTCTCGCACTTCCGCAAGGTGGCCAAGGCCAACAACGCGACGATGACGTACTTCCTGAGCGGTGTGTACATGCTTCCGGAGGCGAAGCGTGAGCTGTACCGGCCGCCGCGGCACTCACCGGGCCGCTCCGACATCGGCTTCAACGACGAGCAGGGCATCAAGGACACCGTGCGGCAGCTGCGTGGCGCCTGGCTCGAGGGCAACGAGATCGGCACGCACTTCAACGGCCACTTCTGCGGCGGCGGGGGCGGCGTGGGCCAGTGGTCGGTCGAGGAGTGGAAGGACGAGATCGCCCAGGCCAAGTTCTTCGTCAAGTCCTGGAAGAGCACCACGGGTACGGCGGAGGGCTCCCCGCTGCCCTTCGACTACGACAAGGAACTCATCGGCGCCCGCACACCCTGCCTCGAGGGCCGGAAGAACTTCATGCGCGCCGCCCGGGAACTGGGCTTCCGCTACGACACCAGTGGCGTCAACAACCAGGTCTGGCCCAAGAAGGAGAAGGGCCTGTGGGACCTGTCGATGCAGCTCGTCCCCGTCCCTGGGCGCGCCTTCGAGACGTTGACCATGGACTACAACTTCCTGGTCAACCAGTCGGGCGCCACGACCCGGGGCAACCCGGCCAAGCACAGGTACTGGGGCGACCAGATGCGGGACGGCCTGCTCAAGGGCTTCTCCCGCGCCTACAAGGGCAACCGCGCGCCGCTGATCATCGGCAACCACTTCGAGTCCTGGAACGGCGGCACGTACATGCGCGCCGTCCAGGAGACCATCGAGCGCGTCTGCACCAAGCCCGAGGTGCGCTGCGTCTCCTTCCGCCAACTCGCCGACTGGCTCGACGTCCAGGACCCGAAGACCCTGGCCAAGCTCCGCACCCTCAAGGTGGGCGAGGACCCGAAGGGTGGCTGGACATCGTTCCTCTCCGAGCAGCCTGCCCCGCCACCCGTCTCCGAACAGCCGCCCTCGGTCCCCCTCGCCGAGCAGCCCGCCCCGGCCCCGAAGGGCGTCCCGGGGGCACCGGCGGTCAAGCGGTAACCCCCTGGGCGGTGGGCGGTGGGCGGTGGGCGGGCGCGCGCGGTCGGCACGCGTCGGCCGGGTGTGGCGGGCGCGTCCGGACCGCCGCGGGGGCTGTCCGGCCGGGCGGGCCCGGCACGGCGGACCGGGCCCCGGCCGCCGCGTGCCGTACGTCGTGAGGCTCAGGCCGTGGCGGTCTCGGCCTCGCGCAGGACGAACTCCGGGTCGACCTGGGCCGCCAGGTCGGCGCCCGTTCGTTCGTTGCCCCAGGACTGGGCGTTCTTCAGGTGGAAGTGGACCATCTGGCGCGTGTAGCGCTCCCAGTCGCGCTGCTCGTACGTGGCGTCGGCGGCGGCCTGGAGGGCGCGCAGCGCACGGCGGTTGCCGTCCTCCAACTGCTCGAACCTGGGCGGGCGGCCCTTCTCCATGGCGCGCACCCAGTCCGAGTGGCCGACCGTCAGGAGCAGGTCGTCGCCGACCTCACCCCTGAGGAAGTCGATGTCGTCCTGCCCCTGCACCTTGTTGCCGACGACCTTCAGGGTGACGCCGAAGTCGCGTGCGTATTCCTTGTACTGGCGGTAGACGGAGACTCCTTTCCGGGTCGGCTCGGCGACGAGGAACGTGATGTCGAAGCGGGTGAACATGCCGGACGCGAAGGAGTCCGAGCCCGCCGTCATGTCGACGACGATGTACTCGCTCTGGCCGTCAACGAGATGGTTCAGGCAGAGCTCCACTGCACCGGTCTTGGAGTGGTAGCAGGACACTCCCAGGTCGGCCTCGGTGAACGGGCCGGTAACCATCAAACGGACGGCGCCGCCGTCGAGTTCCACCGGCCGGGCGCAGGCCTCGTACACCGGGTTGTCCTCGCACACCCGCAGCAGACGGGAGCCCTCGCCGGGCGGGGTTGTCTTGATCATCGTCTCGGTGGACGTGATGCGCGGGTTGGAACCTCGCAGGTAGTCCTTGATGAGCGCGAGCCGGTCGCCCATGGCGGGCAGCCGCCCGGCCTCCTCGTCGGTGAGGCCGAGCGCGGGTCCGAGGTGCTGGTTGATGTCGGCGTCCACCGCGACGACGGGCGATCCGGTGGACGCGAGGTGGCGCACGAAGAGCGAGGACAGGGTGGTCTTGCCGCTGCCGCCCTTCCCAACGAAAGCAATTTTCATGTTCATTAAGGTAGCGGTGTGGCGGCGTCCGGGGGCCGTCATACGTGAAGAAGACCACTCATTGGTGGGGTGCGGGCCGGGTGTGCGTAGGGTCGTACTCATGAGTACGACAGGTGGGAACGCCGACCCGCTGGCGGCGCTGGGGTCGCTGCCCGGCGTGGCCGAATCCGTGGAGTCCGTGCGCAAGGCCGTGGACCGGGTCTACGGGCACCGCATCATGCGGCGCCGCAGCAACGCGATCACCTCGGAGGCGGCGCTGCGCGGCGCGCGCGGTTCCGCGGCGCTGTCCGGTGCCGACTGGGCCCTCGAAGAGGTGCGCCGACGGGCCGACTTCAGCGGCGACGACGAGGCCCGCGTGGTGGGCTCCGCGCTCAGGCTGACCGCCGAGGCGGGCCAACTCCTGTCCATCTGGCGGCAGTCGCCCCTTCGGGTACTGGCGCGGCTCCATCTGGTGGCCGCCGCCGACAAGGGGGACACGGTCGGGCGTCCACGACGGGACGGTGAATCCGTCGCGGAGACGCCCGCTGCCGCCGCCGCGGGACCGCCGTTGATCGAACTTCCGCTGCCGGACGCGGCCGAGGTCGAGGGCCGTCTCGACGGCCTCGCGCGGCTGGTCGTCGCGGGGGGTTCCGCGCCCGCTCTGGTGACCGCCGCGATCGTGCACGGCGAACTCCTCGCGCTGCGTCCCTTCGGTTCCCACAACGGCCTGGTCGCGCGCGCGGCCGAACGCATCGTCCTGGTCGGCAGCGGCCTCGACCCCAAGTCCGTCTGCCCGGCGGAGGTCGGTCACGGGGAACTGGGCCGCGCGGCCTATGCCTCGGCCCTCGAAGGCTATGCCTCCGGTACGCCGGAGGGGATGGCCACCTGGATCGCCCACTGCGGCAAGGCGATCGAACTCGGTGCGAGGGAGTCGACGGCGGTGTGCGAGGCGCTTCAGCGAGGGGCTGCGTAAGCCTGCGGGGCGCTGGACGTCACGGTCCCTGAGTACCCCTGAACAGGGTTGCGGCGGTACGGGATCCGTACCGCCGCTGGCATGTCCACCCGGTTACCAAGCGTCCTCGAGATATTGCCCATCAGGTCGGGAACTGTTGCCCGTCGCCTGGTGCGGCTGGCCCGTAATCGACGGGTCGACGTCGCGTGGGTGCCCGGTGTTCATGCGCGGTCCGTGGGGCCTCGGTTGCGTTTGAAGGTGATCCTCTCGGATGTCCTTGGTCTCGCGGGCCGTTAACCCCTTTGTACTCCAGGTCCGGAGGAAGCGGAACCCCTCGCTGTACTTCTTTACTTTTAGTGCCAAAGGGAGTGAATCGGGCACGCTCGCGGTCCGTGGATCACACGGCTGCCGCGCGCCGACGGCTCGCGTACCAGACCAGACCCGCCGTGGCGGCCGCCGCTCCTATGGCCGCGGCGGCGACGAGGGCCGGCCGGGGTGGCACCGACAGCCGCTGCTTCAGCCGGACCGGGTGGTGGAAGTCGAGGATGGGCCACGCGCGCGCGGTGGCCTCGCGGCGCAGCGCGCGATCGGGGTTCACGGCGTGCGGATGGCCGACCGCCGCGAGCATCGGGATGTCGGTCGCCGAGTCGCTGTAGGCGTAGCAGCGCGACAGGTCGTACCCCTCGGACGCGGCCAGCTCCTTGACGGCCTCGGCCTTCGTCGGGCCGTACGCGTAGTACTCCACCTCGCCCGTGAAGCAGCCGTCGTCGCCCACGATCATCCGGGTCGCCACCACCCGGTCCGCGCCGAGCAGTTCGCCGATGGGTTCGACGACCTCGGCCCCCGACGTGGAGACGATCACGACGTCCCGTCCGGCGATGTGGTGCTCCTCGATGAGGGAGGCGGCCTCGTCGTAGATGATCGGATCGATCAGGTCGTGAAGGGTCTCGGCGACGATTTCCTTCACTTGTTGGACGTTCCAGCCGCGGCACAACGCCGACAGGTACTCGCGCATCCGCTCCATCTGGTCGTGGTCGGCGCCGCCCGCGAGGAAGACGAACTGGGCGTACGCGGTGCGCAGCACGGCCCGGCGGTTGATCAGGCCGCCTTGGTAGAAGGACTTGCTGAAGGTGAGAGTGCTCGACTTCGCAATGACCGTCTTGTCCAGGTCAAAGAAGGCCGCTGTGCGGGGCAAGGAGTGGTTTTCCACGGGGTCGAGCATATGCGCCCGCCATTCGGGCTAGTGTGGGGCGCGTGGGTTTGCCTGAGAGGGCTCTCGGGTACACCATGGAAGTCACGGATCGTTCGCGACCGTGCTAACCCGGTCCGGCTCCTCCCCCCCCGAGTCAGACCGTGGGGACGACCCCCGCTCTCCCCCCCCGGCGGGGGTCGTCGCATGTCCGGGTGGGTTTTCAACTTCTCTTCTTCGAGCGCCGGGCCCTGTTGTGCGGGCTGCGGCGTTCCTCTGCGTCTGCACAGGATTCGTAACTGTGGGTAGTCGCCGTGCTGCTCTAAGAGAGTCGTACAACAGTCACTCATCGGTCACTGGTTTGGGTGAAGGCGATATTCACAACCGTCGAGTTGTCCACAGTTATTGACCAAGATCCACACGATTTCCTGGATCGCTGCACCGTGATTCCAACGCGCACCGCTCGCGGAAGTTCATGGCCGGTTCCGATTGTCCGGCGGCTATGGCCGGTTCGTATCGGCGGTTCATATGGAGGGCCGGTTGCCGGTTCTTCGCGCGGGCGGGAATCGTGGTGCCGCAGGGGCGCCGCGAGGGAGCAGCGAAGGGGCTGGAGATCGTGGCGGGAGCAATCACACACGACCGGCTGTCGGCCGCCGAGGGGCGGCAGGGCGGACCGTTGATCGTCACGGAGGACGCGGATCTGCTGGACGACCTGCTGCGGCTGTGCGCCGCGGCCGGCGCCCGGCCCGAGGTCCACCACGGGGTGCCGGAGCGCGGCGGCGGCTGGGAGACGGCACCTCTGGTGCTCGTCGGCGACGATGCCGCGCGACGGGTGCGGGGAGCCGCGCGCAGACGCGGCGTGGTGTTGGTGGGGCGGGATCAGGACGATTCCGGGGTCTGGCGGAGGGCCGTGGAGATCGGCGCCGACCATGTTCTGCTGCTGCCGGATGGCGAACAATGGTTGGTCGACCGGATCGCCGACGTGGCCGAGGGAGTCGGCCCACCGGCCCTCACCGTCGGCGTGATCGGCGGCCGCGGCGGCGCCGGATCCTCCACGCTCGCCTGCGCGCTCGCGGTCATCTCGGCGCGCCAGGGAAGGCGCACGCTCCTCGTCGACGCGGATCCGCTGGGCGGCGGACTCGATGTACTCCTCGGCGGAGAGGCCGCGGAGGGCCTGCGCTGGCCAGACTTCGCCGCGTCGCACGGACGCGTCGGCGGCGGCGCCCTGGAGGAGTCGCTGCCGTCACTGCACGCCCTCCGGATCCTCAGCTGGGACCGCGGTGACTGCGTCACCATCGCACCCGAGGCCGTCCGGGCCGTGCTGGCCGCCGCCCGGCGGCGGGGCGGGGCGGTGGTCGTGGACCTGCCGCGCCGCATCGACGAAGGGGTCGCCGAGGCCCTCGCCCAGGTGGACCTGGGCCTGCTCGTGGTCCCCGCCGAGTTGCGTGCCGTCGCGGCGGCCGGGCGGGTGGCGTCCGCGGTCGGCATGGTCCTGAAGGACCTGCGCGTCGTGGTGCGCGGACCGTACGCGCCCGGTCTGGACGACCGGGAGGTCGCCCGACTGCTCGGCCTCCCGCTGGTCGGCGAAGTCCCGGTGGAGACGGGTCTGTTGGCGGCCCAGGAGCGAGGCGCCCCGCCCGGCGCGGACGGCCGGGGACCGCTGGCCCGCTTCTGCTCGACGTTCTGGGATCGGACGGCTGTCGCGGGAGGGGGCGTATGAGCGGGGGCACGCGGGTGCGGGGTGCCGAGGCGGGGCCGACGGGGGTCTCGGGAGGGAGCACGGGGGCCGGGCTGCCTTCAGATACGGGGGAGGCGGGTTGGCGTGCGGGCGGGGCTCTGTCTGCGGATGCGGGGCCGTCAGGGTGGCGGCGTACGGCCGCGAAGGGGGCCGAGGGCGTGGGCTCGGTCGGACGGCGGGTGAGCGAGGGGCCGCCTGCGGTCGCGGGGCCGGCAGGGCGGCGCCCGGGCTTGAGCGGGCCTGCGGTCGCGGGGTCGGCAGGGCGGCGCGCGGGCGGGAATGTGTCTTCGGATACGGGGCTGTTGGACGGGGTTCGGCAGTGGCTTGCCGAGAGTGGGGCCGAGCCGACTCCCGCGCGCGTGGCGCAGGCCCTGCGGGAACAGGGGCGGGTGCTCGGGGACGCCGAAGTCCTCGGGGCGGCCGAGCGGTTGAGGTCGGAGCTGGTCGGCAGCGGGCCGCTGGAGCCGCTGCTCGGTGATCCCTCGGTCACCGACGTGCTGGTCTCGGCGCCCGACCGGGTGTGGGTGGACCGGGGCGGCGGCCTGGAGCTGACGGCTGTCTCCTTTCCGGACGCGGCGGCCGTACGGCGCCTCGCGCAGCGCCTGGCGGCCGTGGCCGGGCGACGGCTCGACGACGCGCATCCCTGGGTGGACGCCCGGCTCCCGGACGGCACGCGTCTGCACGCGGTCCTGCCACCGGTCGCCGTCGGCTCGACGTGCCTGTCGCTGCGGGTCGTACGGCCACGGGCCTTCACGCTCTCCGAGCTGGTGGCGGCGGGGACGGTACCACCGGGCGGGGACCTGCTGCTGAGGGCGCTGCTCGACGCGAGGCTGTCCTTCCTGATCAGCGGCGGCACGGGCAGTGGCAAGACGACGCTCCTGAGCGCCCTGCTGGGCCTCGTCGGGCCGGGCGAGCGGATCGTGCTCGCCGAGGACTCGGCGGAGCTGCGCCCCGACCACCCCCACGTCGTACGACTGGAATCCAGACCCGCCAACCAGGAGGGCGCCGGACTCGTCACGCTCCAGGACCTGGTGCGCCAGGCCCTGCGGATGCGGCCGGACCGGTTGGTCGTCGGCGAGGTGCGTGGGCCCGAAGTGGTCGCCCTGCTGGCGGCTTTGAACACTGGCCACGAAGGCGGCTGCGGGACTGTCCACGCCAACGCTGCCTCGGGAGTGCCGGCCCGTCTGGAGGCGCTGGGCACGGCCGCGGGGCTCGACCGGGCCGCTCTCCACAGCCAGGTGGCGGCCGCGCTCTCGGTGGTGCTCCACCTTGTACGCGACCGGGCCGGGCGGCGGCGGATCGCCGAGGTGCATGTGCTGGAGCGGGATCCGGCGGGGCTGGTGGTGACGGTGCCGGCGCTGCGGTGGGGCGCGGAGGCCTTCACGTACGAGCGGGGGTGGGAGCGGCTGCGGGGACTGCTCGGCGGCATTGGCGATGTCTGGGACGCCGGAGGCTCCGGGCGCTCCGGGGACTCCGGGACCTGGGGCTCTGGGGGTGGTGGCCCGGCAACGGTGAATTCGGTGAAGTCGGCGACAGGAGTGAGAGGTGAGGGGTTGTGACGGGGGTCGGTGAGGTGTCGGTGTCCGTGAGTGCGGCGATGGCGTGTGCCGGGGTGGCGGCCTGGCTGGTGGGCGGGCAGGGGCCGGGGGCGCGGCGGGCGCGGCTGGTGTGTCCGGGCGGTGGCGCGGTGGGGGTCGGGCCGCCGGCGTGGGAGCGAGCCGTGCGGGTCGGAGAACGGCTGCGGCGGTGGCACCGGATGCGGGGCGAGTGGTGGGTCCTGGTCGCCGGGGCGGTGGTCGGTCTGCTCGGGGCTTCCGTGGTGCCCCTCGTGGTGGGGGCACTCGGGGTGCCGCTGGTCCGACGGGCCCGCCGTGCCGGGGCGGCACGGCGGGCGCGGGAGCGGCGGGCCGACGCGGTGATCGCGCTGTGCGGGGCGCTCGCGGGGGAGGTGCGCGCGGGCCGTCAGCCGGGTGAGGCCCTGCTCGGCGCATCCCGTGACTCGGGCGGGCTGGGCCGCGCGCAGGCGGTGGTGCTGGCGGCGGCCCGGTTCGGCGGGGACGTGCCCGGCGCGCTCACCGACGCGGCACGACGGCCGGGAGCCGAAGGACTGCTGGGCCTCGCCGCGTGCTGGCGCGTCGCCGTGGACCGGGGAGCCGGACTCGCGGCCGGGCTCGACCGGCTGGAGGGCGCGTTGCGTGCGGAGCGCGACCAACGGGCCGACCTGCGTGCCCAGTTGGCGGGAGCACGGTCGACGGCGGTGCTGCTGGCGGGACTTCCGGTGCTCGGACTGCTCCTCGGCACCGCGCTCGGCGCCGATCCGCTGCATGTCGTGCTGCACACCGGCGCGGGGCTGGGCTGTCTGCTCGTCGGCGGGGCCCTGGAGGGCCTCGGGCTGTGGTGGGTGCTGCGGATCGTACGGGGAGCGGAGGCGGGATGAGCACGGAAGTTGTCCACAGGCTGGGGGTCGCGCTGTGTGTCGTCGTGGGGATGTGGACGCTCGCCCGGGCCCTGGCCGCGGCGCGGCGGGAGCGGAGGACGCGAAGGCGGTTGAAGGTCGTGGTGGCCGTGGGTACGGGGCCTGCGGTGGGTGCCGTGGGCACGGGGGCGGCTGTGGAGTCGGCGTCCGGCGGGTGGCGCCTGGTGATGCGCGGTGAGGTGAAGCGGTGGCTGCCGGTCTTCGGCGCGCTGAGCGTCTGTTGGGCGGTCGTCGGAGGTGCGGCCGGGGTCGTGGTCGGGATCGTGGCCGGCTTCGGGATGTGGCGGTGGCAGCGGAGACCGGCGCCGGTCGAGGAGTACGACGTGGGGCTGGCCACGCGGCAACTGCCCCTCGCCGCCGATCTTCTGGCCGCCTGTATCGCGGCGGGAGCCGGTCCCGCGGCGGCCGCCCAGGCGGTGGGCGAAGCGCTGGACGGGCCCGTGGGGCAGCGGCTGGCGCGTGGTGCGGCCGAGGTGCGCCTCGGAGGTGAACCGGCCGAGGCGTGGCGGGGATTGGCCGCCCTGCCAGGGGCCCGGGCACTGGCCCGGTTGCTGGAACGGGCGGGCGAGTCCGGCGTACCGGCGGCGGGGCCCGTCGCACGCATCGCCGCGGAGGCCCGCGCGGAGTGGGGGCGCACCGCCACGGCCCGTGCCCGGCGGGCGGGTGTCCTGGTCACCGCACCGGTGGGGCTGTGCTTCCTGCCCGCCTTCATCGCGATCGGCGTGCTGCCCGTGGTGATCGGGCTCGCGGGCGGGGTGCTGGGCGGAGGTGGTGGGTGACGTACGGAACGGGGTGAACGACGGGCGATCAGAGTCGGCCGAGCGGCCGAGCGGCCGAGCGGCCGAGCGGCCGAGTGGCCGAGTGGCCGAGTGGCCGAGTGGCCGAGCGGTCAAGTGGCAAAGGGACGAAGGGCCAAGGTTCAAGGGCCAAGTCCAACTTCGAAGGTCAACGGAACAGAGCTGTACGGGGGTTCGGATGAGCAAGGCAATGCGGCGGGTACGAGTACGAGTGCTGGGGCCCGTGCGGGCATGGGTCCTGGCGGGGCGGGACTGGAAGGCGCGGAGGGATGCCGGGATGGTCACCTCCGAGTACGCGATGGGGCTGATCACGGCGGTGGGGTTCGCCGTGGTGCTCTATGAGGTGCTGACCAGCGGGCAGGTTCGGGGTGCTCTGCAGGACATCGTGGGGCGGGCGCTCAATGGGCAGTTCTGAGGCCGGCGCGGAAGCGGATGTGGAGGCGGGGGCGGTGGCCGGGGTGTCCGGTCCCGGGCGGGTTCGGAGTCCGGACGTGCCTCTGGAGATGGCCCGGGACCGGGGATTCGTGACGGCGGAGGCGGCCGTGGTGCTGCCCGTGCTGGTCGCGTTCACGATGGCGCTGGTCTGGGCGCTGATGGCGGCGGCCGCGCTGATCCAGTGCGTGGACGCGGCCCGGGCGGGGGCCCGCGCGGCGGCCCGGCAGGACCCGCCGGGCACGGTACTGGCGGCGGCCCGTGACACGGCGCCGAGCGGTGCGCGGGTCACCGTCCGGCGAGAGGGCGACCTGGTGCACGTACGGGTCGAGGCGAAGGCGCCCGGGCCCGACGCACTGACCCTCGACCTCACGCACGAGGCCGCGGCCCTGGCCGAGGAGACGGTGGGGGCGGGCGGATGAGGAGGGCAGGGCTCCGGTCGCGTACGAAGGCCGCGACGAGAGTGGGTGCGCTAGGCGGTGCGCGAGGCTGTGCGCGAGTGAGTACGAGACCGCGTGGGCGGGCCCGTACAAGGGTCTTTGCGAGCGTCTTTGAGAGGGCCCCCGCCAAGGTCTTCGCGTCGGACCGAGGGTCGGCGACCGTCTGGGTCGTGGGTGCGATCGCCGTGCTGTGTGTCGTGTTCGGTGCAGTCCTCGCCATGGGCCAGGCGGTGGTGATCCGTCACCGTGCGGGTGGAGCCGCCGACTTGGCGGCGCTCGCGGCGGCCGACCGTTGGATGGAGGGTGGGACGGCAGCCTGCGGGCAGGCGGAGCGGGTGGCACGGGCCCAGAACACCCGGGTCGTGCGGTGTGTCGTCCAGGGCGAGATCTCGGACGTCACGGTCGCGGCGGGACGGGGACCGTTGACGGCGGAGGTGCGGGCCAGGGCGGGCCCGGCGGGGCCCGTAGGGCCTGTGGTTCCGGCCGGTCCTCCCGGATCGGCGGGATCGGAGGGCCCGCCGGGATCAGCTGGTCCTGGCACACCTCCGGCGCCGGTCAGAGCGTCCGACCGAGCCGTCGAGGAGGTGGGGCCGTAAGCCTCAGCCTCAGCCTCAGTCCTCCCCGGCCGGCTTCTCCGGTGCGCCCTTCAGCAGCACCGTGAGCAGCCGCACGGCCCCCCGCTTGTGCAACGGCTCGTTGCCGTTGCCGCACTTGGGGGACTGGATGCAGGACGGGCAGCCGGCGTCGCACTCGCAGGAGGCGATGGCCTGGTGGGTGGCGGTGAGCCACTCGCGGGCCGTGTGGAAGGCGCGTTCCGCGAAGCCCGCGCCGCCCGGGTGGCCGTCGTACACGAAGACGGTGGGCAGCAGGGTGTCCGGGTGCAGCGGGACGGAGACGCCGCCGATGTCCCAGCGGTCGCAGGTCGCGAAGAGCGGCAGCATGCCGATCGACGCGTGTTCGGCGGCGTGCAGGGCGCCGCCGAGGATCTCGGGGTTCACGCGGGCGGCGTCGAGCTGGTCCTCGGTGACCGTCCACCACACGGCTCGGGTGCGGAGGGTGCGGGGAGGGAGGTCGAGCTTGGTCTCACCGAGCACCTCGCCGGTGATGACACGACGACGCAGGAAGG
Source organism: Streptomyces sp. NPDC050988 (assembly GCF_044456225.1). Taxonomy (NCBI): domain Bacteria; kingdom Bacillati; phylum Actinomycetota; class Actinomycetes; order Kitasatosporales; family Streptomycetaceae; genus Streptomyces; species Streptomyces sp. NPDC050988. Next base: position 177,412 of record NZ_JBITFQ010000011.1, on the reverse strand, counting down.
AGACGACCTGGTTGGTGACTTCGACGGAGCCGTAGCACAACCGGCCGTCGCCCCAGGGGACTTCGACGTCCGTCTCCAGGACGGAGATGGCGGTGGTGTCGCGGGCGACCGTCGAGTACGGGGGGTTGGCCTCCTGGACCAGGGCGACGGAGTCGTCCAGGTGCAGCTCCTTCACCAGGTACGTACGGCCCTGGTGGAGGTGGACGGCGCCCTCGTGGACGGTGGCGTGCGCGGCCGCCGCGTCGACCGTGCCCAGCAGACGCCCGGAACCGGCCTCCACGATCTGCACCGGACTGCCGCCCCCGCCGCGGATGTCGGCCAGATCGGCGGCCCGTTCCCGGCGGGTCCAGTGCCATGACTTCGTACGGCGGCGCAGCAGTTTCGCGGCCTCCAACTGCGGCAGCAGTTCGGCGGTGGCGGGGCCGAAGAGGGGCAAGTCGTCCTCGGTCAGCGGGAGTTCGGCGGCGGCGGCGCACAAGTGGGGTGCGAGGACGTACGGGTTGTCGGGGTCGAGGACGGTGGATTCCACCGGCTGGTCGAACAGGGCCTCGGGGTGGTGGACGAGGAAGGTGTCCAGCGGGTCGTCGCGGGCGACCAGGATCGCCAGCGCTCCCTGCCCGGAGCGGCCGGCGCGGCCGGCCTGCTGCCACAGGGAGGCCCGGGTGCCCGGGTAGCCGGCGATGACGACGGCGTCCAGTCCGGAGACGTCGATGCCGAGTTCGAGGGCGGTGGTGGCGGCGAGGCCGAGGAGTTCGCCTGAGTGGAGGGCCTGTTCCAGGGCGCGGCGTTCCTCGGGGAGGTAGCCGCCGCGGTAGGCGGCCACGCGGCGGGCCAGCGAACGGTCGATCTCGGAGAGGCGTTCCTGGGCGATCACCGAGATCAGCTCGGCGCCGCGGCGGGACCGTACGAAGGCGACCGAGCGGACGCCCTGCACGGTCAGGTCGGTGAGGAGGTCGGCGGTCTCGGCGGTGGCGGTACGGCGGACGGGAGCGCCCTTCTCGCCGTGGAGTTCGGTGAGGGGCGGTTCCCAGAGGGCGAACACCAGTTCACCGCGGGGTGAGGCGTCGTCGGCGACCTCCAGCACCTTCAGGCCGGTGAGGCGGGAGGCGGCGACCGAGGGCTCGGCGGCGGTCGCCGAGGCCATGAGGAAGACGGGAGAGGAGCCGTAACGGGCACACAGGCGGCGCAGCCGGCGCAGCACTTGGGCGACATGGGACCCGAAGACGCCCCGGTAGGTGTGACATTCGTCAATGACGACATAGCGCAGCGCGCGCAGGAAGGAGGACCAGCGGGGATGTGAGGGAAGTATCCCGCGGTGCAGCATGTCGGGGTTGGTGAGCACGTAGTTGGCGTACTGGCGTACCCATTCGCGCTCTTCGACGGGCGTGTCCCCGTCGTAGACGGCGGAACGTACGGCATTGCCCAGGGGTTGTGAAAGTTCCTTCACGGACCGGCGCTGGTCCGCTGCCAGCGCCTTCGTCGGGGCGAGGTACAGCGCCGTCGCGCCACGGCCGTTCGGTGCCTCGGAGCCGTCGAGGAGCGTCGACAGGACCGGGACGAGATACGCCAGGGACTTCCCGGAGGCCGTGCCCGTGGAGACGATCACCGACTCGCCGTCGAGGGCGTGCTCCGCGGCGAGTGCCTGGTGGGCCCAGGGATGTTCGATTCCCGCGGACTGCACCGCGGCGATGACCTCCGCGCGGATCCGGTCGGGCCACACGGCATGACGACCCTCACGTGGGGGCAAGTGCTCCGTATGAGTGATGCGCGAAGCCCGGCTCGGCCCCGAGGCGAGCCGGTCCAGGATCTCGCCCGGCGAGGGGCGGGATGCGGTGTCCGTCGAGGTTCGATCGGATCGGTGATTCTTGGCCATCGGCATCGAGTGTGTCACTGGCGTGACGGACAATGGACCCAAGGCGTCGTGCACGCCTGCCGGTAAGTGATTGAATGCCATCGCGGCTGGCGAACCATCCTGGGGGCTCTGCCGAGGTGTCCCTTGGGATGACCGCTCGATTAGCAAGGTGCTGGAGGATCCGTGGACCTGTCCCTGTCGACCCGTACCGTCGGCGATCGTACGGTCGTCGAGGTCGGTGGCGAAATCGATGTATATACCGCGCCCAAGCTGCGCGAGCAGTTGGTCGAGCTGGTGAACGACGGCAGTTTTCACCTCGTCGTAGACATGGAGGGCGTGGACTTCCTCGACTCCACCGGGCTCGGCGTTCTGGTCGGCGGCCTGAAGCGGGTGCGTGCCCATGAGGGTTCGCTCCGGCTCGTCTGCAATCAGGAGCGCATTCTGAAGATCTTCCGCATCACCGGCCTCACCAAGGTGTTCCCGATCCACACCTCGGTCGAGGAAGCGGTGGCGGCCACCGACTGACCGGCCGTGGACCGGCCGTCCCTGACTGGCCGGTCAGCGGCCGACAGCCGGATCCCGGGCCGTGTCCGGGAGGCAGAAGTCAATGGAGGGGGGGCGGGGGGGGGGGGCCCCGCCCCCCCCCCCCCCCCCCCCCGGTGGCGGGGGGGTGGGTTGGCCGCCGAGTAAAACCCAACAACCCCCGGGCCCCGCCCGCCGCCCCCCCCCCCCCGGCCCGGCGGGCCCCCCCCCCCCCCCCCGGGCGGGGGGGGGGGGGGGGGGGGCCCCCGGGGGGCGGGGCCGGGGCCCCCCCCCCCCCCCCCCCCCCCCCCCCGACCGCACGCCCGTAGTTCCGAGGGGGATGCATGGCCACCGTTGAACTCCGCTTCAGCGCGCTGCCCGAGCACGTCAGGACCGCCCGACTGGTGGCGGCAGCGGTGGCGCGCAGGGCCGGAGTGGACGAGGCCGTTCTCGATGAGGTCAGGCTCGCCGTCGGCGAGGCCTGCACCCGGGCCGTCGGCCTGCACCAGAGTGGCGGAATCTCGGCGCCGGTGCGGGTGTCGCTGATCGAGGAGGAGAAGCAGTTCTCCATCGAGGTCGGCGACGAGGCCCCGCACACGGTTCCCGGCGACAAGACGCCGGGCGCCCATGGTGGAGCCAGTGACGCGGACGTCGAGACCGAGGAGGACGAGATGGGCCTCGCGGTCATCAGCGGCCTCGTCGACGACGTCGAAGTGACCGCCGGTGAGAACGGCGGCCTGATCAGGATGAGCTGGCCCACCACGCCGCCGGCTGCGCTCGTTCCCTGATCCACCCCCTGGTACTGCCCCACATGTGCGAAAGGGCCCTGCTCAGCAGGGCCCTTTCGCATGTCCGCGGCCTCTTCCGATCAAGCTTCCGATCAAGCTTCCGATCAAGCTCCGCGTTTTCGTGAATTAATTCACTATCCGGATTACGATCAACAATACGATCGGCTTTACGCCACGCCGGGCGCCATTGGATCACGCGTCAATGCTTTTGAGGCATTACCACTTTCGGGTTCCGTGATGATCCCTGGATCATTTGCTGAAGAGCAGGTGAAGGCTAATTCCGCTTACCGCGCACTGTTTTGATCAGGTTCCGGTACCTACAATCCGTCCACATCTTGAGCTCGGTCCAAGCGTCAAGGAGGACGAATGGCGGGGCTTTCTACCCCTCATCAGTTTGACCAGCCCACTACCCTCGCAGCCGCAGTACTGACAGACGACAACCGTCTGATCGTGATGGTCATCGCGGCCGTCGCCCTTGCGGCGCTTGTCGTCGCCGGGGTCCTGGTACGCCAGGTACTCGCGGCGGGCGAGGGCACCGAGAGCATGAAGAAGATCGCGGTGGCGATCCAGGAGGGCGCGAATGCCTACCTGGGGCGGCAGATGCGCACGCTCGGCGTTTTCGCCGTCGTGGTGTTCTTCCTGCTCATGCTGCTGCCCGCGGACGACTGGAATCAGCGCGCCGGACGATCGGTCTTCTTCTTGATCGGCGCGGCGTTCTCGGCGACCACCGGCTATATCGGCATGTGGCTCGCCGTGCGCAGCAATGTCCGCGTGGCCGCCGCCGCACGGGAAGCGACTCCGGCGGAGGGTGAGCCCGAAAAGGATCTCACCGCTGTCTCGCACAAAGCCATGAAGATCGCTTTCCGCACGGGCGGCGTCGTCGGCATGTTCACCGTGGGGCTCGGACTCCTTGGTGCGTCCTGTGTGGTTCTCGTCTACGCGGCCGACGCGCCCAAGGTCCTGGAGGGCTTCGGACTCGGTGCCGCGCTGATCGCCATGTTCATGCGTGTCGGCGGTGGCATCTTCACCAAGGCCGCCGACGTCGGCGCCGACCTGGTCGGCAAGGTCGAGCAGGGCATTCCGGAGGACGACCCGCGCAATGCCGCGACCATCGCGGACAACGTGGGCGACAACGTCGGCGACTGCGCCGGCATGGCCGCCGACCTCTTCGAGTCGTACGCCGTCACGCTCGTCGCCGCGCTGATCCTCGGCAAGGCGGCGTTCGGCGACTCCGGGCTCGCCTTCCCGCTGATCGTGCCCGCGATCGGCGTACTCACCGCCATGATCGGCATCTTCGCCGTGGCTCCGCGCCGATCGGACCGCAGCGGGATGAGCGCCATCAACCGCGGGTTCTTCATCTCCGCGGTGATCTCGCTGGCGCTCGTGGCAGCGGCGGTCTACGCCTATCTGCCGTCCTCGTACGCCGATTTGGACGGCGTCACGGACGAGGCCATCCTCGGCCACGCCGGTGACCCGCGGATCCTCGCGCTCATCGCGGTCGCCATCGGCATCGTCCTGGCCGCGCTGATCCAGCAGCTGACCGGCTACTTCACCGAGACCACCCGGCGTCCCGTACGGGACATCGGCAAGACCTCGCTGACCGGCCCGGCCACCGTCGTCCTCGCCGGTATCTCGCTCGGTCTCGAATCGGCCGTCTACACCGCCCTGTTGATCGGCCTCGGCGTGTACGGGGCCTTCCTGCTCGGCGGTACGTCCATCATGCTGGCGCTCTTCGCGGTGGCCCTGGCCGGTACCGGTCTGCTCACCACGGTCGGCGTCATCGTCGCCATGGACACCTTCGGTCCGGTCTCCGACAACGCGCAGGGCATCGCCGAGATGTCCGGTGACGTCGAGGGCGCGGGCGCGCAGGTGCTCACCGACCTGGACGCCGTCGGCAACACCACCAAGGCCATCACCAAGGGCATCGCCATCGCCACCGCGGTACTGGCGGCGGCGGCGCTCTTCGGCTCGTACCGCGACGCGATCCTCACGGCCGCGAACGAAGTGGGCGAGAAGGTCTCCGGCGAGGGCGCGCCGATGAACCTGATGATGGACATCTCGCAGCCCAACAACCTGGTCGGGCTCATCGCGGGCGCCGCGGTCGTCTTCCTCTTCTCGGGGCTGGCGATCAACGCGGTCTCGCGGTCCGCCGGGTCCGTGGTCTACGAGGTGCGGCGGCAGTTCCGCGAGCACCCCGGGATCATGGACTACACCGAGAAGCCCGAGTACGGGCGCGTCGTCGACATCTGCACCAAGGACGCGCTGCGCGAGCTGACCACACCGGGTCTGCTCGCCGTACTGACGCCGATCGCGATCGGCTTCACGCTCGGGGTCGGCGCGCTCGGCTCGTTCCTCGCGGGAGCCATCGGCACCGGCACGCTGATGGCGGTGTTCCTCGCCAACTCCGGTGGCGCGTGGGACAACGCGAAGAAACTCGTCGAGGACGGCCACCACGGCGGCAAGGGCAGCGAGGCCCATGCCGCGACGGTGATCGGCGACACGATCGGCGACCCCTTCAAGGACACCGCGGGGCCGGCGATCAACCCTCTCCTGAAGGTGATGAACCTGGTGGCGCTGCTCATCGCGCCCGCGGTAGTCAAATTCAGCTACGGCGAGGACAAGAGCGTGGGCATGCGGGTTCTCATCGCGGTGCTCTCGCTCGCCGTCATCGTGGGCGCGGTGTACGTGTCCAAGCGGCGAGGCATCGCCGTGAGTGACGAAGGCAACTCCGAGCGGGTGGCCAAGTCGGTGGATCCGGCGGTGGTTTCGTAGCCACCGGATGACCGGCCGGGTCAGCGCCCGGCCGGGCTCCGCTCAACGGGCGGGGGGGGGGGGGGGGGTGTGGGGGCGGGCGCCCCCCCCGGGGGGGGGCCCCCCCGGTGGGGGGGGGTAATTCGCGTGGTGGGTATGGGGTGTAAATAAGGTGTATTGGTGCGGAGTAG
>NZ_JBITFQ010000011.1:0-171298 GCF_044456225.1 Streptomyces sp. NPDC050988 | reverse complement strand
GCCCGCGGGGGGGGGGCCGCCCCCCCCCCCCCCCCGGCCGGCCGCCCGGCCCCCCCCCCCCCCCCCCCCCCCCCCGCGCCGCCCCGCCGCCCCCCCCCCCCCCCCCCCCCCCCGCCCGTGTGTGTCCACGCCCTGTTCGTGAGCCTTATCTCGCTTGGTGCAAATGGCTTCAATAACGGATGAAGTGGACCTTCGTCACGCTGGTGTCGCCCACTTGGCGTGTATGTTCCGGGGCCGAGAGCCATGGAAGGGACCAATCCGGTGAACAAGAAGCTCGCGGCCGCACTGTCCGGCGGTGCGGTACTGGTACTGGCGCTGTCGGGATGCAGCAGTGACGACAGCAGCGACAAGCTGAACTCCTGGGCCAAGCAGGTGTGTGACGCGGTGCAGCCGCAGGCGGTGAAGATCGAGGCCGCCAATACCGCGATCCAGAAGCAGACCTCGGACAACAGCACTCCGGCGGACGTCCAGAAGACCGACTCCAAGGCCTTCCAGGACATGTCCGACGCCTACAAGGCGATCGGTGCCGCTGTGGACAAGGCCGGGGCGCCCGACGTCGACGACGGCGAGAAGAAGCAGAAGGACGCCGTCACGGAGCTCAACACCATCTCCTCCTCGTACGCCGACCTCAAGAAGCAGGTCGACGACCTCGACACGAAGGACCAGGCGAAGTTCGCCGACGGTCTCAAGGGGATCGCCACCCAGCTCGACAAGCTCAGTCAGAGCGGCAACAACGCCCTCAAGAAGCTGGAGGAGGGCGACGTGGGCAAGGCGATGGCCAAGCAGGAGAGCTGCAAGTCCGCCACGGGGTCGCCGTCGGCGAGCAAGGCCTGAGACAGGGCCTGAAAGACGAGGCCTGAGTAACGAGATCTGCTCCAGGGGCAGCGATCGTTCGTCAACCGAAAGAGGGCCCGGTGCGCGCGCGTACCGGGCCCTCGGCATGGGTCCACAGCCGCTTTCCCCAGCCGTCGGCTCCGTCTGTCCACATGGCGCGCGCCACGGCGGCGCGAGCGGACACAATGGAGGCGTGAGTAACAGCAGCCAGGCACCGTTGCCCTCGTCCGACCGCACCGACGTCACCGCACGCCTGCGGGAGGCCCTCCTGGGCGCCTCCTTCAGCGCCGACGGGCTGCTCGACCTGCTCGGCGCCCCCGCGTACGCGGCGCTGGCCCGCAGCGAGACCGTGCCCGCGCTCCGGGCCACCCGGGGCGACTCATCGCTGGAGGCGCTCGTCCGGCTCTTCCTGCTGCAGCAGCCCGTGCCCCGCGCGCGCGTGGCGGACGTCCTGCCGGTGGAGGACTGCCTGGAGAGCGGCTGGCTGACCCGGACCGGTGGCGACGAGGTCGCGGCGACGGTCGATGTACGGCCCTACGGCGGCCCGGGCGGCGAGGACTGGTTCATCGTCTCGGACCTCGGCTGCGCGGTCGGCGGGGCCAGCGGCATCGGCAGCCGTGAGGAAGCGGTCGTACTCGGCGTGGGAGGTGCGTCCACGACGCTCGCGGGCATCACGGTGCGTACACCGGTGGGCTCGGCCCTCGACCTCGGCACCGGTTCCGGGATCCAGGCCCTGCACGCCGCGCAGCACGCCACGCGCGTGACCGCGACCGATCTCAACCCCCGTGCGCTGCACATCACCGCGCTCACGCTCGCCCTGTCCGGTGCCCCGGCGGCGGACCTGCGGGAGGGCTCCCTCTTCGAACCGATCGCGGACGACGAGACGTACGACCTGATCGTCTCCAATCCGCCCTTCGTGATCTCTCCCGGCGCCCGGCTCACCTACCGCGACGGCGGGATGGGCGGGGACGATCTGTGCCGCACGCTCGTTCAGGAGGCGGGCGACCGGCTGAACGACGGGGGGTACGCGCAGTTCCTCGCCAACTGGCAGCACGTGGAGGGCGAGGACTGGCAGGACCGGCTGCGGTCCTGGGTGCCACGCGGCTGTGACGCGTGGATCGTGCAGCGCGAGGTCCAGGACGTCACGCAGTACGCCGAACTGTGGCTTCGGGACGCGGGCGACCACCGCTCCGACCCGGTGGAGTACCAGACGCGGTACGACGCGTGGCTGGACGAGTTCGAGGCGCGGAAGGTGAAGTCCGTCGGCTTCGGCTGGATCAGCCTGCGCAAGTCGGCGGCCGCCCAGCCCTCGGTCGTCGTGGAGGAGTGGCCGCACCCCGTCGAACAGCCGCTCGGCGACACCGTGCGTGCGCACTTCGACCGCGTGGACTATCTGCGGGCGCACGACGACGCGGCCCTGCTCGCCGGGCACTTCAGGCTCGCGGGCGAGATCGTGCAGGAGCAGGTCGGGCTGCCCGGCGCCGAGGACCCCGAGCACGTCGTGCTGCGCCAGCACCGCGGGATGCGGCGGGCCACGAAGGTGGACACGGTCGGGGCGGGCTTCGCGGGCGTCTGCGACGGCACGCTGAGCGCGGGCCGGATCCTGGACGCCATCGCCCAACTGGTCGGAGAGGACCCGGTTCTGCTGCGGGACCGGACCCCGTCCCAGATCCGGCTGCTGGTCGAGCAGGGGTTCATCGAGCCCGCCCGGTGAGTTCTCCAGGGGGTCGACGGGTGAGCATCCCGGTCCGGCTCGCGTACGACGCGGACCCGGCCCGCATGTGGCCACGGGGCGCGCCGGGTTGATGCGCGAGGGCCCCGGACGGGGTTCGGCGTGCTCGACCTCCATCAAGCCTCGGGACACCGGCACGTGAAACCGGCCAACATCCTTCAGACACCGGACGCTTCCGGCGATCCGTACGCGCCCGTGCCGCCCGCCGACCACGGCATCGCCCTGCGGCCCGAGTCCCCCGAGCGCGGCTCGCCGCCGACATCCTCCGCCCGCCCGGCTGCCTCGCCCCCGCCGAGCCGCACACCGGCCCGGCGACAGGCACCGTCACCGACGCCCGGGGCGGTGTGACGGATTCCGCATGAGGGCGCACGGAGCTGTCCGCCCTGCGTTCACCCGGGGTTGGTGTTCCGGCTGCCCGGAGGTGTCAGCGTCCCGGTGCTGGGTACCAGAGGGCGGAGGAGACGAACCATGGAGAGCGGACCGGCGATCTTCACGGGATCGGTGTTCGCCCTGTTCGGAGGCGGTCTCCTGCTGTGGACGGCCGTCCGGCTGCGGCAGCGCGCCCCTGTCGCCCACGGGGTTCATCCCATGGCCTCCGCGGCGGTCGCGGCCTTCGCCGGGACGTCCGCGCTGCTCCTCGCCGTGTGGTGTTTCACTCGCACCTGAGCGTCGCTTCTTCCGGCGACACCCCCGGAGTCCTCTCGGCCGAGCCGGCCGCCCTGGCCGGGAACAATCACCTTCGGTGTCCGGGAATCGACGGCCGTCGGCCGTCGCGGACAAGGCCCGGGGCCCTCCGGAACGCAGGCCTCCAGTAACTGAGAGGTCACCCTCCGGATAGGTCCGAAACGGCAGGTCGGCACTCCGGGCGGCAGGAATGGCGGGAGTCGGGTTACCGTTCGAGTGGCCGTTGCGGGCTTTTCCCGTTTGACACGGGGGCGGGATGTACCGTCACACTCCGCAGCGTCAGCATGACCCGACCCCCGGGTTCAAGGCCTGGGGCGAGACCCCCTGCGTCGACCGGAGAGAAGAGCGAAGTTGTCCCCGACCAGCGAGACCGCACACGGCGGCCGCCGACTCGTCATCGTCGAGTCGCCTGCCAAGGCGAAGACGATCAAGGGCTATCTCGGCCCCGGCTACGTCGTCGAAGCGAGCGTCGGGCACATCCGCGACCTCCCCAACGGCGCCGCGGAGGTGCCCGAGAAGTACACCGGCGAGGTGCGCCGCCTCGGTGTGGACGTCGACAACGACTTCGAGCCGATCTACGTGGTCAACGCCGACAAGCGGGCCCAGGTCAAGAAGCTCAAGGACCTGCTCAAGGACTCCGACGAACTCTTCCTCGCCACCGATGAGGACCGCGAGGGCGAGGCCATCGCCTGGCACCTCCAGGAGGTGCTGAAGCCCAAGGTCCCGGTCAAGCGGATGGTCTTCCACGAGATCACCAAGGCCGCGATCCAGGCCGCCGTCGCCAACCCGCGCGAGCTCAACCAGAAGCTGGTCGACGCCCAGGAGACCCGCCGCATCCTCGACCGCCTCTACGGCTACGAGGTCTCGCCGGTCCTCTGGAAGAAGGTCATGCCCCGTCTGTCGGCGGGCCGTGTCCAGTCCGTCGCGACCCGTCTCGTCGTCGAGCGGGAGCGCGAGCGCATCGCCTTCCGTTCCGCCGAGTACTGGGACCTGACGGGCACCTTCGGCACCGGCCGCGCCGGTGACGCGAGCGACCCGGCCTCCCTGGTCGCCCGTCTGACCACGGTCGACGGCAAGCGCGTCGCCCAGGGCCGCGACTTCGACTCGCTCGGGCAGATCAAGGGCGCGAACACGCTCCACCTCGACGAGGTGGGCGCCCGCGCGCTGGCCGCTGCCCTGGAGAACACGAACTTCTCCGTACGGTCCGTCGAGTCGAAGCCGTACCGACGTTCGCCGTACGCGCCTTTCCGTACGACGACGCTCCAGCAGGAGGCCAGCCGCAAGCTCGGCTTCGGTGCCAAGGCGACGATGCAGGTGGCGCAGAAGCTGTACGAGAACGGCTTCATCACCTACATGCGTACGGACTCCACGACCCTCTCGGACACCGCGATCAGCGCGGCCCGAGCCCAGGTCACGCAGCTCTACGGTGCGAGCTATCTGCCGGACAAGCCGCGTACGTACGCCGGGAAGGTCAAGAACGCGCAGGAGGCGCACGAGGCGATCCGCCCCTCGGGTGATCGTTTCCGCACGCCGGCCGAGACGGGTCTGACCGGTGACCAGTTCAAGCTGTACGAGCTGATCTGGAAGCGGACCGTCGCCTCCCAGATGAAGGACGCGGTCGGAAACTCCGTCACCGTGAAGATCGCGGGCACGGCCTCCGACGGCCGTGACGCCGAGTTCAGCGCGTCCGGCAAGACCATCACCTTCCACGGCTTCCTCAAGGCCTACGTCGAGGGCGCCGACGACCCGAACGCCGAGCTGGACGACCGCGAGCGCCGACTTCCGCAGGTCAACGAGGGCGACCCGCTGTCCGCCGAGGAGATCTCGGTCGACGGCCACGCGACCAAGCCTCCGGCCCGCTACACCGAGGCCAGCCTGGTCAAGGAGCTCGAAGAGCGCGAGATCGGCCGCCCGTCGACGTACGCGTCGATCATCGGCACGATCCTCGACCGCGGCTATGTGTTCAAGAAGGGCACGGCACTCGTGCCGTCCTTCCTGTCCTTCGCCGTGGTCAACCTCCTGGAGAAGCACTTCGGGCGGCTCGTCGACTACGACTTCACCGCCAAGATGGAGGACGACCTCGACCGCATCGCGCGGGGCGAGGCCCAGGCCATTCCGTGGCTCAGGCGCTTCTACTTCGGCGAGGGCGACGCGACCGGCGCCGCGGAGGCGGGCAACGGCGACGGGGACCACCTCGGCGGTCTCAAGGAGCTCGTCACCGACCTCGGTGCCATCGACGCCCGCGAGGTGTCGTCGTTCCGCGTGGACGGCAGCGACATCATGCTGCGCGTCGGCCGCTACGGCCCGTACGTCGAGCGCGGCGAGAAGGACTCCGAGAACCACCAGCGCGCCGACGTGCCCGAGGACCTGGCACCCGACGAGCTGACCATCGAGCTCGCGGAGGAGCTGCTCGCCAAGCCGAGCGGTGACTTCGAGCTGGGCGCCGACCCCCAGTCGGGCCACCAGATCATCGCCAGGGACGGCCGCTACGGCCCGTACGTCACCGAGGTGCTCCCCGAGGGCACCCCGAAGACCGGCAAGAACGCCGTGAAGCCGCGCACGGCCTCGCTGTTCAAGTCGATGTCCCTCGACACGGTGACGCTGGCCGACGCCCTCAAGCTGATGTCCCTGCCGCGCGTAGTCGGCAAGGACGCCGAGGGCGTGGAGATCACCGCACAGAACGGGCGCTACGGGCCGTACCTGAAGAAGGGCACCGACTCGCGCTCCCTCCAGGCCGAGGACCAGCTCTTCACGATCACCCTCGACGAGGCCCTGGCGATCTACGCGCAGCCCAAGCAGCGCGGGCGCGCCGCCGCCAAGCCGCCGCTGAAGGAGCTCGGCGCGGACCCGGTCAGCGGGCAGCCCGTCGTCGTCAAGGACGGCCGCTTCGGTCCGTACGTCACCGATGGCGAGACCAACGCCACCCTGCGGTCCGGCGACAGCGTCGAGGAGATCACTCCGGAGCGCGGCTTCGAACTGCTCGCCGAGAAGCGCGCGAAGGCGCCCGCCAAGAAGACGGCGAAGAAGACGGCCGCCAAGAAGGCACCGGCCAAGAAGGCGCCGGCGAAGAAAACCGCCGCCAAGAAGACCGCGGCCACGAAAACGGCGGCAAAGAAGACCACTGCCAAGAAGACGACCGCAAAGAAGGCGACGGCTTCCCAGGCGACGGCCGAGGACTGAGGCCGCCGAGGACTGAGGCCGCCGGGGACCGAGGCTCTTGGGCCCCGCCTCCGACGGCGGGACCGAGTCCTCCACCTTTGGTTCGTGAAACGAACGCTCCCGCACCACTTGGTGACGGGGGCGTTCGCATGTTCGGGGGCCTATTCGGGGAGTCAGTCCCTCCCGATAGGCTGGCAGGATGACGCGAGCCGAGCAGCCAACGGCCCACAACCCGGCCCCCGACGACGCCCTGGTCGCAGATTCACGGGAGCGCGCCGTCCGGGCGCTGCTGCGTGTGCCGCAACTGAGGCGCCTGTGGAGCGCCCAGCTGGTGGGCGGCGTCGGCGACGCCCTCGCGCTGCTGGTGCTGGTCCTGCTCGCCCTCCAGGCGGCGGTCTCCGACGGCTCCTTCGGAGGCGGCTACCGCGGAGTGGCCCTCGCCGTGTCGGCGGTCTTCGGGGCACGGATTCTCGCCACCCTGCTCTTCGGGGCGGTCCTGCTCGGCCCGCTCACGTCCCTCACCTCCCAGGAGGGGCCGCTCGACCGCCGCTGGACCATGGTCGGCGCGGACGGTGTGCGGGCCGCGTTGCTGATCATCGCCCCCCTGTGGATCGACTGGACGCCGGAGAACGCGCTGGCCGTGCTCCTGGTGACGGCCTTCGTCATAGGGGTCGCCGAGCGCTTCTGGATGGTGTGCCGCGAGAGCGCGGCGCCCGCGCTGCTGCCCGCGCCGCCGCTGGAGGGCGCGACGGTACGCCCGCTGCCGGACCACATGGACGCGCTGCGGCGCCTGTCACTGCGTACGGGATTCGTGGCGGTGCCCCTCGCGGGGGCCACGCTCGTCGCCGCCTCGCTCGTCAACAACCTGCTGGGCGCGGGGCTCGAATGGTTCGCGCAGCACCAGGCCGCGCTCGCCTCGTACGTCTCAGCGGGCCTGTTCGCCGCGTCCCTGTCGGTGCTGACCTTCCTCGAACTGCCCGACGTGCGCACCCCGCGCGCGCGGTCGCCGCTCGAAGGGCTGCGCCGTCCGAAGACGGGCACCGGCATCGACAAGGGCCGCACCGGGGCCATCCCGCTCCTGGTGCTCGCCTGCGCGGCCGTCGCCGGGGCGATCGCGGCGGCCGTCGCCGTCTCCGTGCTGCACGCCAAGGACCTGGGCGGCGGTCCGGTGACGTACGGGCTGCTGGTGCTCGCGCTGACCGGCGGTGTCGTGATCGGCATCCGTACGGCCGCCAAGCTGCTGCCGTCCCTGTCCCGGCGCCGGCTGCTCGCGCTGGCGATCGCCTTCACGGGGATCGCGCTGCTCGCCGCGGGCCTCGTCCCGGACGTCACCACGGTCATCCTGATCGTCGGGCTTGCGGGCATCGGCGCGGGCGTCGCCGCCAACACCGGACACGCCCTGCTCGACCAGGAGGCCGAGGAGTACCGGCGCACGCGTACGACGGAACACCTGCACGCGGTCGTACGGGTCTTCGTCGCCCTGGGAGCGCTGGTGGCCCCTCTGGTGGCCGCAGCCATCGGCCCGCACCGCGTGGAGAACGGCAAGTTCGTGTTCGCGCACGGCGGTGCCGCCTTCACGCTGATGCTGGTCGGCGCGCTGCTGCTGCCGGTCGCCGCGCTGGTGCTGGCCAAGGCCGACGACCGCGCCGGGGTTCCGCTGCGGCACGACCTGCTGGACGCGCTGCGCGGCGGGGACGATCCCGTGCAGGCGGCTGCCGCGAAGGGCTTCTTCATCGCCCTGGAGGGTGGTGACGGGGCCGGGAAGTCGACCCAGGCCGAGGCGCTCGCGGAATGGATCCGCGCCAAGGGGCACGAGGTCGTGGTGACCCGCGAGCCGGGTGCCACGCCCGTCGGGAAGCGGCTGCGGTCGATCCTGCTCGACGTGTCGTCGGCCGGTCTCTCGCACCGCGCGGAGGCGCTGCTGTACGCCGCCGACCGCGCCGAGCACGTCGACACCGTCGTACGGCCCGCCCTGGCGCGGGGCGCGGTGGTCGTCTCCGACCGCTACATCGACTCCTCCGTGGCGTACCAGGGGGCCGGGCGTGACCTGTCCCCGACCGAGATCGCCCGTATCAACCGGTGGGCGACCGACGGGCTGGTGCCCCATCTGACCGTGCTGCTCGACGTGGCTCCGGAGACCGCCCGTGAGCGGTTCACCGAGGCGCCGGACCGGCTGGAGTCGGAGCCCGCCGAGTTCCACGCGCGCGTGCGGTCCGGTTTCCTGACGCTCGCGGCCGCCGATCCGGCGCGCTATCTGGTCGTCGACGCCGGGCAGGAGCCCGAGGCCGTCACGACCGTGATCCGGCACCGGCTGGATGTGGTGCTGCCGCTCTCCGAGGCCGAGATCAAGGCCAAGGAGGAGGCCCGCAAGGCCGCCGAGGAGGAAGCCCGTCGGCGCGCCGAGGAAGAGGCCGCCCGCAAGGCCGAGGAGGAGCGGCTGGAGCGCGAGCGCCAGGAGCAGCTCGCCCGGCTGCGCGCGGAGGAAGAGGAGCGCAAGCAGCGCGAGCTGGAGGAGGCCCAGCGGCGCGAGGCCGAGCGGCAGGCCGAGGAGGCCCGGCAGCGCGCCGAGGCGGCACGCGTGCGTGCCGAGCAGGAACAGGCGCGGCAGCTCGCGGAGGAGCAGGCCCGCGCGGCCGAGGAGGCGCGTCGGCAGAAGCAGGCCGAGGAGGAGGCGCGGCTCCGGGCCGAGGCCGAGGAGCGGCGGCTGGAGAAGCAGCGGAAGGCCGAGGAGGCGTTGCTCCGGGCCGAGCAGGCTCGGCGGGCGGAGGAGGCGCAGAGGGAGGCGGAGAGGGAGGCGGAGGCTTCCAGCGCGGCTGCGGCTGCCGCTGCCGCTGCGGCGGCTTCGAGTGCGGCGGATTCCGGAGCTTCCGGTGGTTCGGGCGCTTCCGGTGCTTCCGGAGGGGCTGGTTCCGGTGGTTCGGCGGGCGGTCGTGACCCCGAGACGGTGCCGACGCCCGTCGTGACACCCACGAACGCGTCCGGCGGACCGGCCGACGAGACGGCCGTGCTTCCTCCGGTGCCGCCTCGCGACGCCGGGCCCGACGACGCCGAGACGACCGTGCTGCCGCAGCCTCCCGCGCCGCAGGGAGCGGCCGACGAGACCGCTGTGCTGCCGCCGGTGCGGCCGGGGTCGGCTGCCGATGAGACTGCCGTGTTGCCCCCGGTGAGGCCGGGTTCGGCTGCTGACGAGACGGCTGTGTTGCCTCCGGTGCGGCCGGATTCCGCCGCAGACGAGACGGCTGTCCTTCCTCCCGTACGGGACGACCGTGGCGGCGGTGAGCAGGGGAGTGGTCCGGCGGACCGGGTGCCCCCGGGGTACTTCCGTGACGAGCGGCCGGGGAGCGAGGGCGGCGACGCCCGCACGCGCGAGCTGCCTCAGGTCGACGAGGACGGCACGCCTCGGCGACGTCCTCGTTCGGACTGGGCGGAGGAGACCCCGCTGGACGACCTCCCGACGCTGGCGGACGAGCTGCTGGGTCCGCGTGACGACGACGAGCCGGACGAGGGGCGGGGCCGGGGGCGCCGGCGGCGCTGACGGGCGGCCCGGGGCCCGAAGCCGGAAGGCCTCGGTGCGTGGCGGTCCTTGGCGGTCTGTGGCCTGCGGCTGCCTGTGGCCGGGGGCGGGCGGCGGCTGTGATGTGTGGCGGCTGTGCGGTGAGTGCCGGCGGCGGGTGCCGGTGGTGGGTGCGTGGGCCGTGTGGACCGCGTTGTCAGTCCCCTCCCGCACAATGGGATGCGCAAGGCACCGGTGCGACGGAAGGGCGGCATCCCATGACCGTGTGGGACGACCTGGTGGGCCAGGAGAAGGTGAGCGTGCAACTCGACGCCGCCGCCCGGGACGCCGACGCCCAGGTCACGGCGGTGGCGGACCACACGCCGGTCGCCGAGGCATCGAAGATGACGCACGCCTGGCTCTTCACGGGGCCGCCGGGTTCGGGCCGTTCCACCGCCGCGCGGGCCTTCGCCGCGGCCCTCCAGTGCGTGAGCCCCGACCGGGCTCTCGGCGGATCCCCCGGCTGCGGGTTCTGCGACGGCTGTCACACGAGCCTGATCGGCACCCACGCCGACGTGCAGATCATCCGCACCGACCTCCTCTCCATCGGCGTGAAGGAGACCCGCGATCTCGTACGCCGGGCACAGATGTCCCCGGCGGGCCGCCGCTGGCAGGTCATCATCGTGGAAGACGCCGACCGCCTCACGGAGGGCGCCGGAAACGTCCTTCTGAAGGCCATCGAGGAGCCCGCCCCCCGCACGGTCTGGCTCCTGTGCGCGCCCTCCATCGAGGACGTGCTGCCCACCATCCGCTCCCGCTGCCGTCACCTCACGCTCCGGACGCCTCCCGTGGACGCGGTCGCCGATGTCCTCGTACGCCGCGACGGCATCGAGCCGGACGTGGCGGCCGCCGTGGCCCGCGCCACCCAGGGCCACATCGGGCGGGCCCGCCGCCTCGCCACGGACGAGCGCGCCCGCGCGCGGCGTGCCGCCGTACTCAAACTGCCCCTTCGTGTCGACGACGTGGGCGCCTGCCTCAAGGCGGCCCAGGAGCTGATCGACGCGGCCTCCGAGGACGCCAAGCAGGTCGCCGAGGAGACCGATGTCAAGGAGACCGAGGACATGAAGGCGGCGCTCGGCGCGTCCCAGGGCGGCCGGATGCCGCGAGGCACCGCGGGCGTGATGAAGGAGCTGGAGGACAAGCAGAAGCGTCGCAAGACGCGTACGCAGCGCGACAGCCTCGACCTGGCCCTGATCGACCTCACGGCCTTCTACCGAGACGTCCTGGCACTCCAGTTCGGCACCAGCCTCGCCCTCGCCAACACGGAGATGCGGGACACCCTGGACCGGCTGGCGCGCGGCTCGTCGCCCGAGACCACCCTGCGCCGGATAGAGGCGATCGCCGCCTGCCGCGAGGCCCTCGACCGGAATGTGGCGCCGCTGCTTGCGGTGGAGGCGATGACGATGGCACTGCGGGCGGGTTGACGCCGCACCGGGACGCACGCTGCCCGTCCCGCCTGTGCTGCCCAGAGTTCGTGAAGCGTGCTGCCCGTCCTGCCCGTCCCGCCCGGAGTTGACGACGTCACTCGTACGAGGTCGGGTTGACAACTCTGGGCGACCGATTCGTCGCGCAGGGTTACGCTCGCTCGATGTACACCAGGCGCCGGCCCAGGTCACCTCGGGCCAACCGATCCCTTCGCGCGTGCGGCACGTTGCTCGCCGTCGCCGGACTGCTCGTCTCGGCCTGCTCCGCGGGGAGTTCGACGAGCTCCACGAGCCGGGCCGGAGCAGAGGCCGCGCTGCGTGCGCTGCCCGAGGCCACTCCGTCGGCGCTGGCCTCGTACTACGGTCAGCGGCCGGCCTGGCGCGCCTGTGGTGTGGCCGGATTCGAGTGCACCACGCTGAAGGCCCCGCTCGACTACGCCGAGCCGGCCAAGGGCGACGTCCGGCTGGCCGTATCCCGCAAGAAGGCCACGGGCCCGGGCAAGCGGCTCGGTTCGCTGCTGGTCAACCCGGGAGGACCGGGCGGTTCGGCGGTCGGTTACCTCGAGGCGTACGCCGGAATCGGCTACCCGGCGAAGGTCCGCGCCCGCTACGACATGGTGGCGATCGACCCGCGAGGCGTCGCCCGCAGCGAGCCCGTCGAATGCCTCACCGGGCGCGAGATGGACGCGTACACGCAGACGGACACGACCCCCGACAACGCACGCGAGACCGGTGAACTGGTCGATGCCTTCAAGGAGTTCGCGGAGGGCTGCGGGCGGCGCGCGGGGAATCTGCTGCGCCATGTGTCCACGGTCGAGGCGGCCCGTGACATGGACCTCGTGCGCGCGGCGCTGGGCGACGAGAAGCTGACGTACGTGGGTGCTTCGTACGGCACGTTCCTCGGGGCGACATACGCGGGCCTGTATCCGGAGCGGGTCGGCCGGCTCGTCCTGGACGGCGCGCTGGACCCGTCGCTGCCCGCGCGAAAGACGAACCAGGACCAGACGGCGGGCTTCGAGACGGCGTTCCAGTCCTTCGCCAAGGACTGCGTGCACGAGTCGGACTGCCCGCTGGGCGGCGCGGGCACGACGACGGAGCAGGTCGGCAAGAACCTGAAGGCCTTCTTCCGGCAACTGGACGGCGCCCCCATCGAGACGGGCGACGCGGACGGCCGCAAACTCGGCGAGGCGCTGGCCACGACGGGGGTCATCGCCGCGATGTACGACGAGGGGTCCTGGCCCCAACTGCGCGACGCCCTCGACATGGCCATGAAGGACAAGGACGGCGCGGGCCTGCTCGCCCTCTCCGACAGCTATTACGAGCGCGACTCCGACGGCAAGTACGAGAACCTGATGTTCGCCAACGCGGCGGTCAACTGTCTGGACCTGCCGGCCGCGTTCTCCTCCCCCGAGGAGGTGAAGGAGGCGCTCCCCTCCTTCGAGCAGGCCTCCCCGGTCTTCGGCGAGAGCCTCGCCTGGGCCTCCCTGAACTGCGCGTACTGGCCTGTGAAGGCGACCGGCGAAGCCCACAGCATCGAGGCGAAGGGCGCCGCCCCCATCGTGGTCGTCGGCACCGTCCGTGACCCCGCGACCCCCTACCGCTGGGCCCAGGCCCTCGCCGCCCAGCTCTCCTCCGGCACCCTCCTCACCTACGACGGCGACGGCCACACGGCCTACGGGCGGGGCAGCGCCTGCATCGACTCCGCGATCAACGAATACCTCCTCGAAGGCACCCCTCCGAAGAACGGAAAGCGCTGCTCAGGGGCGTGATCACGCCGTCCGCCGGGGGTGCTCCCGAGGCCTGTGCGGAGCACCCCCCGAAACTGTGTAGACTTACGCACGTTGCCGATCGCACCATAGTTCTGGCAGCGCGCCGCCTTAGCTCAGATGGCCAGAGCAACGCACTCGTAATGCGTAGGTCTCGGGTTCGAATCCCGAAGGCGGCTCTGTGGAAGCCTCAGGACTCACTCGCCGTGACCTGGGGCTTTTGCTTTTCTTGACCTCCCCCGGTGAGAGTTGAAGCGCCCGGCGAGCCCGCCGACGGCTATGTGAGGCCGAGGTGCGGCCATTTCTGCGGCGGCGCTGCAGAGGTGTGGCCACCAGCGCGAGCCGGGCCGGTCGGGAGCCCACGGCTCGGCGAGCATCCGGGAAGTGTCCAGGCCGCAGACCGTCAGTGGGCCGGGATCGCCACGCGTGGCTGGTCGGGGGCCTTGACGGAGCTGCAGCCGTCCAGCGCGACGGTCCGCCGGCGCCGGTAGCAGACCCCGGGCGTGGCCGGACGGGCCACCGGTCCAGCCATGAGTTTGTCCCGGACCCGGGCATAGCCCAGCGAGGGGAACAGGACCAGAACGAGCAGGAAGTACACCCCGACCCGCGAGGGTAGCCGTCGTAGCCGCTGCTCGACGGCACGGTCCGTACCAGCACGTCATCGACGAGATTAGAAGGTGCATGCTGGGTCAGCTCAGCCAGATGCCCCGGTGCGTAGACGCTTTCGGTGACGGTGACGGCACGGGTGAACACTGCGGTGGCACAGTCCCGTTGTGCTTCCCGGAGCCGCACCACCGCCGGGAAGGTCAAGTGGACAAGCCCAGCCACCGCCCAACTGCGCGGCCTTGGACCTGGGTCAGACTGCTTAGTAGCAGGTCGGGGAAGGTGCTACGGGCGGCTCAGCAGACGGTGGGCCCGTTCGAGGACGGGCCGGTCGACCATGCGTCCGTTCAGTACCGTGACCGACCCGTCGGTCGCGGCCCTGACGATCTCGCGGGCCCGCTCGCGTTCCTCGTCCGACGGCGTGAACACACCGGTCACCGGCGGTACTTGACGAGGATGGACGCACAGTTTGCCGGTGAACCCGAGCGCCGCCGCCCGTTCGGCGTCGGTCACCAGCGCGCGCTCGTCGTGCAGCGCGGTCGTGACCCCGTCGAGCGGAGGGGCCACGCTGGCCGCGGCCGACGCGAGCACCAGATGGGAGCGGGTGTACGCCAGCGCCGTCGGATCGTCCGGGTCGACGCCGAGTTCGGCCGCGAGGTCGACGCTGCCGAAGCCGGCGCGGATCACGCCGGGCGTCGCGCACACGGCGCGGGCGTCCAGCACCCCGGCCGCGGTCTCCAGGAGCGGGACGACGGACGAGCCCGCGGGCAGCCGGGACAGCAGGTCGGTGATCTGGTCCGGCCGTTCGGCTTTCGGCAGCATCACCGTGCGAGGGCGGTCCGAGAGGGCGGCCACGTCCTGTTCGTACCAGGGGGTGGCGGGGCCGTTGATCCGTACGATGCCGGTGCCCCCGTCGGACAGCCAGGCGAGGACGTGCCTGCGGGCCTCGTCCTTGGCGTCGGGGGCCACGGCGTCCTCCAGGTCGAGGACGATGCCGTCGGCGCCCGCGGCAGCGGCTTTGGCGAACCGGTCGGGGCGGTGGCCTGGAACGAACAGCAGGGTTCGTGCGGAGGCGAGTTGCTGCGGATCGGCGGGGCCCTTCACCGGGCGCCCCGCTTGTCCAGCCAGTCGAGGATGACCTGGAGTGTCTCGCGGTTGTTCTTCTCCAGCATCATGCCGTGGCCGTTGCCGTGCACGCCGTGGTCGGCGAGCCGCACCAACTCGGCATCGCAGCCCGCCTGTTCCAGGAAGGCCATCAGGTGCCCGTCGAAGAGGACGAACGGTGACGCCTCGGCGGTGACCACGGCGATCGGCACCCGCGCCAGGTTCGGCAGTCTGCGTGCCGGTTCCGCCTGGAGGGTCATCGGGATGCCGCTGTCCGTGTCCTGGGTGAGCAGGCTCAGTTCGGTGGGGTCGGCCGCGGGAGGGTCGTAGGTCAGCGGGGCGGCCGCCAGGCCCCAGTCCAGGGAGAAGACTCCCGGGCGTACGGCGAACGGGGGGCCGAGGGTCTCGACGGCGACCAGCGCTTTGACGAGTTCGGGCCGGGCGTCGGCGGCGAGGTACCCGGCCGGGCCGCCGGCCGAGTGGCAGACGACGATCGCGGGGCCGATCCGGTCCAACAGCTCGGCCATGCGGGCCTGTTCCAGCGCGTGCATCGCCGCTGTGTCCGCGAGCATCGGCCCGCTGCCCGCCATGGCCTGGCCGACCACCGGGTCGTCGGCCGTGCGGCCGCCGGGCCACTGCGTGTGCCCCTCCGCGAACGCGTCGGGGGCGAAGATCCCCAGGTACGCCTCGGTCGGCATCATCGGCGCCATCGCCCCGAGCACGTCCGGGTGGTGCGGTGACCTGCCGTGTCCGGGGCGGTCCACGACGTAGACGGTGAAGCCCTCCCGCACCAGATGCCTGGCCCATCCGGGGCGGTCGTCCGGAGTGCCCAGGTAGTCCAGGCCCTGGCCGCCGCCCCCGTGCACCAGCACCACCGGATACGGATGGCGTTCCTCGGCGGGCGACTCCCACTCGACGTACATCTGACCGCGCGGCACGGTTCCGCCGCCTCCGGCCGGAGTGCTCTGAGCGGTCGGTTCGGCCCCTATCCAGAAGAACCCTCTGCGCGAGGCGATCGGTTCGCCCACTGCCGATTCACTCACTGCGTTCACCGCCCTATCGTTCGCTGACCGAACATCTCGTAGAGTGAGGTTAGGGGTGCGAAGGGGGCGCGTCAACGAAGTCGGTCTGAAAATGTTCGGTGAGCGCACGAATGTGCGCTACAGTGACATCACTCAGCCGACGTCACGTTGACCGGAAGGCACGAGCCATGACCGATCAGGCCCACCGCAGCGGGCGTTTCTACGAGGACTTCGCGGTCGGCGACGTCTATCGGCACCCGCTGGGGCGCACCGTCAGCGAGGCGGACAACACCTGGTTCACGTTGCTGACGATGAACACGCACCAGGCACACTTCAACGCCCACTACGCCGAGGGCACCCCGTACAAGAAGGTCCTGGTCAACTCGGGTTTCACCATCGCGCTGGTGCTCGGCCAGACCGTCCTCGACATCAGCCAGAACGCGGTCGCCAACCTGGAGATGACCGACGTCAGGCTGCTCCACCCGGTCTTCGTCGGCGACACCCTGTACGCCGAGTCGATCTGCACCGCCGTACGCTCGTCGCGCTCCCGCCCCTCGGTGGGAATCGTCACCACCCACACCCGGGCCCTGAACCAGGACGGCGAGACCTGCCTCTCCTTCACCCGCTCGGTGATGGTCAACCGGCGCGACTCCCCGCACGCAGGCACTCCCTTCCCCGAGGCGAGGGGCGGCCCGCTGACCCTCCCGGAGACGGGTGATATGGGGGAGACGGCATGAGCGGGCCCCTCGCCGGACTGCGGATCCTCGCCGTCGAGCAGTACGGCGCCGGCCCGTTCGGCTCGCTGCACCTGGCCGATCTCGGCGCCGAGGTCATCAAGATCGAGGACCCGTCCGTCGGCGGCGACGTGGGCCGGGGCGTACCGCCCTACGCCCGCGACGCCGACTCGCTCTTCTTCCAGTCCCTCAACCGCAACAAGCGCTCGGTCGCCCTCGACCTGACGAACCCGGCCGGCCGGGAGGTCTTCGAGGAACTCGTCCGCCACAGCGACGCCGTCTTCTCCAACCTGCGCGGCGATGTCCCGGCCAAGATCCGGATCACCTACGACGACCTCAAGCACCTCAACCCGCGCATCGTCTGCTGCTCGCTCAGCGGCTTCGGCATGAACGGCCCGCGCCGCGACCAGCCCGGCTACGACTACGTCCTCCAGGGCCTGGCCGGCTGGATGACGATGACCGGCGACCCCGACGGCCCGCCCACCAAGTCCGGCCTCTCCCTGGTCGACTTCTCCGGCGGAACGGCCGCCGCACTCGCCCTGCTCGCCGGCGTGCACGGGGCCCGCACCACCGGCACCGGCATGGACTGCGACGTCAGCCTCTACGACACGGCGATGTCGATGCTCAACTACCTCGCCGCCTGGCACCTCAACGCCGGGTACGAACCCCGCCGCACGGCGCAGTCGGCGCACCCGAGCCTGGTGCCGTTCCAGAACTTCCGCACCGGCGACGACTGGATCGTCATCGCCTGCCCGAAGGAGAAGTTCTGGGTGCGACTGCTGCGCGTCCTCGGTGAGCCGTCCTGGGGCGGCGATCCCCGGTTCGCGTCGTTCGAGACCCGCCACGAGCACGCGGCCGACCTCGTCCCCCTCATCGAGAAGGAACTCTCCCGGCACGGCACCGACACCTGGGTCCGGCTGCTGGAGGCCGACGGCGTCCCGTGCGCTCGCGTCAACACGGTCGCCGAGGCCTTGGCCGAAGAACACACCCTGGCAAGGGAGTTGATCGTCACCGCCGAACACCCGGAGTGGGGCGAGGTGCGCCAGGTGCTCACCGCCGCACGGGCCGGCACGGCGCGCGCCACCCACACCCGGGCCCCGCGACTGGGCGAGGACACCGACGACGTACTGGCCGAACTGTGCGGCTACGACATGACGAAGCGTCAGGAACTGGGCTCGGCAGGGGCGTTCGGTGCAGCCATCGCCACAGATACGGACGTCGCCGCCCCGGAAACGAAGGAATGAGAACCCCATGGACTTCACGCTCAACGACGAGCAGCGGCAATTCCGCCGCACCGTGCGCGACTTCGTCGACAAGGACATCGTCCCGGTCGCCCGTGAGTGGGAGCAGAGCGGGCGCTACCCGGCGGAGATCGTCGAGACGATGAAGGAGATGGGCCTGTTCGGCCTGCTGATCCCCGAGGAGTACGGCGGACTCGCGGTCGACCTGGTCTCCTTCGCCCTGGTCTTCGAGGAGATAGCCCGTGGCTGGATGGGTGTGGCCGGCATCCTCGGCAGCCACTCCCTCGCCACCTGGATGATCGCCAAGCACGGCACCGAGGACCAACGCGCCCGCTATCTCCCGGAGTTGGCCACCGGTGAGCGCCGTACCGGCATCGCCCTCACCGAGCCGGACGCCGGCAGCGACCTCCAGGGCATCACCACCCGCGCCCGCCTCGACGGCGACCACTACGTCGTCGACGGCACCAAGATGTGGATCACCAACGCCCGTTACGCCGACCCCATGCCGGTCCTGGTCAAGACCGACCCCGCCGCCTCCCCGGCCCACCGGGGCATGAGCATCCTGCTCGTCGACGCGGACACCCCCGGCTACGAGATCACCCGCGACCTGCCCAAGCTCGGCTACAACGGCCCCGAGACCTGCGAGATCGTGCTGACGGGCGTACGGGTGCCGAAGGAGAACCTGCTCGGCGGCGTCGAGGGCCGCGGCCTCCAACAGGCCCTGTCCGCACTGGAGGTGGGCCGCATCAACGTGGCCGCCCGCAGCGTCGGCATCGCCCAGCGCGCCTACGACGAAGCCCTCGACTACTCCCGGCAGCGGCGGGCCTTCGGTCGGCCCATCGCCGACTTCCAGGCGATCCAGCTGAAGATCGCCGACATGGCGACCGGCGTCCAGAGCGCCCGCCTGCTCACCTACTGGGCGGCGAGCCGCAAGGACGAGACGGAACGCGCCGACCTGGAGACCGGCATGGCCAAGCTGCACGCGTCCGAAGTCGCCGTCAGCGCCGCTCAGGAGGCCATGCGCGTGCACGGCGCGTACGGCTACTCCAAGGAGTACGAGGTCGAGCGGCTGTTCCGCGACTCGATGCTGATGAGCATCGGCGAGGGCACCAGCGACATCCTGCGCACGGTGATCGCCAAGAAGCTCGTCGCGGGCGACGGCCGGGTCGGCTGACACCCCGCCCGTCCCGTCCCATCCCCTCCCGGCCCTGATCCCACCACTTGGAAACGAGGTGAGGGCATGTCCACGCGCCCTCAGCAGGAACCCACCCCCCGCCCCCCGGGCCCGCTCAGCGGCCTCCTCGTCGCGGACTTCTCCCGGATCCTCGCCGGCCCCTACGCCACCATGCTGCTCGCCGACCTGGGCGCCGAGGTCATCAAGGTCGAGAGCCCCGGCGGCGACGACACCCGGACCTGGATGCCGCCGGTCCGGGACGGGATCTCGACGTACTACCTCGCTATCAACCGCAACAAGCGCTCCGTGGCACTGGACCTGCGCAAACCCGAGGACCTGGAAGCGGCCCGTGAACTCGCCGCCCGCGCCGACGTGTTGATCGAGAACTTCAAGCCCGGCGGCCTGAAGCGGTTCGGCCTCGACCACGAGACGGTCAGCGTCGGCAACCCCGGTGTCGTCTACGCCTCGATCAGCGGCTTCGGCCCGGGTGCCGGTGCCGCACTCCCTGGCTACGACCTGATGGTGCAGGCGATGTCCGGGCTGATGAGCCTTACCGGGGACTCGGACGGCTCCCCGTATCGCGCGGGCATCTCGGTGTTCGACGTGATGACCGGACTGCACACGACCATCGGCATCCTCGCCGCCCTGCGCCACCGCGAGGCGACCGGACAGGGCCAGCACCTCGAACTCAACCTGCTGTCCTCGGCGTTGTCCGGCCTCGTCAACCACACGGGCGCGTACGCCGCCGCAGGCGTCGTCCCGTTCCGCATGGGCAACGCGCACCCCAGCCTGTTCCCGTACGAGCCACTGCCCACCGCCGACGGCGAGTTGATCGTCATCGCGGGCAACGACGGCCAGTTCCACAAGCTGTGCGAGGTGCTGGGCGTGCCCGAACTCGTCGACGACCCGCGCTTCGCGCACAACCAGGACCGCACCGCGCATCGAGAAGAGCTGCGCCCGCTGCTGGTGGAAAGGCTGGTCAAGCGGACCAAGGACGAGTGGTTCCGCGACCTGACGGCGGCCGGGGTGCCGTCCGCGCCGATCAACACCATCGACGGAGGAGTCGCCTTGGCCGAGGAGTTGGGTCTCGGTCCGCTCGTCGAGGCGGGCGAGGGGGAGTCCGCCGTGCCCGGCATCCGCAACCCCATCACCTTCTCCGCCACCCCGCCGCGCTACGACCTGCCGCCGCCCGCCCTGGACGAGCACGGCGAGGAGATCCGCGCCTGGCTGCGGGCGGAGCGACCGCGCACGTCGACGCCGCACCACACGCGAACGGAGACCGGCCGATGAGCACCCCGGACGGACCACAGCCGATGACCAGCCCGGACGGCAACTACCCCACCTCGCTGGGCACTTCGGACGCCGACACCATCCGGCTGCTCGGCCAGGACCTCACCGAGGACCTCATGGGCGAGGTCGGCTTCGGTGAACTTGCCCTCTGGCTGGTCACGTTGCGCCGCCCCACCCCCTCCGAGGTGCGGGTCTTCGAGGCGGTCCTGGTCGCCCTAGCCGACCACGGCTTCACCCCCACGGCGATCGCCGCCCGCCTGACCTACCTCAGCGCCCCCGAGTCGCTCCAGGGCGCGCTCGCCTCCGGACTACTCGGCGGCGGCTCCCGGTTCCTCGGCGTCACCGAGGACTGCGGCCGGTTCCTGGCCGACACCCTGGCCGAGATCGACGGCCCGTTGCCCGACGACGACGCGGGCTTCGACGCCCTCGCCCTGGACGCCGTAACCCGGGCCCGTGCCGAGCGACGGCTGGTGCCGGGGCTCGGGCACCCGGTACACAAGAAGGGCGACCCGCGCACCCCGGTCCTGCTGCGCATCGCCGAGGAGGAGGGCCTGCGCGGTCCGCACCTGCGGCTGTTCGAGGCCGTCGGCCGTGTCCACCCCCAAGTCCTCGGCCGGACACTCCCGTTGAACGGAGCTGGAGTCTGCGGCGCCGCCCTCGCCGACCTGGGCCTCCCGCCCGACCTGCTGCGCGGCTTCGCCCTGCTCGCCCGCACCGCCGGACTGCTGGGCCACATCGCCGAGGAACGCCGGCAACCCGTCGCCTACGACGTGTACATGGGCGTCGACCGCAACGCGGTGTACGTCACGCCCGACACCTCTGCCTGAAGACCTGAAGACCTGAAGAGAGGAGCCGCCATGGCCACCCTGGCCGCGGTCATCGCCTCCACCCACCACCCCTTCTACTACAAGGCCAGCACCGCCACCGGCGAGGACAGACCGCCGTACGCCGACGCCTGGGTCGCCAAGATCGAGGCGTTCCGCGAGACGCTGACCCGGGCCCGGCCCGATGTCCTCGTCATGGTCGGTTCCGACCACTTCCATCAGCTGTGGCTGGACAACATGCCGCAGTTCCTGGTCGGCAAGGCGCCCTTCTACGACGCCAACTGGTACAACGAGGAACGGGAGTTCGGCCTGCCGCGGATGCTCCTGCGCGGCCAGGAGGACCTCTCCTCGCACATCCTGCGGCACGGCCTCGACGCCGGCTTCGACCTCGCCTTCAGCAACGAGCTGCGGATCGACCACAGCATCACCTGCCCGATCATCACGCTCCGCCCCGAAGCCGATCTCCCGATCGTGCCGATCTACACCAACATCTTCGCCCCGCCCCTCCCCCAACCCTCCCGGTTCGTCCAACTGGGCAAGGCCATCCGGGAGTTGATCGAGTCCTGGCCCAGCCATCTCAGGGTCGCCGTGATCGGCACCGGGCATCTCTCGCTCGAACTCGGCGGACCGCGCCAGTTCGGCCCGCACGGTCCCGACCCCGAGTTCGACCACAAGGCGGTGCGCTGGATCGCCGACGGCGACATCGAGGGCTGCCTGTCGGAGGTGACCCTGGACAGTCTGTGGACGCCGGGCAACGCCACCCACGGGTTCATGGACTTCATGCTGATGATGGGCGTCGCGGGCGAGGGCGTGAAGGCCGACCACGCCGACACGCTCGACCTGTTCCACACCATGGAGGCCTACTTCACCTGGTACCCGAACGGGCTCCCGGCCGACCTGACTTCGGGGGTGCGGGCATGAGCAGGTACCTGCTGAACAAGTTCCTCTACACCGTCGACCGCGACCCCGAACTGGTCGAGCGCTACCGGGAGAAGCCCCAGGAGACGGTGTCCTGGTGGGAGGCCGAGCGCGCCGGCCAGCTGCTGGGCGCGATCCCCGCCGAGGCGACGACCTGGCTGAGGTTCACCGACGAGGAGCGCGAGGCGCTGGCCGCGCACGACTACGTGCGGCTCTTCGCACTCGGCGCGCACCCGTTCCTGACCCTCACCCTCTTCATCGCGATGTTCGAGCGCGACTACGCCGAACCCCTCGCGTTCCAGCGGGAGTACGCGGCCCGACTGGCCCACTTCTCCCTGCCCTACCCCGACATCACGACCTGAGACGAGGCCAGAGTTGAGCACGGAAACCGACACCGAAACCGGCAGCGAGACGGCCACCGGCCCGGAAAGCGGCTACGACACCGACGTCCTCGTCGTCGGCTCGGGACCGGCCGGCGCCTCCGCCGCGCTGTTCCTGGCGACGTACGGCATACGCGTCCGGCTGATCACCAAGTACGGCGCGCCCGCGGACACTCCGCGGGCCCACATCACCAACCAGCGGACCATGGAGGCGCTGCGGGACGTGGGGGTGGAGGAGCGCCTGATGAGCGAGGCCACGCCCTGGGAGCTGATGAGCAACACGACCTTCTGCACCAGCCTGGCCGGGGAGGAGCTGGGCCGGGTCCCGTCCTGGGGCACCGCGCCCGACCGGCACGCCGACTACGTGCTGCAGAGCCCCTGTTCGATGGTCGACGCCCCGCAGACCATCGTGGAGCCGATCCTGGTCCAGGAGGCGCAGAAGCGCGGCGCGAAGATACGGTTCGACAGCGAGTACCTCTCCCATGAGCAGGATGCCGACGGTGTCACCAGCCGGGTGCGGGACCGGCTGTCCGGCCAGGAGTACACCGTCCGCTCGCGCTATCTGATCGGTGCCGACGGTGCCCGCAGCACGGTCGCGGACCACCTGGGCCTGCCCTTCGAGGGCCCGGGCCCGGTCTCGGGAGCCCTCGGCATCATCTTCGAGGCCGACCTGTCGCGCTTCGTCGCGCACCGCCCGTCGGTCCTCTACTGGATGCTCCAGCCGGGCGCGGACAAGCAGGGTGTCGGCCTCGGCGTGCTGCGCATGGTCAAGCCGTGGCACGAATGGATGCTCATGTGGGGCTACGACCCCGCCGTGGGCCCGCCCGAGCTGACCGAGGAGTTCATCCGCGAACTCGCCGTACAGCTCGTGGGATCCGACGACTTCGAGATGAAGGTCAAGTCGTCCTCGCCCTGGACCGTCAACCACCACTTCGCCACGACCATCGCCAAGGGCCGGGTGTTCTGCGCGGGCGACGCGATCCACCGCCACCCGCCGACGAACGGCCTCGGCTCCAACACCTCCGTCCAGGACTCCTACAACCTGTGCTGGAAGCTGGCCCACGTCATACGCGGCACCGCGAACGCGTCCCTGCTCGACAGCTACGACGCCGAACGCGCCCCGATCGCACGGCAGATAGTGGAGCGCGCCAACCAGTCCATCGCCGACACCGGCCGCATCGTTGAGGCGCTGGAGCTGACCGACACCTCCGACGCGTCGGTACTCGACGAGCACCTCACGGCGCGCAAGGAGCCGGGGGAGCGGGGCGAGCGGATCCGGCGGGCGCTGCGCGAGGCCATCGCGTACAAGTCGTTCGAGTTCAACGCGCACGGCGTCGAGCACAACCAGCGCTACGCCTCCGGAGCGGTCGTCCCCGACGGCTCGGGCCCGGAGGAGTTCGCCCGCGACCCGCAGCTGTACGCGCAGCCCACGACCAGGCCGGGCGCCAAGCTGCCGCACACCTGGGTGACGCGGCGGGGACGGAAGGTGTCCACCCTCGACCTGGGCGGGAAGGGCGAGTTCAGCGTCGTCACCGGCATCGGGGGCGAGCCCTGGCTCAAGGCCGCCGCCGCCCTCTCGGCGGACCGCGGACTGACCCTGCGTCCGCTGTCGATCGGTCCCGGTGAGGAGTACGAGGACCCGTACGGCACCTGGTCGGAGCTGGCCGGGATCTCCGACGGCGGGGTCCTGCTGGTCCGCCCGGACCTGTACGTCGCCTACCGGCACACCGCCGCGCCCGCCTCCCCGGAGGAGGCGCACCGGCTGCTGTCCGAGGCGCTGACGGCCGTACTGGGATAGGGAGTTAGGGAGTTGTGATCGCGCGGGGCGCCTCAGGCGAGGGTGCCCCGCGTCTCGCCGTGGGCCAGGGCGGTGGAGACGGCCTCCGCCGTCTTGCGCAGGGGCGGCAGACAGCGCTCGCGCAGGTCGTCGACGGTGGTGCGGGCGGAGTTCGACGACACGCTCAGCGCGGCCGTGGTGCGGCCGGCCCGGCCGGTGACCGGCACCGCGACCGCGACCAGTCCGGTCTCCAACTCCTGGTCGACCAGGGCCCATCCGCGTTCCCGCACTGCCTCCAGTTCCGCGAGGAACTCGTCCGGGTCCACGAGCGTGCCCGGCGTGTGGGCCCGCAGCGGCTCCCCGGCGAGATAGGCGTCGAGTTCCTCGTCGTCGAGGGCGGCGAGCAGGACCCGGCCGGAGGCGGTGGCGTGGGCCGGCAGCCGGGCGCCGATGCCGCCGCCGACGGTCATGACCCGCCGGGTGTGCACCCGCGCCACGTACACGATGTCCGGCAGGTCCAGCGTGACCATCGAGCAGGACTCGTCGATCTCCCGCACCAGGTCGGCCATGAGTTCCCGGGTGATCTCGTCGGTGCCCAGCGAGGCGAAGTAGTTCCAGCCGAGGTTCAGCACCTTCGGCGTCAGGGAGAACGTCCGGCCACTGGCCTTGACGTAG
This sequence comes from Streptomyces sp. NPDC050988, assembly GCF_044456225.1. Classification (NCBI taxonomy): domain Bacteria; kingdom Bacillati; phylum Actinomycetota; class Actinomycetes; order Kitasatosporales; family Streptomycetaceae; genus Streptomyces; species Streptomyces sp. NPDC050988. The sequence continues at coordinate 146,404 of NZ_JBITFQ010000011.1, read as the reverse complement.
CCCAGTGCCTTGAGGGTCAGCAGGATGCGCCGGGCGCTCGCGCGCGCGATGCCGGTGAGCTGTGCGACCTCGCTCAGGGTCAGGGCGGGGCGCTCGTGGCCGAAGGTCTCCAGCACGGCCATCGCGCGTTCCAGCTGCTCCAGCCGCTCACCCGGTGCGGGTCCGTCGGCAGGGGTCTCCGTGTTCGCCATGGCCGCAGCCTACTGGCTGAAAGGGCCCCCTTCCCGCATTTGTGCGGTCAGCGAACGTTTGGCTATGGACGCGAACGAGGCGGAGTTGTACGCTCAGCGAACATCAGGGCGTTCACTGAACGCTTTGAAGGGTCGCGTGGACGGTGCAAGGACGCGCCGGAGGAAGGGATCACCGATGAAACAGACCGACGTGGTCGTCGTGGGAGCAGGCCCGGTCGGCGTGCTCAACGCCCTGGGCCTGGCCCGGGCGGGCGTCTCGGTGACGCTGCTGGAGAGCGAGCCCGCGATCGTGCAGTCACCCCGGGCCGTGGTCTACCACTGGTCCGTCCTGGAAGGCATCGAACGCCTCGGCATCCTCGACGAGGCCGTCCGGGCCGGATTCACCAAGCAGGACTACACCTACCTGGTCCTCGCCACCGGAGAGCGAATCAGTATGGGGATGGGCGTACTTGAGGGCCGCGTCCGCCACCCCTACAACCTGCACCTGGGACAGCACCGCCTCGCCGAGATCGCGTTGGAACACCTCCGCCGACTCGGCGCCACCGTCAGCTTCGGCACCCGCGTCACCGGACTCGCCCAGGACGACGACGGCGTCACCGTCACCGCCGAAACCCCGGACGGGCCCGCCGAGTTCAGGGCCGGCTGGGTGATCGGAGCGGACGGCGCCCGCAGCGCGGTTCGCGGGCTGCTCGGCCTGGACTTCGAGGGCATGACCTGGCCGGAACGGTTCGTGGCCACCAACATCCGCTACGACTTCGAGGCCCACGGTTACGGCCGCTCCACCCTCCAGATCGACGCGCGCGACGGCGCGATCATCGCCAAGATCGACGAGACCGGCCTGTGGCGGTGCACCTACTGCGAACCCCTGGACCTCCCCGAGGAGGAGGTCCAGGACCGGATGCCGGCCGTCTTCGAGCGTATCCTGCCGGGCGCCGAGGGCTACGAACTCGTCCAGTACTCGCCGTACCGCATGCACCAGCGCGCCGCCACCCGCTTCCGCGCCGGACGCGTCCTGCTCGCCGGGGACGCCGCCCACGCGACCAACCCGGCCGGCGGACTCGGCCTCACCTCCGGCCTGTTCGACACGTTCGTCCTCTACGACGCCCTCGCCGCCGTCGTCCAGGGACGCGCCGAAGACGACGTACTCGACCGCTACGCGGAGGAACGCCGCCGCGTCTTCCTCGACGTCGCCTCACCGGCCGCAGGCGAGAACAAGCGCCTTATCTACCACTCCGAGGACCCGGCCCGCCTGGCACAGGACCTCGACCGGCTGCGCCGCATGGCCAAGGACGAGCAACTCCTGCTGGAGCGCTTCCTGTTCAGCAAGCGGATCGAAACCCCGGCGCTGGTCCGGAGCCAGAAGGACTAAGCGCTCCGCTGGAGACACGGCGATGTGCCGTCGTTCGGCTGCGGCGCCGTCGTGGCTGGTCGCGCCCACGCGGCGGTAGCCGCATATCGATGCGGCCCCGCGCTCCTTAAGGGCACTGCCGAACCGTAGGACTAGAAGGAGACGGACGAATGGACAACAACAAGGTAGTCGTCGTCGGCGCGGGCCCCGTCGGGCTGATCACCGCGCTCGGACTCGCCCGGGCCGGCGTCGAGGTCCTGGTGCTGGAACGGGAGCCCGCCCTGGCGACCTCCCCCCGCGCCATCGTCTACTACGGCGGGGTCCTCGGCGGCCTCGACCGGCTCGGCCTGCTCGACGACGCGCTCAAGGCCGGCGTCAGGACCACCACCGTGCAGTTCCTGGTCCGCCGCACCGGCGAACGCATCGCCTTCGACCACGACGTACTCGAAGGGCACGTGCCGTACCCGTACAACGTCAACCTGGGCCAGGACCGCATGGCGGACATCGCCCTGCGGCACCTGCTCCGGCTGCCCGGCACCGAGGTGCGCTTCGGCACCGCCGTGACCGGCATCGAGCAGGACGCCGACGGCGTCACGGTCACCGCCGAGGCGGACGGCGTCCTTATGCGTCTGCGGGCGGGCTGGGTGGTGGGCGCGGACGGCGCCGGAAGCCGGGTGCGCGAACTGCTCGGGCTGGACTTCGAGGGCACTACCTGGCCCGAGCGGTTCGTCGCCACGAACATCCGCTTCCCCTACGACCAGCACGGCTACGCCGACGCCAACATGGTCTTCGACCCGGAGTACGGCGCCGTCATCGCGAAGATCGACGGCAAGGGTCTGTGGCGCTGCACCTACTCCGAGGACGCCGCCCTGCCCGTAGAGAGCGTGCACGAGCGCATCCCCGCGTATTTCGCCGCCACCCTGCCAGGCGATCAGCGCTACGAACTCGTCCAGTACTCCCCGTACAAGATGCACCAGCGCGCGGCCTCCGCCTTCCGGAGCGGGCGGGTCGTGCTGGCGGGCGACGCGGCCCATGTGACCAACCCGACCGGTGGACTCGGGCTCACCTCCGGCCTGTTCGACTCCTTCGTGCTGTCGGAGGCCCTGGCCGCGGTGGTGCGCGGTGAGAGCGGCGCCGAGGTGCTCGACCGCTACGCCGAGGACCGCCGCCGGGCGTTCCAGGAGTACGCGTCGCCCCTGGCCAGCGCCCTCAAGCAGCTCGTCTTCGGCTGCCGGGACGAGACCATGCTGGAGGGCGCCCTCACCGGACTGCGCCGAGCGGCGGCCGACCCGGAACTCCAGGTCCGCCAGCTGATGGTCAGCCAGCCGCTGGAGACGCCCTCGCTCCTCACCCCGACCGCCTGATCAGCGAGCGGGCCGGGGCACCGGACGCAGGTTGGTGCGGTACGGGGTGTGACCCCACCCCGCCAGGTCCGTGACCAGACCGGCGTAGCAGCCGTGGACGGAGCGGACCTGGCGCGGGTCACGCGGGTTGAAGAAGACGGTCGTGATCTGGTGCGTGCTGCCCGGCCTGAGCACCACCGTGCTCACGGAGTTCCGCTCGTGCCGTGCGCACCGCGAGCGGGCCACCTCGACCGCACGCGCCACAGCGGCACCGGACACGGGACCGACGGGCGTGAAGTCGACGTGGGCGGTGCCCTCGCCGTGTGGCAGCACGGCCGGGTCGATCAGGTCCATGTCGGGAACGGCGCCCCGCAGGCGCTCGTCGTGGCGGGCGGCCTCCGGGACGTCGTCGCCGCGGAAGGTCCGCCTGGCCGGTCGTACGCCCGCGGCTCGTCGCAGGACGTCCACGGCCGTCGCGTACCCGGCGTCCACGGCGCTCGCGCGACCGCACATCCGGAAGCGGGCCACCCAGCCGTCGCCGTCCGGATCCACGCCGCCCACGCCGTTCTCGTCGAAGTCGAAACCACGGGTCATGATCACCGGGCCGTCCAGCGCCCGGTGCAGCCGCGGATCCCGCAGTGCGTCGAGGACCCGGCCGAGCGCCTGCGGGCCGGTGAATCCGGCCCAGCACTCGGTGTAGACCTCGGGGCGGCGCGGCAGCCGCCAGGTGAGGCGGGTGGGGATGCCCCGCGTGCCGTACGCCAGGGCGCCCGGTCCGGTGCGCAGCAGCCTGCCGTCGAGCCCGACCGACTCCGTCCCGCACAGGCCGCGCAGGTGTTCCCGGCCGGGCGAGTATCCGGCCCCGGGCAAGAGGCCGTCGCCGACGACGCCGTCCCAGCCCAGGTCGGGCACCGGGACCCAGAGGCCGTCACCCGCCCGCCCGAGTGCCTCGTACACGTCGGACCAGCGCGCGCCCGGTTCCACCACGGCGCGGCGACGGACCGCGTCGATCTCCAGCACCCGGTTCATCCGCCGCAGGTCGACGGTGACGCGGGGGCGTCGGCGCACGGCCGGGCGGGCGGAGTGGTCCGGCCGCGCGCCGACGGCCCAGGACAGTGCGACGCGGTGTTCGCCCGCGATGCGTACGACGGCCCGGACCTCGTCGGCGTTTCCCGACGCGACGGTGAGGCCCGACGCGGTGAGGACGGTGTCGTCGCCCAGCTCGGAGTGGAGGGCGCTGACCGTCCGGTCGCGCGCACTGGTGTCGGTCCCACGAAGAACAACGCTGTTCATATCGTTTCCCTCACTCTGGCCGACGGCCGGGGAACGGCCGTGTGGCGGGTGAGCCGTACGCTCCGGGCGGCTCCGGCGGCTTCTCCACGTACGGCGCACCGATCGTCGCCCGGCGCGCGGTACGTGCCCAAGCGGGGAAATACGCGTTCCGCTACGTGCTCGGGCACCCGTGGCCAGTGGATTCCCGCAGGTACGGACGGCGGATCATGGCCGTCCCGAGCCTTGTCCAGGGTCCCGGATCGACTTAGGGTCGGCACGTGGGCCGGTTGCGACGTGGCAATGTGCCGTCCGAGCTGACCAGCTTCGTCGGCCGCGGTGCCGAACTCAGACAGGTGAGGCGGTCACTGGAGAGCCATCCCGCCGTGACCCTGACCGGTACCGGAGGCGTCGGCAAGAGCAGGCTCGCGCGGCGGGCCGCCGCCGAGGTGGGACGAGCCTTCCCCGACGGCGTGTGGTTCGTCGAACTCGACGACGTCGCGGACGGCGCGTTGGTGCCCGCCACGGTGCTCGGGGGCCTGGGCCTGCGCGACGACGGAGCGCCCGTCGAGGAGAGACTGGTCGAACACCTCCGCCCCCTCCGTGCGCTGCTCCTGCTCGACGGCTGCGAACGGGTCGCCGAGTCCTGCGCGGCCCTGGTGAGCCGCCTGCTGGCCGAGGCACCGGGCGTGCGTGTCCTCAGCACCAGCAGACGACCGTTGCGCATCACCGGCGAGGCCGTCCTGCCCGTCCGGCCCCTGCCGGTGCCCGATCTCGACGCCGACGACCTCCGGCCGGCGGCACTGGCACGCTGCGACGCGGTCGCGCTGTTCGCCGACCGGGCCGCGGCGATCCGCCCCGATTTCGCGCTGACGGAGGCCAACGCCGAGTGGGTGGCGCGGATCTGCCACCGGCTGGAGGGCCTGCCGATGGCCATCGAGTTCGCGGCCGACCGCCTGGACACCCTGTCCGAGGAGCAGCTCGCCGAACGGCTGGACGACGCGGAACGGCTGCTGGTCACCGGCAAGCGCGGCGCCCCCGAACGCCAGCGGACGCTGTACGCCCTGGTCGCCTCCAGCCACTCCCTCTGCTCTCCCGAGGAGCAGGCACTGTGGGCCCGGCTCGCGGTGTTCACCGGCCGCTTCGAACTCGGCGCCGTCGAGCAGGTCTGCGCCGGCGGACCCGTCGCCGAGGACTCGGTGTTCGACCTGGTCGCCGGGCTCGTCGACAAGTCGGTGCTCACCCGGGACGAGCACCCGGGAGGCACCTGGTACCGCCTGCCCCGCCTGCTGCGCGACCACGCCCGCGGCCACCTCGTACAGCCCGAGGAGTGGCTCCGGCTCGGCGAGCGGCACGCGGAGTGGTGCCTCCGGCTCGCCGAGGACGCCACGCCGGGACTGCTCACGCCCAGGACGGACAGCTGGGCGGCCAGGATCCGGGGCAACCACGCCAACATCCAGAGCGCGCTCGCCTTCTGCCTGACCGACGGACGCGACCCGAGCCGGGCCCTCCGGCTGGCCTCGTCGCTCTGGTACTACTGGCTCATCACCGGCCATGTCGGGGAGGGCCGTGCCTGGCTGGAGCGCGGGCTCGGGGCGAGTTCGGAGCCCTCGCCCGAGCGGGCGCGGGCACTGGCCGTGGCGGCCGACCTGGCGATCAACGACCGCGACGGTGCGGCGGCGACGTCGCTGGAAGCTCAACTCGTCGCCGAGCAACGGCAGGAGCAGCCCGCTCTCGCGGGCCATCTGGACTTCGCCGGCGGTGTGTTCGCCACCCAGCGCGGTGATCTCGTCGGCGCGCGGGCGCTGTTCGAGAAGGCGCTGGAGGAGTTCCGTGCCTCGGGCGACCTGATGGGTACGTCGAAGACCCTGTGGCACCTGGCCCTGGCCTGCATCTGGAGCGGAGACACGGCCCAAGGGCTGTGCTACACCGACGAGTTCACCCGGACGTTCGGCGGGCAGGGCGACAACTGGGGTACCTCGGCGGTCCACTGGGCCCTGGCCCACGCCCGCCTCCACGACCGGGACGCGGCGGGCGCACTCGCCGCGTTCACCGCCGGCACGGCCCTGGCACGGCGCCTGGAGGACCACTTCGGGATGACCTGGTGGCTCCAGGTCGGGGCGCCGATCCTGGCCCTGAACGGCCGCGACGCCGACGCGGCCCTCATGCTCGGCGCGGCCCGGTCCCACCGCGTCTTCGCGCTTCCTGCCCTCGACCTGTTGCGGACCCGGTGCTCGGAGGACGTACGGGGGGTCCTGGGCGACCGTCACTTCGACGAACTGGTCGCCCGCGGAGCCCGGTTGCCCCTGGAAGAGGCGATCGGCATCGCCCTGGAGGGACGCCCGACGGACGGCGACCGCCCGGCCGACGGCGACGAGGCGGCCACCGCGCTGTCGAGGCGCGAATGGGAGGTGGCCGAGCTCGTCGCCCGGGGCAACACCAACAAGGAGATCGCCGCGACTCTCGTCATCTCGACCCGGACCGCCGAGGGACACGTACGGCGCATTCTCGACAAACTCGGCCTGGCGTCGCGGGCGCAGATCGCCGCCTGGATGACGGGCAGACGCGCCGGGCCCGCGGGCGGCCCGCTCACGTGAGCCGGATCGGGTCCGGTCCGTCGACGTGCGCTTCACGACGTCCGGCGTGACCTCGGCCGTCTCTCGACGTGGACGCCACGTTCTGATGGAGGCCAGAGAGGTCAGGTCCTTCGGGCCGCTGATCCGACGCGCAGATCGGCTCGTCGGCGTTTCCGTGGCTCGAACCGGCCCGTCACCCACTGATCGCTGCTGTTCCGGCACGTCGGCAATTCGCTTGCATCGGCGCGAGCGAGGGCGCCGCGTCCGCCTCCGCCTCGGTCACGGCAGCCCTCACCCGCGACCAGGCCTTCGTCGACGCATCAGTCGTCATGCCTCGCAACTGCCGCATAACAATCATGAGTTCGGGCTTCTGCCTGCGAACGGCGGGTCAGTTTGCCTATGGTGCGCGGAGCCCCTTCGCCGATGTGTTCGCAAAGGATGCCGCCATGCCCGACTCTGTACGACACGAGGACGTCCTGGCGCAGGTTCGTTCGTGACGTCCGGTACGGCAGCGCTTCAGGAACGCCGGTACCGGATCCTGGTCACCGGCTACGCGATCTCCTCGTACGGCACCTTCCTCAACGTCGTGGCGCTCAGCCTGTACGTCTACGCGGTCACGGACCGGGCGCTGGCCGTCGGTGTGTTCATGGCCGTGCGACTCGCCGCGGGGTTCGTCGCGGGGCTCGCAGCGGCCGCGGTCCTGGCCCGCTGGTCCGCGAAGGGCGTCATGTTCTGGGCCAACGTGGCCCAGGCGGCGGCGCTGCTCCTGCTGGTGCTGGCCCCCGACGGATTCCGTACGGGCACGCTGTTCGCCGTCTCCGCGGTGGTCGGGGCCTCGGGCACCCTGTTCATGGTCACCCTGCGCAGCTCCATCCCGGACATGGTCGGCGAGGGGCGCCACACCTGGGCGAACTCGCTGATGGTCAGCGGGCGTTCGATGGCGATGGTGGCCGGGTTCGCGTCGTCGGGCGTGGTGGTGTCGCTGCTCGGCTACACCGCGGCCTTCCTCGTGGACATGGCCACCTTCCTCGTCTGTGCCCTGACCGTCCTGCTCCTCCCGATGCCCATGGGCCCGGCGCGCGGCAATGAGGAGAAGGACAGCCGGGGCAAGGACGTAGAGGACAGCCAGGGCAGTCGAGAATCAGCGGGCGTCGACGGGCCGGGGCGCCGGGACGGTCGGCGGCGGGTGCCCGCCGCGCTCGTGGCGCTCGGTGCGGTTCCTGTGCTCGGGCTGATGGTGGCGCTGCGCGGTATCGACGCGCTCGGCTCCTCCTCGCACAACGCGGCGCTGCCCGTGTACTCCACCGAACTCGACGCCGACAACCCGGCCGTGTTCGTCAGCGTCTTCTGGTGCGTCTGGGCGCTCGGCAACGTCCTCGTCCAGCAGGTACTGCAGAGATACACCAAACGGACGGGCCACTCGGTCGGTGCCCTGGGCTTCGGGCTCGGCACCATCGCCATGTCGGGGACCTTCATCCTGGCCTTCGCCGGGCTCCCCTGGGCCGCGACGGTGCTGGTCGCGCTGCTGGCGGGCGCGGCCGACGGTCTGACCGAAGTGTCGTACACCTCGCATCTGCAGACCCTGCCGAGCCCCCTGCGCACCCACGCCTTCGGGCTCTCCGCCACGGTGGAGAACCTCGGGTTCGGCGTCGGCATGATCGTGGTCGCCGCGGCCCTCGACGTCTTCACGCCGCTGTCGGTCGTCGGTGTCGCGCACGGTGCCGCCATCGTCCTCGCCCTGGTGTACGTGGCCCGGGTGCTGCGGGGGCGCGGAGCGGCGCAGGCGCAGGAAGCGCCGGAACCGGAGCATGCGCAGGAAGCGCAGGAAGCCGTGCCGGGGAGCGGGGAACGGGAGGGGAAGAACGGGAAGGGGGAGAGCGGTGAAGGACCCGCGCGTGGCGGTCATCGGGATGGCGCTGAGGTTTCCGGGGGCTGACACCCCCGAGGAGTACTGGCACGACATCCGGTCCGGCGTGTCCCACGTACGGCCCTTCACGGACGCCGAGTTCGCCGCCGCGGGCCTGCCCGAGGAGCTCTACCGGGACCCGGACTTCACCGGAGCGAGCGCCCTGCTGCACGGCGTCGACGGCTTCGACGCCGGGTTCTTCGGGATGAGCGGCCGGGAGGCCACCCTGACCGATCCCCAGCAGCGGTTGTTCCTGGAGTGCGCTCACCATGTACTGGAGGACGGTGGCTACGGCGGCGGGGGTGGAAGCGGCCGGTCCGGGGGCGAGCGGATCGGGGTCTACGCCAGCGTCGGCTATCGGCTCTACTCGCTGCACAGCTATCTGGCCTCCAACATCGGCGAGTCGAGCCGCGCCGACGACTGGACCACGGTCAAGCAGATCCAGGTCGGCAACTACCCGGACTTCACCGCCAACCGGGCCGCGTTCCGGCTCGGCCTCGACGGACCGGCGGTGAACGTCGCGACTGCCTGTTCCAGCGGACTCGTCTCGGTCCACCTGGCCTGTCAGGCGCTGCTCGCGGGTGACGCGGACCTCATCGTGGTGGGATCGGCAGCCCTGCATCTGCCGCAGATCACCGGGCACCGCCATGTGAAGGGCTCGACGATCTCCAGGTCCGGTGCGGTACGGGCCTTCGACGCCGCTGCGGACGGCACGGTCGGCGGCAACGGCGTGGCCGCCGTACTCCTCAAGCCCCTCGCGAACGCGCTCGCCGACGGTGACACCGTGCACGCCGTCATCCTGGGCTCCGCGGTCACCAACGACGGTGCGGACAAGGCCGGTTTCGCCGCTCCGGGGGTCGCGGGCCAGCGCGACGCCGTGCTCGGCGCGTTGGACCGCGCGGGTGTCGGGGCCGAGACGATCGGCTATCTGGAGGCGCACGGCACCGGTACGTACAAGGGTGATCCGATCGAATTCGCCGCGCTCAGCGAGGCGTTCCGGCGGCACACGGACCGCAGGGGCTTCTGCGCGCTCGGGTCCACCAAGCCCGCCATCGGGCACCTGGACAGCGCGGCCGGTCTCGCGGGGCTGGTCAAGGCGGTCCTGGTGCTGCGGCACGGTGTCGTCCCGCCGCTGGTGAACCTGACCCGGCCCAACCCTCAACTCGGGGTCGAAGAAAGCCCGTTCACGCTGCCGAGGCGTGCCATGCCGTGGCCGTTGGCGGGCGGCGGGCCCCGGCGGGCGGGCGTGCACTCCATCGGGATGGGCGGCACCAATGCCCATGTGATCCTGGAAGAGGCCCCGGTTGTCCCGGCCACCCCGGGGCGGACGGTGGACACCCCCGTGCCCGCACTCCTGCCGCTCTCAGCGCACAGCCCCAAGGCGCTGGAGGAGTACGCCCGTTCCTTCCGTGACGCCCTCGTGCGGCGCCCGGACATGGCACCGGCCGACCTCCTCACGACGGCCGCGCTCGGGCGCCGCCACCTGCGCCACCGGCTGGTTGTAACCGCACCCGCCGTCACCCCGGCTGCCGTCTCCACGCCCCTCGATGACCCGGCTGACAACCTTGTCGACAACCTTGTCGGAGGACTCGTCCGTGGCCTCGACGCCTTCCTGGCGGACGCGGGTGGCTCCGCGCCTCCCACCGCCGCGTACCACACCGGAACCGTGGACACCCCGGCCCCGGCCCCGACCCCGACCACGACCACGATTCCGATTCCGACTCCGACTCCGACTCCCGTCACGCTCGCCTACGTATTCAGCGGACAGGGTGGTGGCCGGCCCGGAATGGCCGCGGTGCTCGCCGCCCGCTTCCCCGTGGTGGCCGACGTCCTGGAGCGGTGCGCCCGCGTCCATCAGGAGGAGACCGGGGAGCCGGACTTCCTCGACCGGATCGTCGGCGGCGAGGGTCCGGAGCGGTGGGACACCGACTTCGCCCAGCCGGCGCTGTTCGCCCTGCAAGTGGCGCAGGCACGGCTCTGGCAGGGGTTCGGTGTGCGCCCGTCGGCCGTCGCCGGGCACAGCGTCGGGGAGTACGCGGCTCTGTGCGTCGCCGGAGCACTGTCGCCGGAGGACGGCATGCGGCTCGTCTGCCGCAGGGGCCGGCTCATGCAGGACACCGAACCCGGCGCGATGCTGGCCGTGTTCGCCCCGCCGGACCAGGTACGGCAGTTGCTCGGGGACATCGACGAGACGCGGTACGGGTGTCTCGAACTGGCGGTGTCCAACGGCCCCGCGCATCACGTCGTCGCCGGTCCGCCGGCCGCGGTCCAGGCCGCCCGGGCCTGGCTGGCCGAGCGCGACGTGGCGGGCGAGCCGCTCCCCGTCGACCGTGCCTTCCACACCGCGCTGCTCGACCCGATGCTCGACGAACTGCGCGCCGCCGCGGGCAAGGCCGAACTCCGGCCCGTACAGGTGGAGTTCGTGAGCGGGCTGGACGGTACGGCGTATCCCGTGGGCTGGCTGCCCGACGCCGATTACCTCGTACGGCAGGCGCGGCGCACCGCGGACTTCCATGCCGTGCTGCGCACGCTCGCGCCCATGGCTGCCCTGGTCGAACTGGGGCCGGGTGCACCGCTGACCGGCATGGCCCGTCGTGCCGTGCCGGAGACCCTCTGCGTGCCGACGCAGGGCCGTGGCGCGGACATCGACGGCCTGTGGACGGCGGCGGCCCGTCTGCACTGTGCCGGGGTGGACCTCGACTGGGCGGCGCTCCTGGACGGCTGCGGGGGACGCCGGATCCAGCTGCCCGTTTACCCGTTCCAGCACCGGTCGTACTGGACCGGCCCGCCACCGCATCCCGGTCCGGCAGTGGACCGATTACCTGCAAGGGAAGGTTCAGTGGAGGACGGCATGACCGAACAGGCAGTACTCGAACGCGTACGGGAGCTCACGGCCCGGCATCTCGGCTACCGCGCCGACGAACTCGGCGCCGGGCAGACGTTCGTCGGCCTCGGCGCGGACTCGCTGCAACTCATCGGGTTGCTGCGGCAGTTGGAGAACGAGTTCGGCGTGCGGACGTCCGTCCGGGAGATTCTTGAGGAGGCGGGCACTCCGGAACTCACGGCCCGTCTGATCGCCGCGCGTGGGGGGCGGACGGGGCGAGCGGGGCGGGCGGGGCGGGCGGCTTCGCGGCCGGAGGCTGGGCCGGTCGACGCCGGCACGGGGCCCGCGGCTGCGCCTGCCGCCGCCGCTGCCTCAGCTACCGCTCCTGCCGCCGCCCCTGCCTCAGCCCCCGCACCTGCACCTGCCCCGGCGCCTGCACCTGCCCCGGCGCCTGCACCTGCACCTGCCCCGGCGCCTGCCCCGGCCCCGGCCCCGGCGCCTGCCCCGGCCCCGGCGCCTGCGCCTGCGCCTGCGCCGGCTCCTGCTCCTGGGCTTGCCTCAGCGTCTGCCCTTGCCGCAGGGCCAGCGCTCCCGCCTGCGGCCGTGCCTGCCCCAGCGGTCGTGCCTGCCCCAGCGGCCGTGCCTGCCGCAGGGCCGGCCGCAGCGCCCCCGGCGGCGACCGCCTCGGCATCCGCAGGCCCGGCGCCCGCAGGCCCGGCGACCGCCCCGGTGCCCGCAGTCCCAGCGCCCGCAGCCCCGGCGCCCCCAGCCCCAGCGCCCGCAGCCCCGGAGTACGTACTCCGCTCCGAGGTCGCCGAGCTGCGCCGGCAGATCGATCTGCTCGCCGAGACGCAGGCGGCCATGCTGACCCAGCTCTCCGAGGCGATAGCCCTGCTCAGTGCCGAGCGTGCCCGATGAGCGCGACGGCGGCCGACCGGGCGGCGGAACTCTCCCGGAAGCTCACGGCGCAACTCGCGGCGGCCAAGCGGCACTTGGCGGAAGAGCCCCTGCCCGGACCGGCCTCGCCGCCCCCTCGGGCCCCGGCCCCGACGGAGACCGCACCTCCCGCCGTCTCCGCACCTCCCGCCGTCCCCGTAGCACCCCCCACCCTCCACGGCCCCCGCGTAACCCTCCCCGAAGGCTCGGGCATGGTCGGCGACCGTGTCGACGCCGACGCCGGTCAGCGGGCGCACGCCGTCGAGTTGGGGCGCAGGCTGGCCGAACAGACGCGTACGTCCAAGGAGTTGGCCCAGCGGCAGCGTGCCGTGCTCGCCGACAGCCGGGCTGTCGTCGGGTTCCGCCGTTCGACGAAGGAGACGCTGTACCCCCTCGCGGCCCGCTCGGCCCGGGGCGCGCGCCTGACCGACGTGGACGGGAACGAGTACACCGACATCACCATGGGCTTCGGCGCCCTGCTGCTCGGCCATGAGCCGGAGGTGGTCACCGAGGCCGTACGGGAGCATCTCGCCCAGGGCCTGCGCTTCGGCCCCCGGCCGGTCGAGGCCGGTGAAGTCGCCCAGCTGCTGGCGGACTTGACGGGCATGGAGCGGGTGGCGTTCGCCGGCTCCGGTACCGAGGCCAACTCCGCCGCCATCCGGCTCGCCCGCGCCGCCACCGGACGCGACCGCATCGTCATGTTCCGCGGCTCGTACCACGGCCACATCGACTCCGTGCTCGGCCGCCCGGGGCCGGACGGCGTCCGCGCCGTACCCGTCTCGCACGGCATCCCGCTCAGCGCCGTCTCCGAGGTGATCGTCCTCGAATACGGCAGCCAGGAAGCCCTCGACACCGTCGACGCGCTCGGCGACACCATCGCGGCGGTCCTCGTCGAGCCGGTCCAGTGCCGCAACCCCGCCCTGCGCCCCGTCACGTTCCTGCGGGAACTGCGCGACCTCACGCGGCGCCGCGGCATCGTGCTCCTCTTCGACGAGATGCTCACCGGCCTGCGCCCCCATCCGCGCGGCGCCCAGCACCACTTCGGCGTCGTCCCGGACCTCGCCACCTACGGTAAGGCGCTCGGCAGCGGCTTCCCGATCGGCGCGATCGCGGGCCGCGCCGACATCCTGGACGGGGTCGACGGCGGCTTCTGGCGGTACGGCGACGACAGCCGCCCGGAGACCGAGACCACCTTCTTCGGCGGTACGTACATGCAGCACCCGCTGTCCATGGCGGCGGCCAAGGCGGTCCTCACCCATCTCGCCGCCGAGGGTCCCGCCCTCCAGGAACGGCTCAACGCCCGCACCGACATGCTGGCCGAAGGCCTGAACGAGTTCTTCAGGGACGAGGAATTCCCTCTGGAACTGCGCCACTTCGGGTCCATGTTCCGGTTCAGGCACCGCGCCGACATGGAACTCCTCTACCAGCACCTGCTGTTGCGGGGCATCCACGTGTGGGAGTGGCGCAGCTTCTATCTGTCCACGGCCCACACCGACGCGGACGTCGAGCGGGTCTCGGACGCCGTGCGGGACTCCCTGCGTGCCCTGCGCGAGGGCGGCTTCTTCCCCACGACCCGCCCGAATCCCGGCCCGAGCTCCAGCCTGCGTCAGCATTCGCAGCCACGGCCGAAGGCGACGCGCCCCCGTCCGGCCGCCGACTTCGGTCTGTACTTCTTCGGCGACTACCCGGATTCGGACACGGACGGCGCCGCGGACGGCCGACCGAGCGCGCCTCGCCCCTCCGACGCCTACGACCGCATCATCGAGACGGCCCGCTTCGCCGACGAGCGCGGATTCAGTTCCCTCTGGGTGCCGGAGCGGCACTTCCACTCCTTCGGCGGCCTCTTCCCCAACCCGTCCGTGCTCGCCGCCGCGCTGGCCCGGGAGACCAGCCGGATCCGGCTGAACGCGGGTTCCGTCGTACTGCCGCTGCACGACCCCGTCCGGATCGCCGAGGAGTGGTCGGTCGTCGACAACCTCTCCGGCGGCCGGGTCGGCATCGGCTGCGCGACCGGCTGGCACGCGCAGGACTTCGCCCTCCACCCGGACCGCTTCGCCCGCCGCAAGGAGATCGGCTTCGCCCACCTCGACGACGTACGGACGTTGTGGAGCGGCGGCACGCTGCCCCGCCGTACGGGCGACGGCGGGGAGACCGCCGTACGTATCCACCCGCGCCCGGTGCAGGACATGCCGCCCATGTTCCTCGCGACCTCGGGACGGCGTGAGTCGTACGAGGAGGCGGCTCGGCGCGGTCTGGGCATCGTCACCAACCTGATGAACCAGACGGTCGCCGAACTCGCCGAGAACATAGGCCACTACCGCAAGGCCCGTGAGCAGCACGGTCTCGACCCCGACACCGGCCGGGTGACCGTGCTCCTGCACACCTACCTCGGCGACGACCACGCGACGGCGCGTGCCCAGGCTCTGGAGCCGATGACCCGCTATCTGCGCTCCTCGCTCCAGATGCGTTCCGCGGCGAGCACGCTGGGCACCCCGGGCACGCCGGGCGGCGATCCGCGGGACGTGGCCACGGCGAGCGAGGAGGACCTGGAGTACCTCTTCCGCCGGGCGTACGACGGGTACTGCGACGAGCGGGCCCTGATCGGTACGCCGGAGACCTGCGCGCCCGTGGTGGACGCGCTGTACGAGGCGGGCGTCGACGAGATCGCCGCGCTCGTCGACTTCGGCATGCCCGCCGACCTGATGCGTACCGGGCTCGAACACCTCGACGCGCTGCGCGGGCGCCACCAGGACGCGGGCCCCGTGGCGGCCCGCGCGGATGTGGAGCCCGGCGCCGACGTCTCCGCGCCCGCCACCGACGCCCAGCGCCGGATCTGGCTCGCCTCCCAGCTGATCGGCGACCCGGCCGCGTACAACGAGATCCAGGCGGTACGGCTGCGCGGACCGCTGGACGAGGAGGCGCTGGCCGCCGCGGTCGACGGGCTGGTCGAGCGGCACGCGGGCCTGCGGACCGTGTTCCGCCCGGGCGGTGGCGACGAGACCGTACTGCAGGTCGTACGGCACGGACTGCGCGTGCCGCTCCAAGTCGCCGATGCCCGAGGCCGGTTGACCGATTCCCGGGCACCGGAGGCCGACGCGGCCGTCGCGGCCGTCGCGGCGGTGTTGCGGGAGGAGAGCACGCGGCCGTACGACCTTGCCGAGGGGCCGCTGTTCACCCCACGGCTCCTGACGCTCGCAGACGACGACCACGTGCTCGTACTCGGGCTGCACCACATCATCACGGACGCCCACTCGGCCGGCATCCTCGCGGCCGATCTGGAGGAGCTCTACAAGGCCGCGGTCGAGGGCCGCCCCGCGCGGTTCGCGGCGCCCGCGGGCAGCACGGTCGGCGCCGCCGAACCCGACCGGGGCCCGGCCGACCTGGAGTGGTGGCGCCGGTACCTCGACCCGCTGCCGCCGGTGCCCGCGCTGCCCACCCGGCGCCCGCGCGGCCGTCGGGTGGCGGGCAGCGGGGCCGCCGCCGAGATCCGCCTCGACGGTGTCCGTACGGCGGACGTGCAGGAGTGGAGCGGCCGACAGGGCGTCACGCTCTTCGCCACGCTCCTCACCGCCTGGCAGCTGGTGCTGCGCGAGCGCTCGGGCCAGGACGAGTTCGTCGTGGGCTCGACCTTCGGGCGGCGCACTCCGGAGACCGTCGGCACGGTGGGATTCCACGTTGCGCTCCTTCCGCTGCGGGCCGCGCTGACGGAGTCGACACCGCTGACCGACGCTGTACGGGCCACCCGGGACGCGCTGTTCGCGGCGGACACCCATCAACACGTCGACCAGGACGCGCTCCTCGCCGCCGTCAACCCCGACCCCGGCAACCCGCGCCCGCTGATCACCGTCTCGGCGGACCTGGACACCGCTCCGCTCTCCGGGATCCGGCTGCCGGGGCTGTACGCCGAAGCGGTCGACGGCGGCTCCGAATCGGCGCCGCTGGAGATGGGGCTGATGGCCGTCCGCACGGGTTCGGGGCTGCGGCTGCGCATCCGCTACGACGCCGATCTCTTCGACGCGGCGACGGTACGGGACTGTCTGGGCGACCTCGACCGGATCCTGGGCGCCATGGTGTCGGGCGGTGCGGTACTGGTACGGGACACCGCCGTGCGGCCGCCGGAGCCTGTGGACGTGGCGCGGCCGGCCTTGCACGCCCACGCCCCCGCCCCGGTCCCGTCGGCGCCCTCCGTCCTGGAGACGCTCCGTACCGTCTGGAAGTCGGTCCTCGACGTCGACGACGTGGCCGACGACTCCAACTTCTTCGATCTCAGCGGCAATTCGATCGCGGCGATCAGGCTCGTCAACCGCGTACGCGATGCCCTGCACGTGGACATCGGCCTCGCGGACTTCTTCGCGGACGCGACCCTGGGCGCGATGGCACGTCAACTTGACGGCGGACCACAGGAGTCCGCAGCCCCTTCCGTTGGCGCCGAGGTCGTGGACCGCGCCCCCGCGAGCGACCAGCAGAACCGGATGATCGCAGGCCATTACGTCGTTCCCCAGGCGCAGGTCTGGAATGTGCCGACCAGGATCCGCTTCCGGGGCGCCCTTGACCCGGACGCGCTGCGCTCGGCCCTCGCCGAACTGATCGAGCGCCACCACTCGTTGCGTACCCGCTTCGTGTGGGAGGCAGCAGACGGGGCCGGGGCAGGGGCTGGGGCAGGGGCCGGGGACGGCGAAGGAGTCTGGTGGCAGGAGGTGGTCGCCGCCCCGCCGCTGCGGTTGCGGATCGACGACCTCACGCGGCTCGAACCCGGGAAACGTGCCGCCCGCGTCGACAAGGTGTGCCGGGCGATGGCCGCGTCGCCCGTCGACCTCACCGTTCCGACGCTGCCCCGGCTGAGGCTGCTGCGGGTCGAGCGCGACGAGTGGGTGCTGATGTTCGTCATGCACCACATCTGCGCCGACGGCTGGGCCCACTCCGTGCTCCTGGCGGAGCTGGCCGAGCTGTACACGGCCGCGGCGGCCGGTACCGCGCACGCACTCGACGCGCCGCCCGTCCAAGTCACGCACTACGCCCGCCGTCAGCTGGAGTCGAAGGACCCGGCGGCCGAGGACCGGCGGGCCGCACACTGCGCCGCCTATCTGGAGGGGGTGCCGTGCCGGCTCGACACCCCGACCGACCGCCCCAGGCCCGAGCGGCTGAGCGGCGACGGCGGCACGGCACGCGGTACCGCCTCCGGTGAACTCCGCGCGGCCATGGAGAAGTTGGCGGCCGACCGGCACGTGACGCCGTTCGCGGTGGCGGCCGCCGCACTCGGCATCCACCTCGCCCGGCTCTCCGGGGAGCGGGACGTCCTGCTCAGCGTCCCGTACGCCAACCGCGAGGACCTGGACTGCGAGTCGCTCGTGTCGGTGGTCTCCACGGCCGTCCTGGTCCGGGTGCGGATCGACCCGGCCGAGACCGTCGCCGAGCTGGTCACCCGTACCGGCGCGGGCGCCCTCGGCATCATGGCGAACGTGCTGCCCACCGCCCGCATCCTCCAGGCGATGCGCGACGCGGGGGCGACCGAGGTCCCTGACCGGGTGCCGAACGGCCTCGCCTTCCAGAACTACGCCGACTCCGACATCGAGATCCCCGGGCTCGACGTCGAAGTGGAGGACGTGGCCCCGCCGGTCGCCCGGGCCGAACTCGTCTTCGGTCTCGCGCCGCGTCGTGATCCGGGCCTCGGCTACCGGACCTTCCTCGAGTATTCGGCCGATCTCTGGGATCGGGAATCGGCCGAAGACCTGCTCGCCGAGTACGTCTCGGTGATCGGAGACTTGTGCGCGCGGCCCGACCGCCCGGTCGCCGCACTGCTCGACCCGCACACAACGCCCCGGAAGGCGGACGCCGAATGACCCTGGCCACCGACCCCAGCCACACCGAGGACCTGCTCGCCTTCCTCCAGGGCAGCTCCTCGCCCTACCACGCCGTGTCCCAGGCCGCGCGGCGCCTGGAGAAGGCGGGCTTCACGGAGTTGAGCGAGACCGAGGAGTGGACGGGGCGCGGCGGCGGCTGCTTCGTCGCCCGCGGCGGTGCGCTCATCGCCTGGTACGTCCCCGAGGGTGCGCCCGCCCACACCCCCTTCCGGATCGTCGGCGCGCACACCGACTCGCCCAACCTGCGCGTCAAGCCGAGGCCCGACACGGGTTCCGCGGGGTGGCGTCAGGTCGCCGTGGAGATCTACGGAGGCGTCCCGCTCAACACCTGGCTCGACCGCGACCTGGGCATCTCGGGGCGTCTCACGCTGCGCGACGGCACCTCCACCCTCGTCAAGGTCGACGAACCGCTGTTCCGCGTACCGCAGTTGGCCATCCATCTCGACCGCTCGGTCAACGAGTCCATGGCCCTGGACCGGCAGCGCCAGACCCAGCCGATCTGGTCCCTCGGCAGACCGGAACAGGGCGCGCTGCTGCGCCGGATCGCGTACGAGGCCGATCTGGAACCCACGGAGATCCTCGGCTGGGACCTGATGCTGCACGACATCCAGGCACCCGGACACCTGGGCGCGGACCGCGAGTTCCTGGTGTCGTCGCGCCTGGACAACCTGGTGTCCGTGCACGCGGGGGTCACCGCGCTGACGGCGGCGACCGAGGCCTGGTCGAAGGACGCCCGCGCCGGGTCGTTCAGGGTTCCGGTGCTCGCCGCCTTCGACCACGAAGAGGTCGGCAGCGGCTCCGAGACCGGCGCTCAGAGCCCGCTCCTGGAACGCGTCCTGAACCGCTCGGTGGCCGCCCGCGGCGGCAGCGGCGAGGACTGGTCGCGGGCCCTCGCGGGCGCGCTCTGCGTCTCGGCCGACATGTCCCACGCGGTCCACCCCAACTACAGCGAGCGGCACGACCCGGACAACCACCCGCTGCCCAACGGCGGACCCGTGGTGAAGGTCAACGTCAACCAGCGGTACGCCACCGACGGCACCGGCCTCGCCGCGTTCGCCGCCGCGTGCGAGCGGGCCGGGGTGCCCTTGCAGCGGTTCGTGTCCAACAACGCCATGCCCTGCGGTACTTCGATCGGGCCGATCACCGCGGCCCGCCTGGGCGTGACGACGGTCGATGTGGGCGTGCCCGGCCTGTCCATGCACTCCGCACGGGAACTCGTCGGGGCCAGGGACCCCGGCTACCTGGCGCAGGCGCTCGCCGAGTTCGTCACGACGAGCTGACACCAGACACCAAGCACTACACACCAGGCACCAGGCACCAACCCATGGAGAGTGACAGAACGTTGTCGGCAAAGACCTTCGCGCTCAAGGGCGCCGACCCGCAGGACGCCTCGATACGCGTGCTGATCGTCCCGCACGCCGGCGCCGGGGCGGCGAGCGGCCAGGGCTTCGCGGAGCACGCCCCGGCCGACTGGCTGGTGGCCACGGCCCGGCTGCCGGGCAGGGAGACGCGTATCCGGGAGAGCGTTCCCGACCTGCCCGGTCTGGTCGACGACGTCGTGGCCACGGCTCGCGCGCTGCCCGGCACCGCCCCCCTGGTCGTCGTCGGGGTGTGCTTCGGCGCGATCGTCGGCCTGGAAGCCGTACGCGCACTGCAGCGGGACGACAGTGTCCGTGTCGCCGGCATGGTGGCCGTCTCGCAGTGGGCGGTGACCGAGAAGCCCGACCCCGAGCGCCGGTTGCTGCGCGACACGGACGACACCGAGGACGTACTGGCGATCCTCGACGGGTTCGGCGGAGTCCCGGAGAGACTCGCGGCCAACGAGCAGATGCTGGAGCTGGTGCTGCCGACGATCGTGGCGGACATCCGTGCCGTCGAGGACTACTCGTCGGGCCCCGACCCCCTCCTGCGGTGTCCGCTCCTCACGGTCTTCGGGGACGAGGACCCGCTGTGCCCCGAGGAACGGACCGCCGACTGGGCCCTGTTCAGCGAGAACACCCGCGGTGTCTGGCTGCCGGGCGGACACATGCTGCTGACGGAGAGCCCCGCCCTGGTGGTGGACGCCGTCGTCGGCAATCTCGACCAGTTCGCGACAGAACAGTCCTAGAAGGCTGATGAAGATGTTGGGTTCTGGTCCTGCTGCGTGAGCGGCAGGACCAGACTCGTTGTGTGGCGATGGGTGAGTGGGTCGGCGAGATGGTCGGGCCGGACGTGTGGGAGACATGCCGGGATCTGATCCCGGCCGGGAGCGTGTTCGCGTTTCTGGCCGAGCACCGCGGCGAGCTGTTCCCGGCCGAGATGTTCACGGACATGTACCCGTCGGCTAACGGACGGCCGAGCATGCCGCCGCAGATCCTGGCTGCCGCGATCACGCTGCAGGCCCTGCACGGGCTGTCGGACTTCGAGACGGTCCAGGAACTGCGGTGCGACCTGCGGTGGAAGGCCGCATGTGGGCTCGGCCTCAACGACGTGGCCTTCGACCCGTCGCTGCTGGCCTACTTCCGCCGCCGACTGGCCCGTTCCGCCCGCCCGAACCGCATCTTCGACGCCGTGCGCGAGGTCGTGAAGGCCACCGGCGTACTCAAGGGCAAACACCGCCGGGCGCTGGACTCCACCGTGCTGGACGACGCGGTCGCCACCCAGGACACCGTCACCCAGATCATCGCCGCCGTCCGCGCGGTGATCCGCGAAGTCCCCGCAGCAGCCGAGGTGGCAGCGGTGCAGTGCACCGCCCACGACTACACCGACCCGGGCAAACCGAAGATCGCCTGGAACGACGAGCAGGCCCGCGCCGTGCTGGTCGACGCGCTGGTCACAGATGCGCTGCGGCTGCTGGGGCATCTGCCCGAACAGCAACTGGCGGAGAAAGCCGCGAACGCGGTGGGCATCCTGGCCTTGGTCGCCGGACAGGACGTCGAGCCCGCCGAGGACTCCGACGGCCGCGACGGACGCTGGCGCATCACCCAAGGCACCGCCCCGAACCGGATGGTCTCCACCGTCGATCCGGAAGCCCGCCACGTCCACAAGACCCGCAGCCACCAGCAGGACGGCTTCAAGGCCCACCTCGCGGTGGAGCCCGAAACCGGCTTATACACCGCCGCCGCTCTGCGGCCCGGCGCCGGAGCCGAGCACCACGAGGCCGCTGTGGGACTTGAGCTGCTTGCCGACGAGGATGAGCCGCTGGATGCCTTCGGCGACACCGCCTACTCCACCAGCGACGCCCGCCAGGCACTCCACGAGGCAGGACATCGTCTGTTCCTCAAGCCCGCCCCGCTGCGGCCGGCCGTCCCCGGCGGCTTCACCCTGGACGACTTCACCATCCTCACCACCGCAGCCATCGTGACCTGCCCGGCCGGACACACTGTGGCCCTGTCCGACCCCGGCGGACAGCACCACCAACGCAAAGCCTCCTTCGGCAACTTGTGCGCCGGATGCCACCTGCGCGAGCGGTGCACCAGAGCCAAGGCCGGACGCATCCTGACCATCCGCCCGCACCACGACCTCCAAGCGGCCGCCCGCCACCAGGCCGCCACCGATCCCAAGTGGCAGGCCGACTACCGCCGCTGGCGACCTCCGGTCGAACGCGCCGTCGCCTGGATCGTCCACCACGGCAACCGGCGCCTGCGCTACCGCGGCACCCTCAAGAACGACACCTGGCTCCACACCCGCGCCGCCGCCCTCAACCTCCGCCGACTGATCAACCTCGGGCTCACCCGCATCGACGGCGCCTGGCACCTCGCCCCAGCCACCACATAACAAAGAAGGACCATCCGGCCTCCGGCCGGACAGCCCCTCAACAAGATCTTCATCGGCCTTCTAGGGGGTGTTTCCCCTAACTCCCGCACCCGGACCGACCGAGGTTGACCTCCATGACGACCGTCCAGGCCTCCGCCGACCGCCCGTCGACCGATGCGGACCACCGGCTCGACGTACTCCTGCTCGAACGCTGGGAGCGCGATCCCGGACTCCCCGCGATCGTCTCCGGCGACACCGTCCTCACCGTGGGCGAGTTGAGGGAACGGGTCCTGCGGACCGCCGCGGCCCTTCGCGCGCACGGCGTACGGGCCGGTGACCGCGTCGTGATCCACCACGAGCGCTCCGTCGAGTTCGTGGTGGCCGTGCTGGGCGCCATGTTCGCGGGCGCCGCCCACGCGGCACTCGGCGTGGACGACCCGCCGCAGCGGATCCTGCGGTCCGTCCGGGACTGCGCGCCCCGGGCCGTGCTCACCAACTCGGAGCTGCGCGACCGCTTTTCGGAGGCGCCGGGCCTGTCGGACCTGGTCGTCCTGACGGACGAGGAGTGCGCCACCTACCCGCCGACGCCCGAACCGGTACGGGACGCCCCGGGCACGTCGGCGGACGACCCCGTCGCCGTCATCCACACCTCGGGATCCACCGGCCGTCCCAAGGCCTCGCTGCTCAGCCACCGTGCCCTCGTCTCACGGATCACGGCCCTGCAGACCACGCACCGCATGGACGAGCGCGACCGGATGATCCACCACACGGTGTGCACGTTCGACATGTATCTCGGCGAGCTGTACTGGCCGTTGCTCGCCGGCGCCACCATCGTCGTCGCGGCCCCGGGCCGCCATCGCGACGCGGACCATCTCGCGGAGCTGATCCGCGACCAGGGGATCACGACGGTCTACTTCGGCGTGTCCCAGCTCGAACTTTTCCTGCTGACCCGCGATCCCGCCGAGCGGTACGACGGGCTGCGGCAGGTACTCACCGGCGGCGAACCGCTCGGTCCCGACCTGGTCAGGCGCTTCCACTCGCGCTCCACCGCGTCCCTCACCAATATCTACGGGCCCAGTGAGTGCACGATCTACTGCACGGCCTGGGTGCTGCCGCGCGATCCCGACCTGGACACCGTGCTCATCGGTCCCGCCATCCAGGACACCGAACTGTGGATCCTCGACGAGAACGGAGTCCCGGTCGCCGAAGGGGAACCCGGCGAACTCCACATCGGCGGCGCCGGCGTCGCCCTCGGCTATCTGAACCGGCCCGAACTCACCGCCGAGCGCTTTCTCGACGCCGAGCGTCTTCCCCATGTCCCCGCGGTGAGCCCGGGCGGCCGCCTCTACCGTTCCGGCGACCTCGTCAGGGCGCGGCCCGACGGTGCGCTGGAGTTCCTGGGCCGGGCCGACCGGCAGGTGAAGATCCGGGGCATCCGCATCGAGCCCGGCGAGATCGAGGAGACCGCCAAGCGCTGTACGGGGGTCGGACAGGCGGCGGTCGTCGCACACGGCTCGGGCCCGGAGAAGCGGCTCGCCGCGTTCGTGGTGCCCGAGAAGGGCACGGAACCGGGCAGCCTGCCGTCCTCCGTGCGCGAGGCCCTGCGGACCTGGCTCCCGCCGTACATGGTGCCGTCGGCCGTCGAGGTGGTGGACGAACTGCCGCTGACACCGAACGGCAAGCTGGACCGGCGTCTCCTGGAGACCCGGGCGGCGAAGCGGTCGGCCGAATCCGCGCCCGCGCGGCCCGTACGACATGTCTCCGTCAGCGCGGATCCGGACGTGGAGAGCATCGTGTCCGAGGTGTGGTGCGAGGTCCTCCAGGTCTCCGAGGTCGGCCGGGACGACGACTTCTTCGACCTGGGCGGCGATTCCTTCAAGGTGCTGCGCGTCGTCGAGACCCTCCGGGAACGGCTGCGGGCGGACATCCCCCTGGCGGCGCTGCTGCTGGAGCCGACGGTGGGCGACTTCAGCGAGGAACTGCGCCGCATCATGGCGCACGGGCCCACGGACTGACCCCGGGAGCTTCAAGGAATCAGGAGCGCGAAACGGGGGCCCGGAACTCCCGGGCCCCCGCGTCCAGTTCCGTAATGCCCTACTACGGCGCGTCCGTCACCGTCCCGTCGAGCACCGGCCCCTCCACCTGTTCGCCCTCCGCCGTCAGGAGGAACAGCTGGATCCGCAGTGACTCCTCCGGCTCGCTCACCCCGTCCGCGACGACGGGTACGGTCACGTCGGTACTCAGCTCCCCCTGAGGGATGGCGAGGGGCAGATAGAGCCCTTCCAGCCGGGACAGCGGCCGGGCGGGACCGGGTGATTCACCGGTGAACTCCTCCAGCCAGGCCGGGTCGACGTCGGTGGTGGACAGTTCGACGCCGCCGACCGGAGCGAACGCGGAGTCGATCCAGATCTCCGTGTCGGCGACCGCGGACTGGGTGATCCGCCAGGTCAGGCTCTGGCCCTCGGTGACCCGGCTCGGGACCGGCGTCACGCTGAACGTGGGCATCGGGTCGTCGTCGTTCACGGTCACACCGCCGAGGTGGTTGCCGACCACCGTGTCGTGGACGGCCTTCGCGAACACGTTGTACGCCGAGCCGTAGCTGTAGCGGGTGTTGCCGGGCACGTCGACCGGCACGTCGACGCTCTCGGTGCCGGGGCGCACGGTCACCACCCGGGACGTGGTCTCACGGGTCTCGGGGTCCGCGACGAAGAGCCGGATCCGTCCACTGCCCTGCCCGGAGAGCCGTACCGGCACCTGGTAGGTCCGGACTCCGGAGTCGCCCTCGTCGACGGTCAGCCGGCCGATGTCGACGCGGGGCGGCGAGACCGGCCGCACGTCGGCCATGCCGGGGCGCCAGCCCCAGGCGTCGATCAGCCACGCCTTTCCCGATCCGCTGCGCGGGGTCAGTTCCAGGGACTCCACCCGCTTGAGGTCCAGCCCGGCCGCGGTCGCGGCGGTCAGCGGTACGCGGACCTCCTGGCCCCAGTACGAGGTCGTCCGCTCGGTGCCCGGCAGCCCGTCGAGGCGGATGCCGCCGAGCTTCGCCCGTCGGCCCGCGGTGTCCGTGAGGGACACGTCCATGCGGGTGCCGGTGGTGTTCGGGGGCACGACGACCCGCAGGGCCAGCGACTTGGCTCCGGTCACCGAGACCGGTCGCTCGGGCTGTACCCGTACCGGCGAACCCGGTGTCGACCAGCCGAGCGCCACGGCGTTGCGGCCCGGCTCCCGGTCCGTCTCCCAGCCGGCGAAGTGCGGTGACGCGCCGGGCTCGTCGGGGTTCAGGCAGGCCGTGGCCGGGTCGGGGTCGACCTGCTCGCACAGCCGGCCGCCGTCCACCTTCACCGAGGGGTCCGGCACGAACGCGCCGCCACGACGGGCGCCGACGGCGTGGGTGAGGACGCGCGCGGAACCCGCGGACTTCGCCCGTACGCCGGAGCCGTCCAGCAGGGGCCGGACCCGGTCGTCGCCCGCGACGAACACCCGGGCCGCGGCGGCTATGTAGGTGGAGCCGGCGGCCTGCTGCTTCTTGGCGGTCAGGCGTGTCGCGGTGCCCGGCGTGCACACCGCGTCCGGCGACTCCCCGTCGTTCCAGAAGTCGTCGTTGGCGGGCGCCTGGGCCTGGCCCGGCGTCCACTCGGTGTTGAAGAAGTTGTGGTTGGCGCCGACCATGTAGACCGCGCTGTGCAGGGCGGCACCACGGCTGACACCGCGGGTCCCGTCCACATAGATCTCACCCTGCAGATCGGACACATCGCCGTCGCAGCCGGGCAGGATCGTCATCGACGGCACCTCGGGAGCGGGGTTCTGCCCGAAGATCGTGGGGCCGATGAGGACGGTCCCCCGGATCTTCCAGCGCACCGGACCCCGGTAGCCGTCCCGGTCGGTGGGAGGCTTGGAGAGGCTGTCCATCGCGGCCCGGTTCACGCCCTCGCCGCCCCGCGAGTGACCGACCAGGAGTACGCGCGACAGGTCGGCCCGCGCGGCCTTCCGTACGACCTCCGGTGCCGAAGTCCGTCCGGCGCCCGACCAGTTGGCCCAGCGGGCGAGGTGCTGCCGTACGAGGGACGAGCGGGCCTGCGCGCCGCCGTCCTCCGCCGCGAAGTCCTGGCCGTTGACGCCGTTGGCCGATATGGACACCGTCACATAGCCCTGGGACGCCAGCAGCTTCTGGTCGTGCAGATAGCCGCGGTGGCTCGGTACCGGCTTCGAACCGGTGGGGCAGGGCCAGTCGCCGACGAACTCGCCGTCCGGGCCCCCGGTGTAGCAGGTGGGGTGCCGGCCGTGCAGGAAGAGGGCCAGCGGGCGCTTGCCCTGGGCCCCGGCCGGTGCGACCACGGCCGCACGCATCTCCACCGGTTCGGGGAAGTCGGGCAGCTTCACGGACTTCAGCTCGTACTCGCCGCTGACCGTGCGGTACGGGCCGGGGACGCCCGGGTCCACGGGGTTGGCCGGCGGCAGGGCCGACGGCTTCACCGGCGCCTTGGAGGCACGTCGCCGCGAGTCCGCCTCGATGCCGGCCTCGTCGAGGCGGCGGCCGGCCGCCCGGACCTGTAGGTCCTTCGCCGGTCCCAGCTCCACGCCCTGGAGGGCGAGCCTGAACGTGTGTCCGTCCTTGGCGGCGAGCGGCCGGCCCAGGAGCCGGTCGCCGGAGTAGAACTCGACGGCGGCGTCCCCCATGGGCACGGGTGTGGCCGAGCGCCAGGTCAACTGCTGACCGGATCTCGCTGTCGTGATCTGCCAGCCCGCCGGCAGTCTGCCGTCGGGGTCGGCCGAGGCCGCGGGCGGTGCGGGTTCGGCGGACGGGCGGGCCTGCGCGACTCCTTGCGACCCCACCACCACCGCCAACAACGCCGCAGCGGCGACCAATGTGCGCCGGGCATGGCTCAACGTCCTTCTCCTCCTGTTGGCTCCTGCGCCCGGGCACCTCGGTTGCCCCAGATGCCCCGGGCATCTCTCTCGTCCCTCTCGTCCCTGAGAAGAAGATGAGAACCGGGGCCACGGGGTTGCTCGGAGTCGACGTCCGGCCGAGGCAGGCGGGTGCCTCAAGTGGAGCCTGGAGAAGCGGAGTTGGTCCGGCGTGCCGGTGCGCCGGTGCGCCGGTGCGCCGGGTGCGGGACCGTCGGCTGGCCAGGGGGGCCGGAGGAAGGCCGGAGGAGGGAAGTGCCGGGCCAGGCCCTAGGAGCCGAGCGTCGCCAGGGCCGGGCCGAAGGCGATGAGCAGCGGGATCAGCGGGGCCAGGGCGGCGGCCGTCGTCGTACCGCGGCGGTGGGTCCGGGGCAGGCGGGGCGGCGGGTCCAGGAGGCGCTCCACCCGCTGGTGGAGCAGGGGGCGGGGAGTGGCGCAGGACAGGACGCCCCGGTGCTGGTTCAGCTCGATCAGCGCGAGGGCGGTGGTGAGGTGGCCGCAGCGGCGGGAGGCCGTGTCGTCGGCGGAGAGCTCGACCAGGCGGTGGGTCTGGTCGCGGAAGTGGGTGAAGAGCGGGATGCCCGGGAAACCGGAGGCCAGGGCCTGGGAGAGATGCAGGAGCCAGTCGTGGCGGGCCCGGGCGTGACCCAGCTCATGGGCCTGGATGGCGTCCAGCTGGTGGTCGGTGAGGCGCTGCAGCGCGCCCGTGGTGACGACGAGCTGGGGCGGGCTGCCCGGCATCCACCAGGCGTCCGGGTACTCGTCCTCCAGCACGAGGAGCGGGCCGCGCGAGTCGCTGAGCCCGCCCGGCAGCTCGGGGGCGCGTTCGCGCAGGTGCTCGCGCCGCAGCCGACCGCGCCTGCGGGCCTCCGCCACCTCCCGCGCCAGCATGGCCGTGGTCCAGGCGGCACCACCGGCCAGCAGCAGCGTGAGCGCGGTGGTCCAGGGCGGGGCGGCGGCCAGGTCGTACGCCGCGGTGACCCTGGGCGGCGCGGGCGCGAAGACATGGACACGGACGGTGTGGAAGACCGCCGATGCGCTCAGCACGAGCGACGTCAGGCAGCAGAGCAGCACGGTCGCGACCAGGCACTGCCACACCCACAGCGCGAGCACGGGCTCCCGGTCGGGCCAGACCGCGCGGGTCAGGACACGGGGCGCCGCGACCGCCGCCGCCAGTGCGACGACCGCCATCAGGAGGAGGGAGATCGATACGGTCATGTCGCGTGCTCCTTCGGGAAGCGGCCGTGGACACGCTACCTGCCACCGGGGCCATGACGGCAATGAGCGGCACGACGCCGAACCGCGAGTAACCATGGACGCAGGAGCGCAGGAGCGCAGGAGCGCGCAGGAGCGCATGGACGGTGGTGGCGCGGTGAGCGGGGCGAGTGCTGGGCGCGGGGCGGGCGGCGGGTACTCCGGTACGCCGCTGGCCAGGAAGATCGGGATCAAGGCCGGGCAGCGGGTGCGGTTGCTGTACGCGCCGGGGGAGGGGTGGACGATCCCCGGGCTGCCCGAGGGCTGCGAGGTCGCCGAAGGAGGGCCGAAGGGGGCGGACGTCACCGTGGCCTTCTACCGGGAGGCGGCCGTTCTGGCCGCCGAGGGACCCGGGCTCGTCGAGGCGCTCGCCGACTCCGCGATGCTCTGGATCGCCTGGCCGAGGAAGGCCGCCGGCCACGTCAGCGACATTACCGAGAACGCGCTGCGGGAGCTGTTCCTGCCGCTGGGCGTCGTCGATGTGAAGGTCGCCGCGCTCGGGGACGACTGGTCGGGGCTGAAGTTCGTACGCCGCAAGGAGAATCGGCGTATTTGAAGAGTCCTTACCGTGAACGGCTAGCATCGCCCCTTGTTGCCGAACGAGGTCGAGTGATGGGGGTGGGCGCCGTGCCGATGGAGCCGCGGATCGCGGTGGCCGTGGTGACGATGGGCACCCGGCCCCAGGAGGTCGACGCGCTGCTCGCGTCGGTGGCCAAGCAGGACGTCGCACCCACGCGGATCGTGATCGTCGGGAACGGCTGTCCGCTCCCCGAGTTCGCCGACCGGCTGGGGCTGCCCGGCGAGGTCACCGCCATCGAGGTCGACGAGAACCTCGGCTGCCCGGGCGGCCGGAACGTCGCGCTGAGCCGACTGCGGGAGTTCGGGGACGTGGACGTCGTCGTCGACCTGGACGACGACGGGCTCCTCGTCGACCCGGACGTCCTGCGGCGCGTACGGGACCTGTACGCCGCCGATCCGCGCCTCGGCATCGTCGGATTCCGTATCGCCGACGAGCACGGCGAGACCCAGCGGCGGCACGTGCCCCGGCTCGGTGCCAAGGATCCGATGCGGGGCGGGGAGGTCACCGGCTTCCTCGGCGGCGGACACGCCCTCTCGATGGAGATGCTCGCGCAGACCGGGGACTGGCCGGCCGAGTTCTTCTTCGCGCACGAGGAGACCGACCTGGCGTGGCGGGCCGCCGACGCCGGGTGGACCATCCGGTACGAGCCCGAGCTGCTGCTCCAGCACCCCAAGACCTCGCCGGCACGGCACGCCATCTACTACCGCGTCACCGCCCGCAACCGCGTCTGGCTCGTCCGACGCCGGCTGCCGCTTCCGCTCATCCCCGTCCACCTGGCGGTCTGGATCGCGCTGACTCTCCTGCGGACACGCTCTGTCGGCGGGCTTCGGGCATGGTTCGGCGGCTTCGTGGAGGGGATCCGGGTCTCGGCGGGGGAACGGCGGCCGATGCGCTGGGGGACTGTCTGGCGCCTCACGCGCTTGGGACGGCCACCGGTCGTCTGACTCGGCCCACACCCACGGGTTTTCGGACCCGGCCGCTACGGCGACACTCCCCCGAGCCGCGGCGACCTACGACGCCAACCGCGTACCGGAACGACCGGGTCCGAACGGTGATCAAATCAGGCCACGCCAACCGATCGCTAACATGGGGCGAACGGTGTGGCGAGGCACAGAGTTTCGCCTGGGAGGTGGCGGGAGCGGCGGATTCAGGCCGTTGACGGCCGCCGATGGGAAGAGGCGGACAGGTGGGCGGCGGACAGCGGTCGGAGCGGGGCGCCGGGCTGCGCCGCGGTCGATCGTCCGGCCGCCCGGACGGGCCGTCACCTGGGGCGATACCCGCGTCCTCGCCCGAACCGGGTTCGGGAGTGCGGTCCGTGTTGCGATCCGGGCTGCGTTTCGGGCTTCTCGGGCCGACCGTCGTGTACGACGCCGACGGTGTGCCACGGCCGGTCAGCAGCGCGAAGGGGCGGGTACTGCTCACCGCTTTGCTGCTGGAACCGGGCCGGGTCGTCTCCGTCGACGTGCTCAAGGACGCGCTGTGGGGCGGGACGCCGCCCGCCTCCGCGCAGGCGTCGCTGCAGAACCACGTGACCCGTCTGCGACGCCTCCTGGACGACCCGGACCGGCTGCGGTCGGTACCGCCCGGCTACCAACTGCGCGTCTCCGAGGGTGAGTTGGACGTACGCCTCTTCGAGACCCGGATCGGTGCCGCCCGGGCGGCACACGCGCGGCGGAACTGGGAACGGGCCGTGACCGAGGCCGTTGCGGCACTCGGGCTCTGGCGCGGCACCCCGCTGACAGGCATGCCTCCCGGGCTCGGCGGACTCTCCCTCGTCCAACGGCTGGAGGAGGCACGGCTGTTCGCCCTGGAGTGCCGGTACGACGCGGAACTGGAGCTGGGCCGCGGGGTGTCCGACGGGGACGTACGGCTCTCCGGTCTCGCACCCGAACTGGCCGCGCTGGTCGCGGAGTTCCCTTTCCGCGAGGCCTTCCACCGCCAGCTGATGATGGTCCTCCACCGGACGGGCCGCCGCGCCGAGGCCCTCGCCGTCCACCGCGACCTGCGCCGCACCCTCGTCCGCGAACTCGGCGTGGAACCGGGCCTCGCGGTCCGGGAGACCCACCTGGAGATCCTGCGGGACGAGGATTCGGGGACGGGGACGGGGACGGGGACGGGGACGAGGGCGGAGGCGGGGGCGGGGGCAGGGACCGGGGCTGGAGCTGGAGCTGGAGCTGGAGCAGGGGGACGGGCAGGTGCGGGGTCGGGGCCGGGCTCGCGATCTAGGCCGGGTCCGGGATCTGGATCTGGATCTGGACCTGGATCGGGCTTGGGCTTGGGCTTGGGGCCGGCGTCAGCGGCGGGGGTGGGGGCGGGGCCGGGCCAGGGATTCGGATCTGGACCTGGATCTGGACCTGGATCTGGACCTGGATCTGGACCTGGATCTGGACCTGGATCTGGACCTGGGCCTGGGCCTGGATCTGGATCGGGCCCGGATGCGTCCGCCAGTGATGAGATCGGTGCCGCTGAGACAGCGGCTTCCGCCAATGCGGCCGCTCCTGGTGTGGCGGCGGCTTCCGCCGAAGCGGCGGCTCCTGGTGAGGCGGCGGCTCCCGCCAGAGCGGCGGCTCCCGGTGAGGCAGCGGCTTCCGCTGGGCGGCAGTCCACCGGAGGTGACGGCGTCTCCGCCCCGATGCCCGCCGAGTCGGCGTCCACACGTACTGATCCTGGCCCGCGCGCAGCCGACCACCCGCCCTCTGCGGAAGCCGCTCCGGCCGCCCCCGCGGCCCTGGTCGCCCCGGCCACCACGTCCGCCCCGGCGACTCCAGCCATTCCCGGTACCCCCGGTACCCCCGGTACCCCCGGTACCCCCGGTACCCCCGGTACCCCCGGTACCCCCGGTACCCCCGGTACCCCCGGTACCCCCGGCACTTCCGCCGCCCCTGGCACCCCCGCCTCTCCGAAGGCCCCCGCCCCCGCCCCCGTCCCCGTCCCCCGCCCCGCCCAACTCCCTCCCGCTCCCCTCTGTTTCACAGGTCGAGCCGAGACCGTCGGCAGCCTGCGCGCCACACTCGTGTCGACCGGGGCCAGGGCCGGGCACCCCCGCGTGGCCGTGGTCAGTGGCATGGCGGGCGTCGGGAAGAGCGCGCTGGGCGTGCAGGTGGCGCACGGGCTGCGGACCGAGTTCCCGGACGGCCAGCTGTACGTACGGCTGCACGGGGCCACGCCCGGCGTGCCGCCGCTCACCGTCGGGCAGGCCCTCGCCGCGCTGCTCCGCGACCTGGGCGTGGAACCGCGGGGCGTCCCCGAACACCCGGACGCGGCAAGCGCGTTGCTCCGCTCACTCCTGGCGCCCACCCGCACCCTGCTCGTACTCGACGACGCCGTGAACGCCGCCCAGGTCCGCCCCCTGCTGCCGGCCGGCCCCGGCTGCGCGGTGATCGTCACCAGCCGCTCGCCCCTCACCGCGCTGGACGGCGTGGCCCGTTTCCCGCTCGCTCCCCTCTCCGACGAGGAGAGTGCCGAACTGCTGCGGGCCGTCTCCGGACGGGACGGCCTCGACGGTACGCACCCTCTCGTCGGCCTCACCGGACGGCTGCCGCTCGCACTGCGCATCGTCGCGGCCCGGCTCGCCGCCCGCCAGGTCCTCACGCCGGACGCGCTGGCCGGTCAACTGGCCGCCAGCGACGGACGGTTGCACCACCTCGAATACGACGACCTCAGCGTGCGCCGCTCGCTCGCGGTGGCCCTCGACGCGCTGCGGGCCTCGGACCGCGAGGCCGACCGGGACGCCGCCCTCGCCCTGCGCCGGATCGGTGCGCTCGACCTGCCGACGTACGGGATCCCGCTCCTCGCCCGGCTCCTGGGCACCGGCGAACGCCGCACCGAGGCCGCCCTCGACCGCCTCGTCGACGTGGCCCTCCTCGACGAGACGGCGTACGGCCGCTACACCCCGCACGACCTCGTACGCGACTTCGCCCGCGAGGTCGCCCGGGAGGCGGCGGAGGAGGACCACAGCCCCACCAATCCGGATCCCACCAATCCGGACCCCACCGACCTCGCCCTCCACTGGTACATCGCCTCCGCCCGCCGGTGCGTACCGGCCCTGATCCCCTCCGGTGTCGACCGCGACAACCGGCTGGGTACGACACCGGCAGAGTCGGAGCGTGCGGGCGCCACCAGCAGCGAGACCGTGCCATTCGCGACGGCCGCCGAGGCCGTCGCCTGGGGGGACCGCGAGGTGGCGAACGTCGTCACGCTCGTCGAGGGCCACGCCGCCGCCTCCCCGCTGGTCCCCGTCCTCGTACGCGCCCTCTTCCCGTATCTGCAGCGGCGCGGTCGGCTGCGCGAGCTGTCGGTGCTCGGGCGGCGGGCGCTGAAGGTGGCGCGGCTGCTCGGGGACGACGCCGCCGAGGCGATCGCGCTGTCCGATCTGGCGGGCCTCTACTTCATGCAGGGACAGGCGGGCAAGGCGCTAGTCCTGACCGACCAGGCTCTGGCGCGCTGGCGCGGCCTCGGCGTCGTCTCGCGCATCCAGCGCTGCCTGAACAACCGCGGGCTGCTGCTGGAAAGCCTGGGCCGGTACGTGGAATGCGAACTCGCCCTGCGGGAAAGCCTGGAGCTGGCGCGGGAGCTGGGCGACCTGGACGGCGAGGCCGTCGCCTACAGTAATCTCGGCAACCTCTACGAGCACTCCGACCCGCGCGCCGCCATCGAGTGGCACGAGCGGAGCCTCGCACTCGGCGAGACCATGGGCGACTCCCGGGTCCGCGAGTCGGGGCACTGCAACATCGGGTACGCCCACCTCACGCTCGGCGAACCGGCCCGTGCGCTGGAGCACTTCGACCGTGCCCTGAGCGTCTCGGACGGTGTCGACTGGCAGAGCGGCTCCCAGACCCGCCTCGGTCTCGTCCGTGCGCTGCGCGGCCTCGGCCGCACCGAGCGGGCCGCCCGCGAGTGCGCCCTGCTGCTGGCCCGCGCCGAACTGCGCGCCGACCGTTACACCGCCGGTCTCGCCCGGCACCAGCAGGGCCTGCTGCACCGGTCGGCGGGCCGCACCGACGAGGCGTACGAGCAGTGGGAACTGGCCCTCGACGACCTGGACGGCACCGACAGCACGGTGACCGACGAACTGCGGGAGCTGTTGCTGATCCGGCTCAACGGGCCTTCCGCGCGCGGGAGTTGACCCGGGCTCATCACAAACAAGCCGGGAGCGCTCCCACTTGAACCCCTGTTCCCGCTCGGGCCCACGACCTGGCTCGGGCCCACACCCCGGCTCAAGCCCCCCTCCCCCTCACTTCACTTCGCGTCCGCGTAGCACTCCACCACCGCCGTCGTGAACGGAAACCGCACCGGCGTCTCCCCGAACGTCAGCCGCCCCGCCAGCTCCGCGGCCTCCCGGATGGCCTCGACGACCGTGTCGGCCTCCGCCGCCGGGCAGTGCACCATCACCTCGTCGTGCTGGAAGAAGACCAGCTCGGCCGCCATGTCCCGGCAGGTGCGGCGGAGCGCGGCGAGCACGAGGAGGGTCCAGTCGGCGGCGCTGCCCTGGACGACGAAGTTGCGCGCGAAGCGGCCCCGGGCACGGGAGTTGGTGGAGGCGTACCCCGGCACCCAGTCCTGGGCGTCCCCGGGCTCGGCGCCCTCGCCCGGCACGCCGACCTGCTCGCTCTCCGGAATCCCGGCCTCCTCCCCGGAGGAGTCCGACCCCGCCGCCGGCGGGCACGTCCGCCCGAGCCAGGTCCGCACGAGCCGCCCTTCCTCGCCCTCCCGCGCCGCGTCGTCCACGTACGCCACCGCCCTGGGGAAGCGGCGGCGCAGCAGTGCGAGGTTCTTGAGGCCGTCGCCGGAGGTCTGGCCGTAGACCGCGCCGAGCACGGCGAGCTTGGCCTGTGCGCGGTCGCCGGAGAAGGCGCGGTCGGACACGGACTGGTAGAGGTCGGTCTCCCGCCCGGCGACCTCCATCAGGCCGGGGTCGCGGGAGATCGCGGCCAGCACCCGCGGCTCCATCTGGTCGGCGTCCGCGACGACGAGCCGCCAGCCGGGGTCGGCGACCGCGGCGCGACGGATGACCTTGGGGATCTGCAGCGCGCCCCCGCCGTTGGTCACCCAGCGCCCGGTGACCGTACCGCCCGGCAGGTACTCCGGTCTGAACCGCCCGTCCCGCACCCAGTCCTGGAGCCACGACCAGCCGTGCGCGACCCAGATGCGGTACAGCTTCTTGTACTCGACGAGCGGCTTCACGGCCGGGTGGTCGATCGTCTCGATCTCCCATCGCCGAGTGGATTTGATCTTGATCCCGGCCTGCGCGAAGGCCTTGATGACATCGGCGGGCAGATCGGGCCGCACCCGTCTCCCGAACGCGGCCGACACCTCGTCCGTCAGCTCGGCGAGGCGGCGCGGTTCGCCCCCTCCCGCGTACCGCTCGCCGAGCAGTTCGTGCAGCACGTCACGGTGGACGTCCGCGCTCCACGGCATCCCGCCCGCGTTCATCTCGGTCGCCACGAGCATGCCCGCCGACTCGGCGGCCGTCAGCAGCCGCATCCGCCCGGGGTGCTCGGCCGCGTCGTGTCTTCGCTGCTGGTCCCCGTACACCTCGATGAGCTGTTCCAGCGGTACGTGGACCGGGCGGGGCTCGAAGAGGGAGGACTGCGAGCCGGGCTCGGCGGAGCGCTGCGGGGGATCGGGCGGTACGGGGCCGCCGCGCAGTCTCGCCAGGGCGGCGGCCGCCGAGCGGGGCTCGCCGAGCCGTCCCTCGTGGCCCAGGAGGAGGGTCTCGGCGGCCTCCATGTCGTAACACCGCTCCACGCGGACGCCCGCCTCACGCAGCCGCGGATAGACCTCGGCCGTCGCCCGCCACACCCAGCGGATGACGTCCGGCCGGGACCGTACGGACTCGGCGAGATCCGGTTCCCGCAGGACCGGTCCGGCGGGCAGCCCGCCGGGGCCGAGGGGAGCGAGCTCTGCGCCGCCGTCCTCGGCCGGCGCGAGAGCCCACCGGTCGGTCATGACTGCGAGTCTCGCAGGAGGGTCTGACAACGGCCCTGAACTGGGGGTTCAGGGCCGTGTCCGGCACCGGGCACAAGCTGTGCCCGGTCGTCGCCCGGCCATTCGGCCAGTCGTTCGGCCCGTCGTTCGGCCGGTCAGTCCTCCTGGAGGGACTCCCGCACCTTCTCCAGCGCCTCGGCGATGCTCGCCTCGGCCGCCGCCTTGTCGACGCCGAGCCCGCTGAGGAGGCCCGCGCCTGCCTCGTGCTCCAGCATCGCGAGCAGGATGTGCTCCGTGCCGATGTAGTTGTGGCCGAGCCGGAGCGCCTCGCGGAAGGTGAGTTCGAGGGTTTTCTTGGCGTTGCTGTCGAAGGGGATGAGCGCGGGTACGTCCTCGGCGCTCGGTGGGAGGGCGGCGGTCGCGGCCTCGCGCACGGCGTCCAGGGTGACGCCCTGCGCGGTGATCGCCTTCGCCCCGAGGCCGTCCGGCTCGGCGACCAGGCCGAGGACCAGGTGCTCGGTGCGGATCAGGTCGTTGCCCGCGTTCTTGGCCTCGTTCTGGGAGACGATCACCACGTTCCTGGCCCGTGACGTGTAGCGGCTGAAGCCCTGGCTGGGGTCGAGGTCCGACTCCGCCTTCGGCACGAACCGCTTCTGGGCCGCCTGCCGGGTGACCCCCATGCTCTTGCCGATGTCCGTCCAGGACGCACCCGAACGCCGGGCCTGGTCCACGAAGTGACCGATCAGGTGGTCGGCCACATCGCCGAGGTGGTCCGCCGCGATCACCGCGTCCTGGAGCTGGTCGAGAGCGTCTTCGTGAACCTTCTTGATGGCCTCGATCAGATCGTCGAGGCGTACGGAGGTGGTGGCACGTGGATTCGTGGTCATGTGTCAACCGTAGGTTGACAGTGAGGGAGTGTCAACCCGGAGTTGACAACGGTCGGTCCGCCCCCACCCCGACGCGTGACACGATCGAGGGATGAGCAGTACGCCCAGCACCGTGGAGCGCGCCTTCGAGGCCGCCCTCTACGCCGATTCCGACGCGGCCCTCGACACCGGCGCCTCGCTCCTCGCCTCCGACCCCGCGTCCGACACCGAACTGGCCCGCCGCGGCGAGGAGTTCGTCGAGGGGGCCTGGCGGCGCGGCTGGCAGCCCGCCGATGTCGTACGGATCGTGC
Source organism: Streptomyces sp. NPDC050988 (assembly GCF_044456225.1). Lineage (NCBI taxonomy): Bacteria > Bacillati > Actinomycetota > Actinomycetes > Kitasatosporales > Streptomycetaceae > Streptomyces > Streptomyces sp. NPDC050988. The sequence continues at coordinate 109,572 of NZ_JBITFQ010000011.1, read as the reverse complement.
GCCGCGAACTGGACGACACGCACGTACGCCTGGTGTCGGCGCTGATCCTCGACGAGAGCCGCCGCAGCGAGCAGCCCCGCGGCCCGCGCTGGACGGCACAGCTCGAAGAGCTGACCGCCGGGGCCGCCGGGGCCGCCGGGGCCGCCGGGGCCGCCGATGCCGCCGGGGCCTCTGGGACGAAGGCCAGGCCCCGCACCGAACCCCGCACCGACCGCTTCTCGTACGCCACCGCCGTACTGGGGCTGTACCGGCTGCTGCTCCGCCTGCCCTCCATCGAGCCGCTGGAGGTGGACGCGCCCAGGGCGGCGGCCGGCGGCCCGAAGGACTTCCGCATGCTCACCCGTATCCGCGCGCTGCTCGCCAAGGCCGAGGCGACCGGGTTCCCCGAGGAGGCGGAGGCCCTCAGCGCCAAGGCGCAGGAGCTGATGGCGCGGCACAGCATCGACGAGGCGCTGCTCGCGGCCCGTACGCACGCCAAGGACGCGCCCGGCGCCTGCCGCATCGGCGTCGACCCGCCCTACGAGACGGCCAAGGCGGTACTCCTCGACGCGGTGTCCGGCGCCAACCGCTGCCGGGCGGTCTGGAACGAGGCCCTCGGCTTCTCGACCGTCGTCGGCTTCGAACCAGACCTGGAGGCCGTCGAACTCCTCTACACCTCGCTCCTCGTGCAGGCCACCGCCGCGATGACGAAGGCGGAGGCGGCACAGCGGGCCGGCGGCAGGAAGCGTACGAAGTCCTTCCGGCAGTCCTTCCTCGCCGCGTACGCCCATCGCATCGGCGATCGGCTGGCGGAGGCGGCGGAGGGGCAGGTGACGGCCGGCGAGGGGGAGTTGCTGCCGGTTCTGGCCGCCCGGGACGTGGCGGTCGCGGACGAGACGGAGCGGATGTTCCCGGCGACCGTCACGACCAGGCTGCGCGGGGTCAACGACGCGGCCGGCTGGGAGGAAGGAGCCGCCGCGGCGGACCGGGCCCAGGTGAGGGCACGGCCGCCGCTGCGGTGACGCCGGCGATCCCGGGTCGGCGGCTCAGTCGCCGGCGCGCTGGAGCGGGCCCACCGAGGCGTCCGGCTCGCTCTCGCTCACCAGCGCGACCTCGCCGTACTTCCAGGGGAAGGAGAGGTCGGTGCCCTCGCCGGGCAGGCCGAACTTCACGGTCGTCACGGCGGCACCCTTCGTCGCGTCGCCCGCGGGCCCCCGTACGTACGTGATCGTGAAGGCGGTGGTCTCGTCCGGCTTGAGGGTCAGCTTCTCCGGCTTCGCGGACTCCTCCGGGGTGAGGGACCAGGTGGTGCCGCCCGCGTCCAGGTCGACGCGGGGGAAGCCCTCCAGGGTGCAGTCGCCGCCGGAACGGTTGGTGAGGGTGACGGAGACGCTCCCGGTGTCGCCGGCGGCCGGGGCCTCACTCGCGGCGACCTCCTGCCCGACCTGGTCCGCCTTGCACGCGGTGGAGCGGGCGGCGGATGCCGAACTGTCGGCCTTCTTGGTCCCCTTGTTCCCCTTGTCACCGCTGCCCTCGTCGTCGCAGGCGGTCAGGGCGAGGGCCGCCACGAGGGCGGTGAGTACGGAGACGGCTATCGGTCGGGCGCGCATGGCTTACCTCTGACTTCCGGGACCTGCTTCTGGGTCCGGCTTGCGGGGACTTCCGGTGCGTGGCGGTGCCCGTAGATCATCCGTCATCGGTCACTGTCACTGTCACTGTCACTGTCACCGTCATCGGTATCGGTCACCGTCACCGGTATCGGTCACCGGTATCAGTCATCCCGCGGCGTACGCTGGCGCGGTGAGCTGGCGACGGGCGCTGAAGGACACCGCGCGCTCCGGCATCGCTGTTGAGAAGAAGCGGCTCGAACCGCTCATCGCGGTGCGCGGAGCGGCAGGACTCGCGATCGTCATCGCGCTCAGCCTGTGGCTCTTCGGCCCGGCGGCCGCCGCGAGTTCGGCCTTCGGCGCGTTCCAGGCGGCGATCGCGACCTTCCAGCGAAGCTGGCGCCCCCGCCCCGAACTGGCCATCGCCTCCGGTACGAGCCTCGCCGTGTCCACGTTCCTCGGCTACCTCACCATCTCCAAGGAGCCGCTCTTCCTCGCGCTGCTCGTGGTGTGGACCTTCGCCGCCGGGATGAGCTGGGCCGCGGGCCCGACCATCGGCCTGATCGCCTCCTCGAACGTGGCGATCATGCTGGTGACGGTCACCCTGCCGACCTCCGTGGCCCAGGCGGCGGGCCACGCCGCGATGATGATCGTGGGCGGCCTGGTGCAGGCCGCGCTGATCATCCTCTTCCCCGTACGACGCTGGGGTGCCCACCGCGACGCGCTCGCCGACGCCCTGGCCGCCGAGGCCGACTACGCGCGCCGGCTGCGCCACGAGCCGGTCGCGTCCTTCGACCCGCAGCCCCTGATGGAGGCGCGCAACGCGGCCGCCGTCACCCCGCGCCAGGCCCGCCGCCGCCCCGCCGAACTCCACGGCGCGCGAGGCATCGCCGAACGCATCCGCCCGGTCCTCGCCTCCCTCGCCGACCCCGCGATGGGCGTCCCGGCCGAGGGCCCCGCCCGCGACCGTGTCCGCGAACTCCTCGCCTCCGCCGCCGCCCTCCTCGACGCCGCCGCCCACGCCATCCGCCACGGCGAGCCCGTCGCCGCCCCACCCGCGGCCCTCGCCACCTTCCGCACCCCGGACACCGGCAGCATCCTCACCGGAGCCCCCTACCGAGCGATGACCCGTCTCAACACCCTCCTCCAGGACGTGGTGGAAACGGCAGGCGGCACCCCACAGGAGGACACCCCACAGGAGGACACCCCGCAGGAAGGCGCCCCAAAGGGGCGCGGGGAACTGCGCGACCAGCCACAACAGACCCGCACCCGCCCGGAAACAGCCCCCCACCACCCCCTGAGGCGCCGCCCCACATTCCTCGCCCTCATCCCCAAAGCCCTCAAAGCCATGCGCACCGAACTCCACCGCGGCTCCCCCATCACCCGCCACGCCACCCGCGTGTCCGCGGTGGCCGCCACCGGCTACATCCTCGGTACCCTGCTCCCCCTCGGCCACGGCTACTGGGCCCCGCTGACCTCGGTCATGGTCATGCGCCCGGACTTCTCCCAGACCTACAGCCGGGCCGTGGCCCGCCTGGCCGGCACGGTCATCGGCGTGGCCGTGGCCACAGGCGTCGTACAGGCGGCGACCCCCGGCACCCTCCAGTCCGGCACACTCGCCGTGGCGAGCGCCGCCCTCATGTACCTCCTCATGCGCACGGGCCAGTTCGCGACCCAGGCCTGCATCGCCGCGTATGTCGTGTTCCTGCTCGGCATGGGCGGCGAGGAGTGGACCCAGACCGTGCCCGAACGCGTCCTGCTCACCCTCCTCGGCGGATTCCTCGCGATGCTGGCGTACGCCGTCTACCCGGCCTGGGAGACCCCGCGCCTGCGCACCCGCCTCGCGGACTGGCTGGCCGCGCAGGGCCCGTACGTGGCAGCCGTCTTCGGCTCCTACGCGGACCCGTCCGCGAGCAACGCCCCGGACGTCCGCGGGTCCCTGCTCACCGCCCGCACCGCCCGCGCGGCCTGGCACGCGGCGGTGGCCCGCGCCACCGCCGAACCGGTCCGCCACCGTGGCCTCTCCCGCACCGCGGCCGACGACGCCGAGGACGCGCTCGCCCAGCTGGGCCGCGTGGCCATGCTCCTGGAGGCCCACCTCCCGGAACGCGGCGCGACCCCCGTACCGCCCGCCGCCCGCTTCGCCGACGCCCTGCGCGAGTCCACCCACAAGGGCGCGAAGGCCATCCGCGAGCGCCGGGTGCCCACCTGGGACGCGGTACGCGAGGCCCTGGACGCCTGGGAGACCGAGGACACCGACCAGGTCGTACGCAACACCGCGACCCTCGTCCTCGACACCCTCACCGAACTCTCCGAGGCCCTCGACACGGCCGTACCACCCATGACGCTTGACGGAACCGCCCCCGAAAACCCGGACGGGCCGCGAAACCCGAAGGATTCCGCGACCCGCTGACGTATGCCGAGGTGACGTGTGCCGACGTGACGTGAACCGTCGTGACGTGAGGCGACGCGAGGTGAACCCGCGCCATGCGAACCGGCCCTCTAGAACCGCGGACCCGGCCCTTCAGGAGCCCAGACTCGCCGTGGGCAGCCCGGTCGGGAGTGTCCCGCCCTCCGCCTTCGTATACGTTTCCTCGCCGAAGCCCTCCCACGTGACCTTCAGGGTCGTGGAGCCGACCGAGTCGACCGTGCCCTCGGCCCGGTCCTTGTTCCCGTCGGAGCACTTCAGCTTGATCATGCGCATGCCCGAGGTCTCACCGGCCGTGCCGCTGCACACGGACCCGCCCGTCGAGAACAGCCCGGCCTCCTCGCCGGTGACCACCAGTGCCACGGCCTTGCCGCCCTTGGTGGCCAGCCAGCTGCCCTCCAGCGCCCCGACCTTGCCCGTGCTCCCGCCGGAACCGCCGGAACCGCCCGTACCGCCGCCGGTGTCGGCCGACGCGGTCGGTGCCGAGCCGGTGGAGGAGGGGGAGTCGTCGCTCCCGCCACCGTCGTCGCTGCTGCAACCGGTCGTCAGGACGAGCGCGGCCGCCAGCCCCGCCGCCGCGGCCGTGATCCGCGCCTGCCCGCGCGAGATGGTCGCCGAAGTCACTGAAGCCCCCAAGGGTCTGGCCGGACGAGTCGCCGGTACCCGCCGGGTACCGCCGGTGGCGCCGATGCAACCGGGAACGACCGCCAGCAAGCTACCAGGCCCCTCTTCCGGCACACCGGGAAGCACGCCCGCCCGACATCGGGGGAGCGCCGACCCCTCCGCCGGAGTCCGCTACCGGGTCCGCTACCAGGAGGACTTCCGGACCCCCGGCAGGAACCCCTTGTGCGCCTGGTCCCGCAGGTTCACCCGCGAGAGCCCGAACGTCCGCAGGTAGCCGCGCGGCCGCCCGTCCACACTGTCCCGGTTGCGTACGCGCGTGGCGCTCGCGTCACGCGGCTGCCGCTCCAACTCGCGCCGGGCGGCGGCCCGTTCGGCGTCCGTCGAGGACGGCCTGCGGACGATCTCCTTCAGCTCGGCCCGCCGCCGGGCGTACCGGGCGACGATCTCCCGCCGCTTCTCGTTCTTCGCGATCTTGCTCTTCTTGGCCATCAGACCCTCACCCCACGGGCCCGGATCCGGGCCACGGCGGCCTCGACACCGATGACGTCGACCGTCCTGATGCCCTTCGTGCTCAGCCTCAGCCGTACGTACCGGCCCTCGCCCGGCAGCCAGTAGCGCTTGCTCTGGATGTTGGGGTCGAAGCGGCGTGACGTGCGCCGGTGCGAGTGGGAGATGGAGTTGCCGAAGCGTGGCTGGGCCCCGGTCAGCATGCAGTGCGCGGACATATGAGTGACGCACCTCTCTGTTTTCTCGTTATCGATAATGGGATCCGTTTTCATATACTAGCCACATGGCACGCAACGAACTCCGTCCGGTCGTCAAGCTCCGGTCCACGGCCGGGACCGGCTACACGTACGTCACCCGCAAGAACCGCCGTAACGACCCCGACCGGATGACCCTGCGCAAGTACGACCCCGTCGCCGGCCGGCACGTCGACTTCCGAGAGGAGCGCTGAGCCTCATGCGCGAGGAGATCCATCCGGCGTACGGTCCCGTCGTCTTCCGGGACCGGGCCGCGAACCACGCCTTCCTGACCCGCTCGACCCTCGTCGCCGGGGGGAGCGGGAAGACGATCGAGTGGGAGGACGGCAACACCTACCCGGTCGTCGACGTCGAGATCTCGAACGTGAGCCACCCCTTCTACACGGGGACGGCCCGCGTCATGGACACGGCCGGCCGTGTGGAGCGCTTCGAGCGCCGGTTCGGCAGCCGCGACGGCCGGCGTACCGGCGAGCGCGACGGCCGGCCCGGCGACCAGCGCGACGACCGGCGCGAGGAGCGGTGATGCTGTCCGTCGCCATCGTGGGCGGGCTGCACGCCGATGCCCGACGGGCGGCCGTGGACCGGCTGCTCGCCGAGGTGCCCGGGTCGGTCGCGCTCCACCACGACCTGGCAACGGCCGTACAGGGCACGGTGGTTCGTACGGTTCGCGACCGCACCGGGATCGTCTCCGCCGGTGAGGCGCCCCTCGTCAACGACTGCGCGTGCTGCGCCCTGCGCGAGGACCTGGTCCCCGAGCTGGAGCGGCTCGCGGCGGACGGGCTGACCCGGCTCGCGGTCGTCGAGCTCTGGGACTCGGTCGAACCGAAGGCGATGGCGGAGGTCGTGGCGAGCGCGGATCTCCGCCTGACCGGCGTCATCACGGCGGTGGACCCCGCCCTGGTGCTGCCCTACCTCGGCAACGGCGACGACCTCGCTGACGTGGGCCTCGCCGCAGCCGCCACCGACCAGCGCACGATCGCCGACACCTTCGCCCGCCAACTGGAGTACGCGCCCGTCCTGGCCCTCGCCACCTCGGAGGACGCCGACGACGAGGACCGCGCCCTCCTGGCCCAGCTCCACCCGACTGCCCGCCAAGTCCCGATAGGTGACGGTGACTTGTCGGGCCGAGGGAGCGGCGACCGGGAGTCGTGGTTCGAGAGGCGACCGGCCGAGGGACCCGGCTCCTCGGACCAGGCGGGACTCGTCTCGGCGGACTCGGCGGACTCGGCGGACCCGGAGCCCGGGCGGCACCCGCTCGCGGAGGCCGCGTTCGGCGGTTTCGACGTGGAGGCGGCCGCCGCAGCCCAACATCCGGCCTGCGCGCTGCTGCCGGCCGAGGCCGACGAGTGCGGGGTCTCCACGCTCGTCTGGCACCGGCGACGGCCGTTCCACCCGGAGCGGCTGTATGCCGCGCTGGAGGATCTGTGCTGCGCGGCGGCGCGCAGCCGGGGGCGGTTCTGGCTCGCGGACCGGCCCGACACGCTGCTGCACTGGGACGCCGCGGGAGGTGCCCTGTGTGTGGAGAACGCCGGGCCCTGGCTGGCCTCCCTGCCCGACGCGGCCTGGGAGCTGGTGCCTCCGGTACGCCGTGCCGCGGCCGCGCTCGACTGGCACCCGGAGCACGGCGACTGCTGCCAGCACCTCGTCTTCACGTCACCGGGCCTGGACCGCGACGGACTCGAACTGCTCCTGGAGTCCTGCCTGTTGACGGACGCGGAGTACGCCGCCGGCCGCACCGCCTGGAAACAGCTCCCGCCCGCCTTCGACTCCCTCCTGGAGGTCTGACCATGCCCCGCAAGCCCGACCGCAAGCCGGCGCCCCGCCCCAATCCGCTGGGCACGGCGAAGATCACGTACATCGACTACAAGGACACGGATCTGCTGCGGAGGTTCATCTCCGACCGGGGCAAGATCCGCAGCCGTCGGGTCACGCGTGTGAGCGCCCAGCAACAGCGGCTGCTGGCCCGGGCGATCAAGAACGCCCGGGAGATGGCTTTGCTTCCGTACTCTTCGCGATAGCGCTCCGCGGGGAGCTGAGTACTTCGACTGCGGGTCGGCTGTGGCTGGTCGCGCAGTTCCTCGCGCCCCTGGCGGGGCGGGGGTTGCGGCCCGTTCCACCCATTCAATCCGTGGGTGGGGCGGGCCGTTTCGGAACACAAAGGGGCCGGTACGCGTCTCTTGTCCATGTGGGGGCAGGCGTTGGAACGATTCGGCCCGCGAGACCGTCAAACGTGTAACCGCAGGACCACCCCCCGTGCACGTGCATCTGCTCATGCAACTGCATGTGAAGAGCGGCTATGATCCGGGCAGTTGACCAACACTGCCTCACTGGCAACAGACGCCAATGCACCACCGGGGAGCGACCTGTGGACCACGACGTGTACAACGGCATGGCTGCCACGGAGCTGCGCGGAGCGGCCTGGCAGAAGAGCAGGCACAGCAACTCGCAGGGCTCGTGCGTGGAGTTCGCCCGGCTGCCGGGCGGCGAGGTGGCGGTGCGCAACTCGCGCTTCCCGGACGGCCCGGCCCTCATCTACACGCCCGCCGAGATCGAGGCCATGCTCCTGGGCATCAAGGACGGCGAGTTCGACCACCTGATCGCGGGCTGACGGCGGGCAGGCAGGTCGGCCGGTCCGGGCAGGCGGCCGGTACGGGCAACTCGCCCTATTCAGGGGTGTTCACGGACCGTAGGCGGTCGGTAACGCGCGTAGAACCGCGGCGCGAAAAAGCGCCGCGGTTCCTCATGCCGGAGGACCCAGCCGGAACAGTGCCCAGACGACCTTGCCGTTGAGCGTGCCGGCGAGCGGGTGCCAGCCCCAGCCGTCGGCGAACGAGTCGACCAGGAACAGCCCGCGGCCCGACTCCGCCGAGAAGTCCTCGGAGTCGCCCGCGACCGGGCTGTCGTGACTGGGGTCGCGCACCGCGCACACGAGTCTCTCGGTCCACCGCATCAGATGCAGCCGCACGGGAGCGCCATGGTCGCCGGGGCGTGGAGTGTCCGCGGGCAGGGCGTGCCGCAGCGCGTTGGTGACGAGTTCCGAGACCACCAGGCAGACGTCGTCGAAGCGGTTGCCGATGTCCCACTGGTCCAGCGTGCGGCGGGTGAACTGCCGCGCGTCGCGCACCGCTTCGTAGCGGGGCGGCAGGGCGCAGGAGGCGGCGTTGGACACGGACGCGGGGTCCAGTGGCGGAAGCCCCTGCCGTAACGGCTCGAGCATGGTCGATCCATTCGTCCCCATGCGAGGCACTCCCGGGGTTCGCGGTCGTTGCGATGCAGCGGTGGCGCGACACCATCGTTCCGAATGCGTTCGGCAGATGCAAGGGCAGATGCACGTGCACGCGCCCGAATTGGACCTTCCCATACCGCTTCTTGGTCATTTTTTCCGTGACCTTCTTGCCTCTTTTTCGTGTCTGGCTTGTCTTCACCTTGCCGATTCCTGTGTGTCCCCGCTGAAACCTTGCCGTTTCTGTAATCGAACGAGTACTGCTTGGAGTGAATTAGTGGCAGACTGCGGCCCTTGAAGACGGGTTGGGGAGGCGGACGAACGTGAGCGCGCAGGAGTCGGGATCGGTGGTACGGCGCATGCTGCTGGGCTCGCATCTGAGGCGGCTGCGCGAGTCGCGCGGCATCACGAGGGAAAAGGCCGGCTACTCGATCCGCGCCTCCGAATCGAAGATCAGCCGTATGGAGTTGGGCCGGGTGAGCTTCAAGACGAGAGACGTCGAGGATCTGCTGACGCTCTACGGGATCGCCGACGAGGCCGAGCGCACCTCCCTGCTCTCCCTCGCCAAGGAGGCCAACGTCGCGGGCTGGTGGCACAGTTACTCGGACGTCCTGCCCAGCTGGTTCCCGACGTACGTCGGTCTGGAGGGCGCCGCCTCCCTGATCCGCTCGTACGAGGTCCAGTTCGTGCACGGTCTGCTGCAGACCGAGGCGTACGCGCACGCGGTCGTGGCGCGGGGCATGAAGGGCGCGAGCGAGGCGGACATCGAGCGGCGCGTGGCGCTGCGCCTGGAGCGCCAGAAGTACCTGGTGTCGGAGAACGCCCCGGACTTCCACGTCGTACTCGACGAGGCCGCCCTGCGACGCCCGTACGGCGACCGGGAGGTGATGCGGGGTCAGCTCCAGCACCTCATCGACATCTCCCAGCGTCCCAACGTGCGGCTGCAGGTCATGCCGTTCAGCTTCGGCGGGCACGCGGGTGAGAGCGGGGCCTTCACGGTGCTCAGCTTCCCCGAGTCCGACCTGTCCGACGTCGTGTACCTGGAGCAGCTCACCAGTGCGCTGTATCTGGACAAGCGCGAGGACGTCACCCAGTACGAGAAGGCGATGAAGGAACTCCAGCAGGACAGCCCCGGTCCCGACGAGAGCCGCGACTTGCTCAGGGGTCTGCTGCAACTCTCCTGAAGTCCGCCCTCCAACTCCCTTGAGACACCAGTACGATGACGTGTGATCAGACCGTGAAGATGATCGATCGGGTGTCTGCTGCGGCAGCAAGGGATTGAGGGATCACATGTCGTCCTACTTCACCGACCTGGCTCAGCAGTACATCGACGGCGAGTGGCGTCCCGGTACCGGCTCCTGGGACATCATCGACTTCAACCCGTACGACGGTGAGAAGCTCGCGTCGATCACGATAGCCACGGTCGAAGAGGTGGATCAGGCCTACCGGGCCGCCGCCCGCGCCCAGAAGGAATGGGCCGCGACGAACCCGTACGCGCGTCGTGCCGTGTTCGAGAAGGCCCTGCGGATCATCGAGGAGCGCGAGCAGGAGATCGCCGAGGTGATCATCGCGGAGCTGGGCGGCACGCATCTGAAGGCCGGCTTCGAACTGCACCTCGCCAAGGAGTTCCTGCGCGAGTCGATCAACCTGGCGCTGCGGCCCGAGGGCAGGATCATCCCCTCGCCGGTCGACGGCAAGGAGAACCGCCTCTACCTCGTCCCGGTCGGCGTCGTCGGTGTGATCAGCCCCTTCAACTTCCCGTTCCTGCTGTCGCTGAAGTCCGTCGCGCCCGCCCTGGCCCTCGGCAACGGCGTGGTCCTCAAGCCGCACCAGAACACCCCGATCGTGGGCGGTTCCCTGGTCGCGAAGATCTTCGAGGACGCGGGCCTGCCGGCCGGTCTGCTGAACGTCGTGATCACCGATATAGCGGAGATAGGCGACGCCTTCATCGAGCACCCCATACCGAAGGTCATCTCCTTCACCGGCTCCGACAAGGTCGGCCGCCACGTCGCCACGGTCTGCGCCGCGAACTTCAAGCGCTCCGTCCTCGAACTCGGCGGCAACAGCGCGCTGGTGGTCCTGGACGACGCGGACATCGACTACGCCGTGGACGCCGCGGTCTTCAGCCGGTACGTGCACCAGGGCCAGGTCTGCATGGCCGCGAACCGCGTCCTCGTGGACCGCTCGATCGAGGCCGAGTTCACCGAGAAGTTCGTCGCCAAGGTGAAGACCCTCAAGGTCGGCGACCCGAGCGACCCGCAGACCGTCATCGGCCCGCTCATCAACTCCTCGCAGGCGGACGCCGTTTCGGGCGTCGTGGACCAGGCGATCGCCGAGGGCGCCACCGCCCTCGTGCACGGCACCGCCACCGACAACCTCGTCGAGCCGTCCGTCCTGACCGGCCTGCCGGCCGACTCGGACATCCTCCGCCAGGAGATCTTCGGCCCCGTGGTGCTCCTCGTCCCGTTCGAGGGCGAGGAGGAGGCCGTGCGGATCGTCAACGACACCCCGTACGGGCTGAGCGGCGCCGTGCACACCGCCGACGTCGAGCGCGGTGTCTCCTTCGCCCGGCAGATCGACACGGGCATGTTCCACGTGAACGACGGCACCGTGCACGACGAGCCGCTGGTCGACTTCGGCGGCGAGAAGTCCTCGGGCGTCGGCCGGCTGAACGGCGAGTCGACGGTCGGCGCCTTCACCACCCAGAAGTGGATCTCGGTGCAGCACGGGCGCAGCTTCTTCCCGTTCTGACCTGCCAACTCCTTTACGGGGCGCCCCTGCCGGCTTCGGCTGGGGCGCCCCGTCCCGCGTTCCGGAGATACGGGGCGTGCAGGGCGCGCGCGGTGTGGCTTCAGCGGCGGCTGAGCAGATACGCGTCCGGCCCGTACGCGGCGGCGATGTCCTGCGCCGGGATGCCGAGCATCGTGGAGAACGCCGTCACGACCGGCAGATGGGCCGCGCCGGGCTCGTCGCCGGTGATGAGGTCCCCGACCGCGTCGCGGAGTACGAGGCTGCGGCGCAGCTGGTCGACGGCCAGCCTGGCCGTCTGCGCGGTGCCCGGCTCCTGACGGCTCAGCAGGCGGTAGAGCGCCATCGCCACCCGCCCGGTCGCCGCTCCCGCTCCCGCGTGCTCCCGGGCGTACGCCTCGGCCGAGCCGTGCGCGGCGAGGCTCAGGGCGTCCTGAATGCCGAGGGTCGTGCCGGCCGCGAGGATCGGGTGGATGTGCCCGACCGCGTCGCCGACCAGCGCGAGCCGGCCCTGGCCGTAGTGCACGCGGGGGCGAAATCCGGTCGCGGACCACGTCAGCCGGCCCGCCGCCAGGGCATCGGCCAGCGGCCGCCGCAGCACCTCCGGCATCAGCGGCACGAAATGACGGTGCAGATACGCGTGCAGCGCGGGCGGTCGCGGATGGGTCGGGGGTACGTCGAGGACCACCCGGATCGCGTCGGGAGCGATGGAGTAGATGGCCACACCGTGCCCGGGCAGCTCGCTCGCGACCTGGAACGACTCGTAGACCGGCAGCCCGGGGCCTTCGAGCACGACACCGGCCGAGTGCGACACGACGGTCTGCGGGGTGTGCCCGAACAGCGCGCGCCGGACGCCGGAGGAGCGGCCGTCCGCCGCCACCACGAGATCGGCGCCAAGCCGCGTCTCCTGCCCGTCGCGGGTCAGTCGGACCGTGCCGTCCGGTGTGGCCGCGGTGACACGGGAGCAGGTCAGCACCTCCACCCCGGGCCGTTCCACGACACTGTCCCGCAGCGCGTCCACCAGCTCCGCGTGGGGCATGGACACGGCCCGCATGCCCCGCCGGTACGGCACCACGACCGGCCCGTGCCCCTCGTCGGCCAGGTGCATGCTGACGCCCGTACCCCGGACGTGGCCGCCCTCCGGAAGCACCAGGCCCCAGCGCAGCAGCACGTCCGCCGCGGTCGGATGCAGCCATTCCACGGCGAACGGCGAGGCGGGCCCCCGCTCCATGCGCTCGACCACCACGACCCGGGCACCGCGGTCGGCCAACGCGTGCGCGGCGGCGCAGCCGACCGGGCCGGCCCCCACGACGATCGCGTCCACGGAATCGCTCATGCCTGGCTCACATCCCGGGCTGGCGCCCTGTGTTGACGGTGCGTCACTGTTCGTGACCGATCGCCTACGGAACCTAACCCATGTCCGTTCTCCGCCCCGGCGGCGTACCACGATCGGGCGAGAAGGTCGCCGTGCCCGCGCGGCGCGTCGACGGGACCGGTAGGAAGGGGGCACCGTCGGGTGGCGCACCAGGCCGTTCCGAGGGCCGTGCGGGGTCGTTGAGAGAGTGCCGCACCAGGCCGGTCCGTGGGCCGTTCCGGGGCCGACGGCGACCGCTTTTCCGACCTATCGCCAGGCGTGACGTGCGACGTGATGTGCGACGTGACGGCTGTGAAAGAAGGGCTCCTTGTCCCCCGTTCTCCCTCAGCCAGCCGCCCCCGACCCCGCCTCGACCCCCGCCCTTGCCTCCGCCCCCGACATCGCCGCCGCCTACGCGTCCTGCCGACGGCTGGTGAGGTCCTCCCGCTCCGTCGAGTACTCCGTCATGCAGCTGATGCCTGCCGCGCTGCGCCCCGCGTGCTGGGCCATGTACGCGGCCGCCGTGACGACCGACGCCCTCGTCGACGACGAGGAGGGCAGCCCGGCCGAGCGCGCCGCGAGACTGCAGGCCTGGGTGGACGCCCTGCGCGCGGAGCTCTCGGATCTCTCGGAGACGGGGTTCTCGCCCGTAGGACCGTCGGCCGACGGGTCCTCGCGCGCGGGGCGGTCCCACGGACCCGGGGGTGACGGCCCGGACCGCGGGGATCCGGTCCGCCGCGCGCTCGCGGACACCATCCGAACGTGGCAACTCGACGTCGAGACGTTGACGCCCGTCTTCACCGCCCTGCGCGAGGACGCCTCGGGCCGCCGCCCCCAGACCTGGCGCGAATGGAGCCTGCGCACCCAGGCGGAGAACACCCCGTGGGCGATGTGGTGTCTGACTCTCCTGACCCGGGCGGGAGTTCCCACCACGGTCCGCCAGGAACACCTGGAGGCCATGCCGGCCTTCCTCGACGGCCTCTACCTCACCGACACCCTCACCGATCTGGCGTCCGACCTCGGCCGCGGCATCCTGACGCTCCCGGAGGAGGCCCTCGCGGCCCACGGGGTGCCCGAGGCCGATCTCCTCGCCCGCCGCTGGACACCGCCCGTCGAGGCACTGATCGCCAGCCTGACGGAACAGGCCGACGACTGGCTGGAACAGCCCGCGCTGCAGCGGGGTGTGCACCCGGGGATGGCCGTCCTGCTCCGCACGTCCACCGACCTCTTCCGGGCCCGCGTCCGCACCGCCCGCCGGCTCGGCCCCGCGCTGCTCCACCGCACCGCCGAACTGTCCCCGGCCGTACGGCTGCGGCTGCTCGCCCCTGCCCGCGTCCGTGCCGTACGCGCCTGGCGCCGGGCAGCGCTCGTGCAGCCGGCCGAACCCGTGTTGGTCCTGCCCGAGCCCAGGCGCGAGGCCGACCCGGCGTTCCTCCCGCCGGTTCCGCCCCGCCCCCACCCGAGCGGGGAGTGCGCGCCGGACATCCCCGCGGAGCGGCTGCCCCGGCACGTGGGCATCATCATGGACGGCAACGGCCGCTGGGCCGCCCAGCAGGGGCTGCCCCGCAGCGAGGGCCACCGCGTCGGCTCGGACGCCACCCGTGACGTCGTCCACGGCGCGCTGGAGCTCGGTCTGAGCCATCTGACGCTCTACGCGTTCTCCACCGAGAACTGGCGGCGCGACGCGAGCGAGGTCGCCCGGCTGTTCCGCACCATGCACGACACCCTGCGCGACTCGGACCTGCGCTCCCTCGACGTCCGTCTGCGCTGGGCGGGCAGCCCCGAGGGGCTCCCGGTCGACCTGGCCGACGCGCTGCGGCAGAGCGCGCGCGACAGCCGCCACCGGACCGGGCTGACGCTCACGCTGTGCGTCAACTACGGGGGCCGCGCCGAACTCGTCCAGGCCGCGGCGGGACTGGCCCGCGCGGCCGCCGCGGGTGAGGTGGACCCGGACCACATCGACGAACGCCTCCTCGCCGCCCATCTGCCGCACCCCCACCTCCCGGAGGTCGACCTGCTGTGGCGCACCGGCGGTGAACACCGGATCTCCAACTTCCTGCCCTGGCACCTCAGTTACAGCGAACTCCACTTCACCGACACGCTGTGGCCCGAGGTGGACCGCCGGGATCTGTGGCGGGCGGTGAGCACGTACACGCAGCGCAGACGACGGCACGGGGCCGCGCCGGTCGTGGAGGGCACGAGGGTCTGAAGTCCCGGCGTTCCGCCCGGAGTCCGGAGTCCGGAGTCCCGGAGTCCCGGAGTCCCTGAATTCCGCCCGGAGTCGGCTCTTATTGAGGACAGAAGCTGTCCGCAAGGGTCCGTAACTTGGTTGATGTCAGCAGGCAAGAGGACCCGATGAGAGGCGGCCACCCATGGTCATGCACGTGCACGCGGAGGCCCACGGCGACGAGCGCGGGGCGCTGCTCGCCTTCCTGGACGAGCAGCGCGGGGGCATCCGCCGGACGCTGCTCGGCCTGACCGACGAGCAGGCCGCGACCCGGCCGAGCGCCAGCGAACTCTCGCTCTCCGGGCTGCTCAAGCACGTCGCCGAGACAGAGCAGGGCTGGCTGTCGCGGGCCCGGCAGGTGGCGCCCGACATCCAGCGCTCCGAGGAGAACTGGGGCGACAGCTTCCGGCTCGTCGGCGACGAGACCGTCGAGTCGATGCTCGCCCACTGGGACAAGATCGCCCGGCAGACCGAGGACTTCATCCGGACCGTGCCCAGCCTGAACGACACCTTCCCGCTGCCCGACGAGCCCTGGTTCCCGGACGACGAGGCCGTGTCCATGCGCTGGGTGATGCTCCGCCTGATCGCGGAGATGGCCCGGCACGCCGGCCACGCCGACGTCATCCGCGAGTCCCTGGACGGGAAGACCGCCTTCGAACTGGTCGCGCAGGAGCAGGGAGCCTCCTGGGGGTGAGCCCTGGGGGCCTGGGGTGGGCCCGGAGGCAGCCCCTGGGGGTGAGGCGCCACCCGGCACCGGGGAGACGGGCCATACGCTGGCTCCATGTCAGCGATCCGTCTCCTCGTGCTCGGCGCCGTGCGCCAGCACGGCCGGGCCCACGGCTACCAGGTGCGCAACGACCTGGAGTTCTGGGGCGCGCACGAGTGGTCCAACGCCAAGCCGGGCTCGATCTACCACGCCCTCAAGCAGATGGCGAAGCAGGAACTGCTCCTCGCCCACGAGGTCGCGCCCTCCACGGCCGGCGGCCCGCCGCGCACCGAGTACGAGATCACGGAGGCGGGCACCGAGGAGTACCTCACGCTGCTGCGCCACTACCTCACGGCGTACGACCAGAAGCCGGACGTGCTCACGGCCGCACTCGGATTCATGGTCGACCTGGACCGTGAGGAGGTCCTCGAACTGCTCGAGGAGCGGGTGCGCGCCATAGAGGAGTGGCGCAAGGGAGTCACCGAGTACTACACGCCCGAGGAAGGCCCCGGACAGCTGGGCCACATCGGCGAGATCATGAACTTCTGGGTCACCTCCGCGGACACCGGCGCCCAGTGGACCCGCGGCCTCATCGAGCGGATCAGGGGCGGCGCGTACGTCTTCTCCGGCGAGGGGGATCCGTTCGTGGGGGTACTGGCGGACGACGACGAGAACCCGTTCGCGACGGGGGAGCCCCATCCGGGGGACGCGCGCTGAGCGGAAGGGCGCGTGTGCGTGGGGTGCGTGTGCGTGGGGCGCGTGTGCGCGGGGTGGGCTCGTCGGGTTTGGCGGGCTCGGAGAATCTTCGCTAATCAAGTTTGACTAACTGCTCGGACGGGCATACGGTTCACCGGCGCATTACTAGTCAAGTTTGATTACCTGGAAGTGAAGGGAGCCCGATGACCGACGTGATCGTCGTCGAGGGCGTACGAAAGAGGTACGGAGACAAGCACGCGCTGGACGGGCTCGACCTGAGCGTCGGGCGCGGCACGGTGCACGGAGTGCTCGGGCCGAACGGCGCGGGCAAGACGACCCTGGTCCGCGTCCTGGCCACCCTGCTGCGGCCCGACGAGGGCCGCGTCGAGGTGGCGGGGCACGACGTGAGGACGGACGCGCACGAGGTGCGCTTCCGCATCGGACTGCTCGGCCAGCACGCGGCGCTCGACGAGGAGCTCGGCGGACGGCAGAACCTGGAGATGTTCGGCCGCCTCTACCACCTGGGCGCCCGCCGCGCGCGCGTGCGTGCCGACGAGCTCCTGGAGCGGTTCGGCCTGGCGGACACGGGCCGCAAGGCGGTCAAGCAGTACAGCGGCGGCATGCGGCGCCGGCTGGACCTCGCCGCCTCGCTCATCACCGAACCGGAGGTGCTCTTCCTGGACGAGCCGACGACGGGGCTCGACCCACGAGGCCGCGCGGAGGTGTGGGGCGCGGTGCGTTCCCTGGTCGGCGGCGGCACGACCGTGCTGCTCACCACCCAGTACCTGGAGGAGGCGGACCAGCTCGCCGACCGCATCTCGGTCGTCGACAGGGGCCAGGTCATCGCGGACGGCACGGCGGACGAGCTGAAGGCGAAGACGGGCGGCGACCGGATCGACGTCGTCCTGCACGACGCGGGCCAACTGGGCGCGGCCGTGGCCCTGTTGCCGTTCGACAAGTCCACCCTCTCCGTGGACACCGACCGGCGCCTTCTCAGCGCCCCGGTCACCGACCGCATGACGGCGCTCGCCGGGGCCGTACGCGCCCTGGAGGACGCCGGGATAGAGGCCGAGGACATCGCACTGCGCCGGCCCACCCTGGACGAGGTCTTCCTGCACCTGACCGGCAAGACCGAGGAGGCCGCGTGAGTACGTCGCTGAGCTGGGCCGTCACCGACTCCTGGACCATGACCCGGCGCGAACTCGCCCACTGGGCACGGCAACCGGTACAGATCTTCGTGGGGCTGGCGTTCCCCGTGATGCTCCTGCTGATGTTCGGCTACCTGATGGGCGGCGGCACCGGAATCTCGGGCGACTACCGCGAGTACCTGGTGCCGGGCATGTTCGCGCTGACCATGGCATTCGGCCTGGACGCCACCATGGTCGCGGTCACTCAGGACCTCAACAAGGGGGTGATCGACCGGTTCCGGTCGATGCCGATGGCCGTCGGCGCCGTGCTCGTGGGCCGTTCGGCCGCGGACATGCTGCAGTCGGCCCTCTCCCTGATCGTCCTCGTCGGCGTCGGGCTCGCGGTCGGCTGGACCTGGCACGGCTCGTTCGCGGCCTTCCTGGGCGCGCTCGGCCTGCTGCTCCTGCTGCGGTTCGCCATGCTGTGGATGGGCATCCACCTGGCCATGGTCGCGGGCAAGCCGGAGTTGGTGGTCACCGTGCAGATCCTGGTCTGGCCGGTGAGCTTCCTGTCCAACGCCTTCGCCACCCCCGAGTCCATGCCGGGCTGGCTGGGGGCGACCGTCGAGTGGAACCCCATGTCCGCGACGGCCACGGCGGTACGTGACCTGTTCGGCAACGAAGGCGGCGCGGTGAGCACCTCCTGGGCAGCGGAACACGCCCAACTCCTCGCGGTGCTCTGGCCACTGGCCCTGATCGCGGTGTTCTTCCCGCTGGCGGTACGGAGGTTCGGGGCGTTGAGCAAGTAGGGGCTCCGGGCGGGGGCCGATACGGGGTGGCCGCCCCGCGGTGAAGTCGCCTGGACCGGGCGGCCACCCCACAGCGAAGTCGCCGGGGCGAAGTGGGAACCCGATCGCGGCGAGCGGTGTACCAGAAGCAGATGCCGCGCGAGGAGCGCGTCGGTGCATCGGTGCGTCGGTTTCGTCGGTTCGTCGCTGATCGGGGGATTCCATGGGGTGGTTGGGGCTGAGGAGGAGGGCCGCCGCGGTTCTGGCCGCGGTGCTCGGGGTCTCGGCGCTGCTGGGGGCGTGCGCCGAGGCGGAGCCGGGAGGGGGTGGTGCGGCGGGGTCCGCGAGGTCTTCGCCCGCCGGGGCCTCGGGTGCCGCGGCCGATCCGGCGGTGGCGGACGGGGTGACACCTCCCCGGATCCCGTCGGCGTCCGGGCTGCCCGGCGGCCCGTCCGGCGTCGACTTCGCGGCGGACGGCAGCGGCTTCGCGCTCTTCGCGGAGTGCGGGGAGAAGCGCTGCCGGCAGAGCGTGGCCGTGCTGGACAGGGGAGCCGACGCCTGGCGCCCCGTGCGCTCACCGCTGCCGGACGTGACGGGCGATCTCGGTATCACGGTGGGGCTCATGGGGCTGGGCCCCGGCCGCGCGCTGATCACCGAGGGCACGTGGCCGCCGACGTACCGGACCTGGTTCACGGATGACGGCGGCCGCACCTGGCGGATCGGCTCGGAGAAACCCTCGGGTACGACCCCCGAGGTGCCCGAGGGAGCCGCTCTGGTCCAGGAGTGCGTGCGGCCTGCGGACGACGGAAACGCGTGCGCGCGGTCCCGCCTGCTGGCCGTCCTGCCCGCCACGGGCGACTTCCGGGTTCTGGCCGAACAGCCGCCCCTGGAGGGAGTGGTGAGTCCTGCGGGGGAGCCCGGCGGACAACTGCTCCTCGCCTCGGGAGCCGACCCGGAGTCCGGCCTGCCCGCGCTCGCCGTCAGCGAGGACCGGGGGCGCACCTGGCGGACGGCCCGGCTGCCGGGGACCGAGAAACACGGCTGGGGCTTGAGGGTGGTCGCGAACGGCAGCGTGCTCTACGCGACCCAGCCGGGCCAACTGCCCGACGAGGACGACGTGAAGAACGGCCTGCTGGCCATCCACCGCAGCACCGACGCCGGCCACACCTGGCAGCGCGTCTGGGGGCACCGCAAGGGTATGGAGCCCCGCTCCAGCCTCGGCGACCTGGTGGCCGCCGCCGACGGCAGCCTCACCGTCCACGGCGAGGACGGCGTCTGGCGCAGTACCGACGGCGGCCGCACTTTCCAGCGGGGCTCCGGCTCGCGAGGCATCTCGGGCTCCGTCACCGCGACTCCGCTCGGGTATCTGTGGACCGACAGCTTCGGCGCCGGAGCCTTCCGGATATCCACCGACGGCATCCACTGGCACAGGTTCGAACTGGGGGACGGCGACTGACCGGACGCGACGGAAGCGGCGGGGGACGGGGCGAGGGAGGGGCCGGTGCCGGAAGCGACGACCGTGCCGGAAAGGCCGGCTCAGTGGTGGAAGCCGGTCGCCGCCCCCTTGTCCCGGGACAGCGGATGCTGCTGCTGACGCAGTTCGGGCAGCAGACTGCCCAGGTCCTCCACGAACAGCTCGGCGAGGTCGGAGGAGAATCCGTTGCGGCACACCACCCGCAGCACGGACAGGTCCTCACGGTTCTCGGGGAAGGTGTACGCCGGCAGCAGCCAGCCACGCTCCCGCATACGCCGGGACACGTCGAAGACGTCGTAGGAGGTGATGTCCGGAGCCGTCGTGAAGGCGAACACCGGCAACTGATCGCCCCGGGTGAGGAGACGGAAGTCGCCGAGCGCCTCGACCCGCTCGGCGAGCCCCATGGCGACGTCCCGCGTCGTCTGCTGAACGGCCCGGTAGCCCTCGCGGCCCAGTCGCAGAAAGGTGTAGTACTGCGCCACGACCTGCGCCCCCGGCCGGGAGAAGTTGAGTGCGAAGGTCGGCATGTCACCGCCCAGGTAGTTGACCCGGAAGACCAGTTCCTCGGGCAGCTCGACGGCCGAGCGCCACAGTGCCCAGCCGACCCCCGGGTAGACGAGGCCGTACTTGTGCCCCGAGGTGTTGATGGAGGAGACGCGCGGCAGCCGGAAGTCCCAGGCCAGGTCCTCGTCGAGGAAGGGGGCGACCATCGCGCCGGACGCGCCGTCGACGTGGACGGGGATGTCCAGACCCGTGCGCGACTGCAACTCGTCCAGGGCGGCGCAGAGTTCGGCGATCGGCTCGTACGACCCGTCGAAGGTGGAACCGAGGATGCCGACGACGCCGATGGTGTTCTCGTCGCAGAGTTCGGCGGCGGCCCGCGGGTCGAGGTGGAAGCGGTCGCCCTCCATGGGCACCAGGCGCGGCTCGACCTCCCAGAAGTTGCAGAACTTGTCCCAGCAGACCTGGACGTTGACGCCCATGACGAGATTGGGGCGGGCGCCCGGATACCGGTCCGCGTTCCGTTTGGCCCAGCGGCGCTTGAGCGCCATGCCCGCGAGCATGCAGGCCTCGCTGGACCCCGTCGTCGAACAGCCCACGGCGGCGGACGGATCCGGTGCGTTCCACAGATCGGCGAGCATCGCCACACACCGCCGCTCCAGCTCGGCCGTGCGCGGGTACTCGTCCTTGTCGATCATGTTCTTGTCGCTGCACTCGGCCATCAGCACACCGGCCTGGGGTTCCATCCAGGTGGTGACGAAGGTGGCGAGGTTGAGGCGGGAGTTGCCGTCCAGCATCAGCTCGTCGTGCACCAGCTGATACGCGGTGGAGGGCGGCAGCGGCCCGTCCGGCAGCCGGTGCTGGGGCGGGGCCTCGGTCATGCCGCTGACCGGATTCGCCTCCCCGTAGAAGGGGTTGACGGTCGCGGGACGCTTGTCGGGCTGCTCGGGGCCTTTGTGCAGCGGCATGGTGCCTCCGGTCGGTGAGGTCGGGCCTCCATGGTGAGCCAGGATGCCGTCATAAGCGGGTAAAACCGGCACGGCACCCGGTGGATTCGGGTCGGTGGATCCGGCGTGCGGATTCCGGCTTGCACCTCACGTGACGTGAGGCCCCAGCCTGAGGTGCGTACCGAAAAGGAGGGAGCGGAGACGATGAGCTACTCCGTGGGACAGGTCGCCGGTTTCGCCGGGGTGACGGTGCGGACGCTGCACCACTACGACGAGATCGGACTGCTCGTACCGAGCGAGCGCAGCCACGCGGGCCACCGGCGCTACGGCGACGAGGACCTCGACCGGCTGCAGCAGATCCTGTTCTACCGGGAGCTGGGCTTTCCGCTCGACGAGGTCGCCGCCCTGCTCGACGACCCGGAGACGGACCCGCGCGCGCATCTGCGCCGCCAGCACGAGCTGCTGACCGCCCGGATCGAGAAGCTGCAGAAGATGGCCGCGGCCGTGGAGCACGCCATGGAGGCACGCACGATGGGCATCAACCTCACACCCGAGGAGAAGTTCGAGGTCTTCGGCGACAAGGACCCCGAGGAACACGCGGAGGAGGCCGAGCGCCGCTGGGGCGGCACCGAGGCGTACGCGGAGTCGCAGCGCCGCGCGGCGCGCTACACCAAGGACGACTGGAAGCGCATGCAGGCCGAGGCCGCCTCCTGGGGCGAGCGCTACGACGCCCTCATGGAGGCCGGCGAGCCCGCCACGGGGGAGCGGGCCATGGACATGGCCGAGGAACACCGGCAGCACATCAGCCAGTGGTTCTACGACTGCTCGTACGAGATCCACCGGGGACTCGGCGAGATGTACATGTCGGACGAGCGGTTCAAGGAGTTCTACGACTCCATGCGCCCGGGGCTCGCCGAGCACCTGAGGGACGCGATCACGGCGAACGCGGCACGGCACGAAGCCTGACGGCGGACGGCGGTACGGGGGTACGGGGGTAAGGGGCGTTCGCCAGGGCGGGCGCCCCTTACTTCCGACTCCCGTACCGCCGTCGCTCTACTCCTTGACCATCACCACGGCCGTGCCGTACGCGCACACCTCCGTCCCGATGTCCGCCGCCTCGGTCACGTCGAAGCGGAACATCAGCACACCGTTGGCACCCCGCGCGCGTGCCTGCTCGACGAGCCGTTCCATCGCCTGGTTGCGGGTCTCCACCAGCGTCTTGGTGAGGCCCTTGAGCTCACCGCCGATCATCGACTTCAGACCTGCCCCGATCTGGCTGCCCAGATGCCTGGAGCGCACGGTCAGTCCGAAGACCTCTCCGATGACCTGCTCGACCCGGTAGCCGGGCACGTCGTTCGTCGTCACGACCAGTACGTCGGCCTGGGGTCCCTGACCACCGCCGTATTCTTCGATTCCCATGGCTCACAGCTTTGTCCCAGTCGGGGCACAGTGCATCCTGTAGGAGTCGGTGGAACCTGGGCCCTTCATGCTGCGTTGATAACTTTGGTCGGCCACACCCTCGCCTGCCGCATCCACCACCCTTCAGGAGTCCGGAATCGTGACGACGACGCTTGCCATCGGCCCAAGCTGGTTGGATCCGGACTACCTGCTCGACTCGTTCGGCATCTGGGGCCTGCTCCTGATCGTCTTCGCCGAGTCCGGACTGCTCATCGGCTTCTTCCTGCCGGGCGACTCCCTGCTGTTCACGGCGGGTCTGCTGATCACGTCGAACCAGCTGGACTTCCCGCTGTGGGCCGCCATCGTGCTGATCTGCATCGCCGCGATCGTCGGCGACCAGGTGGGCTACATGTTCGGCAAGAAGGTGGGGCCGTCGCTCTTCACCCGGCCGGACTCCCGCCTCTTCAAACAGGAGAACGTGGTCAAGGCCCACGAGTTCTTCGAGAAGTACGGCCCCAAGTCCCTGGTCCTGGCCCGCTTCGTGCCCATCGTTCGTACGTTCACGCCGATCATCGCCGGTGTCAGCGGCATGAAGTACCGCTCGTTCCTGATCTTCAACGTGGTCGGCGGCATCCTCTGGGGTGCGGGCGTCACGCTGCTCGGCTCCTGGCTCGGCCAGATCGACTTCGTGAAGACGAACATCGAGCCGATCCTGCTCCTGATCGTCTTCATCTCGGTGGTCCCGATCATCATCGAGTTCATGCGGGCCCGCAGTAAGTCCAAGAAGAACCCGCAGCAGCAGCCCCCGGCGGCCCACATGCCCCCGGCGCCCCACGTCATGGACGACCAGACGACCCAGCTCCGCCGAGTCCCCCCGGCCCACGAGAACGGCCAGAACGGCCAGAACGGCCACGACGACTACTACGGCAACAACGGCAGCGGCGGCCAGAACCAGCAGTACCAGCAGCAGCCCTACGCCCCGGACCAGGGCTACGACCAGAACTACGGCGGCTACCCCCAGGGCCAGGACCAGTACGCCCAGCAGTACCCCCAGAACTACCCGCCCCAGAACCAGCAGCAGTACCCCCAGCCCCCGTACCCCCAGGACCAGAACCAGGGCTACCCGTACGGCCAGAACTACCCCCAGAACTGACTGAGGCCACCAGAAACGCGCCCCATAAGGGGCGCGGGGAACTGCGCGACCAGCCACAACGGACGCGCACCCGGCTACGGGACCTCAGCCACCCAAGGTCAAAGCCGCCCCAAGAGGACCCGCACCTCAGAACCCACGGGTCCTCTTCGCAGCCCTCCGCGCCCCCGCAGACGCCCCGGGCAACCGCATGAACAACCGAGAGATCTCAGACCCCAGATTCACCCCGATAGCAATGGCCATCGCAAGGGCAGCCGCCTTCGTCAGCGACACCAGCCCCTCATCCACATCGTTCTGAGCGATCGCCAGCAGCCCGAAATACGTGGCCGAACCTGGCAACAGGGGCCCGATCGCCGCGGTGGTGTAGGGCAACGCCGAAGCGAACCGGTACCGCGACAGCAACTGCCCGAACAGCCCCACGAGCCCGGCCGCCGCGGCCGTGGAGGCGACGGGCGAGATCTCGCCCACGTAGTGCATGGCCCCGTACACACTCCATGCCACGCCCCCGTTGAGCGTCACGATCAGCACAGTGGAACGTTCCTGCTGGAGCAGCACCGCGAAGCAGAGTGTCAGGAGCATCGACGCGGCGATCTGCCACCCCGGCCGGTTGGAGGACTGCAGGGCCGCGTCCGGATTGAGCTCGGCGCCCAGCTTCACGCCGAAGTACAGGATCACGAGGACGCCGATGACGATGCCGACGTAGAAGTACATGACTTCCAGAAGCCGGGCCGCCGCGGTGATGTAGTAGCCGGTCAGCCCGTCCTGCACGCCCGCCACCAGCGCCCGCCCGGGCAGCAGCGCGAACAGCCCACCGGTGATGACCGCGGACGCGCGCACGTCGACGTGCGCGATCGTGAGCGCGGCCCCCATCGCGGCGGCCGGCATCGCGGCCACCGTGAACTGGTAGAACTCCGGCAGCCCGCGCCCCGCGCACAGCCACGCCAGCCGGTCGCCGAGCATCGCGCCCACAGCCGCCGCGACGAACACGATGAGGTCACCGCCGACGAGCACGGAGGCCGCGCCCGCGAGGCCGCCGGTGGCCAGGGTCAGCAGCCAGCCGCTGTACGGGTGCCGGTTGCGTCGGATCTCCGCGAGCCGCCGGTAGGACTCCTCCAGGGAGACCTCGGTCTGGTCGTCGCTGATGTCGTCGACGAGCTGGTAGACGGCCGCCAGACGCGTGTAGTCGGTGCCCCGGCGCCGTACGGTCCGCGACGCGGTCACCGGATCCTCGACCAGCGACGGCTGGTACGAGATGGACAGCAGCGTGAAGGTGACCCCCGGCTCACAGCGGTCGAGGCCGTACGAACGGCAGACGGCGAACATCGCCGCCTCCACGTCCTCGGCGCCCTCGCCGCCCGCGAGCAGCAACTCGCCGATACGCAGGGTCAGGTCGAGCACGCGCGGGACGGCCGGGCCCTCGTCCTCCGTCTTCTGCACGGTCTCGGGGACGGGCCGTTCGGCGACGGGCATGCGCAGCATCGTGCGCATCCGGTCCTGCCAGGGGACGTCCTTGGTGAGATCGACGCGCGGTATGCCGGCGGGCGGGGTGAAGGCGGGCGGCGCGTGCTTCGCGCTGTACGTCCGCGGCGTGCTGAACGCCGACCCCTCCGAGTCGGTGGCGGCGGGCACCTGCGGAACGTCGAGCCCCTTGGGGAGCGCGAACTCCGACGTCGTCGAGGACTCCTCCTCGACCGGCGCCGGCTGCGCCACCACACCGGCGGGCGGGACGAACGCGCTCCTCGCCTCGTCCGACTGCGGCTTACGGTCTTCCGCCTCCGGCTCGGTCACCCACGACTCCTGCAATCGCACATCCAGTACGCCTCAGTATGCGCACTGACAGACAAAGGGGCCGCGCGACCCCGCGGGGGTCACGCGGCCCTCAGGCCACAGGGGTCAGTGACCGCCCGTCTCCTTGAACCGCTTGTAGGACCGCTCGATCTCGGCCTCGGCGTCCGTACGGCCCACCCAGTTGGCGCCCTCGACGGACTTGCCCGGCTCCAGGTCCTTGTAGACCTCGAAGAAGTGCTGGATCTCCAGACGGTCGAACTCCGACACGTGGTGGATGTCCCGCAGGTGCTCCACGCGAGGGTCGTGCGCGGGCACGCACAGCAGCTTGTCGTCGCCGCCGGCCTCGTCCGTCATACGGAACATGCCGATCGTGCGGCACTGGATGAGACAGCCGGGGAAGGTCGGCTCGTCCAGGATGACCAGCGCGTCCAGCGGGTCGCCGTCCTCGCCGAGGGTGTTCTCGACGAAGCCGTAGTCGGCCGGGTAACTGGTCGAGGTGAAGAGGCGACGGTCCAGACGGATCCGACCGGTCTCGTGGTCCACCTCGTACTTGTTCCGTGAACCCTTCGGAATCTCGATCGTGACGTCGAACTCCACCGGTGGCTCCTCCATGATCAGCACATAGTTCTGGTGGTTAAGTGTCCCTCACGCAGGTGTGTGATCGCGAAAGGGGCTGGTGGTCGTGCCAGAGCTGAAGGCTTGGCGGGCCGCGAGACCGCATGTGGTGCGGGTCGCGCGGTCCGTGAGGCCGCAACTCGTACGGGCCGTGGGAGTGGTGAAGCCACCGCTCGTACGGGCCGCAGGAGCCGTGAAGCCGCTGGTCACAAGGCCGTCGACCGTGCAGTTCACGGCGGGCTCCGCCACCCTCGGACTCGTCGTGGCGGCCACCGTGGTCACTGCGGCCGGGCCCTGGGACTCCACCGGTCAGCGTACGGCGGAGCGCGAGTGGGCCGCATCGCAGGGGCGCGCAGGTGGCGCAGATCACGGTCATGTGTCCGGTACGTCCGGAAAGGCACCGGCGCCCGCCCCCAGCGCCGCGTCCGTGCTCACCGGACTCGGCGGCTCCGTCGGCGCCGGGCCGTCCCCCACGGAGAAGGCCCTGGCCGACGTCCTCGGCCCGCTCCTCGGCGACTCCGCGCTCGGCACCGAACGTACGGCCGCCGTCGTCGACCTGGCCACCGGGAAGCGCCTGTACGGCAAGGGCGCGGACGACGCGCTGACCCCGGCGTCCACCACGAAGATCGCCACGGCCGTCGCGGCCCTCACCGCGGCGGGCGCCGACCACCGCATCGAGACCCGTACGGTCTTCGAACCCGACACCAAAGAGGTCGTCCTCGTCGGCGGCGGCGACCCCACGCTGACCGCCCGCAAGGACGCGGAGGGCAACGCGAGCCTGCGCACCCTCGCCGACGACACCGCCCGCGCCCTCAAGGACCGCAAGACCGACGAGGTGACCCTCTCGTACGACACCTCGCTGTACGAGGGCCCCGACGTGCACCCGATCGGGCTCGACAACACCAACGTCGCCCGGGTGACCGCCCTGATGGCCGACGAGGGCCGTCTCGACGACACCTCCAGCGGCACCGCGAAGCGCACCGAGGACCCGGCGGCCGACGCGGCGAGGAAGTTCGCGGACCTGCTGAAGGACCGCGGCATCAGGACCACGGTCCCCGGCCCCTCCAAGGCGACCGACCGCGCCAAGGCCCTCGCCGCGGTGAAGTCCCCGCCCCTTTCCGCCCTCGTCGAACGCATGCTGACCAACAGCGACAACGACATCGCCGAGGCCCTGGCCCGCCAGACGGCCGTCGCCGCGGACGAACCGGCGAGCTTCAAGGGCGGCGGCGCCGCCATCCGCAAGCAGCTGAAGAAGCTCGGACTGCCCCTCAAGGGCGCGCAGTTCGCCGACGGCAGCGGCCTGGACCGCGCCGACAAGCTCACCGCGGACCTGCTCACCGCCCTGCTCGCCAAGGCCGCCGACCCCGCCCACCCGGAGCTGCGCGCCGCCCTCACGGGCCTCCCAGTGGCCGGTTTCACCGGCACCCTCAGCACGCGCTACGCCGGCCAGCCCGGCACCGGCCTCGTACGCGCCAAGACGGGCACCCTGACCGGCGTACACACACTGGCGGGCACCGTCGTGGACACCGACGGCCACCTCCTGGCCTTCGCCTTCCTGACCGCCTCCGACCCACCCACAGAGCCCACGGCAACCCAGAAGGCCCTGGACGCCCTGGCTTCGACACTGGCGACCTGCGGCTGTAAGTGAGTCTGCGGGGGGCCGCCCCGTAAGGGGCGCGGGGAACTGCGCGCTCAGCCACGGACGGCCCGCAGTCGAGGTACTGCCATACAGCCCCACCGTCCCACTCCCTGCCCCAAGCGGCAGCGCTCACGTACGGTTGACTGCATGACGAGCATCGGTGGTGCGGAGATGGTCGACTGGAATCTCGCGGTGGCGACCGCGACCCGGCTCGTAAGGCCGGGCCCAGAAGTGAGCCGCGACGAGGCCCGGGCCGTCGTCGCGGAGCTGCGCCGGCACGCAAAGGCCTCGGAGGAGCACGTCCGCGGCTTCACGCGGATGGGCGGCGACGACCTCCACGACACTCCCATCCTCGTCGTCGACCGGCCGGGCTGGGTCCGGGCGAACGTCGCCGGGTTCCGGGAACTGCTCAAACCGCTGCTCGACAAGATGCAGGAACGTCGCGGCAGCACCCCCGGCGGAGCCGTCCTGGGCGCCGTCGGCGGCAAGGTCACCGGCGTCGAGCTGGGCATGCTGCTGTCCTTCCTCGCCTCCCGGGTCCTCGGCCAGTACGAGACCTTCGCCCCGGCCACCCGCGAACTCCCGGCCGGCGAGAACGGAGGGGGCAGGCTCCTCCTGGTCGCGCCGAACATCGTGCACGTGGAGCGCGAACTCGACGTACAGCCCCACGACTTCCGGCTCTGGGTCTGCCTCCACGAGGAGACCCACCGCACGCAGTTCACGGCCGTGCCCTGGCTGCGTGACCACCTGGAGGGCGAAATCCAGTCTTTCTTGGGAGAGACCGAGGTCGACCCCATGACCGTCCTGGAGCGCATCCGCGAGGCCGCCCAGTCCCTCGCGGGCGGCCGCCCCGAGGGCGAGGAGGGCGACGACCAGCGCTCCATCGTCGAGATCGTGCAGACCCCCGCCCAGCGCGAGATCCTCGGCCGGCTGACCGCCGTGATGTCCCTCCTGGAGGGACACGCCGACTTCGTGATGGACGGCGTCGGCCCCGCCGTCGTCCCGTCCGTCGCCGAGATCCGCGAGAAGTTCCAGCAGCGACGCGCCCGCGGCGCCTCCCGCCTCGACCTGGCCCTGCGCAAGCTGCTCGGCCTCGACGCCAAACTGCGCCAGTACCGCGACGGGGAGCGATTCGTACGCGCGGTCGTGGACGAGGTCGGCATGGACGGCTTCAACCGGGTGTGGACCTCACCGAACACGCTCCCCACCAAGTCGGAGATCGCCAAACCGGCGGACTGGGTCGCGCGGGTGCACCGTAAGGCAGAGTCGTGAATTGAATCCGGCCGACGGCAGGTGAACGCCCCTCCAATCACCCGTCCGAGGGACCGTGAGCGATGGGTAGGCGTGCAATGCTCGGGGAACGGCCCGGTTCTGTCACCATCTACACACTCTGAGTGACCGACCTCGGGCTCACCCCCCGACAATTTCATGAAGGGAACCGGACATGGGTCCCCATCCTGCGGTCGCGGCGATACGCCTGGCGGTCCGCCGCGTGCTCCATGACGTCCTCACCGATCACACGCCCTCCCTCGACGCCACGTCTGCCACCTCCGCCTCCCCGGGCACTTCGCACGAGCCGCCGCCCCCGCCGCTCGTGCTCGTCGCGTGCTCCGGCGGCGCCGACTCCATGGCGCTCGCCTCCGCCCTCGCGTTCGAAGCACCCAAACTCGGCATCCGCGCCGGCGGTGTCACCGTGGACCACGGTCTGCAGCCCGGCTCCGACCTGCGCGCCGCGGAGGTGGTGCTGCGCCTGAACGAACTCGGCCTGGACCCGGTCGAGTCCGTGGCCGTCACCGTCGGCCGGGACGGCGGGCCCGAGGCCGCCGCCCGCGACGCCCGCTACGGCGCCCTGGACGCCGCCGCCGAGCGCCACGGCGCCGCCGCGGTCCTGCTCGGCCACACCCGCGACGACCAAGCCGAAACCGTCCTGCTCGGCCTGGCCCGCGGCTCCGGCATCCGTTCCCTGTCCGGAATGGCGGCCGTCTCCGGAGGGCCGGGAGCCGCCCGCCGCTACCGCCGCCCCTTCCTGCACCTCGACCGGCAGACCGCCCGCAAGGCCTGCATGGTCCAATCCCTGCCCGTCTGGGACGACCCCCACAACGCGGATCCGGCGTACACCCGTTCCCGGCTGCGCCACGAGGGACTGCCCGCCCTGGAGAAGGCGCTCGGCAAGGGCGTCGTCGAGGCGCTCGCCCGTACGGCCCAGTTGTCCCGTGACGACGCCGACGCGCTCGACGCGTGGGCGGGCCAGGCCGAGGCCTCCGTGCGCGACGCCACGGGCCTCCTGGAGTGCGCCAAGCTGTACGCC
The DNA here is from genome assembly GCF_044456225.1 of Streptomyces sp. NPDC050988. Taxonomy (NCBI): domain Bacteria; kingdom Bacillati; phylum Actinomycetota; class Actinomycetes; order Kitasatosporales; family Streptomycetaceae; genus Streptomyces; species Streptomyces sp. NPDC050988. Next base: position 79,484 of record NZ_JBITFQ010000011.1, on the reverse strand, counting down.
CTGCCGCCCGCAGTGCGCCGCCGCATCCTGCGCCGCGCCGCCATCGAGGCCGGGGCGCCCGCCGGTTCGCTGTTCGCCCGGCACATCGAAGAGGTCGACCGGCTGATCACCGGCTGGCGCGGCCAAGGAGCCATCAACCTCCCGGGCAAAGTCGTCGCCCAGCGGCAGGGTGGCAGACTGGTGATTCGGCAAGGCTGAAAAAGGGTTCCCCTTCGGGGAGCGACCCGCCCCGGAGGGCAACCCCTTCGGGGAGCGGCTCCTCTTCGGGGAGGGCCGGGAAGCAGCCGGTGGGACGACCGAAAGTGATGCGGGTGGACGCGAAAGACCTGGGCACCGACCTCAAGTCGGTGCTCATCACCAAGGAAGAGATCGACGCGAAGCTGGGCGAGCTGGCCGCGAAGATCGACGCGGAGTACGCGGGCAAGGACCTGCTGATCGTCGGTGTCCTCAAGGGCGCCGTGATGGTCATGGCGGACCTGGCCCGGGCCCTGTCCACCCCCGTCACGATGGACTGGATGGCGGTGTCCTCGTACGGGGCGGGCACCCAGTCCTCCGGAGTGGTGCGGATCCTCAAGGACCTCGACACCGACATCAAGGGCAAGCACGTCCTGATCGTCGAGGACATCATCGACTCCGGGCTCACACTCTCCTGGCTCATCTCCAACCTCGGCTCCCGCGAGCCCGCGTCCCTCAAGGTGTGCACGCTGCTGCGCAAGCCGGAGGCCGCGAAGGTCGCGATCGACGTGGAGTGGGTCGGCTTCGACATTCCCAACGAGTTCGTCATCGGGTACGGCCTCGACTACGCGGAGAAGTACCGGAACCTGCCGTTCGTCGGTACGCTCGCGCCTCACGTCTACGGCGGTTGAGGCACCCTGGTGGGACGGCGTCCCACTGACAGGGGTCCAACCCCTGTAGGACGTCCGGGAACCCCAGCGGGTTTCGCGCCGTTGGAGCATGCGTAGACGGGTTTGTCAGCCGGACCGCGCAGCTTCGGGTGACAATGCTGAGGTACCGTCCGAAGAACAGTCTTATCAAACTCACTATGGCAGGAGGGACGGGGCGGCACCGCTCCGTATGGATGGACGTGAAGCGATACTTCCGTGGGCCGGTCATGTGGATCGTGCTGGCCGTCCTTGCCGTGGTCGTGTTGATGCAGGTCGTCGGCTCGTCCGGCGGCTACAAGACGGTGGACACCGGCCAGGTCGTCCAGGCGATCAATGACAACAAGGTCCAGCAGGCCAAGCTCACCACCGGCGACGAGCAGGTCGTAAAGATCGAGCTCAAGGACGGTGAAAAGGTCGAGGGCAGCTCGAAGATCCAGGCGAGCTACATCGGCGACCAGGGCGTTTCCCTGGCCACCACCCTCCAGGACAAGTACCAGAACAAGCAGATTCCGGACGGCTACACGGTCTCGCCGACCAAGCAGAACGCTTTCGTCGGCATCCTGCTGTCCCTGCTCCCCTTCGTCCTCATCGTCGTTGTCTTCCTGTTCCTGATGAATCAGATGCAGGGCGGCGGCTCCCGGGTCATGAACTTCGGGAAGTCCAAGGCGAAGCTCATCACCAAGGACACCCCGAAGACGACGTTCGCCGACGTGGCGGGCTCGGACGAGGCCGTCGAGGAGCTCCACGAGATCAAGGAGTTCCTCCAGGAGCCGGCGAAGTTCCAGGCCGTCGGGGCGAAGATCCCCAAGGGCGTGCTCCTGTACGGGCCTCCCGGTACGGGCAAGACGCTGCTCGCGCGTGCTGTCGCGGGTGAGGCGGGCGTCCCGTTCTACTCGATCTCCGGTTCCGACTTCGTCGAGATGTTCGTCGGTGTCGGTGCCTCCCGGGTCCGTGACCTGTTCGAGCAGGCCAAGGCGAACGCCCCGGCGATCGTCTTCGTCGACGAGATCGACGCGGTCGGCCGCCATCGCGGCGCCGGCCTCGGCGGCGGTCACGACGAGCGCGAGCAGACGCTGAACCAGCTGCTCGTCGAGATGGACGGCTTCGACGTCAAGGGCGGTGTGATTCTCATCGCCGCCACGAACCGTCCGGACATCCTCGACCCGGCCCTCCTGCGCCCCGGCCGGTTCGACCGCCAGATCGCGGTCGACCGCCCGGACATGCAGGGCCGTCTGGAGATCCTCAAGGTCCACCAGAAGGGCAAGCCGGTCGCTCCGGACGTCGACCTGGGCGCGGTTGCCCGGCGTACGCCCGGCTTCACGGGCGCGGACCTGTCGAACGTGCTGAACGAAGCCGCGCTGCTCACCGCACGCAGCAACCTGAAGCTCATCGACAACAACATGCTCGACGAGGCGATCGACCGTGTGGTCGCGGGCCCGCAGAAGCGGACCCGGATCATGTCGGACAAGGAGAAGAAGATCACCGCGTACCACGAGGGCGGACATGCCCTGGTCGCGGCGGCGTCTCCGAACTCCGATCCGGTCCACAAGATCACGATCCTCTCCAGAGGCCGTGCTCTCGGCTACACGATGGTCCTGCCGGACGAGGACAAGTACTCCACGACCCGCAACGAGATGCTCGACCAGCTGGCATACATGCTGGGCGGGCGCGCGGCCGAGGAGCTCGTCTTCCACGACCCGACCACGGGTGCCGCGAACGACATCGAGAAGGCCACCGCCACGGCCCGCGCGATGGTCACGCAGTACGGCATGACCGAGCGTCTCGGCGCGATCAAGTTCGGCGGCGACAACACCGAGCCCTTCCTGGGCCGGGAGATGTCGCACCCGCGCGACTACTCGGAAGAGGTCGCCGCGCTCGTCGACGAAGAGGTCAAGAAGCTCATCGAGAACGCGCACAACGAGGCCTGGGAGATCCTGGTCGAGAACCGCGACGTCCTCGATGCGCTGGTCCTTCAGCTGCTGGAGAAGGAGACGCTGAGCAAGGAGCAGATCGCCGAGGTCTTCGCTCCCCTCGTGAAGCGTCCGGCCCGCCCCGCGTGGACCGGTTCCTCCCGGCGCACGCCGTCCACCCGCCCGCCGGTGCTCTCCCCCAGGGAGCTGTCACTGACGAACGGGACGAACGGCGCCAGCCCCGCGATCACCGCGAGCACCAGTGCCTCCACCGAGGCGCTCCCGGTGACCGAGTCGGCCCCCGAGGACCGTTCCGAGAGCTGATCCCGGCTCGGGTGCGATACACCTCACCAGGTCCGGAATGAATGCCGCGCCCCCCAGGTCTTAGCCTGGGGGGCGCGGCATCGTTGTATGCCCGAACATGAGACGCGTGATCCGTATGCGTCACAGGCTCAGGAACGAGGCACGAGATGACCGATCCCGTGACGCTGGACGGCGAGGGCACGATCGGTGAATTCGACGAGAAGCGCGCCGAGAACGCCGTACGAGAGCTGCTGATCGCGGTCGGTGAGGACCCGGACCGTGAGGGACTGCGGGAGACGCCGGGGCGGGTCGCCCGGGCGTACAGGGAGATCTTCGCGGGGTTGTGGCAGACGCCCGAGGACGTCCTGACGACGACGTTCGATCTCGGCCACGACGAGATGATCCTGGTGAAGGACATCGAGGTGTTCTCGACCTGCGAGCACCATCTGGTGCCGTTCAGGGGCGTCGCGCACGTCGGGTACATCCCGAGCACGAACGGCAAGATCACGGGGCTGTCCAAGCTGGCGCGGCTCGTGGACGTCTACGCCCGGCGGCCGCAGGTGCAGGAACGGCTCACGACGCAGATCGCCGACTCGCTGATGGAGATCCTGGAGCCGCGTGGCGTGATCGTGGTGGTCGAGTGCGAGCACATGTGCATGTCGATGCGGGGGATTCGCAAGCCGGGGGCGAAGACCATAACGTCGGCGGTTCGGGGGCAGCTGCGGGACGCTGCCACCCGGAATGAGGCGATGAGCCTCATCATGGCTCGCTGAGTGGCTCGCTGCGCGGGAACGCTTCGCGGTCCGTGCGGGTTCGCTGTGGCTGGGCGCGCAGTTCCCCGCGCCCCTGGACGACGACGGGGCTGCGCCCCGCTACGTCGTCCGGGCCGCGCCGCCCGTCGTGTCGTCGTCCTCCGGGAGTTTGCACACGCGCTCCAGGAAGAAGGCGGCCGCTATGACGGCGATGCCCGCGAGGACGGAGAAGCCGGCGTAGATGGCCTGGTCGCGGCGGGCGGGGATGTCGAGGGACTCCAGGAGGAAGACGCCCGTGCCGCCGTACATACCGGCGACGAGGGCGGCCACGAGGGCGCTGGCCTGGCCGAAAACGACCGCTCGGGCCGCCATCATGGGGTCGACGCCCTTCGCGTCCGGGCGGCGCTCGCGCTGGGCCTTGAGACGGGCCCGTAGGGAGAGCGCCGTGGCCAGGAGCACGACGGCGATCAGAGCGAGGACGATGGGGGCGGCCAGCGGGACCCGGGGGAGTGTCCCGACCGAGTTCCACAGGCGGGCACCCGCCCAGGACAGCAACCCGGCGACGACGAACACCGCGGCCAGCGTCCTGATGCGCAGCTCTTTCACATTGCCCCTTCGATCGACCCGCCTGTGTGCGTCTCGACCTTAACGACTACTCGGGCAGCTGGAGTTCCAGGTCGGCGCGGGGCGCGACACCTTCCTTGGGGACGTCGGCGAGCAGGTGCGCCACGGGGCCGCGGCCGGGGAGCTGGGCCTCGGGCTCCACGTCGTACCAGGGGGCCAGGACGAAGGCGCGCTCGTGGGCCCGGGGGTGCGGGAGGGTCAGCACCGGGTCGTCCGAGACCACGTCCGCGTACGCCACGATGTCCACGTCGATCGTGCGGGGGCCCCAGCGCTCGTCCCGGACGCGGTGGAACGCCTCCTCGACCGCGTGGGCGCGCTCCAGGAGCGAGGAGGGCGGGAGGGTCGTCTTCAGCACGATCACCGCGTTGAAGTACGTCGGCTGGCTGCCGGGATCCACGCCCCACGGCTCCGTCTCGTACACCGGAGAGACCGCCTTGACGCGGACGCCCGGGGTGTCCTCCAGGGCGTCGATGGCGCCCTGGAGGGTCTCCAGTCGGTTGCCGAGGTTCGAGCCGAGGGAGAGCACGGCGCGCCTGGGGTTCTGCAGGGTCGTGTCGGCGGCGTCCACGCGCTCCACCACGGAGGCGGGCACCGGCTGTACGGTCGGGTCGCTCTGGCCCTCGGTGAACGCGGTCATACTCGGCTCCGGATGATGGTGACGGTCACGTCGTCGAAGGGGACCGTGATCGGGGCGTCCGGCTTGTGGACGCACACCTCGACCTCCTGGACCCCCTCGTGCTTGAGGCACGTCCGCGCGATGCGCTCGGCGAGCGTCTCGATGAGGTTCACCGGCTCGCCCTCGACCACGGCCACGACCTCCTCCGCCACGATGCCGTAGTGGACGGTTTTCGTGAGGTCGTCGCCGGCCGCGGCAGGCCGGGTGTCCAGGCCCAGCGTGAGGTCCACGATGAAGGTCTGGCCCTCTTCGCGTTCCTTGGGAAAGACACCGTGGTGCCCGCGGGCCCTGAGGCCGCGCAGCGCGACACGATCCACGCGAATCACTCCTGCAATCGTCGGTAACGGCCGGCTCTCCCGAGTGCGGTCGGCAACACCAGCCTCATTCGAATCTACCTGCGAGCACTGACAGCGCTCGCCCGCAGGGGGCTCGCCCCGCGCGGGGGCAAGGAGGGTTCATCGAGTGTTTTCCTGGGGGAACGCGACGGCTCACGGGCTGGTAGCCGCCCCTACCCCGGGGCCGGTGATCTCAACCTCTGCTTGGGCCTCTCTGAGCCCCTACCCACTCAAGCGGGCGACTCGTCGTCTTCTTCCTCGCCGGATTCGGCCAGTACGGGAGAGGCGTGGTGCGACCAGAGTTTCCAGCCCTCGGGTGTGCGACGGAACACATTCGTGGCGACGACGAGCTGGCCCACGAGCGGGCCGAGTTCGTCGCTGTCCTCGGGCGCCGGGCCGCCGCTGAGGATGTTCTCCGTACAGGTCACCAGGGCGGTGTCGCCGGTGACCGAAACGTGCACGTCGGTCAGGAAGAACTGGATGTACTCGGTGTTCGCCATGATCAGCGCGTACGACCTCAGGACCTCGCCCCGGCCGTTGAGAACCGGCCAGCCGGGGTGGACGCAGGAGATCTCGCCGGCCTGGGCGGGGTCGTGGTACTCCTCGTCGTGGCCCAGGTCGGACGGGGTCAGCCAGATCGAGGACAGCGCCTCGAAGTCCCCCCGCTCCATCGCCTCGTAGAAGGCGGTGTTGGCGAGTTCGACCTGCTCGACATCCGTGTGGGGGGCGCTCACCGGTCTCCCTCTGCGGTCCGGGCACCCTCCACGGCCCGGGCGACCCGGACGGCGTCGGCGGTGGCCCGGACCTCGTGGACACGGACGGCCCACGCGCCCTGGTGCGCGGCGAGCGCGGAGACCGCCGCGGTGGCGGCGTCCCGCTCCCGGGCGGGCGGCGGGGCGCCCTCGGAGCCGGCCAGTACGCGGCCCAGGAACCGCTTGCGGGAGGCGGCCACCAGCACGGGGTGTCCGAGTTCCCGGAGACGGTCGAGGTGGGCGAGCAGGATCAGGTCGTGCTCGGCCTCCTTCGAGAAGCCGAGGCCCGGGTCGACGACTATGCGGTCCGCGTCGACACCGCCCGCCAGAACGGCCTCCACGCGCGCGTGGAGCTCGGCGACGACTTCGGAGACGACGTCCACGTACGACCCCCGTACGGTGCTGCCCTGGAGGAAGCCGCGCCAGTGCATGACCACGAAGGGGGCGCCCGCGGCCGCGACGGCCGGGACCATCGCCGGGTCGGCGAGGCCGCCGCTGACGTCGTTGACAAGTGCGGCTCCTGCCGCGAGCGAGCGCTCGGCCACGGAGGCACGCATCGTGTCGACCGAGACGGTGACGCCCTCCGAGGCGAGGCCCCGGACCACCGGGATGACGCGCTTGAGCTCCTCCGCCTCGTCCACGCGGGCGGCGCCCGGGCGGGTGGACTCGCCGCCCACGTCGACCAGGTCCGCGCCCTCCGCGACCAGGTCGAGGCCGTGCTTGACGGCGGCGGTCGTGTCGAACCAGTGGCCGCCGTCCGAGAAGGAATCGGGGGTCACGTTCACGACGCCCATGACCGCGCAGCGGTCCCACTCCGGGAGGCCCGCGACTTGGCTGCGCCCGCTCCTTTTGCTCATGTCCCCAGCCTAGGCCCCCGGCGGTGAGCGGTTGGTCGCCCTTGGTGGTGGGGGGCTCGTCTTGTTCGGCGGCTGGTCGTTGTCCGTGGCTGGGGCCCATTGCCGCTTCGCGGCTGGTTTCCCGCCCACCCACCCGTGGATCGGGCTTCAAGGTTCGGGTCCAAGGCCTCGGCCCCTGACGAGCCCCGAAAGCAACCGACCGCCGCGCGGCGCGGGGGTGGGCGTCGCGTGGCGGTCGGGGTTGTGGGGTGGGGGCGGGGGTGCGGAGGCGGTTACGCCGCTCGTACGTCTCGTTCCGGCACGGCGTGGGCGCAGGGGCGCGGGGCCGGGGCGCGGCGGCGCAGGAGGCGGGGGAGGGCGAGGTTCACGAAGCCCTCGGCCTGCATGGCGGCGAAGCCGATGCGCGGCAGGTCGCGGGAGGAGCGGTAGACGACGAAACGGGGCTCCCAGTAGGGGCGGAACTTCGCGTTGAACTTGTACAGCGACTCGATCTGGAACCAGCGGGAGAGGAACACCAGCAGCCCGCGCCAGGCCCGCAGGACGGGGCCCGCGCCGATCTTCTCGCCGCGGGCCAGGGCCGAGCGGAACATCGCGAAGTTCAGGGAGACACGGGCGACGCCCAGCCGGGGGGCCGCCTGGAGGGCCGCCACGATGAGGAGCTCGTTCATGCCGGGGTCCGCCGAGCGGTCGCGCCGCATGAGGTCCAGGGAGACCCCGTCCGAGCCCCAGGGGACGAAGTGGAGTACGGCCTTCAGGTCGCCGTACGGGCCCGGATCGGTGTCTTCCTTGTGGGCCGTCGCGATGAGACAGTCGCCGTCCTCCGGGTCGCCGATGCGGCCCAGCGCCATGGAGAAGCCGCGCTCGGTGTCCGTGCCGCGCCAGTCCTCCGCGGCGCGCCGGATCCGGTCCAGCTCGCCCTCGCTCAGGTCACGGATGCGCCGTACGCGGGTCTCGTAACCGGCTCGCTCGATGCGCTTCACCATCTGGCGTACGTTCCGCATCGCGCGTCCGGCCAAGGAGAAATCCGCGACGTTCACCACCGCCTCGTCGCCCAGTTCGAGGGCGTCGAGGCCGGTCTCGCGGGTCCAGACCTCGCCGCCCGTCTCGGAGCAGCCCATGACGGCGGGCGTCCAGGAGTGGGCCTTCGCCTCGTCCATGAAGCGTTCGATCGCGCCGGGCCAGGCCTCGACGTCGCCGATCGGGTCGCCGCTGGCGAGCATCACCCCGGAGACGACGCGGTACGTCACCGCCGCCTTGCCGCTCGGCGAGAAGACGACCGCCTTGTCGCGGCGGAGCGCGAAGTGGCCGAGGGAGTCGCGGCCGCCGTGCTTCTCCAGGAGGGCGCGCAGCCGTGTCTCGTCGTCCTCCGTCAGCCGTGCGGCCGGGTGTTCGGGGCGGAAGGCCAGGTAGATGGTGGTCACCGCGGTCAGCAGGCCGAGCGCGCCGAGGGAGAAGGCCACCGTCCAGGACGTGTTGCCCTGGTAGTCGACCGGCCCCTCGAAGCCGAACAGGCCGTACAGCACATGGCTGATGCGGTCCGCGAGGCTCGGGTCGCCGACCAGCCGGTTGGGGTGGACGCTGACGATGACCAGGCCGAGCAGGAGCGAACCCGCGCCCATGAGCACGAAGTTGGCGAGGGCTCGCCAGCGGCTGCGCGGGTCGGGCAGCGCCTTGAACTCACTTCGGTGGCGCAGCAGCGGGGCGAGCAGCGCCAGCGAGATGAGCACCCCGATGAGCGAGTGCCGGTAGGTGAACTGGGCGAGGGCGCCCAGCGGGAGCAGTACCACGGCGGCCCGCCACGCCCGCCGCTTGCGCCGGCGCAGACCGTGCGCGAGGAGCAGCAGCAGGACGCCCGCGCTGAGGGACAGGGCGGCCGCGAACGGACCGAACGCGCCCGGCAGCACCTCGGCGAGCGTGTGCATACGGCTGTTGCGGAAGCGCGGGAAGACACCCGCCGCGATGTCCAGCAGCCCAACGAGCGTGCAGGCCCTGGCGACCAGGGCGGGAACGGCCTCGGGGCGCGGACCGCGGAGTACGCCCCGCAGTCGGCCCGTTCGAGCCGGAACCTCACCCGATATTTCCCCATCTATCCTGACAGACATCGCATCCCGTAGTTCCGCGAGAGACCTTGAATCCGGTGCCAATCCGGCATCCGGCGACATTGCGCCCTCTAGGACGGTGTCTTGGGGAGACAGGTTCACTCCCCATCGGAAAACCGTTTCAAAGGGCAAGGAAAGACCGGGGCAAGGGGCCGTGAAGGAAGCGGCGCCCGTCACCGGCCGGAAAGCGCAGGCAGGAACAGCCCATGGGTCTCACGAGCAACAAGGTGCTGGCATTCGCGGTCCTCTTCGCGGTGCTGCTGTTCGTCGGCACGGTGTGGTGGTGGCCGCGGCTCGCGCGCCGCAACTGGCGTGCCGTGTCCGGGCGGATCGGCCTCCTGCTGGCCACCCAGGTCGCGATCTTCGCGTCGATCGGCCTCGGCGCCAACCAGGCTTTCGGGTTCTACGCCAGCTGGGCCGACCTGTTCGGCCAGGAGTCGGGCCAGGGCATCGTCGTCGACCATGACGCCGCGGGCACGAACGGTCCTCTCCAAGTGGTCGACACACGACAGGTGAACGTCTCCGGAGGGACCCGGCCACAGATCGGCGGCCAGATCCAGAAGGTCGACATCGTGGGCCGGCGGACCCATATCGCGTCTCCCGCGTACGTCTATCTGCCGCCGGAGTACTTCCAACCGCAGTACCGCACCCGTACGTTCCCGGCGACTGTCGTACTGACCGGCTATCCGGGTACCGCCGAGGCGCTCATCAAGGGCCTGCACTATCCGCAGACCGCCCACCGGCTGGCGAAGAACGGCACGATGCAGCCGATGATCCTGGTCATGATGCGGCCGACCGTCGCGCCGCCGCGCGACACGGAATGCGTGGACGTTCCCGGCGGCCCGAAGACCGAGTCGTTCTTCGCCAAGGACCTGCCCGACGCGGTATCGCACCACTACAGGGTGGGCAAAAAGCCCGGGAGCTGGGGAATCGTCGGCGATTCGACGGGCGGTTACTGCGCGTTGAAGCTCGCGATCCACCACCCGGAGACATACGCCGCCGGGGCGGGCCTTTCCCCCTACTACAGGGCACCGAGCGACCCCACGACGGGCGATCTCTTCCATGGGAACGAGGAGTTGAAGAACCGCGCCGACCTGATGTGGTACCTGAAGCACAGGCCCGCGCCCGACACCTCACTGCTCGTCAGCAGCAGCAGGAACGGCGAGAGCAACTACCAGGAGACACTGCGGTTCATCGACCTGGTGCAGGCGAAGAAGCCGACCCGGATCTCGTCGATCATCCTCGACACCGGGGGGCACAACTTCAACACCTGGCGGCGCGAGATCCCGGCGACCCTGCAATGGATCAGTGGACGGCTGAGCGACCGGTGAGCGACCGGTGAGCGACCGATGAGCGATCGATGAGCGACCGCCGACGGTCTTTCCCGGACGCCGGGAGAAAGACGCAAGAACCCCACTGAGAACCCCACTGAGAACCCCACTCGGAATTCCGCGATCCGCCGGAGAAGGGTCGATTCGGGAGAAGGGGCGATCAAGAAACAGCGGCCCGCGCAGTGGCAGTTGGGGCGGCCGATGAGGGAACGAAGTCGTGGTCGTCGAGTGGCCGGTGCGGAGATTGCCCGGTGATGTTGCGGTGAGAAGGTCTCGGTGTGGCTGTGTTTTTGCCCCGCGGGGCACCACGATTCGCCTACGCGCGGTAAGTTTCTGGCCATGCCACGAGGACGTCACCGCCATTCCCCACCTCTGCACCGGCTGTTGCCCCCCTCGGCGATCGCAGGCGTCTCCGCCGTCTGCGCCGCGGGGCCATGGCTGTTCTCCGAAACGTTGGTGCTCCGAGGGCTTGCCGCGGGTGCCGCGGCGACGGCTGTCGCGGGCGCGGTCGTCATGCGCCGCTGGGACGCGGCGGCGGGCAAACGGGTAGCGGACCTCACACGCGCGCGGGCGAGCGACGAGTGGCGTCACGAGGAGCGGGCCGCCGAACTGGAGGCCGACCTCGACGAGTCGCGCGAGCTGCGCACCAAGCTGGAGCAGCGGCTCCGCTCGAAGCGCGCCGAGTTGCAGGGACTGCGCAACGAACACGCAGCGCTGCTGCGGCGGTACGCCACGGCGGAGACCGAGCGTGCCACCGCGCTGGAGGGCCGCCGGCTCCTTGAGATAGAGGCGACGGCTCCCGCCCGGGTGGCGTTGCCCGCCGCGGCCTCGATACCGCCGCAGGGCGAGGAGACGGCATCCGCCTCCGCCCAGGACGCGGTTCCGGAGGCGACCGCGGCGACGGTCCAGGCCGCCCTCGCGGCATCCGCGGCGGCCTCGGTCCTCTACGTGAAGGCCAACGCGGCGCTGGACCGGCTCGCGAAGGCCGCAGTCGTCGGTACGGCCGATGCGGCTGATGTGGCCGATGCCACCGGGGCGACCGAGGGCGCGGATTCGGCGGGCGACTCCGCGGACGGCGTGTCCGGGGACGGCACACCCGCTGAGGACGTGACGGCGGAGGGCGGTTCGGTGACGGCCGACTCCACGACGGCCGACTCCACGACGGATTCGGCGACGGACGACTCCTCTGCGGCCGGGACCAAGCCCGAGGCCAAGCCCGAGACCCAGCCCGAGACCATGCCCGAGGCCGAGGAGGCCGCTCCCGAGGCGGCCGATTCAGCCTCGGATTCCGCCCTCGCCGAGGACGGTTCGGCTCAGGACGACGCGGCCACGGGCGGCTCCGCCCCGAGCGCCTCCGCGAAGGGCGGTCCGGTCAAGCGGGCCACCACGAAGGGCGGTGGCCCCAAGGGTTCGCCCTCGCCGGGAGGACCCGGCAAGCGGGCGCCCCGTCCGAACGGTTCCCCGAACGGCTCCGCCAAGGGCGCGTCCGCGGCCGGCAGCACCGTGACGGGCGCACCCGTCAAGGGCGACGCCGGGCAGGAGGGCGAGGCCCGGGGGAAGTCCGAGGCGGTCGGCGGTCATGAGCGCACGGCCGCCGCGACCGCACCGAGATCCGCGAGGCCCGCGCGAGCCACGCGACCCGCGGAGACCGCACGGCCGCACGCGCAGGCCACCGCGATCGACGTGACGCCCCTGCAGTCCACGGCGACCCGCACCGCGCCCGCCCCCGAGCCGTCGACGGGCACCGCTCTCGCGCGGCCCACCCCGTCCGAAGTGGCCCGTGTGCGGCGGCGTCCCGAGACCGGGGCGACGACCCAGTCCCCGACGAGCGCGGCCGCTCTCACCCCCGCCGCGCGGCCCTCGAAGCCCTCCGGACACTTCACCGTGCCCACGGCCGTCGCGGTCGCGCCCACCTCGCCCGCGCGACGCCCCTCCGTGGAGGGCGGGTTCGACTTCTTCGGTACGCAGAAGGGCGAGGAGGCGCTGGAGGCCGTACAGAACGAGGACCTCGCCGACGTGGTCGGCCAGGAGGCGCTCGCGCTCCACAAGGCCGAGTCCGAGTCCGAGTTCAAGCCCGCGAGCGAGGAGTCCCGCGGAGTCGGCCAGGTCATCGACCTGACCGCGCACGACGAGACGGAACAGATCGACCTGGCGGAACTGCGCAGCGCGGTTTCGTAGCACCCGAAGGGCCGGCAGGCCGATCGCGTACGTGATGAGGGCAGTGGCAACCCGCCACTGCCCTCACGTCGTTCGCTCCTGACAAGCCGCTCGCTTCGTCCGAGTCGGTCGAAGGCCTCAGGCCATCCACCGGTCCGGCCTGGCCTCCCGTCGTCCCGTGCGTGACCGGTCCGCCTGGCCGTACAGCAGTTCCGCCGCCTCGGAGGCGTCCCGCAGCCGGGCCGTCACGGTCTTGTTGGCGCCGGTGTCCACGCGGACGTCGGCCAGCCCCTTGCGGCGCTGCCACGGCCCCTGCTCCAGGCGCACGCTCTGCACCTTGGCGTGCGGCACGAGCGCGATGCTGCGGCGCAGCAGCCCGTGCCGGGCCACGAAGACGGTGTCGGTCACGGTGAGCCCGTAGCCCCGCCACCAGAACGGCACGCACCAGCCCGCCCGGCGCGGCGGCCGTGCCAGTGAGGTGGGCACGGTCACGCCCGGCAACACCCGCCCGATGACCGCGTCGGCGACCTCGCGCGGAGCGACCGGTACGAGCACGGAGTTGGACGACCCCGCCACGTCCAGCTCGACCCGGACCCACCCGCGCCGCCGCCAGAGCAGCGGCTCGACGATGCGTACGGTCTGGACGCGCCCGGGCGGCACCGTCTCGTGCGTACGGTCGAGGAGCCCGTGGTCGATGCGGAGCCCGTCCGGGGACTCGCCCACGGTCCAGTCGTACTCGCCGACGAACCGCCCCACGCTGCTCGCGCCCGCCGCGCCGAGCAGCGGAAGCGCCGTCGCGAGGACCGTCCACACGCTGTGGGTGGCGAACCACAGGAGTGGCGGTACGACGAGCGCGGCGGCCAGCGTTCCCCAGGTGGCCCCGGTCAGGACGAGCGACACGGCGAGGACACCCGCGGGCACGTGGAGCAGCCGCCGCACCGGCGCCTCGCCCACCTCGTGCGCGGTCTCGGGCGCGAAACCGGCGGCCCGCGCGAGCAGTTCGGCCCGCAGTATCCGGGCCTCCTCCTGGCCCAGATAGGCCAGCTCGTCCTTCTTGTCGGTCCCGACGACGTCGAGTTTGAGTTTGGCGACCCCGGCCACGCGGGCCAGCAGCGGCTGGGTGACGTCGACGGCCTGTAGCCGTTCGAGCCGGATGTGCGCGGTGCGCCGGAACACCAGGCCCGTACGGATGCGCAGTTCGGTGTCGGTCACCGCGAAGTGCGTGAACCACCAGCTCAGAAAGCCGTAGAGGGCTGCCCCCACGACGGCCGCGACCAGGACGGCCAGCAGCGTCATCGTCGTGAGCCGCGTCAGCTGCCGCTGCGCCTGGTCGGGGTCGTGCACGGCCCAGCCGGCGATCACGGCGACGGGCGCCCACGCGCGCCGCAGCGGCGTCACGGGGTGCAGCCGCCGCTCGGGCGGCCCGGCCGCGTCCTCCCGCCCGCCCTCGGCCGCCTCCTCCGGTACGGGCGTCGCCTCCGGCACGGCTGCCTCCTCGGGTACGCGCCGGGGCTCGTCCCGTACATCCTCTACGTCCTTGGAGGCGCCCGGCGTCGTCACAGCCCCGCCGATCGGGCCTCGCCCAGCTCCGTGAGCCGGTCGCGCAGCCGTTCCGCCTCGGCCGGGTCCAGCCCCGGAATGCGGGCGTCCGTCGCCGCGGCGGCCGTGTGCAGTTGCACGCTCGACAGCCCGAAGTGCCGCTCGACGGGGCCGGAGGTGACCTCGACCAACTGCATGCGCCCGTACGGCACGACGGTCTCCTCCTGCCACAGCACACCCCGGCTGATCAGCAGGTCGTCGGCGCGCTCGGCGTACCGCCAGGACCGCCAGTTGCGGCCCAGCATCGGCCAGCCCCAGAGCAGCACCGCGAGCGGCAGCAGGGCGAAGGCCGCCCAGCCGGGCCCGGCGAGCAGGCCGAGCAGCAGGCCCGTACCGACGGTCAGCAGCCCCAGCCACACCACCAGCAACAGCCGTCGCATTCTCAGCAGCCCCGGCGGGAGGCCGATCCACACCGGCTCGCCCGCCGCCTGCCCCGCTGTCCGCCCCGCGTTTTCCGAGGTCCCCGTCTCCATGCCGCAAGCGTACGTACGCGACACTGTTCCCATGACTCCTACGACGGGTCCCACGGAGACCATGGTCGGCATCGGCGGCGCCGCCGAGAGCACGGACATGGTGCTCAACATCGGGCCCCAGCACCCGTCCACACACGGTGTGCTGCGGCTGCGGCTCGTCCTCGACGGCGAGCGGATCCAGCACGCGGAGCCGGTGATCGGCTATATGCACCGCGGCGCGGAGAAGCTCTTCGAGGCCCGCGACTACCGCCAGATCATCATGCTGGCCAACCGCCACGACTGGCTCTCCGCCTTCTCGAACGAGCTGGGCGTGGTCCTCGGCGTGGAGCGGATGCTCGGCATGGAGGTCCCCGAGCGCGCGGTGTGGACGCGCACGCTGCTCGCGGAGCTGAACCGGGTCCTGAACCACCTGATGTTCCTGGGGTCGTACCCCCTGGAGCTGGGCGGGATCACGCCGATCTTCTACGCCTTCACCGAGCGCGAGGAACTCCAGCACGTCATGGAGGAGATCTCCGGCGGGCGCATGCACTACATGTTCAACCGGGTCGGCGGCCTCAAGGAGGACATGCCCGCCGGATGGACCACGCGCGCGCGGGCGTCCGTTGCCGGAGTGCGCTCCCGCATGGACCGCTTCGACGACCTGGTGCTCGGCAACGAGATCTTCCGCGGTCGTACGAGGGATGTGGGCGTCCTCTCCCCGGAGGCCGTGCACGCCTACGGAGTGAGCGGTCCCATCGCCCGCGCCTCCGGAGTCGACTTCGATCTGCGCCGGGACGAGCCGTATCTCGCGTACGGGGAGCTCCAGGACACCCTGAAGGTCGTCACGCGCCAGGAGGGCGACTGTCTGGCCCGCTTCGAGTGCCTGCTGGAGCAGACGCACGTCGCGCTCGACCTCGCCGACGCCTGCCTGGACCGGCTCGCCGAGCTGCCCCCTGGGCCCATCAATCAGCGGCTCCCGAAGGTCCTGAAGGCCCCTGAGGGCCACACGTACGCCTGGACCGAGAACCCGCTCGGCATCAACGGCTACTACCTCGTCAGCAAGGGCGAGAAGACCCCGTACCGGCTGAAGCTGCGCTCGGCCTCGTACAACAACATCCAGGCGCTGGTGGAGCTGCTGCCGGGGACGCTGGTCGCGGACATGGTGGCGATCCTGGGGTCGCTGTTCTTTGTCGTCGGGGACATCGACAAGTAGGAAAACCGCGCTCTACGTAGAGGGCTGTTCACCGCCGGCGAGCGGGTTCGGAATTCCAACCGGCTGGAGCAGCCACCCGAAGTCGCCGAGTCCGCCCCGGGCGGTCAGCTCGGCGGCCTCGCCCGCGCCCGCGAGGGCCCGTACGTACGCCGTCGGGTCCGTGGAGGCCAGGGCGAGGGACGGCCGCTCCCCGCTCACCCCGAGCGCGCCCAGTGCCTCCCGCTGGCTCAGCAGCCGCGCCCCGGGCAGGGCGCACGCGTCCAGCGCCACATGCGCGGTGATGTCACAGGAGCCGTCGGGGACGGGTGCGGTCTCCCTGCCGTCCCTGAACCCGGTCAGCGTTCCGAAGGGTGGCCGCGCGCCGGCGAAGTGCGCGTAGTCCACGGCCACGGCGAGACCTCGGCCCAGGGAGGCCACGGCAGCGGCCCAGGCGGCATCCCTGGGGAGCCCGATCTCGGCCCGGAGGCCCTCGGCAGCCTGGCCGTGAGGGCCGTGAGGGCCGTGAGGGGCTTGGGCAGGGCCCTGGAGGCCCGCTGCGGACGCGTGGACGTCCTCGGGCGGCTCCTCGGGCGGAGGCGGGCCGTTTGGGGCTTCAGGGGGCGGCAGCGGGCTGCCCGGAGTCCCCGTGAGCGGCCACCACCTGGCCAGCCACTCCGCCTCCGCCCCGGCCGGCGGCTCCCCGAGGGCCTCCGTCCCGTCCTCCCGTACGAGAACGAGCCGTACCGTCCCCTCCGCGTCCACCTCGGCCACGTCCAGGGGGACGTTGTCGAGCCACTCGTTGGCGAACAGGAGGCCCGTGACGCCCGGCGGGGGCTCCGGGAGCCACTCGATCCGGTGATCGAGTCCGGGGGGACGGGCGGCCCGTTCCACGGCGTGCCCACGCGCGCGGGAGGCCACTTCGGCGGGGAGGGCCTTCAGGACGCCGGTCACCAGCTCGCCGCGGCCCGCGCCGATGTCGACGAAGGCGAGGTCGGCGGGGTGGGCCAGCGCCTCGTCGACGCGGCACAGAAGCCGGGCCACGGCCCCCGCGAACAGCGGTGACGCGTGCACCGAGGTGCGGAAATGACCCGCGGGGCCCTCCGGACGGCGATAGAAACCGGAGGGCCCGTACAGCGCCTCCTCGGTCGCCGGACGCCACCCGCGCGCCCCGTCCGCCCTGTCACACCTCACTGCGCTCACCACTGCTCCCGGCCGCTTCCACCGCGTCAGGTTAAGCGCCGAGTCGAGTGGGGCCTCCACCTTGGGGAGTACGAGCACCGGTTACGGATCGACCCTCCGGTTGACCCCTGCACACACCACGCTTCCCTACGCTGGGTTACGTGCAGCGCCTCTATGACTTTCTCCGCAGGCACCCGACGTGGGTCGACGGCTTCTGGGCCGTCTTCCTCCTCGGGATCTCTGTCGTGGGCGGAACCGCGAACCAGGAGGCCACCGGGACCGACCTCCCGGTCGTCGTCATCCCGGTCACCCTGCTCCTCTGCCTGGTGATCGCGCTGCGCAGGCGCATGCCCGAGAAGATGCTGCTGCTGGCCGTCGCCGTGGGTGTGGCACAGCTGGCGCTTGACATGGCGGTGGTGGCGGCCGACTTCGCGCTGCTGGTGATCAGCTACACCGTGGCGTCGAACGGCACGCGCTGGGCCTCCCGGCTCGCCCTGACCGCCGGTCTGTTCGCGGCGCCCCTCTCGCAGCTGCGCTGGCCGGACGAGAACACGAGCGGCGCGGGCCACCTGGCGATAGTCGTCTTCCAGATGGTCCCGTTCGCCCTCGCCTGGGTGCTCGGCGACTCCCTGCGCACCCGCCGCGCCTACTTCGCGCAGCTGGAGGAGCGGGCCGCCCGTCTGGAGAAGGAGCGCGAGGCGCAGGCCAAGGTCGCCGTCGCCGCCGAGCGCGCCCGGATCGCCCGCGAGCTGCACGACGTGGTCGCGCACAACGTCTCGGTGATGGTGGTCCAGGCCGACGGCGCGGCGTACGTCCTCGACTCGGCTCCCGAGCAGGCCAAGAAGGCCCTGGAGACCATCTCCGGGACGGGGCGGCAGGCCCTCGCCGAGATGCGCCGCCTCCTCGGCGTACTGCGCACCGGCGAACACCAGGAGTCCGGCGAGTACGTGCCGCAGCCCGATGTGGAGCAGCTCGACGACCTCGTCGAGCAGTGCCGCACCTCCGGCCTGCCCGTCGACTTCAAGATCGAGGGGACCCCGCGCCCCCTGCCCAGCGGCGTGGAGCTCACGGCGTACCGCATCGTGCAGGAGGCCCTCACCAACACCCGCAAGCACGGGGGGCCGAACGCGGGTGCGAGCGTGCGCCTGGTCTACTTCGACGACGGCCTCGGCCTGCTCGTCGAGGACGACGGCAAGGGCGCCCCGCACGAGCTGTACGAGGAGGGCGGCGCCGACGGCCGGGGCCACGGCCTGATCGGGATGCGCGAGCGCGTCGGTATGGTCGGCGGCACCCTGGACGCCGGGCCGCGGCCGGGCGGCGGTTTTCGCATCAGCGCCCTGCTTCCGCTCAAGCCGGCCCACTGACACGTGCACGCTTCAGCTCCACGAACCGACCGGAGGACCTTCCCATGCCGATCCGCGTGATGCTCGTCGACGACCAGGTGCTGCTGCGCACCGGGTTCCGGATGGTGCTCGCCGCACAGCCGGACATGGAGGTCGTGGCGGAGGCGGGCGACGGCGTCGAGGCCCTCCAGGTGCTGCGCGCGACCGCGGTCGACGTGGTGCTCATGGACGTACGTATGCCGAAGCTGGACGGCGTGGAGACCACCCGCCGCATCTGTCAGGACGAGAACCCGCCGAAGGTGCTGATCCTGACCACCTTCGACCTCGACGAGTACGCCTTCTCGGGGCTCAAGGCCGGCGCCTCCGGCTTCATGCTCAAGGACGTGCCGCCCGGCGAACTCCTCGCCGCGATCCGCTCCGTGCACAGCGGGGACGCGGTGGTCGCGCCCTCCACCACCCGGCGTCTGCTCGACCGGTTCGCGCCGATGCTGCCCAGCGCCGGCAAGGAGCCCCAGCACAAGGAGCTGGAGCGGCTCACCGGGCGCGAGCGCGAGGTGATGATCCTGGTCGCGCAGGGCCTGTCGAACGGCGAGATCGCGGCCCGGCTCGTCCTCTCCGAGGCGACGGTCAAGACCCATGTGGGCCGCATACTCACGAAGCTGGGCCTGCGCGACCGCGTCCAGGTCGTCGTCCTCGCGTACGAGACGGGTCTGGTGCGGGCCGGTGGCGGGAGCGGGGGACAGGGCTGACCACGGCCCAGGGACCGGACCGACCACCGTCCGGGTGCCGGGGCGCGCGTGACCGGGGTGTGACCGGCGGCCACTAGGGTCCGCGCATGCTTGTGTGGATCAACGGCTCTTTCGGGGGCGGTAGGACGCAAACCGCGTACGAGCTCCAGCGGCGGCTGACTTGGTGTCCTGGCGGCAGGGCGTGGTCGAGGTGCTCGACCTCGCCCTCACCAAGCACGACGGAGTCGTCATCGCGCCCATGACGGTCACCGACTTCGGCTACTTCGACGAGACCGTCGGGCTGCTGCGCGAAAAGGGCCACGACGTACGCCACTTCACACTGCTCGCGGAGCGCGAGACCGTCCTGAAGCGGCTGCGCGAACCGGAGTTCGCCGAGCACCTGTGGACCGACCACACGACAGTCGCAAGGCACATCCGCTTCGACTGACCTGACCTGCGGCCGCGGATGCGGCTGATCCGGTGCGCCGAGCGCGCCTCTGGGGGCGTACGGCGGCTGCGGGGCCCCGGCCCAACGTGGCGCTCAGCGCAGGATGCCCTCCAGGAAGTCGCTGCCCAGGCGGGCCACCATCGTGACGTCCAGCTGGTGCAGGACGTACCGTCCGCGTCGGCGGGTGGTGAGCAGGCCCGCCTTCTTCAGGACGCTCAGGTGCCGGGATATCTCGGGCGGCGTCATGCCGTGCGTCTGGGCCAGCTCGCTCGTGGTGAACGCGCTGCGGGCCAGACTGCGGCACAGACGCATCCGCACCGGGTGGGACAGGGCCGTCATCCGCAGGGTCAGCTGCTCGACGGAGGGCGGGGCCGCCAACTCGGGGGAGCCGACCGGGTAGTGCAGCACCGGCTGCCAGCCGTACCGGTGCAGCACCATGAGGTGGGGCCAGCCGAGGCTTGTCGGCACCAGCAACAGGCCGCTGTCCCGGACCATGGTGTGGCCGCTGCCCAGCTTGTCGACGGTGACGCGGCCGGCCGCCTCGTCCAGTGTCACCGCGGGCGACACCGAGGCCAGCGCCTCGGCCAGGCCCTTGCGTCTGAGCAGGTCCGTCTTGTGGCGGGCGTCCGCGGCGAGCGGGTGGCGCAGCCGGGACCAGGTCTCGGCGAAGAAGGCCTCGTCGCAGTCCTCCAGGAACTGCCGCAGCCAGGCGCGGATCCTGGGCGGGTCCTCCAGCAGCCGCGCGGTGAACTCCGCCGGCCGGGGTCCGCGCGCGGCGGCCAGCTCCAGCGCGCGCCGACGGGCCCCGGCATTGGTGAGCGCGCCCGCGCCCTGCGCGTCGTACGGCAGCGCGCAGGTGAATTCGAGGGCCGCGTCCACGAACTGGTCGTCCGTCAGTTTGTCGAGCAGGTCCAGGTCCTCGGCCAGCGTGGCGCCGGGGAGCGTGGTGCCGCCCCCCACTCCCGCATACGGCAGGAACAGGTCCGAGAACGTCGTCCGCCACAGGAAGTCGGCCTCGCACATCCGGTCCGCGAGATGCGGGTCGAGCCGTGCGGTCACCCCGGTCGCCCAGCCCTGCAGCCCGGGATGGTGTCCCGGCTCGGCCAGTGCGTGCAGCGCCATGCAGAGCTCGGCGAGGGGCGAGGGCACGACGGCCACCCGCTCCCCGCGGAGCCCGGAAATGTCGATGGTCACGCTCATGACCTCATGGTGCACCCCGCCACTGACAACGCGGCCGTCGATTGACGACCGCGGTCAATCGACGCGACGCCCCGGCAGGGCGCGCGCAAGCTGGGATCGCAGACCGGGGCAACCGCGGGGCCCACGGCGTTCACGTCCGTACCCAGTCCCGAAGAGGCGATCCGCCATGAGCATCACCCAGCAGTACCTCCTGGACACCTACCGCGCCCGGCAGCACGGCGACCCGACCCCGCCGGCCCCCGGCAGCCACGACTGGCAGGCCATGCGCGAACTGGCCGACCACCGCCGGTTCCGCGCCGCCCTGACCGGCCGTCCGGTCCGGGGGCGGATGCGGGTGGCACTGGCCCGGCTGCTCGGACACTGAGGCGCGCCGAGGCCCACTGAGCCGGTCTCTTGGGCCGGCCCGGCTGCTCGGTCGCCGACCGGCACCGGCACCGGCACCGGCACCGGCACTGGCCCGGCCCTCAGCGCGGCAGGCGCCCCACGAAGTCGGCGACCGCCTCGCGGACGTCCTGCGCGGTCCACTCCAGCCCCGGTGCGGCCACAGTGACCTCGGTGAACGCCAGGCCAGGGCCACCCCGCTCCCAGACCTGCGGGAACAGGCCGGTCTTCGTCTCCTCGGCCTGCAACGTCCCCGCGTGGGTGAGGGCGTCGGCGTCGTACGGCAGCCAGAGCTGGAACTGGTGGGTGTGCGGCTCCTCGGGGTGGACCCGGGCCCAGGGCACCCCGGCCCCGGCGAACCCCTCGCGCAGCGCCGCGGCGACCACGCGCGCGTGGGCCACGTACTCCGGGAGCCGCGGCAGCTCCTTCTCCAGGCCGATCAGCGCGGCCAGGACGGTGGGGAACTGCTGGAGGATCTGCCCTCCGTAGCGGTGGCGCCAGGCCTTCGCCTCGTCGACGAGCGTCTTCGGGCCCGCGAGGGCGGCGCCGCCGATTCCGTCGAGCGACTTGTAGAACGACACGTAGACGCTGTCCGCGAGGTCCGCGATCTCGTCCAGGGAGTGGCCGAGACGGGTGGTGCACTCCCACAGGCGGGCCCCGTCGAAGTGCACCACGGCGTCGCGTTCGCGCGCCGCGTCCGTGACGGCGACCAGTTCCTCCCAGGAGGGCAGCACGAAACCGGCCTCCCTGAGGGGCAGTTCGAGGAAGAGCGTCCCGAAGGGCTCCGCCAGGTCGCGTATCTCCTCGGCGGAGGGCATCCGCGGCTCGCGGGTCGGATGGACGGTCCGCAGGCCGCTGACCGTGCCGAGGGCATTCCGTTCGTGGACCTCCGGGTGGGAGAGGGGATGCATCGCCACCGTCGTACTGCCCGTACGGCCCGCCCAGCAGCGCAGCGCGACCTGCTGGGCCATCGTGCCCGAGGGGAAGAAGGCGGCGGCCTCCTTGCCGAGCAGAGCCGCGACCCGCTCCTCCAGGGTCTCGACGATCCCGTCGCCGTACATGTCCACCGGCTTGTCCAGGTCGTACACGTCCGGTGCGGCGTCCGTCAGCCGGGCCAGCAACTCACCGACCGTGGCGTGGAAACCGGGCCGCCACAGCACCCGCCGCGCCCCTCGCCAGGCGACCCTTCGCCGCTCGCGCCGCTGCTCGGCCGTCTCCTCCGCGGCCTGCCCGGCCGAACCGTCCGCCGCCCGCTCAGATGCCTGGTCCGCCGCCCGCGCAGTCGCCTGGTCCGCCGCCTGTTCCACCGAATGCTCCGTCGTATCGCCCATGCCCGGATCATGCAGGACACGACGGCGACCGGTCATATGAATTCCCCACAGCCTGTGGACAAAAAAACGGCCCTCGGACCAATCGCGTTAACATGACGAGAAATCGTCCGGTACCCCGAGCGGACTGGAACGGAAGGCCGCCGTCGAGTGAGTACATTCCCCCAGCCAGACCCCAAGGACCGCCCCGCACGGCTCACCGTCGGTGTGGTCGGCGCCGGTCGTGTGGGCCCCGCCCTGGCCGCGTCGCTGCGGCTCGCCGGACACCGCCCGGTGGCCGCCTCCGGAGTCTCCGACGCCTCCCGGCGACGAGCGGCGCAGCTGCTGCCCGACGTGCCGCTGGTGACCCCCGAGCAGGTCCTGGAGCGGGCCGACCTGGTGCTCCTGACCGTCCCGGACGACGCCCTGCCGGGACTGGCGGAGGGCCTCGCCGAGACCGGTGCCGTACGGCCGGGACAGCTCATCGTGCACACCTCCGGGCGGTACGGCACGAGGGTCCTGGACCCCATGCTGCGCGCCGGTGCGCTGCCGCTCGCGCTGCACCCCGCGATGACGTTCACCGGCACCCCCGTGGACGTGCAGCGCCTCGCCGGATGCTCCTTCGGGGTCACCGCGCCCGAGGAGCTGCGTCTGGCCGCCGAGGCCCTGGTCATCGAGATGGGCGGCGAGCCCGAGTGGATCGCCGAGGCCTCCCGGCCGCTCTACCACGCGGCCCTCGCGCTCGGCGCCAACCACCTGGTGACGCTGGTCGCCGAGTCCATGGAGCTGCTGCGCGCGGCGGGCGTCGAGGCCCCGGACCGGATGCTCGGCCCGCTGCTGGGCGCCGCCCTGGACAACGCGCTGAGGTCGGGCGACGCGGCCCTCACCGGACCGGTGGCGCGCGGTGACGCGGGCACGGTCGCGGCCCATGTCGCCGAGTTGCGCAAGCACGCGCCCCAGACCGTCGCCGGCTATCTGGCGATGGCCCGTGCGACCGCCGACCGGGCCCTCGCCCACGGCCTGCTCAAGCCGGAACTCGCCGAGGACCTCCTCGGAGTACTCGCCAACGGGACGGCCGGAACGGCCGGGACCGCCGGGACCGCCGGGCCGGGCGGACCGAACGGCCCGAGCGGAACCGACGGAACGAACGGACCCGACGGGCCCGAAGGAGACGCCCGATGACGCGCGCAGGTGCCGAGAACGGAGCCACCCGATGACCACCACCGTGCTGCGCACCGCCGACGAGCTCCACGCGCGCGTGCGCACCGGCCGCCGTGCCGTCGTGATGACCATGGGCGCCCTGCACGAGGGCCACGCGACGCTGATCCGCACCGCCCGTGAGATCGCGGGCGACGGCGAGGTCGTCGTCACCGTCTTCGTGAACCCTCTCCAGTTCGGCGCGGGCGAGGACCTCGACCGCTACCCGCGCACCCTGGACGCCGACGTCAAGATCGCCGGACTGGCGGGCGCGGACGTCGTGTTCGCCCCCTCCGTGGACGAGGTCTACCCGGGCGGCGAACCCCAGGTCCGCATCAGCGCCGGCCCCATGGGCGGGCGCCTGGAGGGCTCGACGCGGCCCGGGCACTTCGACGGCATGCTCACCGTCGTCGCCAAGCTGCTGCACCTCACCCGCCCCGATCTGGCGCTGTTCGGGCAGAAGGACGCCCAGCAGCTCGCCCTGATCCGCCGCATGGTGCGCGACCTGAACTTCGGCGTGGAGATCGTCGGCGTCCCGACGGTGCGCGAGGCGGACGGCCTGGCCCTGTCCAGCCGCAACCGCTATCTGTCGGCCACCGAGCGCCGTACCGCGCTGGCCCTGTCCCAGGCCCTGTTCGCGGGCAGCGACCGGCACGCCGCCCAGGAGGCCCTGCGCGCGCGTGCCCGTGAGGTGCCCGCCACGCACGCGCGTGCCGCGGCCCTCAGCGCCATCGGCGAGTCCCGCGCCGCGGCCGACACGCACGCCGTCGCCAAGGCGGCCCCCGGCGGCCCCGCCGCGGTCCGCGCCGCAGCCCGCCTGGTCCTGGACGACGCGGCCCGCCTCAACCCGCCGCTCGCGCTCGACTACCTCGCGCTGGTCGATCCGTCCGACTTCACCGAGATCCCGGACGACCACACCGGCGAGGCGGTCCTCGCCGTCGCCGCCCGGGTCGGGACGACCCGGCTGATCGACAACATTCCTCTGACCTTCGGAGCCGCCTCGTGACCAGCACAGGCACCAGCACAGGCATACGTCTGCACGCGCCCGCACCCGGCTGGTCCCTCACCGCCGACGTCGTGGTCGTCGGCTCCGGAGTCGCCGGACTCACCGCGGCCCTGCGCTGCGACGCCGCCGGTCTGCGCACCGTCGTCGTCACCAAGGCCCGCCTCGACGACGGCTCCACCCGCTGGGCCCAGGGCGGCATAGCGGCGGCCCTGGGCGAGGGCGACACCCCCGAGCAGCACCTCGACGACACGCTGGTGGCGGGCGCGGGCCTGTGCGACGAGGACGCCGTCCGCATCCTTGTCACCGAGGGCCCCGACGCCGTACGCCGGCTCATCGAGACCGGCGCCCACTTCGACGAGTCCGAAGGGGGTGTCCTGGAGCTGACCCGCGAGGGCGGCCACCACCGCCGGCGCATCGCCCACGCGGGCGGCGACGCCACCGGCGCCGAGATCTCCCGCGCCCTGGTCGAGGCGGTACGCGCGCGTGGACTGCGTACGGTGGAGAACGCGCTCGTCCTGGACCTCCTCACGGACACCGAAGGGCACACCGCGGGCGTGACCCTGCACGTCATGGGAGAGGGCCAGCACGACGGCGTGGGAGCCGTCCACGCCCCCGCCGTGGTCCTCGCGACCGGCGGCATGGGCCAGGTCTTCTCGGCGACCACCAACCCCTCCGTCTCCACCGGCGACGGCGTGGCGCTCGCCCTGCGCGCCGGCGCCGAGGTCAGCGACCTCGAGTTCGTGCAGTTCCACCCGACCGTGCTGTTCCTCGGTGCGGACGCCGAGGGCCAGCAGCCGCTGGTCTCCGAGGCGGTCCGCGGCGAGGGCGCCCACCTGGTCGACGCGCACGGCACGCGCTTCATGCTGGGCCAGCACGAACTGGCCGAACTCGCCCCCCGCGACATCGTCGCCAAGGGCATCATGCGGCGCATGCAGGAGCAGGACGCCGAGCACATGTACCTGGACGCCCGGCACTTCGGCGCCCACATGTGGGAGCACCGCTTCCCGACGATCCTCGCCGCCTGCCGCGCCCACGGCATCGACCCGGTCACCGAGCCCGTCCCGGTCGCCCCGGCCGCCCACTACGCCTCCGGAGGCGTCCGCACGGACTCCCGGGGCCGTACGACCGTCCCCGGCCTGTACGCGTGCGGCGAGGTCGCCTGCACCGGCGTCCACGGCGCCAACCGGCTCGCCTCCAACTCGCTCCTGGAGGGCCTGGTCTACGCCGAGCGCATCGCGGCCGACATCGTGGGCAGCCACCAGGAGAACCGCCTCCACGCGCGCGTGCCCGCGCCGGTCGCCCACCCGGAGAGGCCCGCCCATCCGCTGCTCGCCCCCGAGGCACGCTTCGCGATCCAGCGGATCATGACCGACGGCGCCGGCGTCCTCCGCTCGGCCGCCTCCCTGGAGACCGCGGCCGAGCGCATCCAGCAGTTGCACACCGAAGCCCGCGACGCCCTCGACGAGAACGGCAAGACGGCCGAGCCCGGCGTCGACACCTGGGAGGCCACCAACCTCCTGTGCGTGGCCCGCGTCCTCGTCGCCGCCGCCCGGCTGCGCGAGGAGACCCGCGGCTGCCACTGGCGCGAGGACAAAGGTGAACGGGACGACACGAACTGGCGGCGCCACATCGTCGTACGGCTGAATCCCGACCGGACACTCGCCGTACACACCACCGACACCCCAGACTTCCCCCCGACACAGCAGTCCCGTCCCCAGGAGCAGTGACAGAAGTGAGCACCCCCGACCTTCCCCTCCTCACCGGCGGTGGCTGCGGCGACGGCTGCGGCTGCGGCGCCGCAGGGGAGTACGACGTCGATCCCCTGGAGTACGCCGAGTGCGGGCTCGACCCCGCCCTCGCGCAGCTCCTCGCCGACGCCGGGCTCGACCCCGTAGAGATCGAGGACATCGCCCATCTGGCCATCGAGGAGGACCTCGACCACGGCGTGGACGTGACCACCGTCGCGACCATCCCCGAAGAGGCCGTCTCCACCGCCGACTTCACCGCCCGCGAGGCCGGTGTCGTCGCGGGCCTCAGGGTCGCCGAGGCGGTCGTCTCCGTGGTCTGCACGGACGAGTTCGAGGTCGAACGGCACGTCGACGACGGCGACCGCGTCGAGGCCGGCCAGAAGCTCCTGAGCGTCACCACCCGCACCCGCGACCTGCTGACGGCCGAGCGCAGCGCCCTGAACCTCCTGTGCCGCCTCTCCGGCATCGCGACGGCCACGCGCGCGTGGGCCGACGTTCTGGAGGGCACCGACACGCGCGTGCGCGACACCCGCAAGACGACGCCGGGACTGCGCTCCCTGGAGAAGTTCGCGGTCCGCATGGGCGGCGGTGTCAACCACCGCATGTCCCTCTCGGACGCGGCCCTCGTCAAGGACAACCACGTGGTCGCCGCGGGCGGCGTCACCCAGGCATTCAAGGCCGTACGGGAGACCTTCCCGGACGTGCCGATCGAGGTCGAGGTCGACACCCTGCATCAGCTCCGCGAGGTCGTGGACGCGGGCGCCGACCTGATCCTCCTGGACAACTTCACGCCCGGCGAGTGCGAGGAGGCCGTGGCCATCGTGGACGGCCGCGCCCTCCTGGAGGCCTCGGGCCGCCTCACCCTGGACACCGCCCTCACGTACGCGAAGACCGGCGTCGACTTCCTCGCGGTGGGCGCCCTCACCCACTCCTCGCCCATCCTGGACATCGGCCTCGACCTGCGCGAGGCCGACGAGATGTCCGAGGCCTCCGACGCGTCGACGACGAGCGAGGCTGAGTAGGCATGCTGCTCACGATCGACGTAGGCAACACGCACACCGTCCTCGGCCTCTTCGACGGCGAGGACATCGTCGAGCACTGGCGCATCTCCACGGACGCCCGCCGCACCGCGGACGAGCTGGCCGTACTCCTCCAGGGCCTGATGGGCATGCACCCGCTCCTGGGCGACGAGCTGGGCGACGGCATCGACGGCATCGCGATCTGCTCGACGGTCCCCTCGGTCCTGCACGAGCTGCGCGAGGTCACCCGCCGCTACTACGGTGACGTACCCGCCGTCCTCGTCGAGCCGGGCATCAAGACGGGCGTCCCGATCCTGATGGACAACCCCAAGGAGGTCGGCGCCGACCGCATCATCAACGCGGTCGCGGCCGTCGAGCTCTACGGGGGACCGGCCATCGTCGTCGACTTCGGCACGGCGACGACGTTCGACGCGGTCTCCGCGCGCGGGGAGTACGCGGGAGGCGTCATCGCCCCCGGCATCGAGATCTCCGTCGAGGCACTCGGCGTCCGCGGCGCCCAGCTCCGCAAGATCGAGATCGCCCGCCCCCGCACCGTCATCGGCAAGAACACCGTCGAGGCCATGCAGTCGGGCATCATCTACGGCTTCGCCGGCCAGGTCGACGGCGTCGTCAGCCGCATGGCCCGCGAACTCTCCGAGGACCCCGACGACGTCACGGTCATCGCGACCGGCGGCCTGGCCCCCATGGTCCTCGGCGAGTCCTCGGTCATCGACGAACACGAACCCTGGCTGACACTGATCGGCCTCCGCCTGGTCTACGAAAGAAACGTCTCCAGAACCTGACAGCGCCCCCGGCGGCGCCCCAAAGGGGCGCGGGGAACTGCGCGACAAGCCCCCACTCACCCGCAGACAACAACTGAACCGGCGGAGCCACGCCAATCAACATGGCGAAGCCACGCCACACGGTATCCGATCTACGGATTTTGTCTGATTAGCGCGTATCGTCGCGAGCATGCCCACGCCCTATGGATCCCGCGGCGGCATGGCGTTCGGTGCGGAGGAGCTGCGAGTGCTCCGACGCGCGCTCGCTCTCGCCCTCCACCCCCGCCCCGCCTCGGCCGAGGACGTGCAGGACTGCCTCCGCCTGGCGGAGGCAGTCGACGAGGCGGCCCGCGAGGGCGCCCGGCTGCGCGCCTTCCTGCTGGCCGACCTCGCCCGCTACCGCGCCGCGCTCCCCGGCACGGCGGCCGGCTTTCTGACGCTTCTGGAGGAGGCCCTAGTGGTTGGCTACCGCCCGGTCCCGGACGACCTCGCCGCGCTGCGCGCCCTGCGCGGCAACCCCGTCGCGGCCGCTCTCCTCGACCGCTGCCACGACCTCGCGGAGCAGGACGTACGCATGCGTCTCGCCCTCCGTACGGTCCCGGCCTCCCGCGGTCGTGCGCGGACCCGTCTGACGGCCCTCCCGGGCGGCCTCGCCGCCGCCACGGAGGAACCCGGCAGGAAGAAGCCCGCGGAAAAGCCCGCCGAGAAGCCGGCCGCCCCCCAGCCCAAGCCGCAGACCCCGCGCCGCGACCGCCCCATCCCCACCCCCGGCGAGGTCTTCCCCCCGAGGCGCAAACCGGCCGCCCCGCCCGCGAACGCACCGCAGCAGCTCGCCGCGGTCTAGTCGCACCCGGGGGCGGTCCAGGCCACCCCCACCCCGCACCCGCTCCGCGGCCCCTGGCTACTCTGGACGGCATGGACTACGTCTCCGCGCTCGTGCCCCCGGTAGTGATGGCCGTGTTCTTCACCGGTCTGATCGTGACGATCGTGAAGACCCAGGGCGGCGCCAACAAGGCCAAGGAGGACGCGGTCGTCGACGCGGCCCTCGCCCGCGCCGAGAGCACCCGCCAGGCCTCCCGCGACACCGGCGCCTGAGCTCCACCGGGGCGCCGGACGGCGTCCACCCCGTGGCGTACGACTCATCAGCTTTTCGAGTCGTACGCCCTTTTTGTTGCTGTTTGTCATCCAAAGCCACGTCCACCACATGATTGGCGACATCTCCCCCTATTGTTCTGAGCTGTGCCTCGCCCATTGGGAGAACTCGAAGACGCGGTCATGACGCGGGTGTGGAAGTGGAACCGCCCGGTGACCGTTCGGGAAGTCCTGGAAGACCTTCAGCAGGAGCGGTCCATCGCGTACACGACGGTGATGACCGTTTTGGACAATCTCCATCAGAAGGGCTGGGTGCGCCGCGAAGCGGAAGGCCGGGCCTATCGATATGAGGCGGTCTCGACCAGGGCCGCCTACTCGGCGGCACTGATGAACGAAGCCTGGACCCAGAGTGACAACCCGGCCGCCGCTCTCGTCGCCTTCTTCGGCATGATGTCCGCGGAACAGCGCGAAGCACTGCGCGATGCCGTGCGTATGGTCCAAGGGCCGGAGGAAACCCCGGCGCCACAGAAGCCAGAGCCACAGAACCCGGCGCCACAGAACCCGACGGCGGAGAACCCGGCAGCCGAGAACTCGAAGGCCGGGAACTCGACGGTCGAGAACCCGGCGGTCGAGAACGCCGTCGGCGAGAACCCCGCCGCCGCTGGGGGCGAGACCGGGCGATAACGTCCGCTCATGCCAGCAGAGCAGCCCGAAGCCGCCACTAAAGCCCTCACCGTCCGCCGGGCCAGGACCAGCGATGTCCCGGCGGTTCGCCGTCTCCTCGACGCGTACGTCCGCGGCGGCATCCTGCTCGACAAAGCGACGGTGACGCTTTACGAGGACATCCAGGAGTTCTGGGTGGCGGAACGCGACACCGGTTCAACTACGGAGGTCGTGGGCTGCGGCGCGCTGCACGTCATGTGGGAAGACCTCGCGGAAGTCCGCACTCTCGCCGTGGACGGCTCGATGAAGGGCGCCGGCGTCGGACATCAGTTGCTGGGGAAGTTGCTGGAGACCGCCCGCTGGCTCGGTGTTCGCCGCGTATTCTGCCTGACCTTCGAAGTCGACTTCTTCGCGAAGCACGGCTTCGTGGAGATCGGTGAGACGCCTGTAGACACCGATGTCTACGCCGAGCTGTTGCGTTCCTATGACGAGGGCGTGGCCGAGTTCCTCGGTCTCGAACGAGTGAAACCGAACACCTTGGGCAACAGCCGGATGCTTCTGCATCTGTGATCGCCGCCCCGCAATACCCGTGGCATACCCCTGCCACTAGCCCGGAGCCCCTTGCCCGCGGGCCCTATGTCCGAAACGCGCACGTTTCCGGTCTTCCCGGGTCCGTCGGTCTCTGCCAGGGGTTTGTGTTTTTCCAGCAAAAGCGGTTTGCTTTCCGACGTACTGCAGTAGTGCATATAACAGGGACGTGAAACAGCGGCGGCCGCCGCGGACCCCGCCCCTGAAGATATCGATGAAAGGAAATCCGGTGGCACAGAAGGTTCAGGTCCTTCTTGTCGACGACCTCGACGGTGGCGAGGCGGACGAGACCGTGACGTTCGCGTTGGACGGCAAGACGTACGAGATCGATCTCACGACTGCCAATGCGGACAAGCTCCGTGGACTTCTCGAGCCGTACGTCAAGGGCGGTCGTCGTACCGGAGGCCGCGCCTCGGGGAGCCGTGGAAAGGCGCGTGCCGCTTCCGGTGGCAGCCAGGACACCGCGCAGATCCGCGCGTGGGCGAAGGAGAACGGCTACGAGGTCAATGACCGCGGTCGCGTTCCGGCGTCCATTCGTGAGGCTTACGAGAAGGCCAACGGCTGAGCAGAGGCCTACGACATGGCCAAAGGCTGAGCACAGGAACGGCGCAGCCGGACGCGATGGCATTCAGTCGCCATCGTGTCCACGAGTCGTACGAGATCGGGGGCGCCCCCAACGCCCCCACCGAGCGCCGACAGTGTCGGCAGCGACGGCTCCACCTCGCAGCCAGGCTCAGGGGGTCGCAGCCAGACGGCGGCCCCCTGCGAGCTGTCCACAGCGGTATCCACAGCAATATCAGCAGCGGTTTCCACAGATGTGTGCGGTGTGCGCGACGTATGCGCGGGGATGTGTACGGGGGTCCCTGCGGGTCGCGGAGTGCAGGGCGCCGGAGTGCCGGGCGGCAGTGGCGCCTCGATGCGCCCGCCCTCGCCGATCGCCCTGAGATCCAGCGTGAGAGCCCCCCACTCCAGCCAGTCGAGCAGCCCGGGCAGTTCGTCCGCGCTTCCCGCCGCCACCAGAATCCGCATCCGGTCCGCCCGCAGGGCCACCGGAGAGCCCGGCGCCAGATGCCGCAGCGCCGCGTAACCCGCCTCCACTGGCGCGTCCATTACGTCGAAACGCAGCCCCGTCGGCAGGTCCACGGGAGTGCCGGGCACGGTCGGCCAGCCCAGTTCGTTCTCGTACCAATGCCGGACCGCGCGACTCGTGTGGCTCGGGTGACCCGAGTCGCTCGGGTGGCTCGTGTCGAGCGGTCGGCGGGGAGAAGGGACCGTGAAGACCATGCAGAGCCAACCGCCACAGAGGCGTTCGAGTTACGCTGGGTGGCTTCGCGTGTGCGCAGAGTGTCTGAAAAGTGGGCGCTCCGAAGCGGTCCGCGGCGCAAGGATGTTCGCCCATAGCGGAGGGAACCGGTGCGTTCGGCATGGAGTGTCAGTGCGTGCGGGTAAGACATCCCTAGTGGGAGGGGCGACACGCATGGCTCGGGCATCTCACGTTCGCCATCGGCGTACAGATGGTGGGGGTATCTGCCTGGCCTGCGGGAACATCGTCTCGCACCATCAGGTTGGAGCAGATGTCGGCGTTCGGGGTCAGGAGGCCAAGGACGGTGTCGGCAGTTGGAATGAGCGGTCCCCGCTTGCGGGACTAAGCTGCGGAAGGACAGGGAGGGGAGCGTCCCCTTACTGCCTGACCGCTCTGAGGAGCGATTAACGATGTTCGAGAGGTTCACCGACCGCGCGCGGCGGGTTGTCGTCCTGGCTCAGGAAGAAGCCCGGATGCTCAACCACAACTACATCGGCACCGAGCACATCCTCCTGGGCCTGATCCACGAGGGTGAGGGTGTCGCCGCTAAGGCCCTGGAGAGCCTCGGGATTTCGCTCGAGGCGGTCCGCCAGCAGGTGGAGGAGATCATCGGCCAGGGCCAGCAGGCCCCGTCCGGGCACATCCCCTTCACCCCCCGTGCCAAGAAGGTCCTGGAGCTGTCGCTCCGCGAGGCCCTTCAGCTGGGCCACAACTACATCGGCACGGAGCACATCCTGCTCGGCCTGATCCGCGAGGGCGAGGGCGTCGCCGCCCAGGTCCTGGTCAAGCTGGGCGCAGATCTCAACCGGGTGCGGCAGCAGGTCATCCAGCTGCTCTCCGGTTACCAGGGCAAGGAGACCGCCGGCGCCAGTGGCGGTCCCGCCGAGGGCACCCCCTCGACGTCCCTGGTCCTCGACCAGTTCGGCCGGAACCTCACCCAGGCCGCTCGTGAGTCCAAGCTCGACCCGGTCATCGGGCGCGAGAAGGAGATCGAGCGGGTCATGCAGGTGCTGTCCCGGCGTACGAAGAACAACCCGGTCCTGATCGGTGAGCCCGGCGTCGGCAAGACCGCCGTCGTCGAAGGTCTCGCCCAGGCCATCGTCAAGGGCGAGGTGCCCGAGACCCTCAAGGACAAGCACCTCTACACCCTGGACCTCGGCGCGCTGGTCGCCGGCTCCCGCTACCGCGGTGACTTCGAGGAGCGCCTGAAGAAGGTCCTCAAGGAGATCCGCACCCGCGGCGACATCATCCTGTTCATCGACGAGCTGCACACGCTCGTGGGTGCGGGTGCCGCGGAAGGCGCCATCGACGCGGCTTCGATCCTGAAGCCCATGCTGGCGCGCGGCGAGCTGCAGACCATCGGTGCCACCACGCTGGACGAGTACCGCAAGCACCTGGAGAAGGACGCCGCGCTGGAGCGCCGCTTCCAGCCCATCCAGGTCGCGGAGCCGTCGCTGCCGCACACCATCGAGATCCTCAAGGGTCTGCGCGACCGCTACGAGGCACACCACCGCGTGTCCATCACGGACGAGGCCCTGGTGCAGGCGGCGACGCTCGCCGACCGGTACATCTCGGACCGCTTCCTGCCGGACAAGGCGATCGACCTGATCGACGAGGCCGGCTCCCGGATGCGCATTCGCCGGATGACCGCGCCGCCGGACCTCCGCGAGTTCGACGAGAAGATCGCCGGCGTCCGCCGCGACAAGGAGTCCGCGATCGACTCGCAGGACTTCGAGAAGGCCGCCTCCTTGCGCGACAAGGAGAAGCAGCTCCTCGCCGCGAAGGCCAAGCGGGAGAAGGAGTGGAAGGCCGGCGACATGGACGTCGTGGCCGAGGTCGACGGCGAGCTGATCGCCGAGGTCCTCGCGACCGCCACCGGCATCCCGGTCTTCAAGCTGACCGAGGAGGAGTCCTCGCGTCTGCTGCGCATGGAGGACGAGCTCCACAAGCGGGTCATCGGCCAGGTCGACGCCGTCAAGGCGCTGTCCAAGGCGATCCGTCGTACGCGCGCCGGTCTGAAGGACCCGAAGCGTCCCGGTGGTTCGTTCATCTTCGCGGGCCCGTCCGGTGTCGGTAAGACGGAACTCTCCAAGGCTCTGGCCGAGTTCCTCTTCGGCGACGAGGACGCGCTGATCTCCCTCGACATGTCGGAGTTCAGCGAGAAGCACACGGTCTCGCGTCTCTTCGGCTCGCCTCCCGGTTACGTGGGCTACGAAGAGGGCGGCCAGCTGACCGAGAAGGTCCGCCGCAAGCCGTTCTCCGTCGTCCTCTTCGACGAGGTCGAGAAGGCCCACCCGGACATCTTCAACTCGCTGCTGCAGATCCTGGAGGACGGTCGCCTGACCGACTCCCAGGGCCGGGTCGTGGACTTCAAGAACACGGTCATCATCATGACGACCAACCTCGGCACCCGGGACATCTCCAAGGGCTTCAACCTGGGCTTCGCGGCCTCGGGCGACAAGAAGACCAACTACGAGCGCATGAAGAACAAGGTCTCGGACGAGCTGAAGCAGCACTTCCGGCCCGAGTTCCTCAACCGCGTCGACGACGTGGTCGTCTTCCCGCAGCTCACCCAGGAAGACATCCTCCGGATCGTCGACCTGATGATCGGCAAGGTCGACGAGCGCCTCAAGGACCGGGACATGGGCATCGAGCTCTCCCAGTCCGCGAAGGAGCTGCTGGCGCAGAAGGGTTACGACCCGGTGCTCGGCGCGCGTCCGCTGCGGCGCACGATCCAGCGCGAGGTCGAGGACTCGCTGTCGGAGAAGATCCTCTTCGGCGAGCTGCGTCCCGGCCACATCGTGGTCGTCGACACGGAGGGCGAGGGTGAGGCCAAGACCTTCACCTTCCGCGGCGAGGAGAAGTCCGCGCTGCCGGACGTCCCGCCGATCGAGCAGGCGGCCGGCGGCGCCGGTCCCAACCTGAGCAAGGAGGCGTGACCCCCAGGGGTTCCGTCTGAGAACGCCCGAAGGGGCCGGTGCCGACAAGGCACCGGCCCCTTCGTCGTGCCCGGCGGTGTCGTAGCGCCCGGCAGTGGTTACGACAGCTGGCCGTCGTAGTCCGGCAGCTTGTACGCCTTCTCGGCGTGCCCGCCCGACAGGTCGGTGGCGCTGTTGCCGATGTTCGCGATGATCGTGTAGCCCTTGGCCTCGATGGCCGTGCGCTGGGCCGTCTTGTACTCGGCCACGTCCCTGAACAGGTCGATGAAGTTGCGTACGTACAGGCCGGAGACCTTGTAGCCGACGTGCTTGAGGTTGTACTCGGTCACCGACTTGATGATGTCCGGGCGGGCCGTCACGAAGAACAGGGCGACGCCGCGGTCCTGGGCGTACTTGGCGACGTCCAGGACGGGCGCGTTGGCCGGCGACGGGTAGCTGAAGCCGAAGTCGGTCTCCAGCGTGGTGTTGTCGATGTCGAAGACGATGGCCTGCTTCTCGCCGGATGACGCGTCGGCGATTCGTTCCTTCAGGTAGGGCAGCGCGTCGGCCATGACGGCCCGGCAGTCCTTCTGCCAGGTGTCGTAGTCCACGTCCGCCGCGGCGGCGGAGGCGGCGGTCGCGACGGTGGTGGTCGCGACGGTGGCGGCCGCGGCGGGGGCGGCGGCCGGGGTCGCGGCGGTGGCAGGGATCGCCAGGGCCGCGGTGACGGCGGTGGCGGCGGCGGTCAGGCCTATGAGGCGCTGCCAGCTTCTTCCTGTCATGGGATGGGGGGTTCCTCTCGCGTCGGAGCGCTGCGGACATGGGTCGTGGTGCATGCTCATGTGCGTGTGAGGCCACAGGGAAGCGAAGGGATTACTCGCCGGTAACTGTAGGGTGCCCAGGTGGGGTTGGGCTAGAGGACGGTGTGCGTCCTCGTCACCGTGTGGATCCCGGGGAAGAGTTCCAGGACGTGTTCCGGCACTTCCGACACCTCCGGAAGGAGGCGGAATGCGACGGACTCGAGACCAGGAAAGAGAACCGGCACCGCCGAGAGGTCTTCGTCTCCGGTGAAATTGTTCAGCCAAAGACGCCTGACGCCGGGCAGGACGGGCCCGTTGGTCCACGGGACCGCAGCCCAGCGGAGGCGCAATTCCTGCAGCTGGGGGAGGAGCGCGACTTCTGCGCAATCCTCCGGCGTGAGCGGTTCGTACAGGCTTGCCAGGCTCAGGCTCTTCACCGAGTGCATATGGCGCAAGCCGCGCAGCCCGGTCAGGCGAAGGGCGTTCTTGGTGAACCGCAGATACGTCAGCGGCAACCCCTGGGGGAGTGCGGCATCAAGGGAATCGCCTATGAGCGGCACACCGGTGTCGAACTCGCGCAGGGTGGCCGACGCCGAAAGCGGAGCCAGCGCATCCGGCCTTTCCAGCCCCTCCATGAGATCCAACGACAGCCATTTCAAAGGGAGCCCGGCCAGGGATTCGATGTTGTCGACGGATGGAATGCCGGAGATATCCAGGTGAGTGAGTTCGCGCAGCGGTGAAACGAAGTCCAGGTCGCGCAGTGAGCGGTTGTCCTTCAGAACGAGCTTGCGCGTCGTGTCCGGCGCAAGGGCGATGCTCAGTTCCGAGGCCTCTACGTCCCCGACGACCTGGAGCCGGGGTCGGCCCCCGAGTTCGCGCAGGGCGCGCAGGTGCGCGGCGGAGTGCGCCGTGAAGTAGAGGTCGGCCGGCGGCAGGTGGGCGATGACATCGGCCGCGTACCGCTCGGTGTCGAACCGGTGCCAGGTCCAGGTGAGCTGGCCCAGGACCGACACGGCCGGGTGGGAGCGGAAGCGGGCAAGGATCGGGATCGCCGCGTCGCCGCCGATGAGGGATGCGGTGACCACGACGGCCCTCGCCTCCGCGTCGGAGAGGTCCTCCGGCCCGGGCAGCAGCTCCAGGACCAGGGCGCCGGCCGAGGCCAGATCCTTGGCCTCCTCCGGCGTACGCGGCGGAATGAGCGTGGCCGCCTGTTCCTCCACGCCGGCCCGGACCTGCGGGTCGAGTTCCGTGGCGTGTTCGAGGCCGGCCAGGGCGAGGAGGCGGACACGGGTGCCCGCGGTGCCCTCGACGCCCTCGGCGGAGTCGACCAGGTCGCGCAGGAGCTGGGCCCGTTCGCGCGGACGGGCGTGGGCGACGGCCATGCGGATCACGTCGGACCACTGGGAGTCGGCGGCGTTGCGGACGAGGAGCCCGAAGTCGCCGTCCTCCACCGCGGCCTTCGCACCCAGGTAGTCCTGGAAGGTGCGGTGGACGAACTCGACGGTCCCCACCGCGGGTTCGCGGAGCAGGCCGCTGCGGATGAGCAGATAGCGGTAGATCGCGGGCGCGTCTCCCTGGCTCGCCACCGCGGGAAGAGAGGGCAGTGCGTCGGCGATGATGCGCTCGGCCCGTTCGCGGTCCATCTCCGCCTGGTTGTTGCGGATCAGCCAGTAGGCCAGGCGCTGGAGCAGCTGGATCTGCGGGAGTTCGCTGAGCTGGATGTGGTCGAGCTCCATCGACCGCTCCTGGTCGCGGCGCGAGAGGAGTGCGGAGAGAGCCGCGTCGTACAACTCCTGGCGCCCGTGCGGGAGATAGCCGCGCCGGTCGCGGTGCAGGGCGCAGATGAGGCCGCACATCAGCGGGTTGGTGGCGAGGCGGCCGAGATCCTGTTTGACGCCGACGGCCTCCAGGAGCGAGTGCTCGTACGAGGCGAGCAGTTCCCTGTCCGGTGCGTCGGCGGCGGCCGCCGTGTGCCAGCGCCGGATGAAGGCGGTGACATCGGCGCGGCTCATGGCCGTCAGGAGCAGTTCGGTGAAGCCGTCCGGGGTGAGCCAGTCCTCGCCCACGGCGGAGGGGCGGGAGGTGACCAGCCACTGGTTGCCGGGGTACGCGTCGAGGAGGTCCCGCAGCCAGTGCCTCGTCCGCTCGCGGTCGCACTCGGGGATCTCGTCGATGCCGTCGACGAGGAGGAGCCCGCGGCCCGCGGCCAGGACCCGGTCCGCCCAGCCGTCCGGGGCCGTGCCGTGGAACGGCACGCGCACGGCCGCCAGGAAGTCGGCGGGCGCCGGCAGTCCGTCGGCGCGGCGGATGAGCGTACGCAGCGGAAGCACGAAGGGGATACGGTCCCCGCGCTCGGCCCGGGCGGCCGTCACCGCGAGCCACTGGACGAGGGTCGTCTTGCCCGAGCCCGCCACTCCGCGCAGCAGCACCAGGTCCTGGTCCGCGAGCGCCTCCTCGGCGGGCAGCGGGGTACCCGGCGAGGCGAGGTAGGCGTCCCCGGAGGCGGCCGACTCCCCGTCCGTGGAGCGGCGCATCGCCTGCAGGGTCATATAGGCGGCGTCGAGCTGCCAGCGGTTCGGGGTGTTGACGAGGTCGATGCCGTAGATGGTCAGCTTGCTGTGCTTGGTGGCGACGTACGCGAGATACCGCCCCTCGAACGCCCCGTCCCCGTCGCCCGGTCGCGGAGTGCGGGCGATCAACTCGTCGACCTTGGCGATGAGTTCGGACTGGCGGCGGGTCTGCTCGACGAGGGTGCGGGGGACGAACGTCGAGCGCTGGGTGAAGAAGTGCAGGATGTGCAGACAGGCCGTGTCGAGCAGCCGCTCGTAGAAGACGGCCGCGTCGAAGTCGAGGTCCCGGTCGGGGCTCCCGGCGGCATGACGGAGATGTAGCGCGAGGCCCGCGTGGCCGAGCGCCACCGCCTGGGCGTCCGTCATGGTGATGTCGCCGAGGGCACGGAGGGTGTCGGCCAGGGCGTGGACGACGGGTTGCGCCTCGTCGGGGGCGATGGGGCGCTCATCGGCTTCCTTCAGAGCCCGCCTGACCAGCTCGGAGGCGAGCCGGGTGACGTCCTTCTCGTCGAGCGTGCGCTGCTCGCCCTTGAAGGAGACGCGGGACGAGATGCGTACGGGCCTGTCGACCAGCCCCGCGCCCGGCCCCTCCGGCGTGAAGAGCTTCTTGATCAGCGGTGTGGCCACGGTGGATGCCAGTCGGACTCCGACGGCCGCTGGTTCCATGGCGCGCTCCCCCGAGGGCATGGTTTGTCGTCTGCGGGTTCGTTGTGGCTGGTGGCGCAGTTCCCCGCGCCCCTTTGGGCCGCTGGACCAGCCTAACCGCCGGGGCGCGCCCCTTGGGGCGGCAAAAACCGTTGGCCCTGGCGTCCGGTTCGACGGGATGATCCGCGATGACCGGACTGTCTGCAGAGGGAGCCGTGATGGGCGCCGACGAACCCGAGGTCCGTACGACAGCAGGTGTGGTGCGGGGAGCCGGACAGGCGTCGGGATCGGCGGTGTTCAAGGGCATCCCGTTCGCCGAACCGCCCGTGGGAGCACTGCGGTTCGGGGCGCCGGTGCCCGTGCGGAACTGGGACGGCGTACGGAAGGCGGTCGCGTACGGGACGCCGCCTCCGCAGTCCGCCGCGTTCGGCATGGACGCGCTGGTGTCCGGCGACGCGGTGGACGAGGGGGACTGGCTGACCCTCAACGTCTGGACGCCCGACCCCGGCCCCGACGCGGGGCTGCCGGTCATCGTGTGGATGCACGGCGGCGCGTACGTCATCGGGATGTCCGGACTGCCCGAGTACGACGGCGGCCGGCTGGCGCGCGAGGGTGCCGTCGTCGTGGTGACGCTCAACTACCGCGTCGGCATCGAGGGGTTCGCGCACATCGAGGGGGCGCCCGCCAACCGGGGCCTGCTCGACCAGGTCGCCGCGCTGGAGTGGGTGCGGGACAACATCCGCGCCTTCGGCGGCGATCCGGGCTGTGTCACGGTCGTCGGCCAGTCGGCGGGCGCGGGTTCGGTGGCCGCGCTGCTCACGATGCCCCGCGCGGCAGGGCTCTTCGGCCGGGCGGTCGCGCAGAGCGTGCCCGGTACGTTCTTCTCCCCCGAGCTGGCCGCCGACATCGCCCGGGAGTTCGCCGCGGAGCTGGGCGTGCGCGCGACTGTGGAGGAGATGGGGACGGTGGCGCCGCGACGGCTGCCAGCGGTGGCGGACGCGGTCGGCGCGAAGGGCGGGGCGTTCGCGGATCGGTGGGGGCCGACGGCCCACGCGCTGATCCCGGTCGCGCCCGTCGTCGACGGCGAGGTGCTGCCGGCCGCCCCCTGGGAGGCGCTGGCCTCCGGCGCGGGACGGGACGTCGAACTCGTGGTCGGCCACACCCGTGACGAGTTCCGGCTGATGATTCTGCTCCGCGGGCTGACGGGAGAGGTGACGGAGGATCAGGCGGCCGTCGCACTACGGACGTTCGGACCGGGCGGTACTGCGAGCGGTTCTGGGGGCGGCGACGCCTACCGGGCCGCGTTCCCGGCCGCGAGCGCCGAGGAGCTGTACGAACTTGTCCAGTCCGACTGGCTGTTCCGCATGCCCTCACTCCACCTGGCCGAGGCGCAGATCGCGGGCGGCGGTCGCGCGCACGTCTACGAGCTGCTCTGGGAGGCGCCGGGCATGGGCGGAATGCTGGGCGCCTGCCACGGGCTCGACGTACCGCTGGTGTTCGGCAACCTCGGCGAGGGCCTGCCGGCACTGCTCCTCGGTGAGGAACCGCCCGCCGAGGCCGAGGAGTTGTCGCGGTTCGTCCGGGCCGCCTGGACGGGGTTCGCGGCGGGGGAGGACCCGGGGTGGCCCGCGTACGACGTCGAGCGGCGCTCGGTGCGGCTCTTCGACGCGAAGCCCGCGGTGGCCCCGTACCCGGAGGAGGTGTCGCGGGGGCTCTGGCGCGAGCATGTGTTCGGGGCGCTGCCGCTGTTGGGCGGATAGGGAGCGCGTGTGCTGCTCGCACGGACCCGCGCGCTCACACGCGTTCACGCTCAGGGTTGTACGGTGTCGATCGCGTTCTGGACCACTCGGCTCAAGTCCTCTTCCGTAGGGACGAGTTCGCGGTCGGCGGGGGACAGCGTCGAGTAGTTCGTCACGGCGAGCGGGTTGTTGCTGGCGTCGAGAGCGAGCTGTACGGCCGCCTTGTTGTGCCGGGTTCCGATGAGGAAACCGATCGTCGCGTCGTCGCGCTTCTCGTCGCGGACCATTTTGTCGACCACGCTGACATAGAAGTTGAGCTTGCCGACGTGTTCGGGGCGTACGTCCTTCGTCTTGAGCTCGAAGACGAAGTAGCGGTGCAGTTTGAGGTGGTAGAAGAGCAGGTCGATGCGGTACTCCTCGCCGCCGATGAGCACGGGGTACTGGCGACCCACGAAGGCGAACCCGACGCCGAGTTCCGTGAGGAATCGGACCATGTTGGCGACGATCGCCTCTTCGAGCTCGTGCTCGGCGTGGTGCTTGTCGAGGCCGAGGAAGTCGAGGCGGTACGGGTCTCGGGCCAGGTCCTTGAGCGCGGCCGAGCCCTCCGGGACGGTCACCTCGAAGTTGGTGGCGGCGGAGCCCTGGGAGAGGTGCAGGTCCTGGTGGATGAAGCGGCTGAGGAGGTCTCGGGACCAGCCGTTCCGGACGGTTTCTGTGGCGTAGAAGTCCAGGTCGGGGCGGGTTTCGAGCTTGTCCATGAGGACCGTGACGTGGCCCCACGGCAATTGTCCAACAGGCTGTTGGACAATTGGCTCCGGCCAGGTGCGGGCCATCTTCTGCATGTACATGAGGTTGCTCCGTGAGAAGCCCCGCTGATTCGGGAACGCCGCCTTCAGGTCCGCGGCGAGGCGGCCCACGACCTTGGTGCCCCAGCCCTCCTGCTGCTGGCGGGCCAGGATGAGCTTGCCGATCTGCCAGTACATCTGGACCAGTTCGGTGTTGACGGCCCGCTGCGCGCGGAGGCGGGCGCCCGTGACGGTTTCCTTGACCTCGCCGAGGAGGTCCCCGTACCAGGAGGGCAGGGCGCCGAGCTGGGCGGGGATGGTGGCTTCGGCCTCGGTGTTGTTGTGCATGGGGTGAGGCTTGCGCATGGTGATCTTTGTGCGCGGGCGAATGGGGTCAGGTCATCCGAACGTGTGGGTTTGCGGTGAGTGTTCGTATGAGGGCCGAGAGGGTGGCGGGTGTTGTGGTGAGGATGATGTCGGGGGTGTCGCTTTCGTGGAGGTGGATGGCTTCGGTGGGGGTAGACGCGGCTATGTAGAGGCAGTTGTCGCCGGCGCCGTCGCTGAAGGAAGACTTTTGCCAGGTGAGTTCCGACATGGCGCGCTCCCTAATACGTGTAGAGGACGTGGTGGATGAGCCCCCAGGAGTCCCGGTGGTCGTGACTGCCGGGAGGGCCGTCTGCCGTCACCGGTGAGAGGGCGTTACGGCTGAGGGTGTCGAAGGTGCCTTTGTAGCGGGCGATGGACTCGGCGTCGCCCAGACGGAGGGGTTCGGCCGGGTGTTCAAGGATGACCGTCTCCAGTCCGTGGGCCGTTGAGTCGAGAACCAGGAGTGGCGTGCCGAACCAGGCACGGGCTCCGGCGTCGAACGGCAGGACCTGGACGGTGGTTTCTGGGCGTTGCGCGGCCCGGAGCAGGTGGGTCAGCTGGCCACGCATCACCTCCGCGCCGCCGACGGTGATGCGTAGGGCGGCTTCGTGGATGACGGCGTGGGCTTTGGTGGGGGAGTCCTCCGAGAGGATCTGTTGGCGTGCCCGGCGGTAGCTGACCAGAGTCTCGATCTCGGCCGGAGAGGCACCGGGGCGCGAACTGAGGAACAGGGCTCGCATGTATGCCTCGGTCTGGAGCAGGCCGGGGATCAGCAGGGTTTCGTAGCTCTGGATTCCGGTGGCCAGCGACTCCAACTCGGCAAGGTCCAGGCTGCGTTGGGGTAGCGCCTTGCGATACTCGGTCCACCAGCCCTTGCCCTTGCTCTCGGCCAGGCTCACCAGGGCGTCGAGGTACTCCTCATTACTGCATCCGTATCCCTTGGCGAGGTCGCGGAGGCGCCGCGAGGGGATGCCGGTACGGCCTGCCTCGATGTGTGTGAGGTGCGGGCCGCCCATGTCGATCAGGCGACTGCCCTCGGTGACGGAGAGTCCTGCCTGTTGACGCAACTTGCGTAGCTCGGCCCCGACCCGTCGCTGGCGCTCGCTGATGTTGATTCGCAGTGCCACGTGTCGCCTTCCCCGCTCGCTTGAGCCACAGTGTGCCGCCGTGTCGAGGCCCGGTCCACTCAGTAGCCGAAGTAGGTTGCAGTTCTGTGGAGTTCAGGCCTACTCTGAGTGAGGCGACGCTCACTCAGTGATGCAGGAAGCCTCGCTGTCGACGTATGCGCATGCACGCCGTGTCGTGGAAGAGCACCGCCGGATTCTCGGGCCCATTCCGGGTGGGCCCGTGCCCATGGGGGCGGTAGAGCCACCGCGACCGGCGTTCGTCGACGAGGCGTAGACATTCCGAAGTCTTCCGAGATCCGCATCCCGCGTTCAGCGCCCTGGAGGCGTCACCCATGGAACTTCCGCTCAGCTACACCCTGTTCACCCCTGCCGTCGCGACCTCACCCAAGGTCTGCCGGGACTTCGTGCGCTCGATGCTGGAGACACTGGGGCTCGGCG
Organism: Streptomyces sp. NPDC050988; assembly: GCF_044456225.1. NCBI lineage: Bacteria > Bacillati > Actinomycetota > Actinomycetes > Kitasatosporales > Streptomycetaceae > Streptomyces > Streptomyces sp. NPDC050988. The sequence continues at coordinate 36,189 of NZ_JBITFQ010000011.1, read as the reverse complement.
AACTCGCCGACACGGCCGCGCTCTGCACCTCCGAGCTGGTGACGAACGTGCACCGGTACGCGGAGGGCGACGTGCACCTCAGAGCCGCCATTGACCCGACACATGTGCGGGTTGCCGTGTACGACGGGAGCACGCGGCTGCCCTCGCCCCGCCGGGCGTCGGCCGGGGACGACGGCGGTCGGGGCCTGTTCCTCGTCACCGCGTTGTCGGACGTGTGCGGGGTGACGCCGACGGAGCAGGGCAAAGGGGTGTGGTTTCAGCTCAATCGGCGCTGATTGACGCGTACGGTGTCGGGCAGGGTCGGAGATGCCGAAGGAGCCGCACACCGAAGTGTGCGGCTCCTTGTCGGGTGGCGACCGGCCGGAGATGGTCGGACTCGGCCGGACGCCCGGTCGTGGGTCAGCCGCAGTGGCCGGTCCCCTTCGTGGAGTACGTGGTGATGCCGCCCTCCCACGTGACGCACTCGCCGGGGGCCTCGATGTAGACGGGCCCCGCGTACGTCGTGAACTGGCCGCGGTCGGTGGCCGTGCCGCCGGTCTTCGAGCTGAGCCGGGCGAACATCTTCACCGGCGCCCCGGGCTTGGTGCGGACGGTGACCACGCAGTTCTCGCCGGTCGTCTTGTTGTAGGTGAGGAAGGTGGTGCCGAGGTTCTCCATGTTGGCGGAGTCGATCACCTTGTGACCGGCACCGCAGGCGCCGTTGTACTTCGCGACCGGAGCCTCCGACGGGGCCGCGACCGCGGCCGACTTGGCCCCCGTGGGCGCGGACGCGGCTGCCGACGCGGAGGCGGGCGCCGCGAGGGCGAGGGCACCACCGGTGACGACGACGGCGACGGCGGCTGCGTGACGGACGAGCTTCATTTCTGTTCCCCCAGTTTGGTGTGCCCGTGGATCCGCGGGCGTGGATCTGCGCCTGTGGATCCATGTCCGTGGAGCGTCCGGTCGGTCAACTGCCGTCCGCCCCACACCAGGTGAGACCAGGGGGCCTGGGGGTTGGTTGTGGCCTCTTTTGTCACTGTTCTTTCGCCGCGTGTCACTGAACGGTCACCACGCCGGTCCGCCCGCGCACTCCTCGCCCTACATCGTGATCGTCACGGCTCTACGCCGTGATCGTCACCCCCTCCGGCACGTTCCGTACGCGTGGCAGGCGTGGATTGACGCGCAGGATCTGGAGGTTGGGGAAGAGGGACAGCCAGGACATGTCCGGGTCGGTGGGTTCGGCGTTGAGCCAGAGGTGGGTGAGGCGGTCGCGGTCGAGGCCGTCCATGAGGTCGGTGGTGGGGATGACGCCGGCCACCTGGACGCGGGGTCGGCCGCCGAGGTGACGCAGGGCCGCGAGTTCGGCGGTGTCGGAGACCGGGAAGTACACGCCGTCGGGGTCGAGGTGGGCGATGATCTCGCGCGCGTACCGCTCGGTGTCGAAGTGCCGCCAGGGCCGGGCGAGTTCGGTCCGTACCGCGAGCGAGGAACGTCCCCGCAGGCGGGCCAGGTAGTCGATGGCGGCGTCGTCCTCGACCCGGGTCGCCGTGAGGGCGAGCAGCAGCGCCTGCTGGTCGCTCGGCACCTGCTCGGGGTCGGGCAGGAGTTCCAGGACGATGGGCCCCACCCAGCCCAGACTGCGGGCGCCGAGTTCGCTCGTGGGGCGTACGAGGTTCTTCGTACGGTCGTGGACGAGCCGCCGGACCGACGGGTCCAGCTCGGTGACATGGTCCAGGCAGGCCGCGGCCATCAGACGGCGGTGGTTGACCTGGGGTCTGCGCAGCGCCGGCGCGGCGGACAGCAGGCGTTCGAGGAAGTCGCCGCACTCCTCGGGACGGGCGTGGGCGGCGGCCATGCGGATGACCTCCTCCCACTCGGGCTGGTGGGCGTGGTCGACCAGGTCGCGCAGCCGGCCGCGCGCCACGATCTCCTTGGCGGCCAGATAGTCCTGGAAGGTGCGGTGCACGAAGTCCACCGAGAGACCCGCCTGTTCGCGCAGCAGCCCGGTGCGGTGCAGCAGATGGCCGAAGATCTTCTCGCCGTCGCCCGCCGCGCGTGCGGCGGGGATCGCGGGCAGCGCGCCCTCCAGGATGGCGACGGCCCGTCCACGCGGCAGCTCCGAGACGCCGTCCTCCAGCATGGCGTGCGCGAGTTTCTGCAACAGCCGTTCCCGCGGCTCCTGTTGCAGGCGCACGTCGTCCGCGTACAGCACGTCCCGCTCGGGGTCACGGCGTTGCAGGAGCATCTCCAGGGCAGCCTCGTACAACTCCTTGCGGCCGTGCGGGAGGGAGCCGGAGCGGTCCCGGTTCAGCGCGCAGATCAGGCCGCACATCAGGGGGTTGGTGGCGAGCTGGCGCAGCTCCCGGTAGATCCGTACGGAGTGGAGCAGCCGTTGCTCGTACTCCTTCAGCTCGTCCCGGTCGCGCTGCTCGCGGCAGTTCTCGTCGCCCATCGCCGCCGTGTGCCAGTCCCGGACGAACCGTGTCACCTGGTCCCGGGACATCGGCGCGAGCGACAGCTCCGCGAAGCCCTCCTCCGCGAGACGTTCCTCCGCGAGCCAGCCGTCCGCCACGGCGGAGGGGCGCGAGGTGACCAGGCAGCCGTTCCCCGAGAACACGCGCAGCAGACGGCGGAGCTGGTCGCGCAGCTCGCCGCGCGTCGCCTCCGGGGCCTCGTCGATCCCGTCGACCAGCAGCAGGGCACGGCTCGCGAGCAGCGTCCGTACGACCCAGCCCTCCGGTGCCTGGTCGGCGAGCGGATGGCGGATCGCGCGCAGGAAGTCGTCCGGGGCGGGAAAGCCCTCGCGGGCGAACCGGCGTACGGGCAGGACGAACGGCACCCGCGCACCCTCGCGGGCGGTCGCCACGGCGAGCCACTGGACGAGGGTCGTCTTCCCGGAACCCGCCACCCCGCGCAGCAGCACCCGCTCGTGCCCCTCCAGCGCCCGGTCCGCGAGCAGCACCGTCCGCTGCCCGCCCCCGCTCCCGTCGCCGGTGCTCTCCTCGGCCTCCAGGCTCAGATACGTGTCCTCAAGCAGCCAGCGGTCCGGCGCGTTCGGGAAGTCGACGCCGACGATGGTCAGCCAGCCGTGCTGGCGTACGACCTCCTCGGCGTACCGCGCCTCGAAGTCCGCGTCCTGCTGCGAGCGTTCGGGACGGCGGGCCGCCGCCTCGGTGTCGTTGAGATCGACGAGCTGACGGATGCGGCTGGCCCGCTCCGGCATGTGCTGCTGGATGTGGGACGAGCGCCCGATGAAGTGGTCCAGCACATGCAGACACACGTTCACGAGCAGCGCGTCGTGGAACCACGCCGCGTCGGGCGACAGTCCCCGGTCCGCGCCCGGCACGGCCCCGCGCAGCCGGCGCGCGTAGTCCTGCGGCCCCAGTCGTACGGCGTCCACGTCGGTGAGGTCGAGTTCCCCGACCGCGAGCAGCGTACGGGCCAGGACGTCCACCACTGCGGGCAGTTCGGACGTGGGGGTCGTGTGCTTCTCGGCGGCCAGCTGGATGAACTCGGCGGCGACCCGGTGGACGTCGTCCGGGTGCGCGGGGGAGGGCTGGGGTCCTGGTGTGTGGAAGAGCCGTTGTACGAGGGGTGCGGCGTCGGGGGAGGGGATACGGACAACGGGCTCCATGGGCATCGAGGTCCCTGTGGGGTGGGGCTGTTGTGGGAGTCAAGGGTAGGTCAACTCGGGCTGGATCAGGGGGTGATGAGTGTGGTCCGGGTCGGTACCTGCTGCGCCACGGTCACGCTCACCTCTGTCCCCACGTGCACGTCCTCCAGGTTGGGGAAGGCCGAGAGCCAGGCCAGCCCTTCGACCGGATGGGGTGCTTCCACCAGGAGAACGGTCAGTTGCTCGGGCACGATGAGTTCCGTGAGCTCCTCGACCCGGTAGGCACCGGCGATCTTGATGTGCGCCCAGCCGCCGATGGAGCGGAGCAAGCGGAGGTCCTTGGTGCTGCGGACGGTCACCGTGCTCTGCCGGATCATGTGCGCGAGGATCTCGCGCGCGTAGAGCTCCTGGTCGAAGTGGTGCCAGGAGTTGGCCAGGACATGCTGGACCTGTGAGTCCCGGTGGTCCCGGAAGCGGGTCAGGAAGTGCAGGGCGGCGTCACTGCCCAGTTGGGCGGCCGACCACGCCACCAGGTAGGCGGTCTCGTTGTCGATTCTCTCCGGCCCCGGCAGAAGGGTCAGCACCAGATCGCCACCGGCGCGTGTCAGTTGCTCGGCCTCCGAGACCCCGCGCGGAGGCACCAGCGACCCCACCCCCTCCTCCACCAACTGCCTCACCGCCGGCTCGACCTCCGCCACATACCGCAGCCCCGCCGCGGCCAGCAGCTTCCCGCGCGAGGTGTCCAGCCCCACCAGCCGCCGCAGCATCTGCTCGGCTTCCTTCGGCCGGGCATGCGCGACGGCCAGCAGGATGACGTCCTCCCAGTCGTCCTTCTCCGCGTTGTTCACCAACAGATCGAAGTCCAGCTCCTGCACGGCAAGTCGGGACCCCAGATAGTCCTGGAAGGTCCGGTGGAGAAAGTCCACCCGCCCCTCCGCCGGCTCCCGCAGCAGCCCCGACCGCAGCAGCAGCGACCGGTAGACGTCCTCGGCGGTCCCGTCGAGGTTCACAGCGGGCACCGCCTGCCCGATGATGTGCAGCGCGTCCGAACGGTCCATCTCCGCGCGGCTGTTGCGGATCAGCCACCACGCCAGCTTCTGCAGCAGCTGGACCTGTGTCGCGTACGGGATGCGCAGTCCGTCGGGGTGGTCCAACTCCCGTTCCCGGTCCCGCCGTTCGAGGAGCATGGTGAGGGCGGCCTCGTACAGGGACTTCCTGTCCTGGGGGAGGAAGCCGCGCCGGTCACGGTGGAGTGCGCAGAGCATGCCGCACATCAGCGGGTTGGTGGCCAGCCGGTTCAGTTCGGACGTGGTCCGCACGGCCTGGAGCAGTGACATCCCCTCGGCCTCGTCCGCTCCGGCGGCGCGGTGCCAGCGTCGTACGAACGTGGCGACGTCGTCGCGTGCCATCGGCGAGAGCGTGAGTTCGTGGAAGTCCGCCGCCTCCAGCCATCGTTCGGGGACGGCGGACGGGCGGGAGGTGACGAGCCACAGGTTTCCCGGGAAGGTCCGGGTCAGTTCGCGCAGCCAGCGCCGGGCCGCGTCCCGGCGGTCACCGGCGATCTCGTCTATCCCGTCGACCAGCAGCACACCCCGCCCGGCCCGGAGCACGCGCTCCGCCCAGCCGGCCGGCTGCTCCCCGGCGACCGGGCAGCCGACGGCCTTCAGGAAGTCCCCCGGGATGGGGAACTCCGTCCCCGGGCGCACGATCCTGCGCATCGGCAGGACGAACGGCACCCGTCCGATGAGGTGTGTCAGGCCGTGGTCGTACGTGCGGCTCGCCGTCGTCACCGCGAGCCACTGGACGAGGGTCGTCTTCCCGGAGCCCGCGACCCCGCGCAGCAGTACCTGGTCGTGCTGTGCCAGGACCTGCTCGGCGGGGATCTGGAGGCCGCCGTCCTGCCCGTCGCGCTCCCGGGTCGCCTCCAGGCTGAGGTACGCGGTGTCGAGCGACCACTCGCTCGTCCCGGTGTCCAGGCCGTAGATGGTCAGCGTTCCGTACCGCCCGGTGATGTGCTCCGCGTACCGCGCCTCGAACCCCGCGTCCTCGGCCGACTGCGAGGGCAGGCGCCCCAGCAGGACGTCCACGGCCCGCACCAGCCGGGCCAGCTGCCGGCTCTGCGCGGTCTGCTGCCGGGCGATGTAGGTGGAGCGCTGGGTGAAGAAGTTCAGGATGTGCAGCGCGGACGTGTGCAGCAGCTGCTCGTAGAAGAGCTCGCCGTCGCCGCTGAGTCCGTACGAGATGACGGCCGCGTGGGAGCGGAGTGTGCGTGCGAACTCCTCGGGTCCGAGGTCCACGGCCTCGCAGTCCTCGATCGTGAGGGTCCCGAGGGAGGCGAGCGAGTGCGCGAGGGCGTGGGTGACCGCCGTGGCCTCCTCGGCCGTCACCGGCTGTTCCCCCGGCCCGGCCGTCTTCAGGGCCCTGCGGACCAGTTCCGCCGCGACCTTCTCGACGTCCTTCGGCGTGACGCTCCGCTTCTCCCGCCCGAACGACACCAGCGCCGATATCCGTACCGGTCTGCTCACCAGTCCGGCCCCCGGCTGGTCCTTCACGAAGAGCTTCTTCACGAGCGGTGAGACCGCGCTGGACGCGATACGGGCCCCGAGCACTCCGGCGTCGACCATGCACCGAGCGTAGGCGAACCACCTGGGCCCTTGTGTAGCCCCCGCCACATTCTCCGGCCCCTGGATCATGCCCTCCGGTGACATGACGCACAGGCGATTTGTCTGGTACTAGGGCGAGTAGTGGTGGAGTGGAAACGGGCAAAAAGGACCTTTGGCCCAGGGGTGATGACGGGGTCGGAGGCCGTGCGGCGCGGGCCCGGCCTCAAGGCTCCCGGGCCGGGGCGCACGGCCCTGAAGTGGGCGTAAACGCGACTTCTCGTAGAAAACGCGGAGGATTTCGTCCCAGACGTTTCTCTTGTCAAGGAGTCGGAAGTTTCAGTGTCAAGTACGACTTGAGGTCGTAGATGGGCCCTTTGTGGGATGGCGGGGGCGCGGGTTACCAAGGGATGCCTCGCCCGGTGCGCCGACAGCGCGCCGGGTGTGTTGATGTCCGTCCCCCTGGAGGTAGTCCCCATGTCGCAGCGCATCACGTCCCACCTTCCCGGCACGCCCAAGCTCCGTGTCCGGGCCGCCGCCATGGCTCTCGGCCTGGGCGCCTCGGTCGCGCTCGGAGCCGGGGTCGCGGTCGCCGCCGACACCAAGGCGAGTGCCGTCGCGCTGCCGGGTTCCGCCGCTGTGTCCGTGCAGCAGCAGGCCGCCGCGCAGGCCAAGGCCGCCGCTCAGACGACGGCCAAGAGCAAGGCGGCCGCCAAGAAGGCCGCCGCCAAGCCCGTCGCGGCGAAGAAGGCCGCCTCCTGGGTCGACCCCGTCAAGAAGTACAAGCTCTCCGCGAAGTTCGCGCAGGCCGGAAACCTCTGGTCGTCCACCCACTCCGGCCAGGACTTCGCCGTCGCCTCCGGCACGCAGGTCGTCGCCGCGCACGGCGGCACCGTGGTCAAGGCCGGCGGCAACGGCGCCGGTGACGGGCCCGCGTACGGCAACGCCGTCGTGATCAAGCACGGCAACGGTACGTACTCGCAGTACGCGCACCTGTCCCGCGTGGACGTGAAGCCCGGCCAGGTCGTGAAGACCGGCCAGCGCATCGCCCTGTCCGGGAACACTGGCAACTCCAGCGGGCCGCACCTGCACTTCGAGATCCGCACGAAGGCCAGCTACGGCTCGGCGGTCGACCCGGTCGCCTTCCTGCGCTCGAAGGGCGTCAGCCTCTAATAGGCCTCGGGGTCTGGGGGCCCGGCGTCTAGGGGCTCGGAGCCCAAGGCTCAAGGGCCCAGCCCAAACCAGGCTGCGCCCGGCGCCCGGCGCCCGGCGTCCAGGGCTCAGGGTGACTCGGTGGCGCCGGCGTGCGCCCGCGTGACCAGATCGATGGCGACCTCCAGGACGGCCTTCCGCTTGTCCTCGGGGTCGCCTTCCATGTCCTTGAGGGCGAACATCCCGGCGTGCATCGTGAACAGCGCGCTCACGCACCGGACCTGGTCCGTCAGCGCGGCGTCCGGCTCCTTGATGATGTCCAGCATCCCGAGCATGCGGTCCTTGAAGGACTCGCCGATGCTCAGCTCGCGGACCGTCGCCTGGTTCTCCTGCATGAAGCGGAAGAGGGGGGCCGCGTTGGTGAGCGCCTCGCTGTAGCGGCTCAGCAGCTCCTGCTTGGTCTCCAGGGTGTGCGGCTGCCCCTTGCCCCACTCGATCAGCTCGTCCATCGGCCTCGTCAGGTCCTGGAAGAGGCTGATGAGGATGTCTTCCTTGGTCTTGAAGTGGTAGTAGAGCGCCGCCTTGGTGACGTCCAGCCGTTCGGCGATCTCCCGCAGTGACGTCTTCTCGTAACCCTGCTCGGCGAAGAGCTCGACGGCCACGTCCTGGATGCGCTGACGGGTGTCTCCGCGCCGCCGCTGCCTGCTGCCGTCCATCGTGGCTGCTCCTCGTCCTTGTCGTCCCTACGTGTCGTAGGTGCTCGCCGTAAGGTAAAGAAAAACTTACTTGACGCCCGGCTAGTTACGGGTCTACTTTCCCTCAGTGTAGTCAACTTGCCGGTCGGCAAGTAAGTACAAGTAAGTGCAGCTAAGTGCAAGCAAGCAGCAGTGCGGTACCCAGGGGAGTGGGGACAGTGGCGGACACCAAGGCGGCTGACGCAGCCGAGGCAGTGGCGGAAGCGGGGGCGGAACCAGGAGCGGAACAGGGGACGGCCGAGGTCGGGGGCAAGCAGCCCAGGAGCGTACGGGTCGTCCTGCTCGCGCTGATGATCGCGATGCTCCTCGCGATGCTCGACAACATGATCGTCGGCACTGCCATGCCGACCATCGTGGGGGAGCTGGGCGGGCTCGAACACCTGTCGTGGGTCGTCACGGCCTACACGCTCGCGACCGCCGCCTCCACCCCGATCTGGGGCAAGCTCGGCGACATGTACGGGCGCAAGGGCGTCTTCATGACCTCGATCGTGCTCTTCCTGATCGGGTCGGCGCTGAGCGGAATGGCCCAGGACATGGGGCAGCTCATCGGGTTCCGGGCGATCCAGGGACTCGGCGCCGGCGGTCTGATGGTCGGCGTCATGGCGATTATCGGGGACCTGATTCCGCCGCGGGAACGCGGCAAGTACCAGGGCATGATGGCCGGCGTGATGGCCCTCGCCATGATCGGCGGACCGCTGGTCGGCGGCACCATCACCGACCACTGGGGCTGGCGCTGGTCCTTCTACATCAACCTGCCGCTCGGTGTCGTCGCGCTGATCGCCATCAGTGCCGTACTGCATCTGCCCAGGAAGCGGGCGCAGGCGCGGATCGACTACCTCGGGGCCGGGCTGCTCACCGTGGGCATCACCGCGATCGTGCTGGTCACCACCTGGGGCGGGACCGAGTACGCCTGGGGCTCCGCCATGATCATGGAGCTGGTCGGGATCGGGGTCGCGTCGCTCGTCGGGTTCCTGTTCTGGCAGACCAAGGCCGCCGCGCCGGTCGTGCCGCTGCACATCTTCCGGAGCGGCAACTTCTCGCTGATGTCCGTCATCGGCTTCATCGCCGGGTTCGTGATGTTCGGCGCGGTGCTGTTCCTGCCGCTCTACCAGCAGTCCGTACAGGGCGCGTCCGCGACCAACTCCGGGTTGCTGCTGCTGCCGATGCTCGGCGCGATGCTCGTCACCTCGATGGTCGCCGGGCGGGTCACCACCAACACGGGGCACTACAAGGCCTTCCCGATCGTGGGCAGTGCGCTGATGGCCGTCGGGCTGTACCTGCTGTCGCTCATGGACACGGATACGTCGCGACTGACGTCCGGGGTCTACATGGCCGTGGTCGGTGCGGGGATGGGCTGCCTGATGCAGATCACCATGCTGGTGTCGCAGAACAGCGTCGAGATGAAGGACATGGGCGTCGCGTCCTCCACGACCACCCTGTTCCGTACGCTCGGGTCGTCCTTCGGGGTCGCGATCATGGGCGCGCTCTTCAACAACCGCGTCCAGGACGTGATGGCCGAGCGGGCCGGGGCGCTGGGCTCGAAGGTCACCGAGCAGTCCGCCCAACTGGACGCGGCAAGCCTCGCGAAGCTGCCGGTCGCTGCGCGCGAGGCGTACCAGCACGCTGTGTCCGCCGGTACGCACTCGGCGTTCCTCCTCGGAGCGGTGGTGGCGGTCGTCGCCCTTGTCGCGGCGGTGTTCGTGAAGGAGGTCCCGCTGAGGGGCGGCTCGGCACCGACGCCGACCGAGACGGTCTGAGTATCCGTTGATGGCAGGGCTTGCGTTGTGTGTTGGCTGCGGGCCCGGTGGGGGCTGGTCGCGCAGTTCCCCGCGCCCCTTAAAAGCAAGGGCTACCGCCCCCTCAAGGCCAAAGGCCGGGGCGGTAGCCCTGGCCTTTGTCTTCAGGGGCGCGGGGAACTGCGCGCTCAGCCCCCACGGCGCGGCACGCACACCACAACGCTCAGCCCCACAACCCAGGGGCGCGGGGAACTGCGCGACCAGCCACACACGACCCGCAGGTGCTAAGGAAGCATCGGGAAGCTTCCCGTGCTCGTCGGAGCGTGTTCCGGCAGCCACAGCACAGCGACCGCCCCCTCGACCGGCCCGGGCCCCACGTCGAGCCCCACGTTGCGGAACGTCAGCCGCGCGCCGAGCACCCGGGCCTGCCCCGCCGCGATGGTGAGGCCGAGCCCGTGACCGTGCCCGGCCCGGTCGCTGCTGCCCGTACGGAAGCGGCTCGGGCCCTCCGCCAGGAGATCGGCCGGGAAGCCGGGCCCGTGATCGCGGACCCGGATGACCCGCCCCTCGACGGAGATCTCGATGGGCGGCTTGCCGTGCTTGGCGGCATTGGCGATGAGGTTGAAGACAACCCGCTCCAGACGACGCGGATCCGTGGTGACCAACGACTCGTGCACCACCCGCACCTCGATGTCCGGATGCGTCGAGGCGACCCGCCGACTGATGAACTCGCCGAGGTTGATGTCCTGCAACTCGGCCCGCTCGGACGCCCCGTCGAGCCGAGCCACCTCCAGCACATCCTCGACGAGCGTGCGCATCGCCTGGGCCCGGTCCCTGACCAGCTCGGACGGCCGCCCCGGCGGCAGCAGTTCGGCCGCGGTGAGCAGCCCGGTCACCGGCGTACGCAACTCGTGCGCGATGTCCGCGGTGACCCGCCGCTCGGCCTCGTACCGCTGCTTCAGCGCGTCCGCCATGGCGTCCACCGCGTGCGCGAGGTCGTCGGTCTCGTCCCGTACGACACCGCCGATGGCGTCCCGCACCCGCACATCGCTCTGCCGCTGCGCGACCAGGTTCGCGGCGCTCGCCGCCTTGCGGAGGCGGCCCGAGAGCTGGCCGCCGACCAGCACGCCGAGGGCGCAGCCGCCGAAGATGACCGCGATCGACCCGATGAGCAGGGCCTGGTCGAGGTCCGCCATGACGTTGGCGCTGCGGTCCGTGAAACGGGTGTGCAGCGACAGGGTCCGGCCGTCCCGCATCGGCATGGCCGCCCAGATGTCGGGCACCCCGTCGTCGTTGTCCTGCACGAAGGTGGCCCGCCGGCCGGCCTCGACCTTGCGCAGCAGCTCCTGGGGTATGCCCGGATCGTTCACCCTGGTGCCCAGCCGGGCCGCCCCGCTGGAGGTGTCGTAGTACCGCGCCGCGATCTGCAGCCGCTCGTCCTGCACATCGCGGGCGTTGTCCAGCATGGTGACCCAGGCGGCGTTGTGCACGACGATGCTGAGCACCAGCGCCACCAGCGCGCTGACCAGCGCGATCGCCGCACTCAGCTTCCAGCGCAGCCCGATCCGCAGCCCTCTGGGCAGCACCGGGCACCTCATCCCTTGAGCTTGTAGCCGAAGCCGCGGACCGTCTCGATCCGGTCCTGGCCGATCTTCGTACGCAGCCGCTGCACATGGACGTCCACGACGCGGGTGTCGCCGCCCCAGCCGTAGTCCCACACCCGCTCCAGGAGCTTGTCGCGGGACAGGACCGTGCCGGGCGCCGACGAGAACTCCAGGAGCAGCCGCATCTCGGTGGGCGTCAGCGCCACCGGCGTACCGCCCCTGCGCACCTCCATGCCCACGGTGTCGATCTCCAGCTCGCCGTCACCGTCACCGAAGGACAGCACGCCACCGGCGGGGACGGACGAGCCGCCCTCGGACTCGCCGGCGGACCGCGGCCCGCTCGCGTGCCCGAACCGCCGCAGCACGGCACGGATCCGCGCGACCAGGACGGCCCCGTCGAAGGGCTTCGTCACATAGTCGTCGGCGCCCGCCTCAAGGCCCAGGACGACGTCGATCGAGTCGGCGCGGGCCGACAGCATGATCACCGGCACGGTCGACTCGTCCCGGATCCGACGGCACAGCGACACACCGTCGAGCCCCGGCACCATCACGTCGAGCAGCGCGATGTCGGGGCGGTCGGTGCGGAACGCCTCAAGACCCGACAGGCCGTCGGGCATCGCGGTCACCACGAAGCCGTCGCGCTCCAGCGCGAGTTGGGTGGCCTCGCGGATGACGTCGTCGTCCTCGACGAACAGGACGTGGGTCTGCTCTGCCATCCGGTGCTCTCAGTTTCTCGGTCGGTCGGGTCGGCTGCGGAGGCGGCCGGTCTAGTTCTCGGTCGGGACCGGCGTCTCGCCGCCCACCACCTTGCTGTAGTCGTTCGTCGTCCGGGCCCGCTCCGCGAAGCGGTTCGCCGTCCAGCGGTACGTGATGACCTCCTCGCCGGACGGATACTCCAGCGAATCGCCCTTCCCGTACACCTGCTGGGTGACCACGAGGTCGCCCCGGTCGATCTCCGCGTAGACCGGAGGCTCCTCGGCCCGGAAGACATTCTTGTACGCGTCACCGTCCTCGCGGTACACGTACGAGCCGACGCCGACCGCGTCGCCGCAGGTCATCACGTTGACCAGGACGTCGTCCTCGGTCCCGCCGGTGAGGTTTCCGTACGACACGTCGACCGGGTACTCGTCGCCGAAGCAGGGCTTCAGGTCGCGCTTGACCGCCGCGCTGACACCCGGGTCGGCCCGGACGAGCCTGATCGCGTCCGCGCGTTCTTTGGTCGGGGAGGCCGAGGGCGTGCCGGCCTCCTGCACGGCGCTGGCGCTCACCGAGTCGGAGGCGGGGCCCTCGTCCCGGGCGCCGGTGCCGCCCGTACCGCAGGCGGACACCAAAAGGCCGAGGGCGGCGAGCACGGCCACCGCCGTGATCACCGCCTTCAAGGCCCTGCCGGGCCGTGGAACCGTCGTGCCTAGGCCGCGCAACGCTCCCGCTCCTCACGCTCCGGCACACCCGCGCCGAGCCCGTCGTGTTCGTCGGACGCCCGGCGCTCCAGCTCCTCGCGGAGCCGGGCGAGCGCCCGGTGCAGTGTGCTCTTGACCGTGCCGGCCGACATACCGAGGGCGGCGGCGGTCTCCTCCGTGGACATCTGCTCCCAGTGTCGCAGCACGACGACACTGCGTTGCTTCGGAGCGAGAACCTTCATGATGTCCATCAGGAGCGCGCGGTCGGCGTGCTGCTCGGTGGAGTCGTCCACGCTCGCGTCCGGCAGCTGCTCGGTGGGGACCTCCTCCAGCTTGCGGGCCCGCCACCACTCCGTACGTGTGTTGATCATGACGCGGCGCAGATAGGCGTCGGCGAGACGCTTGTCGGCGATGCCGTCCCAGCGGCCGTACGTGCGGACCAGCGCGGTCTGCAGGAGGTCCTGGGCGTCGACCGGGTCGGGGACCAGGCGGCGTGCGCTGCGCAGCAGCGCGTCCTGCCGGGTGCGTACGTACTCTTCGAACTCGAGCACCTCGCCATGCGCCATTCCAACCGCCTCCATCCCCGTTTCCGACCTGTGTGCTGCCGGTTGTCCGTTGCCTGCCGTACCGCTGGTCCGCGGTACGGCAATGAAGTTACGGAGCGGTTGTCACGGGGCTGTCCGAACGAGCCTGCGGGAAGCGCTCGGCTGTCCGTCGGTTGTGTAACGGAAGTAGGGGATGGGTAAAGCGAGGTGACGACTGGGGCGGGTATGGGGCGTTTTGCCTGCCGGGAGTTGTCAAGACGAACTGTCACTGACCCCGGTGGAACCTGTGAGTCAGCTCAGCGGGAGCCGGTACAGACCGCCCGCGAGGGGCTCGACGAGTCCGTCGGCGACCAGCCCGTCCAGGGCCCGGGCGCGCTGGACCGGCTCGTCCCACACCCGGTCCAGGACCGACTGCGGGACCGGCGCGACCGCCTCGCGCAGCACGGCGAGCAGCCGGCCGCGCACCTGCCGGTCCGTGCCCGCGTACGTCTGTCCGCGCCGCGGCGGCCCCTCGTGCGCGGGCTTGCCTCCCAGCCGCCACGCGCACTGGGCCGCGATCGGGCACCGCACGCAACTCTCGTTCTTCGCCGTGCAGACGAGCGCGCCCAGCTCCATGGACGCGGCGGCCCAGAGCGAGGCCGTGTGCTCGTCGTCGGGCAACAGGGCGCGGGCGAGCTTGCGTTCGGCGGCGGTTGTGGCGTTCGGCGGGTACTGGACGCCGGTGACGGCCCGCGCGAACACACGCCGCACGTTCGTGTCGAGCACGGCGTGCCGCTGCCCGTACGCGAACGAGGCCACCGCGGCCGCCGTGTACTCGCCGATGCCGGGCAGCGCGAGCAACTGGGCGTGCTCCGTGGGTACGTCGCCGCCGTGGCGCTCCGTTATGGCGACCGCGGCGCCGTGCAGCCGCAGCGCGCGGCGCGGATAGCCGAGGCGGCCCCAGGCGCGGACGGCCTCGCCCGGCGCGTCCTCGGCGAGGTCCGCGGGGCGCGGCCAGCGGGCGAGCCACTGCTCGTACACCGGCAGCACCCGGCTCACCGGCGTCTGCTGCAGCATGAACTCGCTGACCATCACTCCCCACGGTCCCGCGTCGGCCCGCCGCCATGGCAGGTCGCGCGCGTTGTCCTCGAACCAGTCGATGACAGGGGCGTGCAGGTTGTCGCCGACGGTTTCTTGCGCGTCGGCCTGGGCGTGGGATGCGGGTTTCGTGGGCGCAGTCATGGCACCCCGATCCTCCCATGCGGTGACGTCTCCGACGGTTTGGCTGGGGGTTGCGTCGTGTTGTCGGTGCGGGTGGGTGAGGGCTGGGTGCGCAGTTCCCCGCGCCCCTAAAAGATTGCGCCGTTCCCCGCGCCCCTGGGTGGGTGGGGGCTGGTGTTGTGGTGTGCGTGCCGCGTCATGGGGGCTGAGCGCGCAGTTCCTCGCGCCCCTAAAGACTGCGCAGTTCCCCGCGCCCCTGAAGGTTGGGCCGTTGTCCCGCCCCTTACAGGGCGTCTCCGGGACGATGATCTGTAAAAGATGATGGTCTGAGCGGCGGGTGGGGACGGTGAACTCCCGGATCTCTCGTACAGTTTGCGCCGTGGGATCTATGCGCAATCCGGTCGGGCCGCTTCCCTCCTCCATCTACTGGCGACGGAGGGCCGTTCTCGTGTCCGTGGTCGCGGTGTTGGCGCTGCTGGTCACGTGGGTGGTGACCTCGGGCGGCGGGGGCGGCGGCAAGAACGACGCCGACGGGTCCAACGGCAAGAACCCCACCGCCTCGATCACACCGGGCCCCTCCGGCTCCGACCCCGCGATCAGCCAAGCCCCGGGCGGGCGCGACGAGTCGGACGACGGAAGCGACGACGGCTCCGGCGGTTCGGCGGGCTCCGGGGACTCGGACGGTTCCACCGCCGGGGGAGCTGGGGGATCCACCTCGGGCGGTGGCAGTGTGGACGACGGCGCGGGCGGCGGAGGCTCCGGTGACACGCTCCCGGCCGGTTCCAGCCTGCCCGACTGCACCACCGGCGCAGTGAAGTTGACCCTGCGCAGCGTCAACAACGCGTACGCGCCCGGTGAGAAGCCCACCTTCGAACTGATCGCCAGAAACTCCTCCGGCAGCGACTGCAAGCTCGATCTCGGCCCCAAGAGCGCGGTCCTGACCATCACCCAGGCGGACAGCGACGACGAGATCTGGTCCTCGGCCGACTGCCCGACAGGCGCCGCGAGCATCCTCTACCGCATCCCGGCAAACGACCGCGTCACCCACACCATCCAGTGGAACCGCAAGTCCAGCGCCCCCGAATGCGCCACCCCACCGGCCATCACAGCAACAGCCGGAACCTACTTGGTAGAGGCCAAGGCCCCAGGCTTCACAAAGACCCAGACATCATTCGTCCTGAAGAAGGACTGACGAGCCCCCCACAGGAGCGCCCCGAAAGGGGCGCGAGGAACAGCGCCATCTTCTAGGGGCGCGGGGAACGGCGCAGTCTTTAAGGGGCGCGGGGAACTGCGCGCTCAGCCCCCATGACGCGGCACGCACATCACGACATCAGCCCCCACCCACCCAGGGGCGCGGGGAACGGCGCAGTCTTTAAGGGGCGCGAGGAACTGCGCGACCAGCCCCCACCAACCCGCACCCAACCACCAACGCACACCCCGCCAAACCGCCGGACGGGGCTACACGTACCGCTCAAGAATCGAAGACTCAGCCAACCGAGAAAGCCCCTCCCGCACACTACGGGCCCGAGCCTCCCCCACCCCATCCACAGTCTGCAGATCATCCACGCTGGCAGCGAGCAGCTTCTGCAGCCCCCCGAAGTGCTCGACCAGCCTGTCGATAATGGCCCCCGGCAACCGCGGCACCTTCGCCAGCAACCGGAACCCGCGGGGCGAAACCGCGGAGTCGAGCGCCTCGGGCGACCCCGTGTACCCCAACGCCCGAGCCACCGTGGGCAGTTCAAGAAGCTCCGCATGCGTGAGCGCGTCGAGCTCGAACAACGCCTCGTCGACTGTCCGCGATCGCTTGGCGGTCGGCTCGGGCACATAGTCCCGCACGACAAGCTCCCGCTCGGGCTCGACCCCGGCGATCAACTCGTCCAGCTGAAGCGCGAGCAACCGCCCGTCCGTGCCCAACTCGACCACGTACTCGGCGATCTCGGTCGCGATCCGGCGCACCATCTCCAGCCGCTGGGCCACAGCCGAGACGTCCCGGACGGTGACCAGGTCCTCGATCTCGAGGGCCGACAACGTGCCGGCGACCTCATCGAGGCGGAGCTTGTACCGCTCCAGCGTGGCCAGCGCCTGGTTCGCGCGGGAGAGGATCGCGGCCGAGTCCTCCAGGACCCGCCGCTGCCCGTCCACGTACAGCGCGATCAGCCGCATGGACTGGGAGACGGAGACGACGGGGAAGCCGACCTGCTTGCTCACCCGGTCCGCCGTGCGGTGCCGGGTGCCCGTCTCCTCCGTCGCGATGGTGGGGTCGGGCACCAGCTGCACACCGGCCCGCAGGATCTTGGTGATGTCCTTGTCGACGATGATGCCGCCGTCGAGCTTGCACAGCTCGCGCAGCCGGGTCGCCGTGAACTCGACGTCCAGCACGAAACCGCCGCTGCACATCGCCTCGACGGTCTTGTCCCAGCCGAGCACGATGAGCCCGCCGGTGTTGCCGCGGAGAATTCGCTCCAGGCCGTCACGGAGCCCTGTGCCGGGTGCCACGGCGCTGAGTGAGGTGCGCATCAGGCCATCGGCACCGGAACTCCCGCCGGACTTGCCGGGAACTGCTGCCCGGTCGTTGGCTGCCACTGCACTCCTCCGGTCGCAGGTGTCTGGGGGCGCCCTGAGTTCGTACGGACGGGCGAGACCTGGGCAAAGTCTACCGGCGCTCTTCCTCGTCCCGTGGGGCCTCTCGCCGACGCGACCTCGGGAGGACCCTCAGCGCGTCCCCCATGTCGCCGACTTCCAGGACCTTCATGCCGGGAGGGATCTTGCCCGGATCGCCCGGAACAAGGGCGTGGGTGAAGCCCAGCCGATGGGCTTCGGCAAGTCTGCGCTGGACGCCCGTGACCCGTCTGACCTCGCCCGCGAGGCCCACTTCGCCGATCGCGACGAGGTTCTTGGGCAGCGGGGTGTCACTCGCGGCGCTGGCCAGCGCGAGCGCGATCGCGAGGTCCGCGGCCGGCTCGGTGAGCTTCACACCGCCGACCGTCGCGGTGTAGATGTCCCGCTTCCCGATGGCGCTGATCCGGCCGCGCTGCTCCAGGACGGCGAGCATCATCTGGACCCGGGAGGTCTCCAGACCGGAGGTCGTACGCCTCGGGGTGGGGATCTGGGTGTCCACGGTGAGCGCCTGGACCTCGGCCACCAGGGGGCGGCGGCCTTCAAGGGTGACGGTCAGACAGGTGCCGGGAACGGGCTCGGCACGCCGGGTCAGGAACAGACCGCTCGGGTCGGTCAGGCCCGTGATGCCCTCGTCGTGCAGCTCGAAGCAGCCGACCTCGTCCGTCGTCCCGTAACGGTTCTTGACGCCTCGTACGAGCCGAAGGCGCGCGTGCCGGTCGCCCTCGAAGCTCAGGACGACGTCCACGAGGTGCTCCAGGAGGCGCGGTCCCGCGATGGCGCCGTCCTTGGTGACATGGCCCACCAGCAGGGTGGCCATGCCGCGCTCCTTGGAGGCACGGATCAGCGCGCCGGCCACCTCACGGACCTGGGACATGCCTCCGGGGGCGCCGTCGATCTCCGGAGAGGCCACCGTCTGTACGGAGTCGACGATGAGCAGGGACGGCTTCACAGCGTCCAAGTGGCCGAGGACCGCGGCCAGATCGGTCTCCGCCGCCAGATACAGATGGTCGTCGATCGCCTTGATGCGGTCGGCGCGCAGCCGGACCTGGCTCGCCGACTCCTCGCCCGTGATGTAGAGCGTGCGATGTTCGTCACTCGCCGCCTTCGCCGCCACGTCCAGCAGCAGCGTGGACTTGCCGACACCCGGCTCGCCCGCCACCAGCACGACCGCGCCCGGTACGAGCCCGCCGCCGAGCACCCGGTCCAGCTCGGGCACGCCGGTCGAGCGGGCGGTCGCCTGCCGGCCGTCGACCTGGCCGATGGGCAGCGCGGACGTGGTGACCCGGCCGGGGGCCGTCGTACGCACCGCGGGCGCGCCGTACTCGTCGATCGTCCCCCATGCCTGGCATTCGGGGCAGCGACCGAGCCACTTGGCCGCCTGCCAGCCGCACTCGGTGCAGCGGTAGGACGGCCGGTCCTTCGCGGTCTTCGTACGGGCAGCCATGACACGAACCGTAACCGCCCCCACTGACAGCGCGGTGCCGGTCCGTTCCGCGCCCGATGCCGATAACCGGGCACCCTTCGCAAACCAGCCACGGCTCGTCAGGGACACGCCACGGAATTCAGGGTTCCTGTCCCCTTATGAGGGATCGTTTCACCCGTACGGATTAAATGTGCGCAAGCAGGAAGAAGGGGCCACCGCCCGGCCCCTACGGTCGCACGGGTGATGAGCCGCAGTCCCGAGACCTCGACCCGCACCACCAGCGCACACCGGGCGCACCGCGAGGCGCGCGACCGGGCGGCGGCGCGCACGCTGGCACAGTGCCCGCCTCCGCGCTACGAGCCGTACCTGGACGGTCTGTTCACCTACTGCCTGTCCGTGCTGTGCGACCACGACACGGCGACCGCCGCCCTCGGCGACGTTCTCGCGCTCGCCGAGCGCCGCGGCCAGCGCGGCCCGGACGCGCCCGACGACCGCAGGGCCTGGCTGTACGCCCTCGCCCGCTGGTCGTGCCTGCGCAAGCTCGCCGAGGCCAAGCAGAAACGTCATGGCGCCCATGCGCTGGGACGATCCGAGGGCGCACACGCCTCCGGCCGCCCCCAGGGCGCGCACGCCGACGGCCGTCCCCAAGGCGCGTACGCCGGAGTCCACCGCGCCGCCGCGGCTGCCGCGGTTGCCGATCGCCCCGGCGGCCAGACGTCCGACCGGGCGGCCGAGCGCGCCTCCGATCGGACCTCGGACCGGACCGCCGACCTCCTCGCCGCCGCGGAGGAGGACCGTCGGCGGCGTGAACTCGCCCTGCTGGCCTGGCCGGAGGCCGCCGGTACGACGCCCGAACAGCGTGAGGCCCTCGAACTGGCCGTACGGCACCAGCTCGCCGCCCACGAGGTGGCCGCCGTCCTCGGCATGGACCTGGCCGCCGCCCGCGAACTCCTCGCGACGGCCGCCTGCGAGGTCGAGCGCACGCGCGCGGCCCTCGCCGTCGTCGAGACCGGCACCTGTGCGGGAGTCAGCCGGCTCACGGGCGACAACCACCTCGTCCTCAGCACGGCCCTGCGCCGCGAACTGGTCCGGCACGTCGACGACTGCCCGCGCTGTCGCCGTACGGCGGAGCGCGCGGTCCCCGGCTCCTGGCCCGGCACCAGCGTCACGCCCGCCGCGCTGCCCGTACTCGAAGCCCCGCGCGCGGCCCTCCACCGGGCCATGACGCACGTCCCACGCGCGCGGGGCGGCGGTCCGCGCTTCGACCGGCGCGGTTTCCCGATGGACCCCAAGGACCGCGCGGCCCGCCGTGACCGCTTCCGCGCGCGTGCCGTCACCACCACGGTCGTCGCCACCGTCGTGGCGGCCCCCGTACTGGCCCTGTGGGCGGCCTACCGCGGCGCGCCCCTCACCGGCGAGGGAACGGACGGCCGCCCGGTCACCGCGAACGAGGCGCACGGCCCCGACGGACTCGGCGGCGAGTCACCCGGCTACGAGAACGCCGGCAACGCCAGTACCAGGCCCGACCCCCGCTTCACCCCGGGCCGTGACTCGGCCGACGTCTCCGTGGAAGTCATCGGCGTGGCCTCGGGGCAACAGAAAACCGGCCTCTCCGTAGAGGCCGGTTCCAGCGGCGACACGACACTGATCACCCTCAGCGCGTCGGGGAGTTCGGCGGTCCGCTGGTCCGCGCACACCGGGGCGTCCTGGCTCTACCTCAGTCAGTCGTCCGGAACGCTGGAGCCGGGCGAGTCGCTGACGATCAAGGTGTACGTCGATCATCTGCGCGAGCCGATCGGTCCCTGGAGCGCGAGCGTGTCGGTCGCACCCGCGGGCGCGGTGGTCACGATCGACGGCTACGGGACGGCGGGTCCGAGCCCGACGCATCCCGGGCCCCGTCCGGATCCGCCGACGCCGGCACCGACCGATCCCGGTCCGACCCGGCCGGGGCCCGACCCGGAGCCGACGCCGACGCCGAGCGATCCGCCGCCGTCCAGTCCCGATCCCGAGCCGACGCCCAGCGACACGGCTCCGTCGGATCCGGAGCCGGAACCTCCGCCGGAGTCCTCCGGAGGTTCTACGCCGCCTGGTGGTGGCCCCGGTGACAGTGGTGCCCCGAGTCCGTCGGAGGGTTGAACGCTCCCGCGGGTGGAGTCGTCGACCGCGGGTGGTTGTGGGCTGGTCGCGCAGTTCCCCGCGCCCCTTACGGGGCGCTGCCCCTTACGGGGCGCTGCCCCTTACGGGGCGCTGCCCCTTACGGGGCGCTGCCCCTTACGGGGCGCTGCCCCTTACGGGGCGTCCGCTCCTCAGCGGCCGACCGGGTCCGCCGGGTGCGGAGCCAGCAACGGCAGCTGGGACGCCAGGCGCTCCTCGCACAGCTCGACCAGGCGGTCGTAGCCGGACTTGCCCATCAGTTCGATCAGTTCGGGCCGGTACGAGACGTAGACCGGGTCGCCCGCGCCGTGTGCCGAGGTCGCCGAGGTGCACCACCAGTGCAGGTCGTGGCCGCCAGGACCCCAGCCGCGGCGGTCGTACTCACCGATCGAGACCTGGAGCACCCGGGTGTCGTCGGGCCGGTCGATCCACTCGTACGTACGCCGGACTGGGAGCTGCCAGCAGACGTCCGGCTTGGTCTCCAGGGGCTCGCGGCCCTCCTTGACGGCCAGGATGTGCAGCGAGCAGCCCGCGCCGCCCGCGAAGCCGGGCCGGTTCTGGAAGATGCACGAGCCCTGGTACGGCCGGGTCTGCCGGTCGCCGTCCTCGTCCTTCGAGACCCAGCCGGTCTCCGTCCCCACCTCGTGGTTCTGCCACATCTCCGGCGTGAGCCTCGCCACATGTCCGGCGACGCGCTTCTCGTCGTCCTCGTCCGAGAAATGGGCACCCAGCGTGCAGCACCCGTCGTCCGCGCGGCCCGCCTGGATGCCCTGGCAGCCGCTTCCGAAGATGCAGTTCCAGCGAGAGGTCAGCCATGTCAGATCGCAGCGGAAGATCTGCTCGTCGTCGGCCGGATCCGGGAACTCCACCCACGCACGCGCGAAGTCGAGCCCCTTCTCGTCACCCTGCTTCGGGACGGCCGGGGACTTCTTGGACTTGGGCGAACCCTTGGCGGACTTGGCGGACACTGCCGACTTGTCGGCCTTTGCCTTTTTCGTCTTTGGCACAGGTCCAGGGTAAGTGGCCGAGAAGCCATCCGGGGACTGCTGGGCGTTCCGCGCGCAGTAGCGTTCCGTACATGAGACTCGGTGTCCTGGACGTGGGTTCGAACACGGTGCATCTGCTGGTGGTGGACGCACACCCCGGCGCGCGCCCGCTGCCCGCGCATTCGCACAAGGCGGAGCTGCGGCTCGCCCAACTCCTCGACGAGAGCGGCGCGATCGATTCTGTAGGAGTCGACAAACTGATCGCCGTTGTCCAGGAGGCGCTGGAGGC
The DNA here is from genome assembly GCF_044456225.1 of Streptomyces sp. NPDC050988. Taxonomy (NCBI): domain Bacteria; kingdom Bacillati; phylum Actinomycetota; class Actinomycetes; order Kitasatosporales; family Streptomycetaceae; genus Streptomyces; species Streptomyces sp. NPDC050988. The sequence continues at coordinate 14,134 of NZ_JBITFQ010000011.1, read as the reverse complement.
CGCCGAGGACAAGGGCGTCGAGGACCTGCTGCCGTTCGCGACCTCCGCGGTGCGCGAGGCCAGCAACGCGGACGACGTACTGGCCCGGGTGCGCGCCGAGACCGGCGTCGAGCTCCAGGTCCTCACCGGCGCCGAGGAGGCGCGGCTCACGTTCCTGGCGGCCCGCCGCTGGTTCGGCTGGTCGGCGGGGAAGCTGCTCGTCCTCGACATCGGCGGCGGCTCCCTGGAGATCGCTTACGGCATCGACGAGGAGCCGGACGCGGCGGCCTCGCTGCCGCTGGGCGCGGGCCGGCTGACCGCGGGCTGGCTGAAGAACGACCCCGCGGACCCGGGGGACATCAGGGCCCTGCGCCGCCATGTGCGGGCCCAGATCGCCCGTACGGTCGGGGAATTCAGCCGCTTCGGCGCGCCCGACCACGTGGTCGCGACCTCCAAGACCTTCCGGCAGCTGGCGCGTATCGCGGGGGCCGCCCGCTCGGCCGACGGCCTGTACGTCCAGCGCGAGCTCAAGCGCCGCTCCCTGGAGGACTGGGTCCCCCGCCTGGCCGCCATGACCACCGCCGAACGCGCCGAACTCCCCGGCGTCTCCGAAGGCCGCGCCAACCAACTCCTCGCCGGCGCCATCGTCGCCGCCGGCGCCATGGACCTCTTCGGCGTGGAAACCCTGGAAATCTGCCCCTGGGCCCTGAGAGAGGGCGTAATCCTCCGAACCCTGGACCAGATGGCCACCCCCTAGACCACCCCACCCATCCCCCCCCACAAGATCCACGTCAACGCCCGCAACCGTCCCGGGGCGCGGGCACCACCGCAGCCTTGAGAAACGCGAGAACCACCGCACCCGTGAGGGCCGCAAGACCCGCCGCAACCTGCCGGGAGCACGAAGCCCGCCGCAGCCTGCCGGGAGCGCGAGGCCTGCCGCAGTCTCAGGGGCGCGAGGTCCGTCGCAGTCTTGAGAAGCGCGGGCACCGTCGCAGTCTTGAGGGGCGGCGCGGGCACCACCGCAACCTTCCGGGAGCGCAAGGCCCGCTGCGATCTCAGGGGCGCGGGGAACGGCGCAATCTTTCAGGGGCGCGGGGAACGGCGCGAGCAACCCACGAAAACGGTCAGTCGACACACACCCCCAGACCCCACCCACCCAGGGGCGCGAGGAACTGCGCGACCAACCCAATCCGACCGCCACACGACACACACGCTCAGCCCCACCCCCCCCAGGGGCGCGGGGAACTGCGCGACAAGCCACACCCAACCCGCACCCACCCACTCATCCACCCACCCACGACCCGATTCCCCAACCCCGACCAGTCACCCGGACCGGCCACCCCGACCCGTCACCCCCCAGCCAAAGCCCCCCACCCGAACACAACCACCAGAGCCACCCCGTAACCTGTCCCCGTGGCAGAACCAGTCGTGCGCATCCCGGATGCGAAGGTCGCCCTGTCCACGGCCTCCGTGTACCCGGAGTCGACGGCAACGGCCTTCGAGATCGCCGCGCGCCTCGGCTACGACGGCGTAGAGGTCATGGTCTGGACCGACCCCGTCAGCCAGGACATCGAGGCCCTCCGCCGCCTCAGCGACTACCACCAGGTCCCGATCCTCGCGATCCACGCCCCCTGCCTGCTCATCACCCAGCGCGTCTGGTCCACCGACCCGTGGACCAAACTCCAGCGCGCCCAGTCGGCAGCCGAGAAACTCGGCGCGAGTACGGTCGTCGTACACCCCCCGTTCCGCTGGCAGCGCCAGTACGCGCGCGACTTCGTCACCGGGATCTGGCGCATGGCGAACGAGACGGACGTCCGGTTCGCCGTCGAAAACATGTACCCCTGGCGCTACCGCGACCGCGAGATGCTCGCCTACGCCCCCGACTGGGACGTCACGAAGGACGACTACCGCCACTTCACGATCGATCTCAGCCACACGGCGACCGCCCGCACGGACGCGCTCCAGATGATCGACCGCATGAGCGACCGCCTCGGCCACGTCCACCTCGCCGACGGCAACGGCTCCAACAAGGACGAGCACCTCGTCCCCGGCCGCGGCACACAGCCCTGCGCCGAGCTGCTGGAACGCCTCGCCCTGTCCGGCTTCGACGGCCATGTCGTCATCGAGGTCAACACCCGCCGCGCCATGTCCAGCGCCGAACGCGAGGCCGACCTCGCGGAGGCACTCGCCTTCACCCGACTCCACCTGGCCTCGGCCGTACGGATCCCGCGCTCGTGACCAGCGCCACCCCGCGCCGCCGCGGACGCCCCTCCCACGCGGACTCCGCGGACGCCCCCGCCGCCCGCGACCGCATCCTGACGGCGGCCCGCGAGGAGTTCTCCGAGCGGGGCTACGAGAAGACGTCCGTACGCGGCATCGCCAAGGCCGCGGGCGTGGACTCGGCGCTCGTCCACCACTACTTCGGCACCAAGGAGCAGGTCTTCGAGGCGTCCATCGAGGTCGCCTTCGGCCCCCTCCTGAGCGCCCCGGGCTCGATCGCGGAAGGCCCCCTGGACGGCGTCGGCGAGCGGCTGGCCCGCTTCTTCTTCGGGGTCTGGGAGAACCCGGCGACCCGCAAGGCGCTGCTCGCGATCATCCGCTCAGCCGTGAACAACGAGGTCGCGGCCTCGGTCTTCCGCCGCCTCATCTCGGCCCAGCTGCTCCGCCGCGTCGCCGCCCAGCTGGACGCGCCGGACGCCGAACTGCGCGCCGAGCTCGCGGCCGCCCAGCTCGTGGGCATCGCGATGCTGCGGTACGTGATCAAGGTGGAACCCCTGGCCTCGGCGAACCCGGAACAGATCATCGCGAGGGTGGCCCCGGTGGTCCAGAGCCACATCACGGGCCCCTGAGGGGACACCGCCGAAAGCCGAGACGGTCATCCCGCATTCCGGACACCGTGTCCAACCCCTGGATGACCGGCGTACGCTCGACGTGAGTCATTACTCTCCGAAGGAGCGAACGACGATGCCCGAGCTGAGGTCCCGCACAGTCACCCACGGCCGCAACATGGCGGGCGCACGCGCCCTTATGCGCGCCTCCGGTGTACCGGGCGCGGACATCGGCCGCAAGCCGATCATCGCGGTCGCCAACTCCTTCACGGAGTTCGTGCCCGGTCACACGCACCTCCAGCCGGTCGGCCGGATCGTGAGCGAGGCCATCACGGCCGCGGGCGGCATCCCGCGCGAGTTCAACACGATCGCCGTGGACGACGGCATCGCGATGGGCCATGGAGGCATGCTCTACAGCCTGCCCTCCCGCGACCTGATCGCGGACAGCGTGGAGTACATGGTGGAGGCCCACTGCGCCGACGCCCTGATCTGCATCTCGAACTGCGACAAGATCACGCCGGGCATGCTGATGGCGGCCCTGCGCCTGAACATCCCGACGGTCTTCGTCTCCGGCGGTCCCATGGAGTCCGGCCGCGCGACCCTGGTCGACGGCACGGTCCGTACGCTCGACCTGGTCGACGCGATCTCCGACGCCGTGAACGACAAGATCTCGGACGAGGACATCCTCCGTATCGAGGAGAACGCCTGTCCGACCTGCGGTTCCTGTTCCGGCATGTTCACGGCCAACTCCATGAACTGCCTGACGGAGGCCATCGGCCTCTCGCTCCCCGGCAACGGCTCGGTCCTCGCCACGCACACCGCCCGCAAGGCGCTGTACGAGGACGCGGGGCGCACGGTGATGGACATCACCCGCCGCTACTACGAGCAGGACGACGAGACGGTCCTGCCGCGCAACATCGCCACGATCGCGGCCTTCGAGAACGCCATGGCGCTCGACATCGCCATGGGCGGCTCGACCAACACGATCCTCCACCTGCTGGCCGCCGCCCAGGAGGCCGAGGTCCCCTTCGGCCTGGACGAGATCAACGCCGTCTCGCGCCGCGTGCCCTGCCTCGCCAAGGTCGCCCCGAACGTGGCCAAGGACCGGACGTACTACATGGAGGACGTGCATCGGGCCGGAGGTATCCCCGCTCTGCTCGGCGAACTGCACCGCGGCGGTCACCTGAACGAGGACGTGCACTCGGTGCACAGCCCGTCCCTGGCGGACTGGCTGAAGACCTGGGACGTCCGCGCGGGCTCCCCGTCCCCCGAGGCCCTGGAGCTGTGGCACGCGGCGCCCGGCTGTGTCCGTTCCGCCGAGGCCTTCTCGCAGTCCGAGCGCTGGGAGGCCCTCGACGAGGACGCGGAGGGCGGTTGCATCCGCTCGGCGGAGCACGCGTACTCGAAGGACGGCGGCCTGGCGGTCCTGAAGGGCAACCTCGCCGTCGACGGCTGTGTCGTGAAGACGGCAGGCGTGGACGAGTCGATCTGGACCTTCGAGGGCCCGGCGGTCGTCTGCGAGTCGCAGGAGGAGGCCGTCGACAAGATCCTCAAGAAGGAGATCACGCACGGCGACGTGGTCGTCATCCGCTACGAGGGCCCCAAGGGCGGCCCCGGCATGCAGGAGATGCTCTACCCGACGTCCTTCCTGAAGGGCCGCGGCCTCGGCAAGACCTGCGCCCTGATCACCGACGGCCGCTTCTCCGGCGGCACGTCCGGCCTGTCCATCGGCCACGCCTCCCCGGAGGCCGCCTCCGGCGGCACGATCGCCCTCGTCCGGGACGGCGACCGCATCCGCATCGACATCCCGAACCGCGGCATCGAGCTCCTGGTCTCCGACGAGGAGCTGGCCACCCGCCGCGAGGCCCTGAACGGCGTGTACGCCCCGGCCGCCCGCGACCGCAAGGTCTCCGCCGCCCTCCGCGCGTACGCGGCGATGGCGACCAGCGCCGACAAGGGCGCAGTCCGAGACGTCTCCAAACTCGGCTAGCCCCGCACCACCCCCACCACGTGGGCCCGCCCGGTCCTCACCACCGGGCGGGTTCGCCGTTCGCGGGGCCTTCCCCCTTCGACGGGCCCTCTTGTCACGGGTGCCTTCCCAGCGGGCTACGGGCCTTTTCGGGGTCCGGGGCCTACGGGCTGTCCGGCGGCGTGCTCACCAGCCGCCGGGCCTGTTCCTGTCCACCGCGACGACACTGCCGTCCGGCGCGCTTCCGTAGACCCGGTCGCCCACGACCAGCGGCACGGGCAACTCCGCGACGACCCCCTCGGTCCCCCCGCCGCTGAGCCGCGGACGGGTCTGGCCCAGGAGCTTGCCGGTGCGCGCGTCGGCCGCGAGCAGCCGGCCGTCGGGGGAGGTGACGTACACCTGCCGGTCGTCGACGGTCGGTACCGAACCCCTGCTGACCGATGTCTCCAGCCGCCACCGCTGCTTGCCGGCGTCGAGGTCCACCGCGACCAGCGCCCCACCCGTGGCCAGGAAATAGACCGTCCCGTCATGCAGGGCGGCCGTGGCGGACGGGAGCGGGAGGCCGAGAGGGATCCGCCGTACGCGGCCCGAGTCGGGCGTGTAGCCGACGACGCTCACGGTCTCCTGGGACGAGTTCTCCCGGGTGAACCAGAGCGTGCCCTTCGCGGCCCCGACGGGAACGAGCAGTCCGTCGAGGCTGTGGCGCCACCGCACGTCCCCGGTCCGCAGATCCACCGCGGTCACCTGCGTGCTCGTGTTGTCGGCGCCCAGCGTCGTCGCATACGCGAGCCCACCGCCGAAATACACGAAGGAGGGCTGGGCCCGGCCGGCCACGCGATGACGCCACAGCCGGTCCCCGGTCCTGCCGTCGACACCGGTGACCATGCCGTCGGGCGAACTCAGCAGAACCGTATCGCCCGCGCTCTGCTGCACGTTGCCCTCGGTCGCCGGGACGTCCAGCGTCCAGCGGGTCCTGCCCGTGTCGGGGTCGAGCGCGAGGAGCTGCTTCTGGTCCGGGGTGACGGCGTGCACCAGCCCACCCGACAGGACGGGTGTGAGCACGCTGCCGCCTCCCGCGGTTCCGGTCTTCCGCGTCCACCGCACCTTGCCGTTCAGCGGGTCGACGGAGGCGGCGAGCACACCGGGGGCGGCGCACCGCAGGGCCCCGGCGCCGTAGGTGCATTGGGGCATGCCGCTCTTCCCGGTGCCCACCTTCGTGACCCACGGGCGGAACGTGTCGGCGGCTGCCCGGCGTTCGGTCCCCGGGTCCGGGCTGCCGCCGGAGTCACCGTCGCCGCTCGGCACACCGAAGAGAAGCGCACCGCCCACCGCCAGTACGGATACGACACCGGCGGCGACGGAGACAAGGACACGGCGACGGCGGGTGCGCGGCGAGGGGTCACTGGAACCGACGGACGGATCCGGCCCGGATGCCCCGAAAGCCCCGGATGCCCCAGCAGCCGTACGCCGCTTGCCGCGCACATGAGTCGGACCGTCTCCGGGGCGGGGCGCGGGCTCGTTCCCGGACACGACTTCGACGTCGACTTCGGCCTCGGATGCGGCCACGGCCTCGGCCTCGGATGCGGCCTCGGATGCGGCCTGGGTTTCGGCTTCGGTCTCGGCCCCGGGATCCGATGTGCGCTGCGCGGGGATGAACGCCTGGGTGTCGTAGAGCGAGGAGACGAGCCGCAGTTCCGCCATGAGCTCGTCGGGCGTGGGCCGTTCGTCCGGCTCCTTGGCGAGGCAACGGCCGACGAGCTGGGCCAGATCATCGGGGACACCCGTCAAGTCCGGCTCGTCGTGCACCACTTGATACGCGACGATGTAAGGACTGTCGGAGTCGAAGGGCCCGCGCCCCGTGGCCGCGTGCACCAGGACCGACCCGAGGGCGAAGATGTCGGCGGCCGGGCCCACCTCGCGGGGGCGGCGGAACTGCTCGGGGGCCATGAAGGGCGGGGTACCGATCAGCTTGCCGGTCTCCGTGCGCAGCTCACTGTCCGATGGCCGGGAGATGCCGAAGTCGATGACCTTGGGACCGTCGTCGGCGAGCAGGACGTTGCTCGGCTTGAGATCGCGGTGCACGACACCGGCACGGTGGATGTCGCGCAGCCCCTCGGCGAGTCCGGCCATGACCTGACGCAGCTGCGCGGACGACAACGAGCCGTTCCGCTTCACGTGCTCGGCCAGCGTCAGCCCCGGTATGAACAGGGTGGCCATCCAAGGCCGCTCCGCCTCGGGGTCGGCGTCCACGACCGGTGCCGTGAAGGCACCGCTGACCCGCCGCGCGGCCGCGACCTCCTGCCGGAACCGCCCCCTGAACTCGGGGTCCTTGGCGAACTCGGCATGCACGACCTTCACCGCGAGCCGCAGCCCCGACGTCGATCGCGCCAGATGGACGACACCCATACCGCCCGAGCCGAGGCGTGACTCAAGGCGGTACTGCCCGGCGTATTCGGGAAGTTCCGCTTCGGCACCGGATCCGGCGCTGCGTCGTGGCGGCATGGTCCACCCCCGTGAATTACGTACGCACGCGCGACGCACGGAGCCTAGTCGATGGTTCGTACGAGACCCACGCGGCTTGCTAGCCTCCGCGTGCACAAAGAAAAGAAAGTGTTTCAAGCCAACGCGTTCGCGACGATCAAGACAGTGCGTCCAAACGCATCCAACGGGGGAGGCCCATATGGCTGTTGAAGAGATGGAGAGCGCGGAGGAGAGTACGGGCGCGAGGGCGGAGGCGACCGTCACCGCGGCCCAGACGCTCTACCCGATCGCACCCGGCTACACCGTGAACGTGCGCAGCGGCCCCGGCACCCAGTACCGCCTGGTCCGCACCCTGGCGGTGGGCTCCAAGGTCCCGATCTTCTGCCAGCGCCCGGGCGAGACGATCAGCGGTCCCTACGGCACGACGAACATCTGGGACAACATCAAGGTCGGGGAGTACGTCTCCGACGCCTTCGTGAAAACGGGCAGCGACGGCTACGTGGCACCGCGCTGCAGCTGACGAAGCAGAAGCGACTCGGCTCGCCGGACCAACGGTTCCGCAGACCGGCGAGCCGGGCCGCTCCCTCACGCACTTTCACTTGACCCTCACCACCCGCACCGACCCCGTCGGCACTCCGAAGCACTCCGAGGCACTCCGAGGGACTTCATGGGACTTCGTGGGACTCCGACACTTCGGCACTCCGCCGCGCGGGGCGATAATCGAGCCGTGAGCGACGAAACCGGCACCCCCGCAGGCCCCCGCCCCGAACCGATCCGTTTCTTCGGAACGACCTGGGTGGACCACGACGGCGGCTACGCGGGACGCCGCGCGGCCGTGGCCGCCGGTTCGCTGGCGGCCGCCGTGGCGAGCTGCCTGATCCTCCGCTTCGCCTACGAGGGCCTGGCGATCGCGGCCGTGGGCGGCTTCGTCACCCTCCTCGTCGTCGTGATGTTCGCGATCTGCAGCGCGATCGCCTTCCGCCGCACCTGGGAGGGGTTCGGCGAGCGCCCCGACCCCGACACCCAGGCATCCCTCCGCGGCCTCCTGGCGATCGGCTTCGTAGGCGCCCTCCTGGCCTACTTCTTCCGCTCCCTCACCGAGGCCCCCGGCGAAAAACTCCACCGCCAGGAGTACGAGGCGGCTCGCGCCGAACACGCCCGCCGCACCGCCCGCCGCACGGGAAACCCGTCCCGCAAACGCCGCCGCTAGGGGCTCTGCCCCAGGCCCCGTGGGGGTTTGTTGTCGGGTGCGGGCCGGTGGGGCCTGATCGCGCAGTTCCCCGCGCCCCTGGGACTTTGGGGGCGCGGGGAACTGCGCAGTCTTTTGGGGGTTCGGGGGCGGAGCCCCTGAGTCAGGGACGGGAATGGGTAGGGGCGGCGGGGGCGAAAAACACTGCCCCCCACCCCCACCCAAGGCCACGATGGCGGCATGACCGCCTCCTCCCGCGCTCACCACCACACCCGAGCCCACTCCTTCAACGCCGCCGCAGCCCAGTACGCCGCAAACCGCCCCTCCTACCCACCCACCCTCTTCGACACGATGGAGACCGCCGCGGGCCGCCCCCTGACAGGCGCCCGAGCCATCGACGTGGGCGCAGGCACAGGCATCGCCACCACCCTCCTGCACGCCCGCGGAGCGAACGTCGTAGCGGTCGAACCCGGCGCCGGCATGGCACGCCAGTTCCGCCAGACCCTCCCGGACATCCCCCTCGTACGAGGCGACGGCAACGCCCTCCCCTTCACCGACGCCTCCGCCGACTTCGTGACGTACGCCCAGGCCTGGCACTGGACGGAGCCGGCCCGGGCCGCCCCGGAGGCGATGCGCGTCCTGCGCCCGGGCGGCGCCCTCGCGCTCTGGTGGAACATGGACGCCCTGGACATCCCATGGATCGCCGCCCAGGAGCAACGCGTCGCGCGGTACTTCGGCGGCGACGCCGTCGGCAAGAAGGGCGGCACCTCGGCCCGCGCCGAGAGAGCCTTCGCCGACGCGATCACGGTCCCGGACATCACGCATCACCAGGTCCGCTGGACCCGCAGCGTCCCCCTCGACACGCACCTCGCCAACATCGGCAGCCACTCGATCTTCCTCGTCCTCGGCGAGGAGGGCACGGCGGCCTTCCTCGCCGAGGAGCGCGAACACCTCCTGGAGGTCTTCCCGGACGCCGTCGTCGAGGAGACGTACGACGTCGACCTCCTCGTCGCACTCCGCCCCTGACCCCACCACCGGCCGCCCACCACCGGGCGCCGGCCACCGAGCACCCGGGCGCCCCACGCACCGCACGAGCCCCCATCACGCGCCTCAGCCCAGCCATGCCCCGCCCAGCCATGCCCCCGCCCAGGCTTGACGCCTACATCCCGCAGGCGCATTATTCATCACATGATGAATTACTCGCCCGGTCCACCCAAGACCCCGCAGAACCACCCCCTGGCCCCAGCGGTCCACGCCGCCGCACTCACCGTCGTCCGCGGCATCCGCCAAGTCCTCCGCGGACTCGACTTCGAGGTCTCCCGCGGCCAGATCACCGGCCTGCTCGGCCCCTCGGGATGCGGCAAGTCCACCCTGATGAGGTCGATCGTCGGCACCCAGGCCAAGGTCACCGGCACCCTGGACGTCCTCGGCCTCCCCGCGGGCCACGCCGCACTCCGCTCCCGCATCGGCTACGTCACCCAAGCCCCCTCCGTCTACGACGACCTGACCGTCCGCCAGAACCTGGACTACTTCGCCGCGATCCTCGACCCCGGCCGCGCCGCCGCCGAACGCCGCCACGAGAACGTCACCCACGCCATCGCCGACGTGGACCTCACCTCCCACGCCGACGCCCTCGCGGGCAACCTCTCCGGCGGCCAGCGCAGCCGCGTATCCCTCGCCGTCGCCCTCCTCGGCACCCCCGAACTCCTCGTCCTGGACGAACCCACGGTCGGCCTCGACCCCGTACTCCGCCGCGACCTGTGGCAGCTCTTCCACACCATCGCCGCCGACCGGGGCGCCACCCTCCTCGTCTCCTCCCACGTCATGGACGAGGCCGAGCGCTGCCACCGCCTCCTCCTGATGCGCGAGGGCGAGATCCTCGCCGACGACACCCCGGACGCCCTGCGCACCCAGACCGGCACCGACACTGTCGAGGCCGCCTTCCTCCACCTGGTCGACGAGGCGATCGCGGCCGGCAACCAGTCCCGCAAGGAGTCCGTTCGATGAGCACCACGACCACCACCACCACCCGTACGGGCACGACCACGCTCCTGAGGCAGAGCGCGATCAGCTACTCCCGCACCACAGCCACAGCGGCCCGGGTCCTGCGCCAGCTCCGGCACGACCCGCGCTCGATCGCGCTGATGATCCTCATCCCGTGCGTGATGCTCCTGCTGCTCCGCTATGTCTTCGACGGCAGCCCGCGCACCTTCGACTCCATCGGCGCCTCACTGCTCGGCATCTTCCCCCTCATCACGATGTTCCTGGTGACCTCCATCGCCACCCTCCGCGAACGCACCTCCGGCACTCTGGAACGCCTCCTCGCCATGCCCCTCGGCAAGGCCGACCTGATCGTCGGCTACGCCCTCGCCTTCGGCGCGCTCGCCGTCATCCAGTCCGCCCTCGCCACCGGTCTCGCCGTCTGGGCCCTCGGTCTCGACGTCACGGGCTCGACCTGGCTACTCCTTCTGGTGGCTCTTCTCGACGCCCTGCTCGGCACGGCCCTCGGCCTCTTCGTCTCGGCCTTCGCGTCCTCGGAGTTCCAGGCCGTCCAGTTCATGCCGGCCGTGATCTTCCCCCAACTGCTCCTCTGCGGCCTGTTCACCCCGCGCCCCGACATGCACCCCGTACTCGAAGGCATCTCCAACGTCCTCCCCATGTCCTACGCCGTTGACGGCATGAACGAAGTCCTCAAGCACACCGACGTCACCGCCAACTTCATCCGCGACGCCCTGATCGTCGCGGCCTGCGCCCTCCTCGTCCTGAGCCTCGGCGCGGCAACTCTCCGCCGCCGCACCGCGTAACACCGAACACCACCCCCGCCCCCGGACGGCCGCGTCCCGCCCACCGGACAACGCGGCCCACCCCCACGCCCCCGGTGCGAGGATGGGCCTCGGACGACGCACCCCCGGAGGGCAACCGAACATGACCCAGAAAGTCGCAGTGCTCGGCACCGGCAAGATCGGCGAGGCCCTGCTCAGCGGAATGATCCGAGCCGGCTGGGCCCCCGCCGACCTCCTGGTCACGGCCCGCCGCCCCGAACGCGCCAAGGAACTCCAGGAGCGCCACGGCGTCACCCCAGTCACCAACGCCGAGGCGGCCAAGAGCGCCGACACCCTGATCCTCACGGTCAAGCCCCAGGACATGGGCACCCTCCTCGACGAACTCGCCCCGCACGTCCCCGCCGACCGCCTGGTCATCAGCGGCGCCGCGGGCATCCCCACCTCCTTCTTCGAGGAGCGCCTCGCCCAGAGCACCCCCGTCGTCCGTGTCATGACGAACACCCCCGCCCTCGTCGACGAGGCCATGTCCGTCATCTCCGCCGGCAGCCACGCCACCGCCGAGCACCTCGCCCACGCCGAGGAGATCTTCGGCGCGGTCGGCAAGACCCTCCGCGTCCCCGAGTCCCAGCAGGACGCCTGCACCGCTCTCTCCGGCTCGGGTCCGGCGTACTTCTTCTACCTGGTCGAGGCCATGACCGACGCCGGCATCCTGCTCGGCCTGCCCCGCGACAAGGCCCACGACCTGATCGTCCAGTCCGCGATCGGCGCCGCCGTGATGCTCCGCGACAGCGGCGAGCACCCCGTGAAGCTCCGCGAGAACGTCACGTCCCCCGCGGGCACCACGATCAACGCCATCCGCGAACTCGAGAACCACGGCGTACGAGCAGCCCTCATCGCCGCCCTGGAAGCCGCCCGCGACCGCAGCCGCGAACTGGCCTCCGGCAACAGCTAGGAGCCCCGGGGCCGGGCCCACCTCCGGCCCCACCACTCCTCGTCACATCGCCGGCAGCAGCCCGATCGCCCGGTACGCCGCGTCCACCCTCGGCCTCGCCATCTCCCTGGCCTTCGCCGCACCCTCCCGCAACACCCCCTCCACGTACGCAGGATCCGCGCACAACTCCTTGTGCCTCTGCTGTACGGGCCTGAGGAGCTCCACCACGGCCTCGGCGGTGTCCTTCTTCAAAGATCCGTACGACTCATATACACCGGCCAAGGCCTCCGGGTTCCCACTCCCGCACGCCGCGAGGATCTCCAGCAGATTCGAGACCCCCGGCCGGGCCTCCGGGTCGTACGCCACATCCCGCCCGCTGTCGGTCACGGCCCGCATGACCTTCTTCCGGATCACCTCCGGCTCGTCGAGCAGATAGACGATCCCGGGCCCCACATCGGCCGACTTCCCCATCTTCGACGTCGGCTCCTGCAAGTTCATGACCCGGGCCGCCAGCTCCGGATGCGTGGCCCGCGGCACCACGAACGTGTGCCCGTACCGCTGGTTGAACCGCACCGCCAGATCCCGGGTCAGCTCCACGTGCTGCGACTGGTCGTCGCCCACCGGCACCTCGTCGGTCCCGTACGCCAGGATGTCCGCCGCCATCAGCACGGGATATGTCAGCAGCGACAGCCGCACACTCCCGCCGCGCGCACGCTCAGCGGCGGCCTTCTCCTTGTACTGGATCATCCGCCGCATCTCGCCGTCCGTGGCCACGCACTCCAGCAGGTACGACAGTCGCGCGTGCTCATCCACATGACTCTGGGCGAAGACGGTGCACAGCTTCGGATCGAGCCCAGCGGCCAGCAGCAGCGTGGCCGCCTGCCTACTGAGCCTGCGCACCCGGCCGGGATCGTGGTCCACGGTCAGCGCGTGCAGGTCGACGATGCAGAACAGCGCGTCGGCCTCGTGCTGATCGACCGCACTCCACCGCCGCATCGCCCCCAGGTAGTTCCCCAACGTCAGATGCCCGGTCGGCTTGACCCCGCTGAAGACCCGCTTCATTCCGCTACCTCCTGGTCGAGGCCGCCACCACCGCCGGCCGGCGCTCCAGGAGGGAGAAACAAGAACGGCCGCCGAGGCGGCGGCCGTTGGGTACACGCGTATGTACGGCCGCCGTCAGGCGGCCCACCACAGTTGGGTGCACGCGTGCGTAGTCATGGCCCCAAGAGTACGCCTCCAGGGCGGCTCCCGGCGTCAAGTTGACACGCCCTGGACCCCTACGTAGTGTTCTCCGAGTTGTCCGACGTGAGCGCCGACTTCGGTTGGTCCCCGGACAGCCATTCCGCAACAAGCACACAGCGATCGACGACCCGTCGTCGGACCGCTTTCATGCGCGTTTGCGAAATGAGGAATCAGCGTTCGAAAGAGCGCGACCCCGATTAGCTCGGGGGCCAGGATTCCGCTAAAGTCTCACTCGTCGGAACGGCCCAACAGCCGCGAAGACAACCCGCTCTGACCGGGAATCAGGCCCGAAAGGATCTGATAGAGTCGGAACCGCCGGAAAGGGAAACGCGAAAGCGAAAACCTGGAAAGCACCGAGGAAATCGGATCGGAAAACGGTCTGATAGAGTCGGAAACGCAAGACCGAAGGGAAGCCCGGAGGAAAGCCCGAGAGGGTGAGTACAAAGGAAGCGTCCGTTCCTTGAGAACTCAACAGCGTGCCAAAAATCAACGCCAGATATGTTGATACCCCGTCCACCACGGTTGTGGTGGGTGGAGGTTCCTTTGAAAAAGTCCTGCCGGGGTAACACTTGGCAGGCGCACAGCGAGGACGCTGTGAACCATCGGTCTTATTCCGGTCGGTGGTTCCGCTCTCGTGGTGTTTCGCCGGATGACCGGCATACATTCACGGAGAGTTTGATCCTGGCTCAGGACGAACGCTGGCGGCGTGCTTAACACATGCAAGTCGAACGA